>FR888437.1 GCA_000432155.1 Eubacterium sp. CAG:274
CAATGTAGTACCTATTATATTATTAGGTCTATATACCCGTTGTGCATACGGTGTTAAAATTTCTTATAACAACGAAAATTAAAGGAAAAAGTTGGATTTTTTTAATATTTTTATAATACAAATAAACTTTACACCTACCTACATTTGGAGTATACTGTACCTATAAATCATATGATTATTGTATGAGGAGGGATTTATATGGAAAAAAATCAAAAAATATTAAAGTTTCTTTCTTACTTTACAATTATTTGGAACTCTATGGCTTTAGCCTTTAAAATTTTACTACTTACATTGTTATTAATTTTAACATTTGTATGTGCTAAGGATATAAACCTTTCAAATGAAGTTGCCAATACTATAAACAATGCTTTTTCTGAAAATGTAACCCCAGATACATATAACAATACTTTTTCTGAAAATGGCACCGAAAACGATAATGGATTTAAGCCTATACCAGATTCAAAACATATAGACAAGGGCATACACTTTAGCTACAATGGAACTGATTTCAATGTAAATAAAGATTTTTCAATGAGCAAGGTTTCAGGCTCTGATGTACAAAATTTAAGTGTAGTATTTGCTGTAATGCTTATAATAGCTATTGTATGGACTATATTTACAAAATTCCTTGTTATATTTACTGGTGCTTTAGGACTTCGTGCCAGCAAAAAGCCTGAAAAATCAAAAGTACCTTTTGTTTTAGCTTGTATCATAAGTGTATTTTCTGCTATTAAAATAATATTCTATGTATTATTTAGTGGCATAGGCTTTGTATGTACAGTAAGTTCTATTGTATTTATTATCTTCACTGTATACCTTGGAGTTGTAAAAAAGGACTATGAAAATACTTTAAAAGCAAGTTCTCCACAATCAGATAATAACACTACAGAAGTTGTTAACAATACTGACGAAGAACCTGTGGAAAATGAGGATTTAGAAAACAAAGAAAGTGAATAACTTCCGATTTTGGACTGTCATTTTGGCGGTCCATTTTTTTATTTTACACTTTACAGAATTTTTTATTTGAATTATAATTAACTTAAAGAGAAAAGTGCAAACAAGAGGGGGGATTTTTATGAAAGAGAAACAGAAAATTCTCAATATTTTATCTATAG
>FR888438.1 GCA_000432155.1 Eubacterium sp. CAG:274
AGGGCTTGACCAAAGAGTAACGAGAAGCACGAGCTACGATGCAGAGACGTTACAAAGTTTGACGGTTATGTCAAGTGTTTGAATTCAGTTTTAATTTTCAAGGTAGATTCAAATTTAATGATCCTCGATAGCTCAGCGGTAGAGCATCCGGCTGTTAACCGGAGGGTCGTAGGTTCGAATCCTACTCGGGGAGTTCTACTATAAATTAAACATTTGGTGACATTAGTAGATTGAACTATTCCCATAGCGAGAGCTAGTGTGAATATAAATTTATGGCCCGTTGGTCAAACGGTTAAGACACGGCCCTTTCACGGCTGAGATAGGAGTTCGATTCTCCTACGGGTCACTATTTTTTCATATAACGGGGTGTAGCGTAGCTTGGCTAGCGCGCCTGATTTGGGATCAGGAGGTCGCAGGTTCGAATCCTGTCACCCCGACTCTTACTTTTTTAGTAAGTCCAGTAGCCGAGGGTAAAACTGTCGGTTTTATTTATTGTAAGATAAAATCGAATATCGGCATTATATGTATCAGTAGCTCAGCTGGATAGAGCAACGGCCTTCTAAGCCGTGGGTCGCAGGTTCGAATCCTGTCTGATACATCTTTTTTTATATATATGGTGGGTATAGCGCAGTTGGTTAGCGCGCCAGATTGTGGCTCTGGAGGCCGTGGGTTCGAATCCCACTATCCACCCTTATGGGACACTAGCTCAGTCGGCTAGAGCACTTGACTTTTAATCAAGGGGTCTCGGGTTCGAATCCCGAGTGTCTCATTTTTTTTATTTGTAAATAAATTTTTTAGAAAGTCTTGTAAGCCTAGTATTTGCTAGTGTTTCAAGGCTTTTTTGTTTTTGATAATACTGACATTATAATAAAAAATATTTGTGATTATTGTGATTTTGCTATGTTTATTATAAATTTGAGGGACTAACGAGGGACTTATGAATTTCTCTTGTAAGACCAGTATTTAAGCCTATTACAGAGAATTCTCCTGCAAAAAAAATTAAAAAAAGGGGACTACTAATCAAGTTACGGATAAATTTTTGATATTATTCTTTTTACGCTTTATTTTTTTGGATGATTTTTAGGATTTGACTATTTAGTAGCTATAATATTCTCTATTAAACAATGGATATTATCCACAGATTTGCTTTTTTATATGCAAAAATGGCAGTATATAGCCAATATTTTAAGTTTTATGTAAAAAGTTATAAATTGCCTTTTAATTTATGTTATCATTAAATTAAGGGTAAATGTGTGGAAAATAATAAAGGTATAGGATTAATAGTTATGAGATAATGGATAAGGGAAATATGCTATTTCTTAAAATTAAGAAAGGTAAAGAAGAAATATGGATTTTACAGAAATAATGAAACAAAAGATAGACTATTGTTCTAGGCATACCGATATGCCTATGGAATTACAGCAAAAAGCTAAGAAATTATGTTGGGAGTATAACAGAACAAGTCCGGAAGAAAAAGAGGAAAGAAGCAGGATTTTAAAGGAATTATTAGGTACTTACAATCCCTTGGTGTTTATAGAGCCGTCTTTCAGATGTGACTATGGATTTAATATACATACTAAGGGATTTGCCTTTATTAACTATAATTGTGTTATATTGGACACTTCTCCTGTCAATATAGGAAAAGGTGTATTTATTGCTCCTGGAGTGTGTATAGCCTGTTCTGGACACGCAATTCATCCCAGCCAAAGAGCTGAGGGCATTGGCACATCAAAGCCTATTAATATAGAGGATAATGTATGGATTGGTGCAAACTCTACGGTATGTGGAGGTGTGACTATTGGAGAGGGCAGTATAATTGGTGCAGGAAGTGTTGTAAATAAGGATATTCCGGAGGGTGTGATTGCTGTGGGAAATCCTTGTAGAGTTTTAAGAAAAATTACTGATAAAGATTTAGTTAAGTTATACCCTAATATATAAAAAGAAAGCTCTTGGAAAAGGGCTTTCTTTTTTAACTAAATTAAATTATATTATTTTTTATTCTATGTGATAAATCAAGTATCTTATTTTCGATAGTTTGGATTACATTAATAAATTCATTGTCACTTTTGCCAGTAGGGTCTTCAAGTCCCCAATCCTCTCTATGTTTACAAGGCAATACAGGGCATTTTACATTACAACCCATAGTAATAACTATATCAGGTGTCGGAATATTTTCAATTAACTTTGAATATTGATTTTTCATAGATATTGGGTACATTTCTTCTACTAACCTTACGGCATCTTGATTTATCTGAGGTTTTGTTTCTGTACCGGCAGAACAACTATAGAAAATATCAGACGCAAGATGTTTTCCTAAAGCCTCGGCAATTTGGCTACGACAAGAGTTATGCATACAAACAAAAGCTACAACAGGTTTATTGTTTATCATAGATAACCTCCTATTTTTTATAGTATTATCCTATAAAAGTAGTATAATGTCAATAAGTGGGGTGATAGTATGAAAAACTGGTTTATAATGCTAGGGATAGATATTTTAATACATTTATTAATGATGTTGTTTGGGTGGCTGTTAGGACATAATACATTAAAAAAGAATCCTGCTACAAGTAAAAGACTATTACAACAATGGG
>FR888439.1 GCA_000432155.1 Eubacterium sp. CAG:274
CCGCACCCGCCCCACCATTGACGCTCATAAAAAGCTGTCCGGCAGAAAAGCGGAGAACTACCGCCAGTCCCACGAAGCGGAATTTATCATCTATGAAGCTGCCCTGCGCCAGCTAAAGGTGCTTGCACCGGGAAAGAAGCTGCCCGCCACTTCCAAGCTGAATACGGAGATTGAAGCCCTCATTTCCGAGAAAAACGCAGCTTACAACACCTACCGCACCGCAAAAGCCGAGTATGAGCAGCTTGCCACCGCCAAACGGAACGCAGAGCAGATACTACACGGCACACCGAGCCGACAGAAAAAGCATGAACAGGAGCGTTAAAAACCGCCCCGAAATGATACCGAAACCATACAAAAGGCAGGGGGGTATGCCATACCCTATCCGCAATACCCCTGACCTTTCCAACGGGGCTTACAGGGCAGATTTTTCCCGAAAATGGCACCGGGAACATACAGATTTTGCCCCTGTCCCCTCATACCCGACCAAACCGAAGAAAGGAGCGTTTTTTCATGCCGAGAATGAGCAAGAAGCGGCGGCTGGAATGGGCGTTCTTCCTCAATGAGCGAAACCGCATTACTTTCAATGCCCTTTGCCGGGGCTGTACCCATGACTGCAAGCAGAGTTTTAGGGCTATCGTGGTACTCTGCCCCCGGTATTATTCAAAGAGATGGAAAGCCCGCCCCACAGATAAGGAGAACCAAGATTATGTCAGATAACCGCAAATATTATTACCTCAAACTGAAAGAAAGCTATTTTGACGATGACGCTATCGTGCTGCTGGAAAGTATGCAGGACGGTATGCTGTATTCCAATATCCTCTTGAAGCTGTACTTAAAATCGCTGAAATACGGCGGCACTTTGCAGCTTGACGAAAATATCCCCTACACCGCCCAAATGATAGCCACCATTACCCGCCAGCAGGTCGGCACAGTCGAGAGGGCTTTGCAAATCTTTATGAAACTGGGGCTTGTTGAACCGCTGGACAACGGGGCTTTGTATATGAGCAATATCGAGCTTTTCATCGGTCAGTCCTCTACCGAGGGGGAGCGTAAGCGCAGGGCAAGAATGAAGATTTCAGAGCAAAAACGGCTTAGTGGACAAGTGTCCGAAGCAAAAGCGGACATTTGTCCACCAGAGATAGAGATAAAGAAAGAGATAGATATAGAGATAGAAAAAGAGAGAGAGTTAAAACCGGGACGAGCCGCCCCCGCAGCTTACGGCAGATATAAAAATGTGATTTTGACAGATACAGAGCTTTCTGAACTGAAAGCAGAACTGCCCGACAAATGGGAGTATTACATTGACCGGCTATCCGGCTATATCGCTTCTACCGGGAGGAAATACAAGAACCATGCCGCCACTATCCGCAGATGGGCGGCTGACGATACCGCTAAAGCTGCCCCGAAAAAGGGCATACCCGATTACAGCTACAAGGAGGGAGAAAGTCTATGAAACCAGCTTTTGAAGATATGAGTTTACAGATACCAGCAGCCACCGCCGAGCCGGAGGACTACACAGGTGAGGACGGTCTACTCTACTGCGGCAAGTGCCGGACACCGAAAGAAGCCTATTTTCCGGCTGATAAGGTTGCCCTGTTCGGGCGTGACCGACACCCGGCAGAGTGTGACTGCCAGCGGGCGCAGCGCATGGAGCGTGAAGCCGCCGAACAGCAGAGAAAGCACCGGGACAAGGTAGAAGAACTGAAACGCCTGGGCTTTACCGACCCGGCTATGCGGGAATGGACTTTTGCCAATGACAACGGCAGAAACCCGCAGATGAAAACCGCCCGTTTCTATGTGGAGCATTGGGAGGACATGAAAGCCGGGAACATCGGCTATCTGCTCTGGGGCAGCGTCGGCACAGGCAAAAGCTACCTTGCCGGGTGCATTGCAAACGCCCTCATGGAGCAGGAAATCTCCGTAAAAATGACGAACTTCGCCGCTGTCCTCAATGACCTTGCCGCCACCTTTGAGGGCAGGAACGAATATATTTCCAAGCTCTGCCGCTATCCGCTGCTTATTCTTGATGATTTTGGAATGGAGCGTGGAACAGAGTACGGCTTAGAGCAGGTCTACAATGTGATTGACAGTCGTTACCGAAGCGAAAAGCCGCTGATCGTCACGACCAATCTAAGCCTTGACGAGCTGAACAATCCCCCGGACACAGCCCACAAGCGGATTTATGACCGGGTAACAGAGATGTGTACCCCTGTCTGCTGCTCCGGCGTGAATTTCCGCAGGGAAAAGGCACAGGAGAAAATGGAACGGCTGAAAAAGCTGATGAACGATTGAAAGGAGTTTGCCTATGACCGATAAAAAAGAGCATATCAAACACAGCATGAAAAGCACCGCACCCGCCGACTGCGTGACGGAAATCCGCATAGGGAACTCTGTTCTTGTGGTGTCCGGCTTTTTCAAGCAGAGTGCCACGGAAACCGCAGCCGACAAAATGGCTAAGGTGCTGGAAGCGGAAGCTGCTACACAAAAATCGGCAATATGACGGGCGGTAAAGAAGCATTTTTCACATTTTGCCGCTATACACGCCGCCCCGCCATGTGGTACAATCGAAGTACGGAATAGTGGGGCTGGCTGTCAGAAACGGAGGAAACCATGTTAAGACAGACAACCCAAAACCTTATTACCGCCCTTTATCCGAGATTATCCCATGAAGATGAATTGCAGGGGGAGAGCAACTCTATATCCAACCAAAAGCGCATTTTAGAAACCTACGCCAAGCAGAACGGCTTTACCAATCTCTGCTGGTACACGGACGATGGTTATAGTGGTGCGAACTTCCAAAGACCCGGGTTTCAAGCCATGCTTGCAGACATTGAAGCCGGAAAAGTCGGCACAGTCATAGTCAAGGATATGTCACGTTTAGGGCGAAATTATCTCCAAGTGGGAATGTACACAGAAATGCTTTTCCCACAGAAAGGCGTCCGCTTTATCGCTATCAATGACGGAGTGGACAGCGCAATGGGCGACAACGATTTTACCCCGCTGCGTAATCTTTTCAACGAATGGATGGTGAGAGATACGAGCAAAAAAATCAAGGCAGTTAAGAAAGCAAAAGGTCTAAGCGGAAAGCCTGTTACCAGCAAGCCCGTGTACGGCTACCTCATGGACGATGACGAGAATTTCATCATTGACGAGGAAGCCGCCCCGGTAGTCAAGCAGATTTACCAGCTTTGCCTTGCCGGAAACGGGCCTACCAAGATAGCCCGTATGCTGACCGAGCAGCAAATCCCCACGCCGGGGACGCTGGAATACCAGCGCACAGGCAGCACACGCCGCTACCACCCCGGCTATGAATGTAAGTGGGCGACCAATACTGTTGTTCATCTTCTGGAAAACCGGGAGTACACAGGCTGTCTTGTGAACTTCAAGACGGAAAAACCGTCCTACAAGATGAAGCACAGCATAGACAATCCCATTGAGAAACAGGCGATTTTCGAGAACCACCATGAGCCAATCATCGACTTGCAGACATGGGAACGGGTGCAGGAGTTACGCAAGCAGCGCAAACGCCCCAACCGCTACGATGATGTGGGCTTGTTCTCCGGCTTGCTGTTCTGCGCCGACTGCGGTCATGTGATGTACCAGCAGCGGTATCAGACCGACAAGAGAAAGCAGGATTGCTACATCTGCGGCAGCTATAAGAAGCGCACCGCCGACTGTACGGCGCACTTCATTCGCACCGACCTTTTGACGGCGGGTGTGCTGGACAATCTGCGGAAAGTGACCGCCTATGCACAGAAGCACGAAGCCCGGTTCGTGAAGCTGCTTATCCAGCAGAATGAAATGGGCGGCAAGCGGAAGCTGGCGGCGGCAGCCAAGCAGCTTGAACAGGTGCAGAGCCGCATTGCAGAACTTTCCCGCTATATCAAACGTCTGTATGAGGACAATGTAAACGGGAAAATCAGTGATGAGCGTTTTATGGAAATGTCCGCAGACTACGAAGCCGAGCAGCGGGAACTGAAAGACAGAGCCGCCGCTTTGCAGGGCGAGCTGGACAAGGCACAGGAAGCCACGGTAAACGCTGAAAAGTTTATGAGCGTTGTCCGCAAGTACCTTTCTATCGAAGAACTGACACACACTCTTTTGCGTGAAATGGTGGAGAAAATCGTTGTTTATGAATGTGAGTATGACGAGAACGAAGTACGCCGCCAGCGCATTGATATTTATTACAGCTTTGTAGGCAAGATTGACTTGCCCGAAGAATAAAGCCCGACCTATCCGACACCCTGCGCAAGTGCCGGAT
>FR888440.1 GCA_000432155.1 Eubacterium sp. CAG:274
CTAAGGTCCCAAAGTGTGTGTTAAGTGGAAAAGGATGTTAGGTTTCTAAGACAACTAGGATGTTGGCTCAGAAGCAGCCACTCATTTAAAGAGTGCGTAACAGCTCACTAGTCGAGAGGTCTAGCGCCGAAAATGTCCGGGGCTAAAACACACCACCGAAGCTACGGAATTACCTATGGTAATTGGTAGAGGAGCATTCTGTAAGGATGAAGCACAATTGAAAGAGAGTGTGGACGAAACAGAAGAGAGAATGCCGGAATGAGTAGCGAGATATATGTGAGAATCATATAGGTCGAATGTCTAAGGTTTCCTGGGTAAAGCTGATCTGCTCAGGGTAAGTCGGGACCTAAGGTGAGGGCGAGAGCCGTAATCGATGGACAACAGGTAGAAATTCCTGTACTACGTATAATCAGAACTGTGGGGACGCAGGAGGATAGGAAAACCGGAGAATGGAAAAATCCGGCTAAGTACAAAGGTGTGAGTGATAGGCAAATCCGTCACTATTAGCTGAAGTACGAATGGGAGCGAAGAAAAGTAGCGAAGTTTCTGAATCCACACTGTCAAGAAAAGCCGCTATTGCGTTATACGTACCCGTACCGCAAACCGACACAGGTAGACGAGGAGAAAATCCACAGACCGACGGGAGAAGTGTTGTTAAGGAACTCGGCAAAATGACCCCGTAACTTAGGGATAAGGGGAGCCAACGCAAGTTGGTCACAGAAAAGAGGCTCAAGCGACTGTTTAGCAAAAACATAGGTCTATGCGAAACCGTAAGGTGATGTATATGGGCTGACGCCTGCCCGGTGCTGGAAGGTTAA
>FR888441.1 GCA_000432155.1 Eubacterium sp. CAG:274
TTAGGTTAAGCCTTTTTAAAGGCTTATGGGGTCAAGGGTCAACGCCCTTTGTAGGCGTGGACAAACCCCTATTTCAACAAAATTTATATATTCACAACAAAAAAGCCGAAAGCACTTCTATATACTTTCAGCTTAATGCTATTACTTATGATAAGGCTCATTTTTGATTATTCTATTTGCCCTATAAATTTGCTCCAAAAGTATTACCCTCATAAGCTGATGAGGGAAAGTCATAGCAGAAAAACTAAGTTTATAATCTGCTCTATTTAACACTTCATCACTAAGACCAAGAGAACCGCCTATTACAAATGTAATATGGCTTACGCCCTTTAAAGTAGTTTGGGTAATAAAATCAGCTAACCCCTCACTTGTAAGAGATTTTCCGTTTATAGCAAGTGCCACAACATAGCTATCTTTAAAGACTTTCATAAGCCTTTGACCCTCTATATTTTTAACCTGTTCCATTTGGGCAAGGCTCATATTTTCAGGAGCTTTTTCATCGGGAACTTCTGCAATATTGAGAGTTACATAACGGCTAAGGCGTTTTGAATATTCTTCAATAGCATTTACAAAATATTTTTCTTTTATTTTTCCAACACAAGCAATAGTAATCTTCATAAATTCAATCTTCCCAAAAATTTAATGCGAGAAACACTAGGATTTCTCGCATTTATATTATTTATACAAGTTCAATTTTTCTTTTTACTCCCTCCGGAGGAGCAACCCACATATTAAAATCTCCACCAATAACTGCCCCATTATCCGTAAGTATTTTACTGACTGTGTCATAGGCAAGACGAGGAGTATTATTTTCCT
Source organism: Eubacterium sp. CAG:274 (assembly GCA_000432155.1). Taxonomy (GTDB): domain Bacteria; phylum Bacillota; class Clostridia; order Lachnospirales; family CAG-274; genus CAG-274. Next base: position 817 of record FR888441.1, read on the forward strand.
TGCTTAAATGTCCTAAAAACACATACTTTACTGAACTATCAATAACTGTATCTAAAAGTCTGCCGGCATTTACATTACTTAAATGCCCAAAGTCAGACAATATTCTACTTTTTAAACTCTGTGGGTAACCGCCATACTGGAGCATTTCTACATCGTGATTTGCCTCTAAAAGCACAAGGGAAGAACCCTTTACATTTTCCAAGACAGTATCCGAAATATGCCCAATATCTGTGGCAATAGTAATCTTAGTATTATTAACTCCGACAGTATAGCCTACTGGCTGTGCTGCATCGTGAGGTATTTCAAAAGGCTTTATTGTAAGGTCGTTAAATGCACAATATTCTTCGGCGTATATATCTTTCATAAGATTAGGTCTAATCTGTCCTATGGAAGACGGCATATTGCCCCAAGTACCCTCTGTGGCAAAAATAGGAATATTGTATCTACGAGAAAGAACTCCTATACCCTTAACATGGTCGCTATGTTCGTGGGTAACGAATATTCCATCAATATCGTTGCCTGTAAGACCAAGAGAAGAAAGACCCTCCTCTACTTTTTTACCACTTAAACCAGCATCAATAAGTATATTTGTATTTTCTGTACCAACATACACACAATTACCACTACTAGAACTGGCAATGGTGGCAAAGCGTAAACTCATTAGTCAACTACCCTTTCAATATCCGCACCTAATGCTCTAAGTTTATACTCAATCTGTTCGTAACCTCTGTCGATAAAACGGATATTGCCAATTCTTGTTTCGCCCTCAGCTGCAAGACCAGCAATAACCATTGCTGCACCAGCTCTAAGGTCAGTAGCAAGAACATCTGCACCCTTTAAAGTGTCAACTCCGTCAATAGTAGCAATTCTACCGTCAGCATTAATTTCCATACTACAGCCAAACTTTTTAAGCTGTTCTACATACTGGAATCTATTTTCCCAAACAGTTTCAACTAAAGTGCTTGTACCCTTTGCCTTGCAAAGTACAGCAGCCATCTGTGGCTGTAAATCAGTTGGGAAACCTGGGTAAACATTTGTCTTAACATTTGTAGCAACAAGATTACCTGAAGAAGTAACTTCAATGTAATCATCGCCTTCTTCAATCTGACAGCCCATTTCTTTAAGCTTAGCAGAAAGAGAGTCCATATGCTTAGGTATAATATTATCTACCTTAACCTTACCGCCAGCAATAGCAGCAGCAATCATATATGTACCAGCTTCAATCTGGTCCGGAATAATCATATATTCAGCACCATGAAGGTCTGGAGTACCTGTAATTCTGATTACATCAGTACCTGCACCCTTTACATTACAGCCAATCATATTAAGGAAGTTGGCAGTATCAACAATATGAGGTTCTTTAGCAGCATTCTCAATAGTTGTAACACCCTCTGCCTTAGTAGCAGCAATCATAATATTGATTGTTGCACCAACAGATGCTGTATCTAAGAATATGTTAGTACCTACAAGTTTATCTGCTTTAATACGAACAATACCATTTTCAAAATCTTCTTCAACTTCCGCACCTAAAGCTCTGAAGCCCTTTAAGTGAAGATTAATAGGTCTTGAGCCGAAGTTACAGCCACCTGGCAATGCAACATCTGCTCTTTTAAAACGGGCAAGTAAAGCACCCATTAAATAATAAGAGGCTCTGATTTTACGCACAGAATCAAAGGTAGCCTCATAGCTATTTACATTAGTGGAATCCACCATAAGAGTACCCTCGTCAATAAGCTCGCAAACTGCACCAAGCTTTGTAAGAGTATCCTCCAGTGCCCTTACATCCTCAATACGAGGAAGATTGTCTATAACACAAACGCCCTCGGCAAGAATAGCAGCCGGTATAATAGCAACTACAGCATTTTTTGCCCCACTTATAGTTACCGTACCGTTAAGCTGATGCCCGCCTCTGACAACTAAACGTTCCATTACTTTAGTACACACCTCTCTAGGTTAATTAAAAAACTCAAATTCATCAATGATATTATAACACTAAAAAATAATTTTTCAAACAAAATTAACACTTTAGAGTACAATATCCAAAAATTTACAACAACATCAGTAATTATAAATTTTTTTAACACCACTTTTGTCTACAAAAACAGCCTTATTTGCTGATATTAACACATACTTTAAATAGTATGTCAAATTTTAATACACAATAAGTTATGATACCATTTACAGCCTTTATTGTCAAGTACATAGGCTGATTTTCAGCATATATAACAAAACCACTACCTATATACAAAACCTTTTTTATTTTGCTGTTTATACCGTAATAGCTAACTGTATTTCAGGCTTTGTAAAATACAGTTAATCAACTCTGCCTGTACGAGCATTGACAAAATAAGTATTTCCGTCTGCTACAATTTTATAATAAGGCAATATAGAGTCATCGTCAGTCAAAATATCCTTGTCATAATAGCCTAAAGATACATCTTGTATAATGCTTTTACTGGAATTTCTATTGTCCTTAATAGGATTTATAACAGCAAAAACCGCCTCATCTGACGCTAAAATATCCTTTTTACTGCCATTTTGCTTTACAACTGTTCTATAGCTGAAATCAACTTCCTGTGAACCGTCTTTATTAAAAACTACGGTAAAATAATTATTAAAAAAGCCATAGCCATTTACTTTTTCATAGTAGCAAATCTTTATACCCTCTTTAGTGACATAAGAACAAGCATAATCGTATTTACCAAAAAGAGAATTAATGTTTGAAACATATTCATTGGCAATACCTTTTGCAGTATCAACATCTGTTACAGCTTTATCTAACTTTTTAATGTATTGTACATCAGACTTATCTATAGTCAAAACATCATTATTATAGGCAAATATTATTTTGTTTTTATCATCAGTTCTCATTACCTTTGAGCTATCGGCAAAGAATACATCTCTTAATTTAAGAGGGTCAAATGTAAAACTTTCAGCAGCTATATAAGCCATAGCCGGATACATTGTAGGCAAGCTACAACCCAAAGTAATATTGTCTTTCCCGAGGAGAGCCACTATATCATTTTGTCTGCCTTGCCCAACTGTAACATCGCTTTTTTTATACAAATTCAAGCCAAAAAGTACGGCATTTACAAAAAAGAGAAACACTATAGTATAATTAACAGCCTTTTTCCACTCCATTTTAACACCTACCTTGTGCTTGTAATATATTCTTCGCCATCTATGTCTATTATCCAGTTTAAATCTACAGTCTTTCCATTTGCCAAATAACAAAGTTCTACATCAGATACAGGCTTAGGAGTATTACTACCGTATAATTTGCTATAGAGTTTATCAATAGCTCCTATATAGTCTGTAGATGCTGTAGCAATAGAATTGCTTTTTTTGTAAGAAACAGCATATTTTTTATACTTTGATACTCTGCCTTTTACCGCTGTAATTTCTATAAAGCTATTCATACCTATTTCACTTGAAAGGCTTTCTGTAGGCTTTAATTTTAAATCCTCTGTTTTGTAATTAAAGTAGAAAGTATAATTGCCATTATTATCTACAGTATAACTATCCAAATAAAATTCATTATCCAAGTAAGCATCTTTTTTCAAAACAGACAATGCTGAAATATAGTTATTTGCAAATGTATTTTCTCTTTCAGTTTCTACTTTGTAGTTAGAGTATTCTAAAACACCTGAAGAATAATACTTTACAACTGTACTTTCATCGCCAAAGGTTTCTACACCCTTACTCTTTGTAACTGTTTTGCCAATAGGGTTGTCAAAAAATACATCTGCATTTTTCTCAACACCGTTACTTTCCTCCAAATAGTTATAAGGCTCAAGCTGATTATACTTTGCATCTGTATTTGCCCAAGTCGGAATAAATATGTTTTGGTCAAAAATAGTAAAGCCATTTAAAACTGTGGAAATATAGCTAAACTTCTGTTCCTCTTTGCCTAGCAATTCTGAATCTTCATAGCATCTTGAAATTACATCACTATTTTTCATATTGAATACTGAATTGGTCTTTTTTTCTGTATTATAGAATATAAGTTGCATTTCACTTCCGTCTGATGTAGGAAGAAGTATTATGGTATTGTAATCAGTTATTTTGTTTAATGTATCAACTTTTACAGTAGCCTTAAAAATATCGGCAGAATCTGTCCCCTTTAAATTAAAAGAATACTGATAAAAAACCGCTCTCTTTTTCAAAAGAGTGTTCCAATCCAACTCCTGCTGTCCCACAAAGTCCCCTCTGGACATAGCCTCTCCAACAGCAGTATCAAAATCCTTTTTATACTTTTTATTGTATATATCACTTTGTTTACACACAACTTTGCCATCGCCTAAATTGACAATAAGTCTATCTGTAATATACCCTACATCTTTAGCATCAAAGGAAGATGAAAAATTCCCGAACCAAAAAAAGTTATGGCTTGAAAAATCCTCAAACCATAACTCTCCTGCCTGATAAATAGCTAAACACATTAAAAAAACAACCATTAAAAATTTGCCTGTGTTTTTCATTTAATCACCTTTGTAAAACCCTGTTTTACCACTTGCTCTGACCAGGCACTGCTATACTCTGAGATAAAACAGATTTAAGCACCTTGTCTTTGCGATTAATTGTTGTTCTAATTTCTGAATACTTTCCGTCCTTACGAGCAGCAACAACCAAGTAATTTGCACCCTCTTTAAGGCTGATACTCTGGCTAAAAATACCTGTTGAACCTACAGTAATGTTGTAAGTTCTAATAAGTTTGTAGTAAGTCTTACCATTCACAGTATAAGGTTCATAAACAGTAATACCTATTTTAGCACCCTTTTCTGCTGTACCGGAAATAACTCTCGTAGCATCAAAAGTAATTTCAGAACTCTTTCTTGTATCTATACCGCTTGTAATCTTAAAATTATCAACACCTGTACCTGCCATAGCTGATACTGGAGCAACAACGCAACAAGCCATAACTAAAAGCATTAAACATGCAAATTTGCCAAACAACTGCTTCATTGCCGTATCCTCCTATCAAAATAAAGTAATATGTAAAGAATTATGGAGCTTAGCCCAGCCATAATCCACGCTTATCTATGATATTATTTTATCATATTAATGTTACAGTTATGTTACAGTCACATTAACATTGAGTAACATTAAATCAGACCTCATTACAAGGAATAGTATACCACAAAATTCATCAAAATAAAAGAGGTTTTAGCCCAAAAATTATTCAAAATATATTAACTTTATTAATTTGTGTCTTGACTAAAAAATGCTTAAACTTTCTTAGGAAAAACCTTCAAAAATTTAAGCATTCTTTTAACTATTTATTACTACATTTATCAAGGAATTGATATACTACTTTTTCATTTCCCTTAAAGTAAATATGAGGGAAACCACCATAGAAAGTAGGTGTAGTATTTCCTGTAATCCAGTTACGACCGCCAACAGGCTTAACAGCCTTAAAGTCGTGACCGTCATTTGTACTATTATAATAATGGAATTCGTGAGCAGTAAACTGTTCTCCCTTTTTACAGAGAACATTATCTCTTGAGGCTGTCATTGTAATATAGCCAAAATGTTTATTAAGGCGTTTGCCCTTGCTACATTCTCCGTCAATAATACCGGCCATAGGATATATTCTGCCTGCCTCATCTTCAATAGTCTTATGTAAATACATAAATCCACCACATTCAGCAATAGTTGGCATACCATTTTGTATTTTTAATCTAATATCATCAATAAGCTCTGTATTTTCGCTTAATTTCTTTGCATAAAGCTCAGGATAACCACCAGAAAGAATAAGACCGTCTGCATCTTCCGGTATATGGCTATCTTCCAAAGGACTAAAGAATTTGACAGTACAGCCTAATTCTCTAAGCATATCTACATTATCATCATAGTTGAAACAAAAAGCCTCATCTTTGGCAATAGCTACTACACAATCGTACTTTTTCTCTACTTCAGGTTTTTCATAGACTAATTTATTTGGAGCACACTTTGCAACTTTTAAAAGTCTGTCTACATCAATGTACTGGCTCATATACATAGCAATAAGTTCAATCTTTTCATTAAACTCGTCTATATTTTCCGGTGTAACAAGACCTAAATATCTGCTATCAAAAAGACCCTCTTTAATATCCGGAATATAGCCTAAAGGTACTATACCCAATGAAAGTGCAACTTCCTTACAACCCTCAAAAAGATTAGGAGAAAGTCTGTTAAAAATAACACCTAAAATCTGGTTATCCTGTCTGTACTCAATAAAGCCTCTTAATGTTGCACCAATAGAGCTACTCATACCCTTGCAATTTATAACAAGAACTACCGGCGTATTTGTCAACTTTGATATATCGTAGCAACTCCCTTTATCATCAAAGCCAACACCGTCATAAAAGCCCATACCACCCTCAATTACATTAAGGTCCTTGTCATTATCCAAAAGGGCACAAAGCTGGTCCTTATTACAGAAAAAGCTATCTAAGTTACTACTTTCAACACCGAGAACTTCCTTATGGAACATTCCGTCAATATAGTCAGGGCCACATTTATATGCCTTAACATTCATTCCTCTATCTTTTAAAATTTTAAGCAAACCGCAGACTATTGAGGTTTTTCCACAGTTTGTTCCTGTTGCACTTATCATTATCCTTGGCATAGTTTTATTCTCCAATTTCTGATTTTATATTTTGAGAAAGTTTTGAAATTTCATTTTTACAAGTAAAATCTGCTGTGTTATCAACAGTAGAAATATCATCCATATTCAAGAATATTTCAACATTTACTGACAAGTCCTCTTTTACATTTGCGTACAAATCCTTATTTTCCTGTGAAACCTTGTCAGAATTTGCTGTAATCAAGTTATTGATATTTGCCAATTCTGCACTAGAAGATATAAGGTCGTAACCTGTCTGTGTAAATTTAGAATCACTTGAAAGTTTACAAAGTGCCTGTGACTTAGCCTTTAAGCTAGAAACATTCTGAGATGTAGCTGAGGCATTTGCATATGAACGAACATCATTACTTACAGCCTTGTAAACATCTCCACTTACATTCTGTAAAGGAGAACCAGAGGCATTAGGCTTAAAATCGTCTTTAACAACCTGTTGCTTTTGAGTATTATTCTGATTGGCCTTACTAACTGTCTTATTTGTTTCAGGAGAAGACTGTACAGTAATATTTACCTCGTTTTCAACATTCTTTGCCTTTGTTTCTTCCTCAACTGTTGTTTCTTCTGTTTCTGTTGAAGTTTCGTCAGTTGTTTCCTCTGTTGAAGTTTCTATTGTTGTAGATTCATCAGCTGAATTTTTATCCTGTTTTTTGCCACAACCTGTTGTAAAGCATAAGGCAGTAGCAAGTGCTATAACTAATAATTTTTTCATAATACTTTTACTCCTTTAAAACGCAAACGGACATAGTCCACAAACCATTTTCCGTCTTCACAAAGCACAGTTTTTAAATTCTCCTGTGCCTCTTTCTTTATATCCTTGGCAATTTCTTCATCAACACCCTCAAAAGGTGCTTTATCAAACATATTTATCCAAGAAATTAAATCCCCTTTTAAATATGTTTTTCTATCAAAAAGGACAGCATAAGTGACCTTAAAACCATTTTTCTCCACCAATGGCATATATTCTCCTATAGTTGGAAAATAAAAGGTTCTTTTGTACTTTAAACCTCTTTTGGCAAAAAGCCTTTCCAATTCACTGTGAACAGTTTCAGCACAGCCTTTACCACCAAATTCGCATACAAGCTGCCCACCAGTCTTTAAAGCATTATTTATACCCTTTAAAAGCCCATTTTGGTCATCAATCCAATGAAAAACTGCATTTGAAAAAACTCCGTCAAACTGGTTACAAAAATCCAGTTTTGAGGCGTCCTTTTTTATAAATTCAACATCAGAATTATTTTTCCTTGCTATTTCAAGCATATTGTCAGAGGCATCTACCCCTGTAACTTCATATCCCTTATTGACAAGAGTTGGTATCAAAGCTCCAGTACCACAGCCTAAGTCCATAACCTTGCCACCTTTTTCTACAGTCAAAAGCTCTGTTACACTTTCTCCATAGTCTGGCACAAAGTTAAAATCATTTTTGTAATTTTCTGAATCCCATACAATATTCAATATTATTCCTCCCAATCCCCAGAAACAATGAAAATAGGATTTTGAGCTGTCATCATTGTACTATTTCCTACAAAATTGCCTTTACTTACAGAAACCTGTACAACCTCTGTATTTTTAAAGCCTTTTGTCTTCATAAACATAAGTGTGTTTGTAAGGGTTTCCAATGTAATAGCACTTACAACAAAGCGAATATCCACGCCTTTATTTATAATCTGTTCCATTATATCTTCAAGTTCGCCCTTTGAACCACCTATAAAAACTGAATTTGGCTTAGGTAAATCTGCTACAATGTCTTTACCCTGTCCCAAAAACTGTCTTACATTTTTAAGTTCAAAGTGTTCAACATTTTTAGCTGTCAACTCATAGGCATCTTCGTTACACTCTACAGAATAAACCATACCCTTTGGAGCAAGTCTGCCACACTCTACTGTTACCGAACCTGTTCCTGAGCCTATGTCATATACAATGTCAGAATTTCTAAGCTGTAACTTACTTAAAATAACAGACCTTACCTCGCTCTTTGTCATTGGTATTTCTCCTCTAAAGAACATATCGTCACTAAGACCAAATTCCGTAGAAATACCATAGTTTTCATTACACATATAAAGAACTGTAATGGGGTCAAATTCTCTTGATACGAAATCTTTTACATAGCCGGCTGTAATCTTTTCTCTAGGATAAGACAACTTTTCTCCGGCACATATTTTGACTGTACCTAATCCATTTTCTGTAAGGGTTTGACATATTTGCTTTACATTACCTCCGGTAAGTACAAAAATCCCCTCATTTTCAGCAACTTCCCTTACTATATCTACATTTCTTCCATGAGCTGAAACTACTCTACAGCCTGCCCATGGCACACCTATTCTTGAGGCAAGATAGGCTACAGAGGATATGCCCTGTATTACCTTTACTTTGTAGCCATCAAGCAAGTCCAAAAGCACTGTCGCACCACTGAAAAGACACACATCACCTGAAAAAATTATTCCATAGTGCTGATAGTCTGTTGTGTCGATAAATTCCTTTATCTTCTCTGCCTTATATTCATAATAAATATCTTTTCTACCTTTATTTACAGCATCTACAAGACGATTAGCACCTATAAGCACCTGACAATCTTCAACAGCCTCTACAGCCTCTACTGTCATATTTTTAGGATTTCCCATACCTACGCCTATAATATGTATTGTCTTTTTAGTGTACTCCTCTTTTACCATTTCCCAAACTTCAGAAGCACTATATCCATCTTCCTCCGGTCTAGGAATTACAATAAGTACACAGTTGGCATCTTTGCAGGCTCTCTGCTTTTCATCAAATCCACCAGCTTTGCCTGATTCCTTTGTTATAAGATATTTAATATTATATTTCTTTATTTCTTCTACATTTCTTTCGTATGAAAAAGGGCCTTCTTCGGCAATAATGTGGTCTTTTGCATAACCCATATTTACTGCCCAGTTTATATTGTTTTTGTCTGGTAATATTCTGGCATACACTCTTTCCTTA
>FR888442.1 GCA_000432155.1 Eubacterium sp. CAG:274
ACATCCTTTTCCACTTAACACACACTTTGGGACCTTAGCTGTCGGTCTGGGCTCTTTCCCTTTTGACTATGAAACTTATCTCACATAGTCTGACTCCTGAGTATATCTATATGGCATTCTGAGTTTGATAGAAGTTGGTATCCTTTTGGGGACCCGCGTCCAATCAGTGCTTTACCTCCATTAGACTTTACCTCAAGGCTAGCCCTAAAGCTATTTCGAGGAGAACCAGCTATCTCCGAGTTCGATTGGAATTTCTCCGCTATCCACAGGTCATCTCCACCTTTTTCAACAGATGTGAGTTCGGTCCTCCATTACCTTTTACGGTAACTTCAACCTGCCCATGGATAGGTCACCCGGTTTCGGGTCTGCATTAACATACTAGACGCCCAGTTAAGACTTGGTTTCCCTTCGGCTCCGGAGCTGTACTCCTTAACCTCGCATGTCACTGCAACTCGCCGGACCGTTCTACAAAAAGTACGCCGTCGTTCCGAAAAACTTCGACTGTTTGTAAACATAAGGTTTCAGGTTCTCTTTCACTCCCCTCCCGGGGTTCTTTTCACCTTTCCTTCACAGTACTTCTTCGCTATCGGTCATCAAGGAATATTTAGGCTTGGA
>FR888443.1 GCA_000432155.1 Eubacterium sp. CAG:274
CAAGCCATCGGATTTATCTTTCCGATTCACTATAAAAATAGCCCCATTTCCAATGAAATGAGGCTTGTTTATAATTAAAGTTTTATTCTGCATCTTCTACTGTATTAACACCTAAAAGACTTAACATAACATCCATATAATCAACAGATTCGTCTATGTTTTCAAATGTCACATTATCTGTTAATGTATATTCAGTCTTTGCAGTTAATGTTCCAATAGGGTCATTACCATCTTTACCAAATACACCTTCAATAGTATCTGTGTAATTGGTATCGTCTGTCTTACCTACAGTGTCATTTACTGTAAATTTAAGACCAGCTGTTTCCATAAAGTTATTGAAAGAATGATTGTTTACAAGAGCAATAACTGCGTCAAAGAATGCATCGCTTTCATCATAGTTTGAACTTTCAATACCAAAAAGCTGTTCATAACTGTCCTTTCTTGCTCTTAAATACTCACAAGTTCTTGTAATAAATGCAGAATAATTGTCAGAATTAAGTTCAAAAGTTGCACCATTTTCAGTTTCCTTTACAGAAAGAGAATTAAAGTCCTTAAATATTGTAAGAAAATCATCAATTTGCTTTTCTTTTCTAGTATTTAATGCGTAATTTGATACTATGTTACCTGTTCCAGGATTTACACCACTACTTACCTTAATGTATTTCTTGCCATTAAGTGCTTTATTTACATTGTTTTTCAATTCATCTATTTCATTAAGAGATTCTGTATCATTAGAACCAACTAATAATCCACCTAATGTTAAAGAATTAAGAAGATACTCTCTTGAATAGTAAATATCATTTCCTCTGACATACACATTACCTAATTTAAGAGATACGCTACCAACTGAAAGGGATATATCCCCATCTGCATAATTTTTAGTTGGGTCAGATTTTGTATTTGCAATCATACTTACTGAAATGTTGCCGTCTTTGTCAACAAGCTTGCTCTGTTCCAACTCATCATTTAAACTTTCTTCTGAACAGTATTCCTCTCCGTCAGCAGGAATTTTGTAACTTTCAATATCATCTACAATTTTTTCAAATTCCTTATAATTAAATTTCAAATCTACTGTAGATGTTGATGTACTTGTGTTTGTTTGAACTGGTCTTAAAGTTTCTACAAACTTTTTATCCTGTTCACTACAGCCAGTAATTGATATTACACAGCTTAAAGCTAAAAATAAAGCTAAAAATTTCTTCATAAAAATTACCCTCCTTTTATATAGATAAACTAATTTTAGCACCATTTTAGGCATAATTCAATTAAAAAAGGCTTTCTTCTTTAAATTACCACTTTTATTAGTCAACTTTACCAATTTTACTTCCTAAATATGTAATAAACAACCAAAAGCTATTTCCTATTGCCCTTTTCATCAAAATTATTTTTTAAAGCCTTTTCTACTGGGTATATTGTCCCTACTAAAGGAATTAACTGTATTAAGCACATTATTGTTGCCATAATATCCACAGTATCACTACTTGCCTCTATTACAGTTAACATTAGAATAACTGAAATAAACAATAAAATTAACCCACACTTTATCCATAGCTTTCCACAATACCTGTTTGCAAATACCCAAGTGTCATTATTTTTCATTGACATACTTGTTCTGTAACCATATATGGCATTTTTTCTAGGTGTTTTATGCTTTAACAGCCACCCAAACAACATCATTAATAAAGGTATTAAAATATCTATCCCTAGCATTATAAACCAGTTT
>FR888444.1 GCA_000432155.1 Eubacterium sp. CAG:274
TTGATATAATCTATGTAAATGTTTTTTGGGAGGTATAAGTGTATGGATGATATTAAATTAAGAGCAAGAGCAAAAATAAATATTACTCTTGATGCCATTAGAAAAATGGAAAATGGATACCACGAGTTGGAAATGATAATGCAAACTGTAAATCTTTGTGACAATTTGCATATTAAAAAGACGAATACTGGCAAAGTAGAGTTAAAAAGCAATTTAGTTTGGTTGCCTTGTGACAGCAGAAATTTAGTTTATAGAGCTGCTGAATATATGAGAGAAACATATAATATTAAAGAGGGTATAGAAATAGAGCTTGTAAAGAATATACCTGTGGCAGCAGGGCTTGCTGGTGGCAGTAGTGACTGTGCAGCAACTCTTGTAGGTATTAACAACCTTTTCAGACTTAATATTTCACAAGAAGAGCTTATGAAAATAGGCAAGAGTTTTGGTGCAGATGTGCCATACTGTATTTTAAGAGGTACAGCTCTTGCAGAGGGTATAGGAGAAAAGTTGACAGTTCTCCCTAATTTCCCTAACTGTTATGTACTTTTGGCTAAGCCTCCAATAAGTGTTTCTACAGCATCAGTTTTTGGAGCGTTAGACCTTAAAAAGGTAAATAAGCACCCAGACACAAAGGCTATTATAGACTATATTGAAAAAGGGGATTTACAGGCTGTTTCTGACAATATGGTTAATGTTCTTGAAACGGTAACTTGCGAAAAATATCCTGTAATTGAGCAGATTAAAAAAGCTATGATTGATAATGGGGCTATTGGTTCTATGATGAGTGGTAGTGGACCAACTGTTTTTGGATTTTTCTCTGAATATAAGGAAGGACTTCACGCCCTCAAGTTTATTAAAAATAAATTTAGAACAAAGGAAGTGTATTTAACTACAGTTTTTAATATAAGACAGGGGGAATAGAATGAATGAAATGCTTATTTTAACAGCAGTAGTAATTGTTATTTGT
>FR888445.1 GCA_000432155.1 Eubacterium sp. CAG:274
ATTTTCTTTATTCCGACGCAAATAGCAAATATTAAAGGTATAGCAATAAATGGCAACATTATTTCAGCTGTTCTTCCAACAGTTTCAATTCCGGATATAGCACAGTATACTGCCCCAAGCAACAGTATCATACCTATTGCCCATATTTTTGAATTTTCTAATATTATCTCTTTTATAAAAAATGAGAATATATATAATGCCAATCCTAAAACTAAAGCAATTTTAACAGAAAATAAAAACTGCAATATTTTTCCAGCAATTCCTTGCAATTTCATATAAGAAAATTTATTAAATAACCAACCAGAAACTGCAACAAAAAGCACTGTAAATACTGACATTATAAGTATGGTATATATATTTCCACCTATTTTAGGCAAAATCATAGATTCCATACCTATCATTTCTAAGAAAACTATTGCCTGTAATTGTGTGTAAGATATTTTATTATTTTTCATATTTATTCCTCCTTATAAGAACTTTCTTTCATTTTATCAAGAGGAAATCTAAATACAGTATCCTGAAAAACTGATTTAAAACTTTGTGAATTAAAAGGCGATACATAAGCTTTTCCAAAAGATTTTAAAGAACACAAGTGAGTTAATACCATAAATACTCCAACTGCAAAGCCTAACATACCAAAAATACTACTAAGCAAAATCATAAAATATTTTAAAAGCCTAAAAGCTGAAACTAAAGAAATATTTGGTATAGCAAAGCTACATATTCCTGTAAGAGAAACAATAATAACGACCATTGGACTAATTAAGCCGGCCTCTACAGCAGCTTGACCAATAATAATACCACCTACTATACCCAATGTACTGCCTATTGCCTGTGGCAAGCGTATTCCAGCCTCCCTTAAAGCCTCAAATATAAGTTCAAGCAATACTACTTCAAACACAGTATTTATAGGTACAGGTGCTCTACTTCCACTTATTTTTAACGCCAAATCTGTTGGTATCATAGACGGATGAAATAATGTAATCGCTATATAAAGTGCTGGTAAAGAAAAAGCAAAAAAGCCACAAATATACCTTATAATTCTTATAAAACTCATTATTTCCCAGCGTTCATAATAATCCTCTGAAGATTGATAAAAACTAGCTAAAATCGTTGGCAAAAGTAAAACAAAAGGCGATGTATCTACTATAACCGCCACCCTACCCTCTAATAATGCTGATGCTGTCTTATCAGGTCTTTCTGTCATTTGAACTTGTGGAAATGGAGAATATTTGTTTTCCTCAATCATTTGTTCTACATATCCACTATCTAAAACATCTAAATTTTTTATTTTATTTAGTTTTTTTGTTATAGAATTAAGGATGGAATTTTTTACTGTGCCCTCGATATACATTAATGCAATATCCGTTTTAGTTTTCTTTCCCAATTTTAAGGATTTACACTTTAAAAGAGGTGTTTTCACTCTTCTTCTCACTAAAACGGTATTTGTTCTTACAGATTCTGTAAATGCCTCCTGTGGACCTTGCACAACAGCCTCTGTATCAGGCTTATCTACAGAACGCTTCGGAAAACCCTTTGACGAAATAATAATTGCCTTATTTGAATTATCAAAAAATACAGCTGTATTACCTACTAGCACTTCATCAACTGCATCTTCCATATTTTCACATTCTTTTAAATCGGCTGTAGTAATACCACCATCTGTTAAAATTTCCATAGCATTTTCATTTGTAATATCTCTATTGGGAGGTGCAATTCTTATATTAATCATAAGATTTTCGAGAACTGTATTTTCTATAGTTTCTCTATTAACCATATCATCAATATATATAACATAAATACTACTTTCCTTGTTATGTCCTATAGGAATTTTTCGTTTTACAACATCTCCACAATCCTCAAAAAGATTTTCCAAATATTCAATATTTTTATTTATATTATTAAAAATTTCCATAAAAAATCACCCTTATCATTTTTTACTGATAAGGGTGAAAATATACAATTATATTTTATTTTCCAAAGATAGCAAAGAAAACTAAAATAACAATACCAAGTATAATTCTGTAAATACCGAACACCTTGAAGTTGTGTTTCTTTATGTAATTCATAAGGAACTTGATTGCAAGTATTGAAACTACAAATGAAACTACCATACCAAGTATAAGTGCAAAAAATTCTCCAAAGCTAAAAGCTAAACCGAACTTAACAAGTTTTAAAAGTGAAGCACCAAACATTACCGGTATAGCAAGGAAGAATGTAAATTCGGCAGAAACATATCTTGATGCACCTAAAATCATACCACCAAGAATTGTAGCACCTGAACGAGATGTACCTGGTACAAGTGCTAACACCTGAAACATACCGATACCAATAGCAACAGAAAGAGGAAGTGTATTTAAGTCCTTATATTTAAACTTCTTTCCTCTGTGTCTTTCTTCTACAACGATGAATGCAATACCATATAATATAAGAGTTACAGCAACAACACTTGTTTTAAATAAATGAGCATCAAGCCAATCATCTAAAAGCAAACCAATAACAGCAGCAGGAAGACAAGCAACTATAACCTTTATCCAAAGATTTATTGTGTTCTGTTTTTCTATAGCTGTTTTCTTTGATGAAAATGGATTAAGTTTATTGAAATAAATAACAACAACGGCTAAAATTGCACCAAGCTGTATTACAACATCAAACATTTCCATAAAGTCGTGGGAAATAATTTCCCCAACCATACTCTGTAAAATAAGTAAGTGACCTGTACTACTTATAGGTAACCATTCTGTAATACCCTCTACTATACCAAATAAAATCGTTTTTAAAATATCAAAAAAATACGCCATTTTTATTCCTCCTTATATTGTCGTAATTGAAACCACTCTGTTAGGGTCATTCCATACAACATTGTATCCTAAAGCATCACTTATTACCCTAAGTGGCACTAAAGTTCTTCCGTTTCTTATAACTGGTGCAACATCTATCTTTAAAAGATTTGTTCTGTTAACCAGCATTGTTTTTTCACCAATAATAAATGAAAGCTCTGTTGCATCTTTTATTGCTACAACTTGCTGAGTTGAATTATTCCAGCTTACAGTTGCCCCGAAAGCCTCGAATATCGCTCTCATCGGAACCATTGTTCTACCATTTATCACTACAGGTTCTTGGTCAAACTCAACTTTTTTACCGTCTACATAGACAAGAATTTTAACTCTGGACTTATTCACTATAGAATTTATATTAAATGTAGTGCTTTCTGTCTGAGTTTCAACTTCCTGTGTTGTAGTTTGTGTAGTTGTCTGTGTTGTAACAGCTTTTGTAGTTGCTTCAGTTGTTGCCTCTGTTGTAGTAACAACAGTAGTAGGTGCTTGTGTAGTAGGTGCTTGTGTAGTAAGCTGAACCTTTGTAACTGTATCTAAGACTGGTGCAGAATATGAATTTGCATAAGCAGTTTTTATGACACTATTTACATCATTGGCCAACAGGAATTTATATCTAAAATGAATTTCGCCTTCAACCTTAGATACAGACCTATTGTAATCCATAGAGGCTTTTATAGCTTTTCCATTATACCAAGGACTTGTTGAAGCAACTCCTGAGCATTTATAGTCCGCAAGACCTATGTAAAGTTTTGTTTTAGAATTTTTTAAAGTATCAGACCACCAATCTACTACAGTTTTATAATCAGCAGCACTATTACCTATTTCAGTATACACCTGTGGTGCTATGTAATCAACCCAATTTTCCAAAGCCCATTTTCTTGAGTCAGCATATATTG
The DNA here is from genome assembly GCA_000432155.1 of Eubacterium sp. CAG:274. Classification (GTDB taxonomy): domain Bacteria; phylum Bacillota; class Clostridia; order Lachnospirales; family CAG-274; genus CAG-274. Next base: position 3,734 of record FR888445.1, read on the forward strand.
CATTATATGATTCATAGGCCTTTGTATCACTGCCCAAAGCATTAGAAGTTTTGTTTGCCCATACAGATGTAGGACTAATACCAAAGGCAATACTTGAATCATAATTCTTAATATCATTATGAACAGCTTGAACCATTTTGTTTACATTTTCTCGTCGCCAATCTGCCCTATTCATACCGTTTCCGTACTTAGCGTAAGAATCATCATCATCAAATTTTTGACCAGGATAGAAATAGTCATCAAAATGTATACCGTCAACATCATAATTTCGTATTATTTCGTCAACACCATTCACAATAAGTTGTCTAACTTCTGGAAGTGCCGGATTATAATAATAATTTCCGTCACTATACTTTACACAATATTCCGGATGTTGCTTTGCCGGATTTGTATTAGCAAGACCTGCTAAACTAGCATTATTTGATTTAGTTGCTCTAAGTGGATTTACCCAAGCGTGTAACTCCATTCCTCTCTTATGAGCACCCTCAATCCAATATTCAAGGGGGTCAAAATTATCAGATGGTGCTGTTCCCTGTGAACCAGTTAAAACATTACTCCAAGGGAAAATATTTGATTTATAAAGACTATCTGATGCCTGTCTTACTTGGAAGAACACAGCATTACAATTCATAGCCTTAATATTATCAAGTATTGTATCAGCTTCTTTTTTTAAAGCAGCTGCATCTGTAGTTGCCTTTGTAGGATAATCTAAATTTGCTGTTGTTGCAACCCACACTCCACGCATATTTCCACTTGTAACAATACTTGTATTGGCAGTATTAGTGGAATCATTAGAATCAGCCTTTGTAACAAGTCCACAAATTTGAAGTGAGAGTATAACAGATAATATTATTGTTACAATTCCTCTTTTATTCATTACTATTCTCCTTTATGTACTGCATCCACTTTTTCATTTTTACTTCTTCGCCATTATCTGACATTTCATAATATACTCTATCAACCAATTCATCGGGCAAATATTGTTGTTGCACATAATGGTTATTATAGTTATGGGCATATTTATAACCTAAACCATGACCCATCTTTTCAGCCCCTGGATAATGTGCATCTCTTAAATGATTAGGAACTCCAGATGTTTTTATATTTCTTACATCAGCCATAGCCATATCAATAGCATTTATACTGGCATTAGACTTAGGCGAACAGGCTACATACATAGCTGCTTGAGAAAGGTTTATTCTTGCCTCCGGAAGTCCTATAAAATTAACTGCATCCATAGCTGCATTTGCAACCACTAATGCCATAGGATTTGCATTACCTACATCTTCTGATGCACAAACTATAATTCTTCTGGCAATAAACTTAGGGTCTTCTCCGGCATAAATCATTTTAGCCAAATAATATGCTGTAGCATTGGGGTCAGAACCTCTCATACTTTTTATAAAAGCAGAAATAGTGTCATAGTGGTTATCTCCGTCTTTATCATAATTTAATGCTCGTTTTTGTATACATTGTTCTGCTGTTCTTATATCAATATGTATTTTGCCATCTGAGCTTGGTTCTGTAGTAAGAACTGCCAATTCAATGGCATTTAATGAAATTCGTGCATCTCCATTGGCTGTATTTGCCAAAAACTCAAGGGCATCATCATCAATAACAGCATTATATACACCCAATCCCTTTTCTACATCAGTTAACGCCCTTTTTATAATAGTCTTAATATTTTCTATTGAAAGAGCTTTCAATTCAAATATTATACTTCTTGAAACAAGGGCTTTATTAACTTCAAAATATGGATTTTCTGTTGTTGCTCCTATTAAAATTATAGTACCATCTTCAACATATGGCAAAAGAGCATCTTGTTGTGATTTGTTGAATCTATGAATCTCGTCAATAAACAATATTGTCTTTCTACCATAGCCACCTAAAGTCATTTTCGCCTTTTCAACAGTATCTGTAATATCCTTTTTCCCTGCTGTTGTTGCATTAATTTGCTGAAAATCACTTTTTGTACTATTGGCAATAACCTTTGCTAAAGTAGTTTTACCAGTACCCGGCGGGCCATAAAGTATAATAGAGGAAAGTTTGTCAGCTTTTATTGCTCTATAAAGTAAAGTATCCTTACCAACAATATGTTCTTGTCCAACAAATTCATCAAGAGTAGTAGGTCTTAATCTTGCTGCCAGAGGACTTTCTTTTTTCATTTTTTGTTGAGATTGATACTCAAATAAGTCCATATTCTTCCTCCTTTCGGTCACACAAATACATTTTATTATATCACATAACATCATTTAATCAACGCAAAACAGGTATTGTAATAAAAAAATAATTTTTTCACTATTTATTCTATAGCTATCTTCACAAAAAAAGAACAACCTTACAAAATAACAATTTGTGCTTTGATAATTCATGGCATAAGATTTATCTTTCCAATTCATTACTAAAAAGACGAGATTGCATAACACAATCTCGTCTTTAAAAACAAATATTACTGTCTAACCTTAATGTGTACTTCTCTTAACTGCTGTTCAGTTACTTCATTAGGAGCACCACACATTAAATCCTGTGCATTACCATTCATAGGGAATGGAATTACTTCTCTGATATTTTCTTCATTTCTGAGGAGCATAATCATTCTATCAACACCAGGAGCCATACCTGCATGAGGTGGAGCACCAAACTGGAATGCGTTGTACAATGCACCGAATTTTTCCTTTAAGTCTTCTTCTGTGTAGCCAGCGATTTCGAAAGCCTTAACCATAATATCAAGGTTATGGTTTCTTACAGCACCAGAAGAAAGTTCAACACCATTACAAACAATATCATACTGATATGCAAGAATATCTCTAGGGTCCTTAGTATTAAGAGCCTCTAAACCACCCTGTGGCATTGAGAATGGGTTGTGAGTGAAGATAATCTTCTTAGCTTCCTTGTCATATTCAAACATAGGGAAGTCGTTAATAAAACAGAATCTATAAGCATTCTTTTCAAGTAAGTCAAGTCTTGCACCAAGTTCATTTCTAATCTGACCAGCATAAAGAGCAGCGTGTTCTTCTGTATCAGCAATAAAGAAGATTGTATCGCCAACTTCAAGGTTTGCAATATCAGCAATTTCCTGCTTCATATCATCTGGAATAAACTTGTCAATAGGTCCCTTGTAAGACTTATCTTCAAGAACTTCAAGGTAGCCAAGACCACCCATACCAATAGACTGAGCAAACTTTAAGAGTTTTTCATGGAAGCCCTTAGACATATCAGCATGAACCTTAATAGCTCTTACAGTCTTGCCATGGAAAGGCTTAAATGTACATCTCTGGAAGAAGTCAGTTGTATCTACAATTCTAAGAGGGTTTCTTAAATCTGGCTTATCTGTACCAAATTCAAGCATAGCCTGCTTATAGCTAATTACTGGATAAGGAGCCTGTGTAACAACAGCACCTTCTGGAGCAAATTTGCTAAATGTTTCAGTAAGAACTTCTTCGCCTACTCTAAATACATCTTCCTGAGTAGCAAAGCTCATTTCAAAGTCAAGCTGATAGAATTCGCCTGGAGAACGGTCAGCTCTGGCATCTTCATCTCTGAAGCAAGGTGCAATTTGGAAATACTTATCAAAACCAGAAACCATAAGAAGCTGCTTATACTGCTGTGGAGCCTGTGGTAAAGCATAGAACTTGCCCTTGAACTTTCTTGAAGGTACGATATAATCTCTAGCACCTTCTGGAGAAGAAGCACAAAGAATAGGAGTCTGAATTTCTAAGAAACCCATTTCTGTCATTTTCTGTCTCAAGAAACTAATTACCTTAGAACGGAAAATCATATTATCTCTTACCTTTGTATTTCTTAAATCAAGGTATCTATATTTAAGACGAACATCTTCTCTGATTTCCTTAGAAGTTGCAACTTCGAAAGGAAGCTGTCTGTAAACCTTACCTAAGATTTCTACCTTATGAGCTTCAAGTTCGATAGTACCTGTAGGAATCTTTGGGTTATAAGTATCTTCATCTCTGTGGTCAATTACACCTTCGATAGAGATACAATCTTCTTTGTTAATACCATCTAAGAGAGTTGTATCACGCATTACTACCTGTAATACACCATACATATCTCTAAGGTCAATAAAAGATACACCACCATGGTCACGAATGTTTTCTACCCAACCACAAACTTTTTTAGTTGAGCCAACATCGCCTTCTGTGAGCTTATCTAATGTTATGTTACGATAAATGTTAGATGTGTTCATTGTTTTCTCCTTATATATTTTATAGTACAGATTTTCAGGCAATAAAAAAACTGCCCATCCAAAACAAATGTCAGGACGAACAGTTAAATGTCCGCGGTACCACCTGAATTACTGATTAACAGTCCCTCAATACTGATAACGCCCAGTAAAGCGACGCACCTACTCGAAAACTCTTTCAGATTGTGGCTGGTAAAGTGTTATTCGCATAAGCTCTATTACAAAGTTTCCACTATCCTTTGCTCACTGTAAACGATTACTTATGTTACTTGTCTTTGTCATCGCCATATTTTCCTAGATTATACAATAAACAAGCTATTTTGTCAATTACTTATCTTCTGAAATTATTTTTTTAACCTGTGAAATTGACATATTATTTTTTAATGCCAATCCAGATAGTGTAGAATATTCTACTTTTTCCTTTTCACAACCATATCCAAAGGATTTCTTTATCTGTATTGTACCCAAATTAGTATTTTTTTCTTCTATTTTTCTTTCTAAAATATATCTATTCATTATACTTTCTCTTACGCCAATAGTAGAAGTATGCTTAAATAATATTTCTATAATTTTATCTTTATCCTTTTCAACACAAAGACAAGTTAATATAACTGCCGGTCTATTTTTCTTCATATAGATTGGTACTGTAAATACATCTCTTGCTCCTGCACTAAAAAGCATTTCCTCAGCAAAAGATATTTCCTCTCCTGTCATATCATCAATATTACATTCCAATTTTATAATAGTATCTGTATTTTTATCCTGTGTTTTTCCTAAAATAACTCGAACACAATTTGCCACTTCAAAATTTTTATGTCCCATACCATATCCAATTTTATCTATTTTCATTGTAGGCATAGGCTTGTATTCATTTACAAAATATTTTAATAAAGCAGCTCCTGTAGGAGTACATAACTCCCCTACTATATCATTAGAATAAACAGGCATACCTTTCATTATAAGTACCGTAGCTGGTGCTGGAACTGGAAGTATACCATGAGCACACTTTACTGTGCCACTTCCCACATTTATATTTGAGCAATAAATGTTATCTACATTTAATTCATACATCATATAGCTAACACCAACAATATCTGCTATAGCATCTTTATTTCCAACTTCGTGAAAATGAATCATATCTACAGGCTTATTATGAACCTTGCTTTCGGCATCTGCTATTATATTATAAACTTCTATAGCATCATTTTTCACTTTTTCAGGAATATTTAACCCATTTATAATTTCTGTAATAGATTTCATATTGCTATGTTCATGATGATGACTATGTTTATGTTCATCATTATGATGATGATGGTGTTCGTGATGATGGTCATTATCAATACTTTCTTCTATTTTCCCACCAATTTTTACATCTGTTAAAGTACCTGTTATTCCACATTTTTCAACAGCCTTTGATTCATATTTTACATCTGTTAAACCTATTTCATTTAATTTTTTGAAAAATTCATCTTTATTTGGCAAGAGTTCAGAAAGTGCTGACATCAACATATCTCCTGCACAACCCATATTACATTGTATATATAAAGTTTTCATATTAATTCTCTCCTATCTTATTTATCATACTAGCAAGATAGCCAGCTCCAAAACCATTATCAATGTTTACAACACTTACACCACTAGTACAAGAATTTAACATAGACAGAAGTGCTGCAAGTCCGCCAAAAGCTGCACCATAACCTACACTTGTAGGCACAGCAATAACAGGGCAATCTGCCATACCTCCCACAACGCTTGCCAATGCACCCTCCATACCAGCAATAGCAATAATAACCTTTGCCGACATAATATTCTGTGTATGTGAAAGAAGTCTATGTATTCCTGCAACTCCTGCATCATATATTCTGACTACTTTATTTCCTAAGGCTTCCGCTGTAAGAGCTGCTTCCTCTGCAACAGGCATATCGCTTGTGCCACCTGTCACAATAACTATTTTTCCATTACCTGTAGGTTTTGGCATTTTACCTGCTATAGCAAGTTTAGGCATTTCGTAGTATTCAAAAGGCATTTTCCCCTGTGCGTACTCTTTTGCCTCTTTGCTCATTCTTGTAATCAAAACTGTTTCCTGTCCATTGTTTAAAAGAGAATTTGTTATTTCTACAATTTGTTCTGGTGTTTTGCTTGCACCATATACAACCTCTCCTATTCCTTGTCTAATTTGTCTATGATGGTCAATTTTTGCAAAACCTAAATCTTCAAAAGGTTCTATTTTCAATTTTAAAAGAGCTTCATCAACTGAAATATTTCCATTTTTAACATTTTCCAGTATGTTTTTAACATTATCCATACTATCTCTCCTTTAAATCCAAAACTACATCGTCTAAAATTCCATTTTCAGCCTCTAAAATTTCTTTTCTTAACTCAATAGCTTTCTGCATTTGTTCTGGCTTTACTTGTAACTTTCCTGTATTTCCTATTATTCTAACTCTAAAATCTTTAAATCCTAATTTTGCAACTGCACTTTCTGCCTTTTCTGCTTTTTCTAAATTTTCTAATGTAATAGTTGTTCCTGTAGGTATTCTTGTAGCAAGACAGGCATAGGCGGGCTTATCCCAAGTAAATAATCCGGCATCTTTAGATAACTTTCTAATTTCAGCCTTTGTAAGTTTACATTCTCTTAAAGGAGAAAGAACATTCATTTCTTTTAACGCTTTCATTCCTGGTCTATCCCCTGCATCATCTGAATAATTCGTTCCATCAATAAGTGTTCTACCCTCAGCATCAGCTTTTTCTCTAAGTATAGAAAAAAGTGTATTTTTACAAAAATAACAACGATTTTTGGGATTTTTAGTTACTTTTTCATTTTGTAAAACATCAATTCTTATAATTTCTGGTTCAATATTAAGCTGTGATGCCAATTTCATTGCATCTTCCAATTCAAATTCCGGCTGGAAAGCAGTTTTTATAAAATAAGGCTTTATATCTGCACCATATTTAATAGCTGTATACAATAAAAATGATGAATCTACACCACCAGAAAATCCCAAAGCTATTTTATTATGTACTGTAAAAAATTCTTTAAGAGTCATAACTATTCTCCTTTATAATAAAAAAGCCACAAAGACAAAAATACTTTACCGTATTTTAAAATTGTCTTCATGGCAATAAAATTTTATTTCATATTTATAATTGTATCTATTACATTTTTAATAAGGCTATTCAAATCCGTATCTGGTACTCCAGCTATATAGTTATTACAATGATTTACCGGAATAAATATTTTCTTGGCACTACTCTGCCCTACAGCAACTGCCATTTTAGGTGTAATTTCACCATACAAGGCATCAGCTACAACTATTGCAATAGGTCCAACTATGACATCTGCATTTCTACAGCCTACTATAACTGGATTTTCTCCTGTTGCACCTACATCTGCACCGGCTTTAAGCATAGCCGATGTAGCAATAGAATTAGTTCCTATAGCTGTAATTTCTACATCTTTGCAATTATTTTTTACAGCTGTAACAAGCTGTCTGCCTATTCCTCCACCCTGTCCATCTATAACAAGAATTTTCATAAAAATAACCCTTTCAAAAATCTATATAAATTTAGAATTAACCGTAAATAGCAAACATTTCATATATCTGTACTAAATTACCACAAAATTCATTTTTTGTCAAAACTAAACTTCAAAAGCTCCTGCAACCTTTTTAAGCATATCTACAATTTTGATGTGCTGAGGACAGCTCTTTTCACATTGATGACAGGCTATACAATCAGAGGCCTTACCATAGCTCTTAATATAGTTCGCATAATATACTGTTTGAGGTGTAAAAGGAAGTTTCTTATCCTTATTCATTCTCATTTCTTCATTATACAAGCTAAAATATGTTGGAATTTCAATATTTTTAGGACAACCCTTTACACAATAACGACAGGCTGTACAAGGAACTGCTATTGATTTTGTAATAATATCTGTAACCTTCTTGATTACTTCTTGTTCCTTTTCGTTAAGAGGTTTAAAATCTTTCATATAGCTTGTGTTATCTTTAAGTTGTTCAAAATTAGACATACCACTTAATACAACCATAACATTATCAAGACTAGCTACAAATCTAATTGCCCAAGATGCTATTGATAAATCAGGGTCTGTTTCTGTAAGAAGTGTTTTTGCTTCATCTGGAATATTAATAAGTGTACCACCCTTTATTGGTTCCATTACTACAATCGGTTTATTATGTTTTGTAGCAACATCATAACACTTACCAGACTGTATACCCTCACTATTCCAATCAAGATAGTTAATCTGTAACTGAACAAAATCTACTTCTGGGTGCTTAGTTAAAATTTCTTCCAATAATTCTGCATTATCATGATATGAAAAACCTATATGCTTAATTTTGCCCTCTGCTTTCTTTTTCATAATAAAATCAAAGGCATCAAACTTTTCTGCAATAGGATAATTAATGACATTTAAGTTGTGAAGAAGATAATAATCAAAATATTCTACACCACATTTTTCTAACTGCTCATTGAATATTCTTTCCAAATCTTCTTCTTTTTTCAAGAACATTGTTGGCATTTTTGTCGCCAAAGTAAAAGAATCTCTTGAATGACGCTTTACTAAAGCCTCTCTTACAAATTCTTCACTTTTAAAATCGTGATACATATAAGCTGTATCAAAGTATGTAAAACCTTGCTCTATAAAACTATCAACCATATCACAAAACTGCTGAAAATCAACACTTGTCTGATTATTCTGGTCAGTAATAGGCAAACGCATACAACCAAAACCTAATTTCTTCATGAAATCACTCCTTATAATGTTTTGTAATATTATTATAAACCTTAGAGTAAACTACAGGTCAACACTTTAAATTATTAAGAATTTATGAAGTATATACTTTAAAATTAAAGTTAGAATTATGTTATAATAGTATAGTTGTTGCGATATTTTATCAAAAACTAAAGGGAGGTATATCAAAATGACTAAATTAAAACTTGGAATTATTGGCTGTGGCTATTTAAGTAATATAATTGTAGATGCCTACAACAATGGATTGTTAAAGGAATATGAACTTGTAGGTGTACTTGGTAGAAATTCAAAATCTGCTGAAGAATTATCACAAAAAGGCAAGTGTAAACTTTGTAGTAATATTGACGAATTATTAGAATTAAAACCTGACTATATTGCAGAGGCAGCATCTGGACAAGCTGTTCGTGATTATGCTTTAAAAATTCTTTCTTCTAATTGTAACTTTGCCGTATTATCTATTGGTGCATTTGCTGATGAAGAATTTTATAATAAAGTAAAAGAAACAGCAATACAAAATAACACAAAGGTACATATTGCGTCAGGTGCTATTGGTGGATTTGATGTTCTTAGAACTGTATCATTAATGGGAAAAGTAAAATCTGGAATTGAAACAAGAAAAGGTCCTGAATCATTAAAAGGAACACCTTTATTCAATGACCAGTTAATGATTGATACTGATGAAAAGGAAGTATTTGACGGAAATGCTAAAAAAGCAATAAGTCTTTTACCTACAAAAGTTAATGTAGCTGTAGCAGCCTCTTTAGCAACAGCCGGAGCTGAAAATACACAAGTTAATATACATAGTGTGCCAAATATGGTAGGAGATGACCACAAAATCACAGCTGAAATAGAGGGAGTTAAGGCTGTGGTAGATATTTATTCTTCTACAAGTGCTATTGCCGGTTGGAGTATTGTTGCTTTACTTCAAAATATAGTTTCGCCTATAGTTTTTTAAAGGGAGAAAAAATATGAAAAAATTCAAAAAAATTGTTGCTATTGACCCAGTAAGTATAATTGATAGTGGTAGAGAAGAATTAAAAAATTATGCTGATGAAGTAATTTTCTATAGTGATTATCCTAAAGATGATACAGAAATAATAAATAGAATTGATAATGCTGACGGTGTTCTGGTAAGCTACGCAACCAGAATAAATAAGGATATATTAGAAAAATGCCCTAATATAAAATATGTCGGTATGTGTTGCAGTCTTTATTCTGAAGAAAGTGCAAATGTGGATATAGCCTTTGCCCGCAGTAAAGGAATTACTGTTTTAGGTATTCGTGACTATGGGGACAGAGGTGTTGTAGAATATGTTATGTACCAACTTATCAGAATACTTCATGGATTTGATTTTCCTCTTTGGAATGAACTTCCTTTAGAGTTAACAGATTTAAAGGTAGGTATTATAGGTCTTGGCGTAAGTGGTGGTATGATTGCTGATGCACTTAAATTTATGGGTTCTGATGTTTCATACTACAGTCGTACAAAAAAGCCTGAAAAAGAACAACAGGGTATTCAGTACAAAAAACTTCCTCAGCTTTTAAAAGAAAGTCAGGTAGTTTTTGCTTGTTTAAATAAGAATGTAATTTTACTTAACGATGAAGAATTTAAACGCTTAGGAAACAAGAAAATACTATTTAATACCTCTATAGGCCCTGCATCTGACTCAAAAGCCTTAAAAAATTGGTTAGATTGCAAAGATAATTACTATTGCTGTGATACTGAGGGGGCTATTGGCGATAATGCAAAAGAATTAATAAACTATCCAAATGTTTTATGTGCTAAAAAATCTGCCGGTATGACTAAGCAAGCCTACGGTCTTTTAACTAAAAAAGTTTTGGATAATATCAAGACTTATTTATCAAATAATTTATAAAGCTAAAAGGCAAGACAAGGTTTAATTCCTTTGTCTTGCCTTTTGTATATTGTTCATTATCTGTACAATGTCCATACCTTGTATTAGTCATAAAACAAGCCAAAAACTGTATCTCGTGCCTCTGATAAATTCATTGATAAAGAAGATGCCATTTTTGTATCTAAATCGAAGAAAATCTGATTTGTATTATCTTCTCCAGCATTAATCACATTTCTATAAGGATAATAGTTTATACCGTCAATCTCCTTACAAACACTACTTAATTGGCTATCTATCTCCTTACCATAACGGTCTAATATTATTTTTACTCCATCCACTGGAATATACATTGTCCCGTTACTTAATACTACTGGAGAATTTAATTCATAATCTTTACTATTAATTCTAATCTTACTTTCTCCAGCTACGGCATTTACTATTTTTTCATAATTTCTTTTGCAAATGCTACCTTTATAATACATTGCATAATAACCATTTAGTAAATCTACATTTACCAACTCTTCTATTCTACTATCAACCCAACCAAAGCTAATTTTACCATCCTCTTCTTTACTATTTACTGTAACACCTATCCATCTACTATATCTACTATATATTTTTTCTTTAATACTCATACCTAAAGGACTATACTCGTATTTTTCCATTTCATCCATTCTTTTTTTATTAGTGTTAGCTCTTTCTATATCTTCTTCTGTTAGAGTTCGCTTGTACCATATCTTTTCGATTATATTTTTAAATATACTTTGTGACTGCTTTTCAGTTACTTGCATTTTTATAATTAAATCCCCATCTTTCCAAACCCTCTTATCTTCATTTTCATCTGAATAGGTATCCCAATATACTCCTTTAACAACCACATTTTCATCATTTATAATATTTGCTATAGAATTTTCTCTATCTTGCTGAAACCAATTCCACAACTTTTCATTATTAATTGTATCAGCTTTCACTACCCCAACATTAACAGAACAAACAGCTAATACACAGCAAAATATCTTTAATGTCTTTTTCATTTTGTATTCTCCTCTATTAATTAGGTGTATATTTTTCCCATTTTTTTAACCAATGTTTTCCGCCATCTTTTGTATAAACTATAGCCCCTTCTCCATAGCTTTTTACATAATCGTTTAATATGTCTTTATTTGCTAATGTTAAATATGTGTAATCTCCATATTTAACGGCAATAGTATGAATATCTTGATATTTGAATCTTGCCCCTCTATAATTACTATTAGGTCCCAAATTCAACCAAATTCTACACTTTAGATCATAAATATGTCCACCTAGATAGCATACTATTTTTCCCTTATTCATAAATAGAACACTTGTTTCATCACTATCTCCTTTAAAGTACAATGGATAAACACTTTTCATACCTATAACTTTTTCTATATAATCTGAGTCAGTATATCCTTTAAAATCATATACATAGTCCCACTCAAAGTCAGTAAGTTCCTGTAATGTTATTGATTCAGGTTTTGTTTCTGTTAATTTTTGAATATTCTGTAATAAGCTGTAGTTATTCTTTTCTATAATTCGCCTTTCTTGTCTTATATTTTTAACTTTATAGTATACTTTTTTAGCCAGAAATAGCATACTAAAAGCAATAATAAAACAAATAACAACAGCAGTTATTATCTTTATGTATTTTTTCATTTGTTATCACCTTTTTTCTGCATCTTGTAGAATATTTTCTTATCTTTTTCTGAAAACTCATCAAAACTATTTAAATATTTTATATGCTTATCCTTATAACAGATACTGTAAAGTCTCTCTACTCCTTCTAAGTAAACTGAAAATTCTTCTTTCACTCCTTCTTCATGCAATGAAATAAATATTTGAGCATTATTGTCTTTATCTATAACTGCATAACCTTGTTTTGCAATTATAAATAATTTTTTATTCTTGATTTTACAATTCTTCACATCATCTAACAATATGACATCATAATCTTTTTTAGGCATTTCCAAACATCTCTCTCCAAGAAATTGGTTAATTTGGAATGTTCCATCTGTCCAATCCTATACATTATAGCTTCCTGTTTCTAGCTCTCTATTGTGTTCAAAACCTATAAACATAATGTGAAATATGCCAACAACTATATTATCTCTATTTTTATATGTAATAAATATAGAAGAAATGGACATAATAACAGAAAGAGCTATTACACCTATAATTGTCAAAATCATTTTACTTTTTTCATGTTTCTTTTCCCCCTCTTTCTTCCCATTATACGTAGTTTTAAATTCAACATTAATTTTATAAGGCTTTATTGCTCCTGTTAATATGATATTTTCAATAGTTGCATTTTCTAACTTATCATAAGTATTTGATACCTGACCTTAGACTTGTACCATTAAAAGGTATATATATTATCTTATATATGGCCAAATAAATTCATCAGCACTACCTTGAGACCATATAACTTTATCAGAAATTCTTTTCATTTTTCCGTTTATATTTTTATAACAAAGTTCAACCCCATATTTATATTTTTTACTTACCAGATATATTTTAGCTGAATTTTCAGAATATTTAATCACCTTAATTTTTCCAGTTGTATCATAGTCATTTTCACTATTAAGTACTTCTTTAAAAATTTCACCATATTTTGATGTATTAATCTCACATTTTATGTAACTACTACCCCAGCACAATATAATTGAAATAATTATTAAACAAATCAAATATTTTATAAACTTCATAATTACACCTCCATTAAATATGTTAAATTTACTTTAAACCTAGCAACCCCTGCATTTTACCATAATTCTTTTTAACTGTTTTGCCAAAATCATTAGATTGTGGATTACTATTGACCCCATTTTTACCATATTCACCTATATTATATAAAGTACCTAAAATATCAGATTTGCCACTTATTTGAGGATATTTATTCTTCCAAATATCCTGAATATATCTTAAATATGCCGCTACATACATTATATTGGTTTTATCATTCATTAAAGCTCTTGCCCTCATATTATTTTCTTGATTAACAATAATAGACTCCTCTCCATTAGAGATTCCAAAATCGTCAACAATTATTCTAGGCATATATCCTTTACTTTCAACTTTTTTTGCAGTCGATATTCTCACTTGACCTATCCCTAAAGATACATCTATTCCATATGAATAAACTAATGGATCAATATATTTGTCCTTAACATCAACATTAATCGTTTGCTCTGCATATATGCAACCAGCAATTATTGCTGGATTTACATTAAATTTTTCACCTGCCTTTATTATAGTATTGCATTATCTTTAATTATTTTTTCAGCTTCAACTTCAGAAGTAAAACCGTTTTTATCTATATATTTTATTGGATTACCCATACAATATACATACAAATTTTCAGCCTGCAATGACGCAGTTATATCTGGATATTTAATTTCACCATCCTTATATTCTTTATCACCATAAATTCTGTTTGAACCATTCCAATACGTATCTTCTGTTGTAAATCTTCCTACACTTGGGCTATAATATCTTGCTCTTAGGTAAATGCTATCTGTTTCATTGTCATACTGTTCGCCACAGTATCTGAAAAGGTTTGTATCATTTGCATCCTTATTTAATTCTACACCAAAAGCATCATAATCATAACTCTTTATAGATTTACCACTTTCGTTTGAAATGTTTACTACACTTCCGTGTCCATCATAACCAAAATATTCATTATCATTTTTAGAGATAAGTTTATTTCCTCTTACATACTTATTTGTAAGATTTCCCTCTCCATTCATTTCAGCTATTATGTTTCCATTTCTATCCCATATGTATCTATCGAAGTTTGTAGCATTGCTCTTTCTGTATCTTAAACCATTTGGAAGATATGCATATTCCCACTTGGATTCCTTATTACTTTCAAAAGATGTCATTTCATTAAATTCATTGTACTTATATATCTCATAAGTATTATTCAATTCATTTTCTGACACTAAATCCTGACTTGGTGAACCATTTACGCCCTTTGTTATGTAACCTATCTTCTTTAT
>FR888446.1 GCA_000432155.1 Eubacterium sp. CAG:274
CTAAAGCAACTAATACACAGCAGATACTTAGTATTAAAATGGCAATAGATGTAATTTTAAGAATTGTTTTTGATTTTTTCATATAATTTTAACCTCAATATTCTAAATTTAATTGTATAATAATATAAAAAGGAGATGTTGTAAATAGAAAATTGTAGGTTGTTGATAACTGTAACAAAATATTGTATAATGTTTAAAAATAATGGAGTTTTTGTATAGTACAGGAGTGAAGTAATGGAGGCTTTTGAAGTTCTTTTAAAAAATCTTAGTTCCTATGATATAAATGATGTAGCAGATATAATAGCGAAATTAGTTGTCACAATGGTGGCTGTTTCTATAGGAATAGTAGTATCCAGAATTGCGAAAAAGTTTGTAACTAAAATAGTTGTAAAACACAACAGATTTTCAAGCAATCCAAAAACTATGGCATCAGTAACCGCCAGTATAGTGTCATATCTTATTATATTTTTTGTTATTTGTAATGTATTGCCAGTTTGGGGCATAAGTGCCAGCTCTATTGTGGCTATTGGTGGTGCTGCATCTCTTGCTATTGGTGTAGGTGCTCAAGATGTAATAAAAGATATGTTAAGTGGATTTTTTATATTAAGTGAAAACCAGTATGTAATAGGTGATGTTGTCACTATTGATGGTTATACAGGTAAGGTTGAGGCTATTGGTATGCGTACAACGAGAATAAGAAGTTTAGACGGAAATGTGCATATTATTCCAAATGGTAGAATAAGCGTTGTAACAAATATGAGTAAGGGCTTTAATAGAGCTATTGTAGATGTAGGGGTTACATATGACGAGGATATTGACAGAGTTTTGGCGGTGTTGCGTGACGAAATGAAGTTAGTATACAAAAATGAGAGATTAACTGGAATGATAGCAGAGCCTAATGTTTTAGGTGTAGAGGAATTAGGGGATAGTTCCGTTGTTATTAGAATTTCTACAGACTGCGAAATAGGCGAAAATTGGCAGTTAGAAAGAGAATTAAGAAGAATAATTAAAAAACGACTTGAAAAAGAGGGTATTGAAATACCATTCCCTCAGAGAGTTATTCATATAAAGGAGGAAAAAGATGAACATTAATATTGGAGATATATTAACAATGAAAAAACAGCACCCTTGTGGCTCAAAGGAATGGGAAGTATTGAGAATAGGTGCAGATTTTAAATTAAAATGTTGTGGTTGCGAGCATATTGTAATGTTGCCAAGGGTAAAAGTAGAAAAGAATATTAAAAAGGTAAATAATCAAGTACCACAGAAATAGAAATTATGATAATTACTGACATAAAAAAACAGGTAAAGGATACGGAAAGGTATTCTATTTATATTGATAATAAATTTGTATTTGGACTAAGTGGAGTTGATGTGCTATATTACAGGCTTAAAATTGGCAATGAAATTTCACAGGAAAAATATGATGAAATATTGGATAATGTAATATATGAAAAGGCGAAAAATACGGCTGTAAAATTTTTAGGCTATAGGGCTAGAAGTAAGAAAGAATTGAGAGATAAACTTATCAAGGACTATGATGAGAATATAACAGATAAGGTTATTTCTATGCTTGAAAAATATGGCTATGTCAATGACGAGGAATACGCAAAGGCCTATGTAAGAGATTGCCTTAATTTAAAAGGCTGGGGGCAAAAGCGAATATCTTTAGAACTTACTAAAAGAGGTATAGATAAAAGTATTATTGAAAATTCATTGCCTAAAGAAAATACAGAACAGTTAGAATTAATAGAAAAACTATTAACGAAAAGACTTAAAGGAAATACAAATATTGACTTTAAGGAAAAGAAAAAACACTTTGATTATTTGGCTAGGAGAGGTTTTTTGCCGTCAGATATTTTAGAAGTGTTTGACAAGGTTCTTGTAAAAGAAGATTGGTAGAAAGGCGAATACTATGTTCAGAGAAATGAGAAGAAATAAACAGCAGTTAAGTAACGAAGAATGTGGAGAAATTTTAAGAAAGTCTACTGCTGGTGTATTGGCAGTATCAGGTGATGACGGCTATCCTTATGCTGTACCTTTAAGCTATGTATATTGTGACAATAAAATATATTTCCATAGTGCCAAAAGTGGTCACAAAATAGACGGCATTAAAAATAACAGTAAGGTTTCATTTTGTGTTATAGCAAAAGACGAAATAATACCTGAAAAATTTACAACTTATTTCAGAAGTGTAATAGCCTTTGGTAAAGCCAGAATACTTGAAAGTATGGACGAAATTTTGCCAGCTATTAGAAAATTGGGTATGAAATATAATCCTGATGAAGAGGGCTGTAATGAGGAAATAAAAAGGTGTTTACAGGCTCTTGCTGTAATTGAAATGGATATTGAACATATGACAGGCAAAGAGGCTATAGAGCTTACAAAACACAGAAAGTAAAACTAAGGCTTTTCCTAGATGTAGGAAAAGCCTTTTTTCTATTTATACTTGTTTATGTCATCGTTTTCAATAGGTGGCTGAATAGCTATATTTATGCCGTTGGCAATAATATTTGCCAAATTGTCTGTAACTTCATCAACTTCCTTTGGTGTTACAAACATATTTTCTGTGTAGGGGTCAAGAATTTGTTGTATCATATCATATCTATCCTGTGAGCTTATTCTATCCAGTATTGTATGGCCAAGAGAGTCTATAGTATCCAGCATACGGTCTATAGTGTCAT
>FR888447.1 GCA_000432155.1 Eubacterium sp. CAG:274
CCAGTAGACGAATATGATTTAGCTGGTTTCACTGTTGGTATTATGGATAAGGCTAAGTCTGTTGACGGTAGCAAGATTGCTGACGGCGATGTACTTATTGGTATTGCTTCAAGTGGTATTCACTCTAACGGTTATTCACTTGTTAGAAAGATTTTTGAACCAAATAAGGAAAACTTATCAAAGTACGAAGATAGCTTAGGCTGTACTTTAGGCGAAGCTCTTTTAACTCCAACAAAGATTTATGTTAAGCCTGTTCTTGAATTATTAAAGCAGGTAAATGTTAAGGGCCTTAGCCATGTTACTGGTGGTGGTTTCATTGAAAATATTCCAAGAATGATGCCAGAGGGCTTAAAGGTTAATATTGATGAAGGTACTTGGGATATTCTTCCTATTTTCTCTTTACTTGAAAAAATGGGTAATGTAGAAAGAATGAGTATGTACAATACTTTCAATATGGGTATTGGTATGGTTGCAGCTGTTGCTCCAGAAGATGCTGACAAGGCTATTGAAGTTCTTGCAGGTTTAGGCGAAAAGGCTTACAAGATTGGTTATGTTACTAAGGGCGAAGGTATTCAGATTAACCTTAAATAATTGGAGGTTCTTCAATGATTAGAATTGGTGCAATGGTTAGTGGCGGAGGAACTAATTTACAGGCTGTTCTCGATGCCATTGATGCAGGAAAAATAGACGGTCAGGTCGTTACAGTAGTCAGCAGTAAAGAGGGTGCTTATGCTATGGAAAGAGCAGCTAAGCACAATATTCCATCTGTTGTTATTAGCAAAAAAGACTACCCTAACGGTGGCTTTGAAAAGGCACTTATTGACCATTTTAAGTCAATGAATGTGGATTTAATTATATTGGCAGGATATATGACAATATTAGGTGAAGAATTTATAAAGGCTTTTGAAAACAAGATTATGAATATTCACCCAGCACTTATTCCTAGCTTTTGTGGCGATGGCTTTTATGGACTTAGAGTTCATAAGGCTGCCCTTGAAAAGGGTGTTAAGGTTACAGGTGCTACTGTTCACTTTGTTTCGCCTATTACTGATGCAGGTCCTATTATACTTCAAAAGGCTGTTGAAGTTTTAGACGATGATACTCCGGAAGTTTTACAAAAGAGAGTTATGGAACAGGCAGAATGGGTTATATATCCAGAGGCAATAAGCCTTTATGCACAGGGTAAATTACAGGTGCATGGCGATAAGGTAAGGAGATTAAAGTAAAATGAAAGTTTTAGTTGTTGGTAGTGGTGGTAGAGAACACGCAATTGTTTGGAAACTTTCTCAAAGCCCAAAGGTTGATAAGATTTATTGTGCACCAGGTAATGCTGGTATTGGTCAGCTTGCTGAATTAGTAAACATTGGTGCTATGGAATTTCACAAGCTCATTGAGTTTGTTAAAAGTGAAGGTATTGACTTTACAGTTGTAGGTATGGACGACCCACTTGTTGGTGGTATTGTTGATGCTTTTGAAAAAGAAGGTCTTAGAATTTTCGGACCTAGAGCAAATGCAGCTATTATTGAAGGTAGTAAGGCATTCAGTAAGGAACTTATGCGTAAGTATAACATTCCTACTGCTGAATATGGTACTTTCAGTGATTATGATTTAGCTGTTGAACATGTTAAAAATGGCAATTTCCCAGTAGTTTTAAAGGCTGATGGTCTTGCTTTAGGTAAGGGCGTTCTTATTTGCAACACATTAGAAGAAGCTCTTGAAGGCTTAAAGGAAATTATGCTTGATAAGAAGTTTGGCGATAGTGGTAATACAGTTGTTATTGAAGAATTTTTAACTGGTCCAGAAATGTCTGTACTTTCTTTCTGTGACGGTAAGACTATTGTTCCTATGGTATCTGCTCAGGACCATAAGAGAGCTTACGATAATGACGAGGGTCTTAATACAGGTGGTATGGGTACTTTCTCTCCTAGTAGAGTATATACAGAGGAACTTGCTGAAGAATGTATGAAGACAATTTATCAGCCAACTGTTGATGCTCTTAATGAAGAGGGTAGAACTTTCAAGGGTATTATTTTCTTTGGTCTTATGCTTACTCCAAAGGGAATGAAAGTTATTGAATACAATGCTCGTTTTGGCGACCCTGAAACTCAGGTTGTACTTCCTAGACTTAAAACTGACCTTATGGAAATTTTTGAGGCTTGTGTAGACGGTACTCTTGATAAGGTTGATGTTCAATGGGAAGATAATGCAGCAGCTTGCGTAGTTATGGCAAGTGGTGGCTACCCTGTAAGCTATAAAAAAGGCTATGAAATTACTGGCCTTGAAGATGCTGAAGCTATGGAAAATATTACAGTTTTTCACGCTGGTACAGCTTTAAAGGACGGCAAGTTTGTAACTAATGGTGGTAGAGTTTTAGGCGTTACAGGTGTAGGCAATAACCTTGATGAGGCTATTAAAACAGCTTACGAGGGTGTTGCTAAAATTGACTTTAAGGATAAACACTTTAGAAAAGATATTGGTATTAAGAAATACTAATTTTATA
>FR888448.1 GCA_000432155.1 Eubacterium sp. CAG:274
AAGCCCCAGTAAACGGCGGCCGTAACTATAACGGTCCTAAGGTAGCGAAATTCCTTGTCAGGTAAGTTCTGACCCGCACGAAAGGTGTAACGATTTGAGCACTGTCTCGACAACACGCCCGGTGAAATTGAAGAACCAGTGAAGATACTGGTTACCCGCAACAGGACGGAAAGACCCCATGGAGCTTTACTGCAGCTTAATATTGGGATTCGGTATTGTATGTACAGGATAGGAGGGAGACTAAGAAGCTAGCACGCCAGTGTTGGTGGAGTCGATGGTGGGATACCTCTCTTATAATACTGAATTTCTAACCTACTTCCGTGATCCGGAAGAGGGACATTGTTAGGCGGGCAGTTTGACTGGGGCGGTCGCCTCCGAAAGAGTAACGGAGGCGCTCAAAGGTCTTCTCAGAATGATTGGAAACCATTCAAAGAGTGTAAAGGCAAAAGAAGGCTTGACTGCGAGAGTGACAACTCGAGCAGGTACGAAAGTAGGACTTAGTGATCCGGTGGTAATAAGTGGGAATGCCATCGCTCAACGGATAAAAGCTACC
>FR888449.1 GCA_000432155.1 Eubacterium sp. CAG:274
CATTTAAGAATAGGCTATTTTGAGAAATTGTATAAAATAGTTGAATCATCATTTTCTTTAAGGGAATCATCAGAATAGCAAAAGCTAACGCCAGGTTCATTCTCAAATTTTCTAAATAAACCAGGCCTTAATAGTTTTGTTTTATCCGAATTGAAATCACTTCTTTTTCCACCATTAGGGTTTCTTTTTATTTTATAACAATAAATTTTATTTGGATCTTCTGAATCACTTATACTAAGTGACTTCACCATTGCACCTTTTTCCTCATCTGAAATATTTTTAGAAATATTCATTGGAATTGCTTTTCCAAAAGTTTCAGTAAATTGTTTTAAAATATCTCCTAAGTTATCTTGATACTCAATACCAAAATACTGTCTTAAGGTTTTTGCATCAATTAATAATTTAGAAGAATTAGCTTCAATTTCCAATCCATCGTTTAAATCGTCACGCTTCATAAAATGGAGCTTTACTAGTGCATATTGATTTTCGAGTCTGAATACCCAACCGTGTAAATGACAATAATACCCACAAAGAAATTTGG
>FR888450.1 GCA_000432155.1 Eubacterium sp. CAG:274
AGTTAATTTGTTCTGAATCCCAAAAATTTATACACAAAAATCTATAGAATAAAATCATAAGTTGATGTAAATAATTATTTTTTGAACAATAGAATATAAAAAAGCTTTAAATATTTTGTATAAAATAGTGCTATTTAATTGACTTTTTTATGTCAAACCTATATAATATAGGTGTGTTGTCAAAAGGCAACAATAAATAAAAGGAGGAGAAGAAAATGGCAAAAAAAGCTAAAAGATTTATTAGTTCATTACTTGCTCTTACTATGATGGTAAGCAGTTTTGCAATGGCTAATGTTTCTAGTGTTTTTGCAAGTGGAAACACTATTGATGTTTGGGACTTCGGTGGAGTAGAAGAATCAGACACATCACTTTACACAAATCATATTACAAAGACTACTCTTGATAATATGACACAAGTAAGTGACGGTTCATCATCTTACAAGGCATCAAAAGGTCAGTTTGAAACTGCTGGCGATATTGTTATTGATGATGGTTTAACTTTAAATGTTGTAGCAAAAGACCGTTTATACTATGATATTGCAAGTGGCAATTATGGTACAAGAGGTTATGGTACTAACGGAAAGGGTTCAAATGCTTATGCTGATGGATATACTGCTGACGGTATGTTCTATTCTAATGGTTCAGGTGGCGAAAACAGACGTTGTGTTGTTTTAAACAATGTAACAGCTGGTGACGGTATTTCTGTTTATACTGGTCCATCAAATGCAGCTAATTCAGGTGTTGAATTTAAGTACCTTGGTACTGAGGGCGAACAGAATGATGAACACATTGTAGCCGGTGGTACACAGGAAAAAGTTGATTTTATTGCTAAGTACAACGGTTCTTACAAGGTTTGGTTTGACGCTGCTACTAATGCAGGTAAGCCAGTAATCAACAGAATTGTTAAGTATAATGCAGTAGCAGTTACTGGTAAGGTAGACACTAAGGCTACTGGTGTTTCAGGCTACAGCGTTTTATTTGAAAATCAGACAAACGGTGTTCAGCTTAACGCACAGGTAAATGCTGACGGTACTTATACAGCATATCTTACTCCAGGATATACTTATAAGGCAATTCTTAAAAATGCGGTAGGTTTTGGTTTCACAAATGCAAGTAGAAATGTTACAGTTAAACTTGAAGATGTAAAGACTGGACTTTCAAATGTAAATCTTGATGTAGAAGCTAAAAATACATATGTTGTATCTGGTAAAGTTTTAGGTATTGATAGTGCATATGATGTATCTAAAATGGTTATGAACTTCGTTCCAGAGGCTTCATCTAATTCAGATACAGTTGTTGCTAAGTTAGATACAGCAACATTAACATACTCAGCTACTCTTGAACCTGATGTTGAATATACAGCTCAGTTTGAGGGTATTAATGACTATGAAGTAACAGCAAATGGTACTGTTAATTCAAGCTCAAATGTTGAACAGGATGTTACAGTTTCTTTAAAGGCTACATATGCAGTTACTGGTGCTTTAGAAGGTCTTCCAAGTGGTGCAGATGTAAAGGTATTATCATTTACTAATATGGCTGATGATTACAACTATGTAGGTACAGTAAATGGTTCAAAGTATTCTGTAAATCTTAGAAATGGTTCATATAGCGTTGTTGCTTCTGTAGACGGTTACAAGACTTCTGGTCATGTTGTTGTAGACGGTAGAGCAACTTCAAAGAATATTCTTTTTGTTCCAACTGTTAAGCCAACACCTGATGTTAAATATTCTTCTGATATTTATGTAGGTTGTGCTGGTAAGGCAAATAACTTTGATACTCTTGGCGAGGCTGTTGCAGCTGCTAAGGTTATGAACCCAACAAGTGAAGAACAGAGAATTACAATCCATATTGCTCCAGGTATATATAGAGAACAGGTTTCAATCGAAACTCCTTACATTACTCTTGCAAAAGAGGGCGAGGGCGAAGTTGTTCTTACTTGGTACTATGGTATTGGTTACAAGTATTACAGTATTGACGGCACAGGCTACTACAATGAGGAAAATGCTTTTGATAAGTTTGACAAGAAACTTCCTCAGAAGTGGGGTGTTGCTACATATGTAAAGAACACAGCAACTGGCTTTAAGGCTGAAAATATTACATTTGAAACTTCATTTAGTAAATATATTACTGATGAAGAAATCGTAGACGGTGTTGAAAGTGACGGTTCAAAGGCTTTCGTAAGAAAGATTAATTCTGACCCAACTAGCTACGATGCAACAGAAAGAGCAACAGCTATTATAGTTGATGCAGATAATTCAGAATTTAAGAATTGTAACTTTGTAGGTAGTCAGGATACACTTTACACAGGTTCTATTCATGGTTACTTCAAAGATTGTATGATTGAAGGTAATACAGACTATATCTTCGGTTCTGGTAATGTTGTATTTGATAACTGTGAACTTAGATTTTGTGGTTACTCAGATAAGGGACAGAGTGGTTACCTTACTGCTGCCAGAGCAAACAGTATGAATGACTACAAGGGTTACCTTTTCAGAGGTTGTATTGTAACTCAGAAAGACGGTAAAAAGCATGCACCTGAATTCTTTGGTAGACCTTGGGATGCAGATGCTGCTGTAACAATGTTTAATACAGTATTACAGAATAGTGATACTATTGACCCAACTGGTTGGACATCAATGAGTGGTGTTAATCCGGAAGTTGCTAAGTATAAGGAAATGGGTACAGTATATGGCAATACTCCAGTTGATACAACAAGCAGAGTATCAGGTACAGTTTCAACTGATGTAAACGCTGATGCTACAGCTTATTTCAATGGTTGGACTCCAACATACTATACTTCATCTCCAGAAGAACTCAAGTTTACAACTGCTCCATATTTCAGCTCTAAGTGTGATGTACTTCTTCCAGAAAGTGGTTACCTTATGGAATGTAAGTATGATTTAGGCACAGATGCAGATGCTTCAAGAATTATTTGGGAAAGAGTAGACGAAAGTGGCAACGCAACTGTTGTTAAGGTTGACAATGCAAAGACAAATACTGGTTACAATATGGTTGCTGATGATATTGGCTACTATATTAGAGCAACTGTTGTAGGTATGACAGCTGACGGCAAGAGTATTGCTCCAGTTTCAATTACAAGTGCTAAACCTGTTGTTAAGGGTTCAGGTAGTGTAGATACAGACAGACCAAGTGGTAAGATTGCTGTATTCCTTGCTGGCGACTCTACTGTAAAGGATTATTCAGCAGGTGCTATTAACAACTCTGGTGCTAACAGAGTTGAAGGTTCTTGGGGCGAATTCCTTGGTAACTTATTAGATTCTAGCAAGTATGCTGTAATGGACTATGCCGAAGGTGGTAGAAGTTCAAAGACATTCCTTGATGACGGTTTCTTAGATAAGATTACAAACCAGATGTATGCTGGCGATTATTTATTCATTCAGTTTGGTCACAATGACTGTGCTTACACTTATGCTGACAGATATGTACCTATTGGTACTCCTGATGCAAATGGTGTTTACCCAACAACTGAAGGAACTTACAAGTATTACTTACAGAAGTATATTGACGCAGCTAAGGACAAGGGTGCAACTCCTGTTCTCGTAACTCCTGTTTCAAGATTATACTTTAATGCAGACGGTACAATTAAGGCTCATCACGATGACAATACATCATCAAATGATGCTTATGTAACAGCTGTTAAACAGCTTGCACAGGAAAATGGTATTGAATGTATTGATATGTTCAGTATTACAAAGGCTATGTATGAAGATGCTTACAAGGCAGATTCTACAGCTAGTGGCGAAGTATCAAATCTTGCAAGCAGACTTTTTGCTCCAGGCGAAAAGACACATCACAGCAAACTTGGTGGTTTCGCTGTTGCTTGTAAATTAGCTGAACAGATTAAGGGCTCTAGCCTTGGTCTTGCTTCTGGTGTTGTTGCTCCATCAAAGGTAACTGCTGCCGATGATAAGGGTTATACAGAATTTATGGTAATGTCTAACGGTACATTTACTGGTTATGACAAGAACCCAGCAGGCGTATATGACGAAAGTTATGTTGATACATACTGGACTGATTTTGTAAATAATTCTATTGCAAAATTAAAGGGTGGTAGTGTTAATCCTCCAGTTGAAAAGCCTGTTGTAGGTGATGCAAATGGCGACAATGCAGTAACTGCTGATGATGCAGCTCTTGTACTTTCTTATTGTCTTGCTCCAGAAAGCACAGAAATTACAGAACAGGGTATCAAGAATGCAAATGTTGACAAAGAAGACGGTATTACTTCTAAGGATGTAGCTTACATTCTTCAGAAAGCTCTTGATTCAACATTCCTTATGCCTGTTGAACAGTAAAAATATAATGTTTTTAGTCCCTCGAAATTTCGGGGGACTTTTTTTGTAACAAAAATGAAGTTTAACTTCATAAATGGCAAATACATTGAAGATTTTGTACTTTTATGCTATACTCTAACCGTAATTTGAATTTTAATGTGGAGATGATAATATTGCTCGTAAATAGAAATCAGCTTTTGTTATATGCTGTAACTGATAGCCGTTGGCTTGGAAATAAAACCCTTGCACAGGCTGTTGAGGAGGCTATAAAAGGTGGAGTTACTTTTGTTCAAATAAGGGAAAAAGAGGCGTCTTATGATGAATTTAAGAAAATTGCCCTTGATGTGAAAAAGGTAACAGATAAATATAATGTACCTATGATAATAAACGATAATGTTGAACTGGCAAAGGATATAGATGCAGACGGTGTACATGTTGGTGGAGATGATATGTCTGTAGCTAATGCTAGAAAAATATTAGGGGATAATAAAATTATAGGGGCAACAGCTAGAACCTATGAAAGAGCTGTTACAGCTGTAAGTCAGGGTGCTGATTACTTAGGTATAGGTGCTATGTTTGATACATCTACAAAGTCTGGTACAACTCATATGACAAAGGAGCTTTCAAACAAAATAACATCATATGCTAATATTCCCGTTGTAGGAATAGGTGGCATAAACAGTGAAAATATTATGTCTTTAGAAGGCTATGGTATTGACGGTGTGGCTGTAGTATCTGCTATTTTCAAAAGTGAAGATATAGAAAAATCAGCAAAAATAATGAAAGAAAAAGCTAGTAAAATAGTAAGGGAGAGTTAATATGTACTGTTCTAAATGTGGTAGAGAATTAAAAGACGGAGAGGTTTGCAACTGTACAACTAATGTTGAAAAACCTACTATAAAATTTAGTGATACTGTAATGAGTACAGTTCATTTTGCAAGGGATTTGTTTGTAAATCCGTCAGAAACAATTAAAAGTTATTTTTCGTTTGATTATGGCAAAATGGCTGTGAAACTTATACTTTTAAAGGCTGTTGTAGCTTTTGTACTTGTATTTGCTGTATTTGAAACTTTAATGTCATCTAATACTGTTCTTACATATATTACAAAGTCAAAGTTTGAATTAGGCTTATTTGCCTTTGGTATAAGTATTTTTGGAGATTTAATTTATGGAGTTGCCATAAGTTTTGCCAGTAGATTAGCACATTGCTATTTAAGATTTAAGGCTTGTTTACAGCTTGCTACAGTTGCAATACCTGTAAATATGGCATTTATGATAGTTGCAGCTTTTGCAGCATTTATCAATGTAGACGCAAGTGTTTATGTTCTTATGTTTACTATTTTGCCTACAGTTGCACTTACAACTATGGCTGTTTCCAATATTAAGGGTGCAAGTGAAAATAAAAAGATTTGGATAGTTATTTTTGCTACTCTTATAATTTCTATTGTAGCAGTTGTTTTATTTTCAGCAGTAGTAAATACATTAAATGGCATTGATTATTTATATAGTCAGCAAAATGACATTTTTGGAAATGGTGGAAGTGATTTACCATTCTACTTTAAATAAATATAGGTATTCAGAACAAATTAACTTTGTTAATTTGTGGCTTGA
>FR888451.1 GCA_000432155.1 Eubacterium sp. CAG:274
GAAAATATCAACCCTGATATGAAAACTGGTAAAGTGGAAGTAGAAGTAGATGACATTAAGATTTTATCAGAATCTGACACACCTCCTTTCCAGGTTGAAGAAAGTGTAAATGTAAGTACAGAACTTAGATTAAAGTACAGATACCTTGATTTAAGAAGACCTAATGTTGCAAACAACATTATTCTTAGAAGTAAGGTAGCTCAGATTGTGCGTCAGTTCCTTGCTGAAGAAGGCTTTATTGAAATTGAAACTCCAGTTTTGACTAAGTCTACTCCAGAAGGTGCAAGAGATTACCTTGTACCAAGTAGAGTACACCCAGGTAACTTCTACGCACTTCCACAGAGTCCTCAGCTTTTCAAGCAGTTACTTATGGTTTCTGGTTTTGATAAGTATTTCCAGATTGCTAAGTGCTTCAGAGATGAAGATTTAAGAGCTGACAGACAGCCAGAATTTACTCAGATAGATATGGAACTTTCATTCGTTGAAGAAGACGATGTAATGGAAGTAAATGAAAGACTTATGAAGAAGATTTTCAAGGAAATCAAGGGCTTTGATATTCCTACTCCTCTTATGAGAATGCCTTGGAAAGAAGCTATGGAGCGTTTTGGTTCTGATAAGCCAGATATTCGTTTCGGTATGGAACTTCATAACATTACAGATGTTGTAAATGG
The DNA here is from genome assembly GCA_000432155.1 of Eubacterium sp. CAG:274. Classification (GTDB taxonomy): domain Bacteria; phylum Bacillota; class Clostridia; order Lachnospirales; family CAG-274; genus CAG-274. The sequence continues at coordinate 672 of FR888451.1, forward strand.
TAGTGAATTTGGTGTATTCCAGAATGCTATTGATGCAGGCGGTTCTGTAAGAGGTATTAATGCTGAGGGTTGTGGCACATTCTCAAGAAAGCAGATTGACTCTCTTGTTGATGTTGCTAAGACTTACGGTGCAAAGGGTCTTGCTTGGATTGTAGTTAAGGAAGATGGTTACAAGACTTCTATTTCTAAGTTCTTCAACGATGACCAGATTAAGGAAATTTGTGACCAGTTTGATGCAAAGGCTGGCGACCTTATCCTTATCTGTGCTGACAGAAATAAGGTTGTATTTGATGCTTTAGGTGCATTAAGACTTGAAGTTGCAAAGCGTCTTGATATTCTTGATAATGAAGATTACAAGTTCCTTTGGGTAACAGAATTCCCAATGTTTGAATACAGTGAAGAAGAAGGCAGATACCTTGCTATGCACCACCCATTCACTTCTCCTATGGACGAAGATTTAGACGCATTTATGAATGGCGAAGTTGCTACTGTTAGAGCTAAGGCTTATGATATGGTTCTTAATGGTTGCGAACTTGGCGGTGGTAGTATCAGAATACACAGAGATGATATTCAGGAACAGACTTTCAAGCTTTTAAGTCTTGATAAGGAAGTTGCACAGGAAAGATTTGGATTCTTACTTGATGCCTTCAAGTATGGTGCTCCACCTCATGGTGGTCTTGCTTTCGGTCTTGATAGACTTATTATGCTCCTTACAGGTGCAGAAAGCATTAGAGATGTAATTGCATTCCCTAAGGTTAAGGACGCAAGTTGTCTTTTAACTGATGCTCCAAATATTGTTGATGAAAATCAGCTTACTGATTTGGGTATTGCCATTATTCCACAGGAGAATGACAGCGAAGAATAAGGGGGCATAACCTGTGTTCGATTTTAAAAAAGAATTAGCTAAGTTTCAACCTCTTCCAGAAATGAAAGATGTTGAAAAAATTATAAATGATAACAATATAGAAGATTTAATGGATATTCTCCGAGAAGCACTAAAAAAATAAGGAGCGAATAATTATGATAGACAGACATTATAATTTTAACTACAGTTCCGGTGCCGGAGAAAACGGCTATTTAATCAAGATTTATAACCTGTCTATCAGATATTATAATAGGGGTATTGTCCTTGCAAAAGAGGGCAAGTATACTGAGGCTGTTCATAGCCTTAGAAAAAGTGTCGCTTT
>FR888452.1 GCA_000432155.1 Eubacterium sp. CAG:274
TTTACCAGTTTTCATATCAGGGTTGATATTTTCTGGAGTTCTTGCAGCAACTGTACCAGTTACAGCTATAACATATTCATTCTTAATTTCCTTTACCTTTTTAGCTGTATCTTCAGAACATTCGTCTAAGTTTACAACTACCTGAATAATGCCTGTTCTATCTCTTAAAAGAACAAACTGGAAATGGCTAAATTCTCTTTTTCTTGAAACCCAACCCATAAGAGTGACTTTCTTGCCTACCATTTCTTCATTTACATCACAGCAATAACAGCTTCTTTTTAAGCCGTTTAACAATTCTCCCATTGTAGTATCTCCTTAAATTTATAATTTTAAAAGTATATTTTAAAGGTTCTTTAACTCATCTTCAATAGCTGAAAGAGTAATTTCTCTCTGTTCGCCATTGAGCATATTTTTAAGTCTAACCTTGTCATTAGCAATTTCATCATCGCCTAATACAACATTGTATATAGCACCGATTTTGTCAGCATACTTCATCTGTGCCTTAACACTTCTGCCAACTGTGTCATATTCTGCGTGGATACCAGCTTTTCTTAAATCATAGCCGATTTCCTGTGCCTTTAAAGCACCCTTTTCGCCAATAGAACCAATATAAATAAGTGGATTATTTGAATCAACTTCATTAAGTCCCTGAGCCTCAAGAACAAGCATAATTCTTTCAAGACCCATAGCAAAGCCTACAGCACCCATTGGAGAGCCACCACATTCTTCAACTAAGTTGTCGTAACGGCCACCACCACATATTGTACCCTGAGCACCGATTTCATCACTTACAAATTCAAAAACTGTTCTTGTATAGTAATCAAGACCACGAACAATACCCTTATCTACTTCATAAGGAATACCCATAGCCTCAAGGCTTGCCTTTAATTTTTCAAAATGAGCTGCACATTCTTCGTCTAAAATATCGAGAACAGCAGGAGCATCAGCAAGAACTTCTTTACAGTTCTTATTCTTACAGTCTAATACTCTTAAAGGATTCTTTTCAAATCTTGACTTACAGTCATCACAAAGATGTTCAAGTCTGTCGCCAATATAATCCTTTAATACCTTGTTATATTTCTTTCTACATTCGTTAGAACCAAGAGAATTAATCTTTAATCTAACATTCTTTAAGCCTAATCTCTGGAAAATTTCATATACAAGAGAAATAACTTCTGCATCAGCACTTGCATCGTAAGTACCGTACATTTCTACACCAAACTGGTGGAACTGCTTATAACGCCCAGCCTGTGGTCTTTCGTTTCTGAAACATGGTGTAACATAGAAAAGTTTTGTAGGCTGTGCCTCTGAATAAAGACCATTTTCAATAAATGCTCTTGCAGCACCAGCTGTACCCTCTGGTTTAAGAGTAAGGCTTCTGCCACCTCTATCTTCAAAGGTAAACATTTCTTTCTGAACAATATCAGTTGTTTCGCCTACACCTCTTTGGAAAAGTTCAGTATATTCAAACATTGGTGTTCTGATTTCGTTTATACCAAAACTCTTGCAAACATCTCTTACTGTTTCTTCTAATTTAGTCATTAACTTTACTTTGTCGCCAAGAAAGTCATTAGTTCCTCTAGGACGCTTTAAAGCCATTTTATTCCAACCTCTTTTCTCTGTATCATTTCATCTATTCTGTTTATGTAGTCATCAACGCTTTTTACATTAAATATTCTTTCGATTTGAGCATTTTCAGTATTTACAAGTTTAGTAGAGCCACCAGCACCAAGAGCAAGTATTGTCTGCTGTTCTTCCATAATTTCTACATTGTAAATACACTCATAACCCTCTTTAGCATAACCAACATTTTCAAAATTACCAACCATATTTTTTTGGCGGTACATATAATATGGGTGCATACCCATTCTATCTGTGAAAAATGCTGCCAAGCCAAGAAGTCTATCCATTAAGCCGGCATCTGTCATTGTGTAATCCCCCAAGGTTTCCTTTAGACGAGATGCTCTCTTTACTGCAAGGGTATGAACAGTAATACTTTCAGGTCCTAATTCTTTAAGACCCTTTAATGTATTTGTAACTTCTTCTTCACCCTCTCCAGGAAGACCAAGAATAATGTCTGTATTTATATCCTTAAAGCCTTCTTCTCTTGCCATTTTAAAGGCATCAATAAACATTTCTACTGTATGATTTCTGCCTATAAGGTCAAGAGTTTTTTGGTTTAATGTCTGTGGATTAATTGAAATTCTACCTACATTGTGGTGTCTTAATATTCTCAATTTTTCCCTTGTAATAGTATCTGGTCTGCCTGCTTCAACAGTATATTCCTGTGGTCTTGAATAGTATTTGTCTACCATTGACAACAATCTTTCAAGCTGTTGTTCATTAAGTGAAGTTGGAGTACCTCCACCAATGTAAATACTTGAAATCTTCTTATACTGGTAATACTTTGAACAATGAGCCATTTCCTTTTCAAGAGCATCTAAGTAGGCATCCATTTTACCATTATAACGCTTCATATCATAGGAAGTAAAGGAACAATATAAGCATCTTGTAGGACAGAAAGGAATACCAATGTACAATGAAACCTTGCCCTTGCCGTCTTTTAATATTTTCTGTTCAGAGCTGGCAACAGAAAACATAAGTGAAACCTTATCAGGGCTTACTTTAAATTTTCTAACCATTTCTTCCCTTATTTCAAAGTCGCTTTTACCCTCTGCCCACATATCTGAAACCAATTTAGCTGGTCTTACACCTGTAAGAATACCCCAAGGCATATCAATATTTTTAACAGCCTTTAAAGCTCGTAATATAGCAACCTTTAAAACTCTTTTATGTTCTTTTACATCATCAAACTGACCGATACAGGCACCTGATGTTATTTCCTTGCCGTTTTTAAAAACATGAGCTGATGCTGTGTTTTTAGACAATACAGAAACAACTGTAAAATTATCTCCCACTTCATCAACCTGCGTATATTTTTCATTTGGATAAAACATCATCAGCATTGAAACAACGTCATCAACGTATTTATGCCCTGATACTATATAGTCCATATTTCCTCCATATGTTTAAGCCTTTTATACCCTAAAAACAATTAAACATTAATATACATATTATTTTTCTTTTCAAATCCTATTTCTGTAGGCTGTCCATGACCTGAATAAACCTTTACATAGTCTGGCAATACAAAAAGCTTTTCTTTAATGCTCTTTGTAATTTGAACAGAACTACCCATAGGAAAATCAGTTCTGCCATAGCTCATATAAAAAAGTGTATCTCCCGAAAAGAGAACTCCCTCTCTTTCGAAGTAGAAACAGCCACAGCCTGGTGTATGCCCTGGAGTTATAATAGTTTCAAACTCCAAATTACCAAAGGCAAACTTTTCTCCGTCTTGCAAAACTCTGTCATACTCTATTGTAATAGGTTCTGTAAAACGGGAAGACAAGTTATAAACAGGATTTTCAGCAATCTTTTCATCTCCTGAGCAAATAAACACAGGAGCATTTGTGTGAGCCTTAACTTCAGCCACAGCACCAATGTGGTCAAAGTGACAATGAGTAAGACAGATTGCTACAACTTCTAAATTATTATCATCTATTTTTTTATTTAGCTTTTTTCCATTTTCCCCTGGGTCAATAACTATTGCCTTATTTGTACTTTCGTCTACAACAAAGTAACAGTTTTCCCCCATAGACTGGGAAATTTCACACATTAAACGCATTAGAGAACCTCCATTAATACTAGAATAACTTATCACTATCTAATAAAATAGTAATTGGTCCATCATTTAAAAGTTCAACTTTCATATCAGCCTGAAAGACACCACTTTCCACCTTTGGATAATGTTCTTTAGCATATTTTACAAAATTATTGAAACTTTCTCTTGCCTCATCAGGCTTAGCACCCATAGCAAAACTAGGGCGATTGCCTTTTCTGGCATCAGCATATATTGTAAAGTTAGGAACTAAAAGCACACCATAGTCAAGGTCAGATACAGATAAGTTCATTTTATCTTCACTATCCTCAAAAATACGGAGCTTTGTTATTTTGTTAAACATTCTTTCAAAGACACTTTCGTCATCTCCTGTATTCATTCCTACAAGAGCAAGTATGCCTTTATCTATTTTACCCACAACCTCGCCGTCAATAGTAACACTTGCGTGGGCAACTCTCTGTAAAACCAATCTCATTATGTTGTCACTCTCTCAATTCTGTCTACGCCAGAAATCTGTAATATTTTATTGCAAATAAACTCAAGCTGTTCCTTACCCTTTATCTTCATAGATAAATCAATAACCGCACTATCGTTCTTTAAAGCTCTGGCATTTACATTTAATACTGGAACACCGTCATCAACAAGAACTTTAAGAATATCAACTGTAAGGCCATCTCTGTTAGGAGCAAATACTCTAATTTCGGCACTATAGTTAGCTTCTCCCTTGTTATCAAGAGGTACACTCCATTCAGCCTCTAAAAGTCTTGCTCTTTCTTCTTCACTAAGATTAATAATGTTTACGCAGTCAGTTCTGTGAATAGAAACACCTCTACCTCTTGTAACAAAACCAACAATTTCATCACCGGGAACAGGACCACAGCACTTAGAAAATCTAACATCTGTATCGCCGATACCCTTGATGTAAACACCACTTTTAGTCTTCTTTCTAGGAGCATTGGCTGCTGCAGCAGCTGCGTCAACCTGAGCCTTAACAGCCTCCTCTTTTTCCTTTAAAAGCTGGTCGGCTGTCTTTTTCTTCTTTTCTTCAATCTGATAAAGCTCATTAAGTTTGTTTACTATCTGACCTTCTTTAAGTCCACCGTGACCTACAGCAGCACAAATAGAATCCCAATCTCTAAAGCTATATCTTTCAAGGACTTTAGCAACTAATTTAGGTGCAGTTAAGTCGGCAATATTATAGCCCTTTCTCTTAGCTTCACGCTCAATAAGTTCTCTACCCTTTACTATATTTTCTTCTTTATTTATCTTCTTATACCATTGGTTAATTTTAGAGCGAGCCTGACTTGTTTTTACAAAGTTAAGCCAATCTCTACTTGGGCCTCTGGAATTTTGGCTAGTAACAATTTCTACTCTATCGCCATTTTGGATTTGGTAGTCAAAGTTTACAATTCTGCCGTTTACTCTAGCACCAACCATAGTATTACCTACAGCTGAATGAATAGCATAGGCAAAGTCAACAGGTGTAGAGCCTTCTACAAGGCTTATTACCTCGCCACTTGGACTGAAACAGAATACACTATCGTTAAAGGCATCAAGGTCAGTCTTAATAGTGTCCATAAATTCCTGATTATCTGACATATCTCTCTGCCATTCAAGAATTCTTCTGAGCCAAGTAAGCTTAGCATCTTCACTTGTTTCTTCCTCAATCTCTGTTTTACCCTGTTTGTATTTCCAATGGGCAGCAATACCATACTCAGCAGTTCTGTGCATTTCGTATGTTCTAATCTGTATTTCAAATATTATACCGTCTGGACCAATTAATGTATTGTGTAATGACTGATACATATTGGCCTTTGGCATAGCAATGTAGTCTTTAAATCTGTTAGGCATAGGTGTATAAGCCTCGTGAACAACACCTAAAACACCGTAACAGTCTTTTATGCTTTCTACTAAAACTCTAACTGCAAACAAGTCGAAAATCTGGTCAAGAGTTTTGTTTTTGTTGTGCATTTTCTTATAAATACTGAAGAAATGCTTTGGTCTGCCATAAACTGTACATTTAATATCAGCTTCTTCACACTTCTGGCGTATTTCTTTTACGATTTTTTCAACATCAGCTTCTCGTTCAGATTGCTTTCTATGGATTTTATCAGCTAAATCAAAATAAGCATCTTTATCCAAATATCTAAGACATAAATCCTCAAGTTCTGTCTTAATTTTAGAAATACCAAGACGGTCAGCCAAAGGTGCATAAATATCAAGGGTTTCCTGTGCCTTTTCCTTCTGCTTTTCAGGTGTCATAAATGACAATGTTCTCATATTGTGAAGTCTGTCGGCAATTTTTATAAGTATTACTCTTATATCCTTTGCCATAGACAAGAACATTTTTCTGTAGTTTTCAGCCTGCATTTCCTCTTTTGAAGAATATTCAATTTTTTCAAGCTTTGTAACACCGTCTACTAAGAGGGCAACATCAGGATTGAACATTTCAGATATTTGTTCAAGAGAATACTGTGTATCTTCTACAACATCGTGAAGAATACCAGCTACAATACTTTCCATATCCAATTCCAATTCAGCCAAAATTTTAGCAACTGAAAGAGGGTGGATAATATAAGGCTCGCCGGATTTTCTCTTTTGGTTTCCATGAGCCTTTCTCGCAAGATTATAGGCTTTCTCCACCATATCAAGATTTTTATTAGGACGATACTTTGCGATTTCAGCCAATAAATCTTTGTATAGCTGTTCTATCTGCTCGTCTGTACTAACAGCCTCACCTACAGGCTTGTTGCTTCTAGTAGCCTTTTGAGAAACTATATTATCCTCGATTATTAATTTGTTGTCATCAATAGTGTCTTTGCCCATAAAACTCACTTCCTTATAAAATAAATATTATTATACCCCTTTTTATGGCAATTTTCAAGAGAAATTGCCATAGTTAGCCAAGTAAATAATCAATTTTTTTACTTATCTCTTTATTGTGGATAAACAAGGTTTTCATCTTTCAAGTTATAGAGAACTTCGTCAAGGAATTTCTTGCTTTCCCACTTAGCCAATGTTAAATTGTGGTCAAGGTAGTTACCACATTCCTTTGAAGTTGTAGCTGGTACAATGCCTTCAAAATTTCTTACATATTCAAAAGACTTTGTAATAACATCTGCAACGTCCTTAGATGATAAATCGCCCTTGAAAATCAAGTACATACCTGTTCTGCAACCCATTGGTCCAACATAAATAACCTTATCTGCCCAACCACTTTCATCACTTCTTAAATAAACAGCTAAAAGATGTTCAAGAGTGTGTATAGCAGGAATATCTACAGGTGGTTCAATATTAGGTCTTTTAATTCTTACATCAAAAGTAGTAACTGTTTCGTTACCAACACTATCCTTTCTTGAAACATATATACCTCTTAATAATCTATCGTGGTCAATAGTAAAACTAGCAACTTTCATATTTTACACTCCTTAATTTAAAACTAATATTCAGGTTTATTTTAAACCTTTTCCGACAACTTTACAAGTCTATTGACAACAAATATTTATACCAATTTTTTGGATATTTATAACTTCTGTACAAAGACCTATTTCCTACTAAACCCATAGCCAAAATAACTTAAAAAACTCCAATTTTTATCACAAAAAACGCCTTTTGTTTGATATTAAATTAACAAGTAAAACGGGCAACAAAATTGGCGAATTACCTTGAAATTTAATTGAAAATATTGTATCATATAGACATATATATAGTTGTAGATACATTGGCTTGTATAATATTACTACAGCTATTAGACGGTTGGTTTCCGTCAAAAAATTATAGGAGGCATGGTTATGAATTTACAGACCTTTAACCGTGGAGGTATTCATCCGCCGGATGGCAAAGCCTTAGCTAAGGATAAGCCTATCCAGATACTTATGCCAAAAGAGGGTTCTCTTTTAGTTTACCCTATGAGCCAGCATATTGGTGCACCTTGTGAACCAATTGTAGCTAAGGGCGACAGAGTTCTCGTAGGTCAGAAAATCGCCGAAGCCGGTGGTTTCGTTTCTGCACCTATTCACGCATCTGTATCAGGCACAGTAAAGGATATTAAGCCTATGGCTACTCCAAGCGGTGCTATGGTTAAATCCATTATCATTGAAAACGATGGTTTATACGAGGAAGACCCATCTATTGGCAAAGACACAGATTACGAGTCTTTTTCAAATGAAAAAATCCTTGAAAAAGTTAAGGAAGCCGGTATTGTAGGTCTTGGTGGTGCAGGTTTCCCTACTCATGTTAAGCTCAACCCACCTAAGGATTGCAAGATTGATACTGTTATTGTAAACGGTGCTGAATGTGAACCTTACCTTACAACTGACTACAGACTTCTTATGGAACAGCCTGAAAAAGTTGTAAAGGGTCTTGAAATTATCCTCAAACTTTTCCCAGATGCAACAGGCTATATTGCTATTGAAAACAACAAACCTGACGCTATTGAAAAGGTTGTTAAAACTGTTGGAAATAACCCTAGAATAAAGGTTCTTGCTCTTATGACTAAGTATCCTCAGGGTTCTGAAAAACAGCTTATTAACGCTGTTACTGGCAGAGAAGTTCCATCAGGTGCTTTACCAGCAAATGCTGGCTGTATTGTAGATAATGTAGACACAGTTGTAGCTATTGAAACAGCTGTATGCGAAGACAGACCTTTAATGCGTCGTATCGTTACATTAACTGGTGATGCTGCTAACAACCCTGGTAACTATGAAATCCGTATCGGTATGAACATGAATGAGCTTATTGAAATGGCAGGAGGTTTAAAGGAAGACCTCGGCAAGATTATTGCTGGTGGTCCTATGATGGGTCCGGCTATGTTCTCAACTGACTGTCCATTTATAAAGACTTCTTCTGCTCTTTTATGTCTTACTAAGAAGTCTGCTGAACTTCCACCAGAAAGCAACTGTATTCGTTGTGCTAAGTGTATCAACGCCTGTCCAATGGGTCTTATGCCAGCTAAGCTTAATAAGCTCGCTCTTGCAAAGGACTACGAAGGTTTTGCTGCTAACAACGGTCTTGATTGTATTGAATGTGGTTCTTGCTCTTATGTATGTCCAGCTAAACGTCACCTTACTCAGACTCTCAGAATTTGTAAGCGTGAAACAATGGCTATTATGAGAGCTAAGGCACAGAAGAAATAGGAGGATGACAGACAATGGGAAATAATAATTTAATGGTGTCCGGCACTCCCCATATTCGTTCCAATGAAACTATAACATCTATTATGAGAGATGTTGTAATTGCCCTTTGCCCTGCTGCAATTATGGGTATCATTTTCTTTGGTATTAGTGCCGCTATTGAAATTGCAATGTGTATTGCATCATGTATCGTTTTTGAATATCTTTATAACAAAATTGCTAAGAAGCCAAACACTATTCACGATTTGTCAGCAGTAGTAACTGGTCTTTTATTAGCAATGAACCTTCCTGCACTTAATATGAGTGCACACCCTATTGCAGTATTTGCAATGCCTATTATTGGCTCACTCTTTTCAATCGTTATTGCAAAGATGCTTTTCGGTGGTTTAGGTCAGAACTTTATTAACCCAGCTCTTGCTGGTAGAGCATTTTTAGTTGCATCTTATCCAACACTTATGACTGGTAGTGCTTTTGGTCCTACTAACTTTATGAAGGGTGTTGACGCTGCAACATATGCTACTCCACTTGCTCAGATTAAGGAAGCCGGTGCTCTTAATACTTCATTTATTGACCTTTTAGTAGGTAACTGTGGTGGTACTATTGGTGAAACTTGTGCTATTGCCTTAATTCTTGGTGGTATTTACCTTATTGTTAAGAAAGTTATTTCTTGGAGAACTCCAGTTGTTTATATTGCAACTGTATTAGTTCTTACATATATCTTCAAACTCTCTGGTATTGAAGCTGCATCTGCAAGACAGCCTATTCAGGAACTTTTCGCAGGTGGTTTAATGCTCGGTGCTTTCTTTATGGCAACTGACTATGCTTCAACTCCTGTAACTCCAAAGGGTAAGATTATTATGGGTCTTGGCTGTGGTATTATTACTGTTTTAATCAGAGTATTTGGTGGTTATCCAGAAGGTGTATCTTACTCAATCCTTCTTATGAACCTTGCTGCTCCACTTATTGACAGATACACAGCACCTAAGAAATTTGGCTATGTTAAGCCAGTAAAAGTTAAGGAGGTGAAGTAATATGTCAATCGTAAAACCAGCTGCTATATTATTAATTATTTGTGCTATCGTTTCTGGTATTTTAGGCTATGTAAACGATGTTACAACTGCACCTATTGCTGCTGCTGACAAAAAGACAACAGAAGAAAGTATGAATGCTGTTCTTGCTGATGCTCAATGGGGCGAAACTGTAGAAGTTAATTACGAAACTGGCGATGACAACGGTACAGTTATTACTTCTTACACTCCAGGTTTAAATCCTGATGGCTCTATTAAGGGCTATGCTGTTTCTGTTACTACAAAGGGCTTTAGTGCAGGTTTAAAGCTTATGTACGGTATTGATGCAAACAGCAATGATGACAACGGTACTGACGAAGGTACTATTACAGGTCTTTCTGTAGTTGATAACTCAAACGAAACTCCTGGTCTTGGTGCTAACAGCTCTAAGCCAGAATGGAGTGGTCAGTTTGCCGGCAAGAAAGGCGAACTTGAAGTAACTAAGACTGGTAGTGCTACAGACAGCCAGATTAACGCCATTACCGGTGCTACAATCACATCAAAGGCAGTTACTTTATCTGCAAATGATGTATCAAAATACTATGAAGATACTATTAAAAAGGAGGGTAATAAATAATGAATCCACTTAAAATTATTAAAAACGGTATTATTGACGAAAACCCTACTTTTTCACAGGTTATCGGTATGTGTCCTACCCTTGCCGTTACAACATCTTTTATGAACGGTCTTGGTATGGGTTTATCTACAACAGCAGTTCTTATCTGCTCAAATATTGCTATTTCTTTAATTAGAAAAATTGTTCCAGACCAGGTTAGAATACCTTGTTTCATCGTAGTTATCGCTGGTTTCGTTACATTAATTCAGATGCTTTTAAAGGCTTATGTTCCAGCTCTTAACGCATCACTTGGTATGTTTATACCTCTTATCGTTGTAAACTGTATTATCCTTGGTCGTGCAGAAGCATATGCTTCAAAGAACAGCCCTATCGCTTCTTTATTTGACGGTCTTGGTATGGGTCTTGGTTTTACCCTTGCCCTTTCAGTTTTAGGTATCGTTAGAGAACTTCTTGGTAGTGGTTCTATCTTTGGTTACACATTACCAGAAATTTTCCCAAGAACTATTCTTATGATTTTACCACCAGGTGCTTTCTTTACACTTGCATTCTTAATGGTAATTTTCAATTTATTAAAGAATAAGAAGAACGCATAGGAGGTGGACAAATTATGAGTTTATTTATATTATTTCTTGGTGCAATTTTTGTAAACAACTTTATTTTCTCTAAGTTCTTAGGTATCTGTCCATTCCTTGGTGTTTCAAAGAAAGTTGAAACAGCAGCAGGTATGGGTGTAGCAGTTATATTCGTTATAACTCTTGCAAGTGCTGCAACATGGGTTGTATATAACCTTGTACTTGTTAAACTTGGTCTTGAATACCTTTACAATATTGCATTTATCTTAATTATTGCTTCTCTTGTACAGTTCGTTGAAATGTTTATCAAGAAGTCTTCACCATCTCTCTATCAGGCACTTGGTGTTTACCTTCCACTTATTACAACAAACTGTGCTGTACTCGGTGTTGCTGTTTTAAATATGGATAACAAATATGACTTTATTCAGTCTATTGTAAACGGTGTTGGTGCTGCTATCGGCTTCACACTTGCAATCGTACTTTTTGCCGGTGTAAGAGAAAGAATTGCATCTAACAATATTCCAAAGGCATTTCAGGGATTCCCTATTGCTTTAATAACAGCAGGCTTAATGTCAATAGCCTTTTTAGGCTTTTCCGGTATGCTTTAAGAGGAGGAGAAAACAATGTTAAACGCTATATTATTCCCTATACTTGTTGTAGGTGGTTTAGGTGTTCTCTTTGGTATCATACTCGGTATTGCTGCTATTAAGTTTAGAGTAGAAAGAGACCCTAAGATTGATTCTATTAGAGAAGCACTTCCTGGTGCTAACTGTGGTGGTTGTGGTTTCGCAGGCTGTGACGCTTTAGCCGAAGCTATTGCTGCTGGTAAAGCTCCTGTAAATGGCTGTCCTGTTGGTGGTGCAAAATCTGCTGCTGCAATCGGCGAAATTATGGGTGTTAAGGCTGATACTTCTGCTAAGAAAACAGCCTTTGTAAAATGTAATGGTACTTGTGACAAGGCTAAGAACAAGTTTGAATACTATGGTGCACCTGACTGTGTATATGAAAATGGTATTAACGGTGGTGCAAAGGCTTGTGCTTATGGCTGTCTTGGTGACGGTAACTGTGTTAAGGCTTGTAACTTCGATGCCCTTCATGTTGTAGACGGTGTAGCCGTTGTTGATAAGGATAAATGTGTTGCTTGTGGTGCCTGTATTAAGGCTTGTCCAAAGCACTTAATTGAATTAGTTCCTTATGATAATCTTATCAGAGTTGCTTGTAATTCTAAGGATATGCCAAAGGCAACAAAGGATAACTGTGCAGCAGGTTGTATGGGCTGTAAAATCTGTGAAAGAAACTGTCCTAGCGAAGCTGTTACTGTTACTGACTTCCTTGCTCATGTTGATTATGACAAGTGTACTCAATGCGGTATCTGTACAGAAAAATGTCCTACAAAGGCAATCGCTAAAAGAGCTTAATTACATTTAATATTGAAACGGTATAGTTTTACTATGCCGTTTCTTTTTTTGCCTAAAATAGGCTTGTAAACATACTATCAAATCAATATTCAGGACAAATTAACTTTGTTAA
>FR888453.1 GCA_000432155.1 Eubacterium sp. CAG:274
AAGCAAGCCATCGGATTTATCTTTCCGATTCATTAAAAAAATCCACCAAAGTCCAATTAACTTTGGTGGATTGAAAAATCACTTTTATTTAAAATATTCTGGATATTTGTTTTTAAGTTCTTGCATATCCTCTTTGTATCTGGATAAATGCTCAACTATAATTTTATCTGCCTTTTCATTTTCTTTATTTTTCATAGCCTCATATAGGGCTTTATGTTCTGAAACAGTAGCCTCCATATTGAAATTTTCAGCTGACAAATATCTGACTCTGTCGAACTGCGTAAATATGTCATTTAAGGCATCATAACTTCTGTTTTTATTTGCTATTACAAAAAGTAATTTATGAAATTCATTATCTGCCTCAACAATTTTATGAACATTTTTAGTTTCAAGGCAAAACAACTGCTTATGTAAATTTTCGTTTAATGGAAATAAATCATCTTCATTACAATTATTGCATATTTCCTGTACAAGTGCCTTTTCAATAACCAGTCTATAAAATCTTGACTCATTAACACTATCTGTGTCTATTAATGATACTTTAGTACCTCTCTGTGGAAAAGTTTCAACCATACCATTTTTACCCAGTTGTATCAAAGCCTCTCTTACAGGTGTACGGCTTACGCCAAGCTCCTTTGCAAGTTCTGTTTCACTTACAAGACTACCTGGCTTTAACTCCATTGTTACAATATTTTCTTTAATTATTCGGCAAGCGTAATCCCTAACTGTTTCCCCTTGTCTTTGAGCTGTAATTACCATAATCTCAACCCCTGTTCCTCGCAGAGATTAGGTGTCAAACATATTCCCCTAATATGTTTGGCACCATTCCCATACTTTTTAATTATCTATTAAAATAATTATACTATTTATACACCTAAAATTCAATAAGCATTTTTAACAATATTTCTTGAGTGTAGCCCTAACAGCACCTTTTCCTCCGTTAAGCTCTTTAAAGTAAGCCAAAATCTTGTTATTAAGACCAGCCTCTTTTAAATCTACTCCAAAAATATCTTTTTTGTCTAAAATTTTAGCAACAGCCTCATCAGCATTACTATTATCTCCAAATTTCACTTCTGACATAATTGATGTCAATTCTGGAATTAATGGGTCGGGACTTAATTCAAAATCATTACCATTATCGTCTTTTGCCATAAGGTATCTAAGCCAACCAGCCAACACAAGAGGAATATATCCCAACTGGTCAGAAGTTCCCTCTTTCATATACGCTTTTATAGTTTCGCCAAAGCGTATACCCACTTTCTGTGAAGTATCACAAGCAATTCTCTGTGGTGCATCAGGCATAAATGGGTTTGGAAGTCTTACCTCTACTACTGTATCAATAAATTCCTTTGGAGATAAAATACCAGGGTCAGTAACTACTGGAAGACCCTCCTTGTAACCTGCATTTTTAATAAGTGTCACAAGGTTTTCATCTTTCATTTCATCACAAATTTTAGTATATCCCAAAATACAACCATAAACAGCTAAGGCTGTATGAAGTGGATTAAGGCAAGTACATACTTTCATTTTTTCTACTTTATCTACAGTATTTCTTGTAGTATAAATTATACCCCCTTTATCCAAAGGCAATTTACCGTTTTTAAAATCGTCTTCAATAACCAGATACTGTGTTTCCTCTGCATTTACAAAAGGAGCAACAAATGTATTCTTTGATGTTACAACAGCCTCAGTATCTTCAAACCCTACTTCCTTTAGCATATCAATTACAGCATCAGCCGGTCTAGGAGTAATTTTGTCAATCATTGACCAAGGATAAGATACTTTATTTTTAGCATAGTCCAAAAATCCTTCTTCTGCCTTGTCATTTTCTACCCAAGTTTTAACAAAGGCTAAGACTGCATTCTGTAACTTAGTTCCGTTATGAGAACAGTTATCCATACTCACCAATGTAACAGGTTTTTCTCCACTTTTGTATCTTGTGTATAAGAGAGATACCAGTTTACCAATATAGCTGTGAACATTTTCCGGACCGTTTTCCATATCCTCTTTTACATCAGGGAGCATTTCTCCATTTCCTCTTACAAGAGAATATCCCTTTTCTGTAATTGTAAAGGATACCATTTTAAGACTTTCAGCCTTAAAAATTTTATTTAATCTGTTCCAATCCTTTTCATTATTACTGTCTACACAAAGGGCTTCTGCAATAGATGCTACAATTTCCTTTTCTATAGTACCGTCAGCCTTTAAAGTAACAGCAGCAGTAAGATTATCATAATTTTTGAAACTCTTTTCAATAATTTCATAATCATAGCCCTCTGCAACTACAATACCAGTAGTCATAATACCACTATTTAATAAATGCTGACAAACTACAGCCGGAAAAGCTCTGAAAATATTGCCTGCCCCAAAGTGTATCCACTCTGGGTTGTTGGCAGTATTTTCAATCATTTTCTCAACACTATAATCAGGCAATTTAAAACCCATTTCTTCCCATTTTTTTCTATCTTGTAAAGACTCTAAATTCATTTTCATTGTTTATAAATACCCTCCTGTTTTTCAATAGCTTCAATAAGACCATTTAAGTAACAAGCACCTAAAGCTCTATCATAAAGACCGTAGCCTGGCATAGATATCTCGCCCCAGATTGCACGACCATGGTCAGGTCTAACTGGACCATCAAAACCTGTGTCAATAAGTGTCTTTACTATTTTGTACATATCCATTGAACCATCTCTTGATAAGTGAGCAGCCTCTGCAAATACACCTGGCTTATAGTGCTTTAAGTTTCTGACATGGGCAAAGTGTATTCTACCCTTTGCAACATTTATAATTTCGCAAATATCATTCTTTGGATTTGAGCCATAAGAGCCAGTACAAAGTGTAAGACCATTAAATTTAGCATCAACAGCCTTTAAAAGTCTTTCTACATTTTCCTTGCAAGTTATAATTCTAGGAAGATTAAATACTGGCCAAGCTGGGTCATCTGGATGAATAGCCATTTTAATATTGTACTTTTCACAAACTGGCTGTATTCTCTTTAAGAAGTATACAAGATTTTCAAAAAGTTTTTCAGAATCTACATCTTTGTAAGCCTCAAAAAGCTCTTTAACATGAGCAAGTCTTTCAGGCTCCCAACCGGGCATCACAAAACCATTTGAATTGCTGTCAATGGAATTAAACATTGTTTCTGGGTTGATTTTGTCAACCTCTGCCTGGTCATAGTAGAGAACTGTCGAACCGTCTTCTCTGACATGAGCAAGTTCAGAGCGTGTCCAGTCAAATACAGGCATAAAGTTATAGCAAACCATATCAATACCACACTTACCAAGGTTTTCGAGAGTTTCAATATAATTATCAATATACTGTTCTCTGTCTGGAGAGCCAATTTTAATAGAGTCGTGAATATTTACACTTTCAATACCCTCTACCTTTAAGCCCTCAGCTTCAACTTCTGCCTGCATAGCCTTAATTCTTTCAATAGGCCATACATCTCCAGCCGGAATATCATATAATGTAGTAATTACACCTGTTACTCCCGGAATTTGTCTAATCTGCTGAAGCGTTACGGAATCAAAATCCTTACCAAACCATCTTAATGTCATTTTCATAATATAGTACCTCCTAAAATCCACTAATTCATCAATTATTTTTACTAAAGTTTATCTGAAATCAAATATTTTTATCCCATTAAGCCCATTACAGTTGGCAACCAAGTTGAAATTGCAGGAACAAATGTTACAAGCATAAGAACTAAGAAAATCGCAACATAGTATTTAAGCAATGGCTTTATTACATCTTCTATTTTTGTGTTTGCTACTCTTACACCTACGAAAAGAATATTGCCTACTGGAGGAGTAATTGTACCAATGCAAAGGTTTAATACAAGCATAATACCAAACTGAACAGCTGTCATACCAAGTTCCTGACAAACTGGCATAAATATTGGTGTGAAAATAAGAATTGCTGGTGTTATATCCATAAATGTACCTATGAAAAGGAGAACTACATTTATAATAAGCAATAATATAATTTTATTTGAGCTAATTCCTAAAAGAAGTGTTGAAATAGCTTCTGGAATACCTGTAAATGTCATTACCCAAGCCATAAAGCTAGATACACCAATAAGGAAAACAATAATACCTGTTGTAATAGCACTTTCCTTAATTATTCCATATAAATCCTTAATCTTTATTGTTTTATAAATTAAAGAGAGTATAAGAGAATATACAACTGCAACTACTGAACCCTCCGTAGCTGTAAATATACCCTTGATAATACCACCAATAACAATGATAATAAGAAGTAAGCTAGGAACAGCCTGCCATACAATCTGAAGTCCCTCTTTAACTGTAACATGCTGTGTACTTCTATAGTTGTACTTTCTTGCAATAAAGAAAGCTACTATCATACAGAATAGACCCCAAAGAATACCAGGAACATAACCTGCCATAAAAAGTGCTGCAACTGATGTACCACCACTTACAAGGGAGAATGTAATAAGTACATTACTAGGTGGGATAAGAAGTCCTGTAGGCGCTGTTGCAATATTTACTGCTGCTGAATAGTTTTTGTCATAGCCCTCTTTTTCTTCAATAGGTCCAATAATTGTACCCATAGCTGATGCTGATGCAACACCTGAACCAGAGATAGCACCAAAGAGCATATTTGCAATAGAATTTGTGTGTGCTAAAGACCCTGGAACTCTGCCTGTAAGAACCTGAGCCAAATTTATAAGTCGCATTGCAATGCCACCACGATTCATAATATTACCGGCTAATATGAAAAATGGAATTGCAATAAGTGTAAATACTGAAATACCTGAAAATGTTCTCTGAGCACCTGTTAAGAATACTGCACTTGTATCAAGTACAGGAAGAACTGCTAAAACTGAAGCTGCTCCAATGGCTATAGAAATAGGTGCACCCATTAATAGTAATGCTATTAAAACTACGGCTATTATTAAACCACATACTAAAACTGTATTCATTACCTACGCCTCCTTTACGCATTTTTTATCTGTTTGAATAATTCTGAAATATTTAAAATGTTGTAAATAACTGTAATAACACCACTAATAGGAACTACAGCATATACATAACCCATTGGTATTCCAAGAGATGCTGTAACCTGTGTCATTGTAAGTCTTGTAATTGATATGCCACCGAATATTAAAACGGAAATAGCAAAAAGCATTACTATAACTTCTATTATTAAATTAAGGATAATTCTTTTCTTTCCATTAATCTTATCAGCAAAATATGTCATAGCCATATGCTCTTTCATACCAAACACTAGGGCAGCAGCCAAAAGTGCAAGCCAAGTAAATGAATATGTCAAAAGCTCTTCTGAAACTGTACTAGGAGAATTAAATACATATCTAACAACAATCTGGTATGTGCCTACAACAGTGATAAATGCAAATATGAAAACACAGACTGTTTCCAGCACCTTGTTCATTATATTTTTTAAATTACTCATTACTGTTGACCCCCTTTAGCTTTATTATTTGCCTCTTGAATTTTATTGTAAATAGGCTTTAATTTTGGATTTTCTTCTAAAATCTGTTCATGAAGTGGTAATACTTTTTCTTTAAAAGCATTTACATCTACATCAATAAACTGAACACCCATATCCTTTGCAATTTCCTTTGCCTCTACAATCTGTTTATCCCATTCTTCTCTTTCAATCTTAGTACATTCCTTAGCAGCCTCCTCAAAAATCTGTTTATCCTCTGGGTCAAGGTTGTTTAAGAATTTGTAATTACCAATAAGCATATCCGGTACCATCTGATGCTGATTATATGAATAATACTTTGCAACTTCGCCGTGCTTATTGTTTGTCAATGCAAATTCGTTGTTTTCTGCACCGTCAATAACGTGCTGCTGAATAGCTGTGTAAACTTCACCAAAGGACATTGGAGTAGCTGATGCACCAAAAGCCTTCATCATTTTTACATTTGTTGGACTTTGCTGAACTCTTATTTTCTTACCCTTTAAATCCTCTGGAGTTTTAATAGGAGTTGTAGCATAAAAGTTTCTTACACCGGCATCAAGCCAAGTTACTGTTTCAAAACCAGCAGCCTCTGTTGACTTGTAAATACTTTTCATTAATTCATCATCTTCCATAACACTATGGTAAACATCTGTGTTATCAAAAAGATAAGGAATACTAAAAATCTGATAAATATCATCAAATGTTTCTAGGTTACCTGTACTACAGACAGCAAAATCAACTGCCCCTGTCTGTACTAACTCAATAGCTTTTACTGATGCCCCTAAAAGCTCATTAGGATAAATCTGAACATCATATTTATCACTATGGCTTTCTACATATTCCTCAAACGCCAAAAGCCCCATATGGTCTGGATGAGTTTCTGACTGGGAGTGTGCAATTCTGACAATTCTTTTTCCGCCTCCAACTGTTTTACAACCTGTTACAGAAAACAGTAAGACTGAACATATCCCCAATGTTATTACCCTTTTAATACCTTTTAACATTTTGTAACCTCCTTTTGCGTCTTTCGTCTTGTATATTTGTATACTAGCATATCACTTTATACTTTTCAATGTTACACTTTCACAAATAAAAAAAATATTTTTTAACTATGTTGCACAACTCAACTCCATTTATCAATTTTTATTGTCTATATTTCATAATTTCATATAGTAATCTTTTGTAGTATTGCCTACTTGACAATATTTTATGCAAAAAAAGGAATTTCCAATATGGAAACTCCTTAAAATGCACATTATTCTTCTGTTTTAATTTCTTCTTTTTATTCTCCGTTTTTCTTATTTTTCACAAGCATTACTATTTCAACTACAATAGCCACTAACACAAGAATACCTGATAATAGCATACTTACTGGAAAAATACCTATTTTGAGCTGGTCAGTTCTTAAAGATTCAATCCAAAATCTGCCTAAGCCATAGGCAAAGCAGTAGATAACTGTCAACTCTCCATTATAATTTTTCTTCTTTCTATAGAGAAGTAAAAATATAAGGACACATAAATTACACACACTTTCATACAAAAATGTAGGGTGTACCTGTATATAACTTTCTCCACCTATTTCAGTTATTGGATAAAGTGTGCCATTATATGCTCCCTCAGAGCCATTAATCTTTAATCCTGCAACTGTACTAGCCTTATAAGCTAAAGCAAAAAGGCTGTCTGTAAAAGACCCAAAAGCCTCTCTGTTTACAAAATTACCCCAACGACCAAAAATCTGACCACATAATAAGCCAAAAACAAGAGTATCTGTAAACTTAAATAAATTTAACTTCTTTATTCTGGTATATACAATGGCAGCAAGTGTACCACCAATAATACCACCGTAAATAGCAAGTCCACCATTTCTTATGCCTAAAAAATCTCTTAAAGAGTGTTCATAAAACACAAGGTAATAAGTTCTTGCCCCTACAATACCACAAATCAAAGCCCATATAGCGAAGTCCACATATGTATCAGGGTTCTGCCCCTCAGCCTTGGCTATTTTTGTAACCAACACAAGACCTAAGACAGCACCCAAACAAATGAGAACACCGTACCAATATACTTGAAAGCCACCTATTGAAAAGGCAACCCTGCTTAATTTATCTATACCTATATTAAGATGTGGAAATAAAATATCCATTACTTAACCTCCAACTACACTCAACACCCTATTATTTCTCGAAAAGGTTTTAAGTTCTTCTCTAATATCGTTGTTTTTTATTATATCATATTTGGCATAAATGTCTAGTACCTCAATACCCTTTGTAAAGCAATCTGCAAAGACTGAACATATATTTTCAAGGCTTTCATTTCCAAATAAATTTTTATTTTTAACAGCCTTTACAACCCTTTTTAAATTTTTATCACTTACACCAAAAGTCACATATCTTTCCACTTCCTGTGATATTTCAGATAGTATTTCTTCTATATTATTACTTTCTCCGCCTATAATTCTCAAACCATAGTCATTTCCACATAAATAATCGGCTGTTAATTCACTTGAAATTAAACCTTTGTGGTTCAGCTTATTATATAAATGAGAACTTTTACCACATAGTATTTCAAGCATAACCTCATTAATGGCAATTCTGTAGGCTATATCATCAGTTTTTATATCTTCTCTGAAGTCAATATTAAACACATTTTTAGGAATATTTTTTTCTATTTTTTCCACATCATTATTTATTTCATCTTCCTGTTTTGTAATTTTTTCTGCACACTTTTCTCCTAAATGCAAGTTCTCATTTGCCAGTTTTAGCACACTATTTGCATCTATATCGCCAACCACAATAATGCAACAATTATCAGCAGTATAAAAAGCCTTGTAGGCAGTATACAAATCTTCACAGCTTATATCCTCTATAGACTCCAATGTTCCAGCAACAGAATATCTTACATTATTATCACTATAGGCACATTTCAAGCCATTAAAATAAACCTGCCACCCAATATCGTCATTGTACATTTTAATTTCCTGACCTATTATCTTCTTTTCCCTTTCAACACTTTCCTCTGTTGTATCTAAAGAGCTTACCATTTTCATAAGCAGTTCAAAAGCCTTTTCAAAATTTTCTGTACAATTAAAGTGATAAGCTGTTGTAGTAAAATTAGTAAAAGCGTTGGCACTCGCCCCTAATTTTTCAAATTCAGAAAATATATCCGCTGAACCATCAAACATTTTATGTTCTAAAAAATGAGCTATTCCCTTTGTCTGTTTTATAGTTTTGCCATTGTAAATAAACTCTGTATTACAAGACCCATAGTTAAAAGCAATCATAGCCTTTTTTTCAGCATAGCCTTTTTTAGGTACAATATAGCATTTCACTCCGTTTTCAAGTTTCTTAGTAATATAATTAAGCATACTGTTCACTCTCCAAACTGAAAACTGTATTTATTTCTAATCTTTTAAATGTATTTTCTAAATTATCTATTTCATTTATGCTTTTTAAAATTTCTTCTAAACTTCTGTTGTCCTCAGCTAAAATCTGACCAATATTAAAATCCATTATTCTAGTCTGACTATCTCCTGTAGTTTTCAAAGAACTTACAATATATCTTTTAGCTCTTGCTATTTCATCTGAATTGGGAGAAAATTTTTCCAAAGCCTCTTTTACACTATTTATTACATTGTCTTTTTCTTCATAATTTATGGCTGACTCAACAACTATATATTCCTTGTATCTGTATAGACTGCTTACAATATAGTAGCAAAGCCCCTGTTTTTCTCTTACATCACTAAAAAGCACAGACCCAGCACCACCGCCTAAAATACAATTTGCTATAACAGCCTTTTCCCAGTTGTCAAACTCTGCATTTATGCCTATACACAATTTACTTTGGTCAACATCAGCTTTTTCACTATAACTTTGGTATGGCATTTCTTGCTTTTCGTCTTCTGGATATTCAAATTTTCTAGGTTCAAATTTAAGATACTTCCTGCATAACTCCTCTGTCTGTTCCTCTTCAATATTTCCTACTACCATAATTTCAACCTTACTATTTTCCATGAGATAGTAGTAATATTCCTTTATATCCATATTTAAAAATCTTTCACAGCCATTTCCGTCTACACCAAAAGGTCTGTTTTTAAAGGCGTAGGAAATCAACTTTTCTCGTGCATATGTTCTTTTGTCATTTTTTTCAGCCTCTATTCTATCTCTTGTAGCCTTTATCTGATTTTTAACAGCCTCATCATAAAACATAGGTTTAAACACTATATTTTTTATAAATTCAAAAGCATCTTTTGTATATTCAGCTCTGAATTTACAATACAATACCAATATACTGTAATCCCCTTTTTTCACAACAGAACTATGAGCCTCTGCCCCTATTTCCTCAAGACGGGTATATATTTTCTTAGGTGTTTTATATTTTTCACAGCCCTCAAAAAACATACCAGCAAGCAAATTGTTTCCTGTAGTTGTATATTCTAATGCTGGCAACACAAATGAAACAGACATAGAAATAGAATTAAACTTGTCCGTTTTAAAAACAGAAAGATTTACATTATCACAAATTTTCATAATACACCCCTATCTTTTTACTATACTTACACATATTTTCTCATAGTTTTAAGTGCATTTTTTTCAAGTCGGCTAACCTGTGCCTGACTTATTCCTATTTCTTCTGAAACTTCCATTTGTGTCTTTCCCTTAAAAAATCTCAAATTTATAATATTCTTTTCTCTGTCATTTAGCTTACTTATGGCCTCTTTCAATGATATATTGTCTATCCACCCCGTATCTGTATTTTTATCATCTTTCACTTGGTCCATAACATAGAGAACATCAGTACCGTCATGATAAACTGGTTCAAAAAGTGATATAGGGTCCTGTATCGCCTCCAAAGCAAAAACCACACTTTCCTTTGGCATATCTATTTCTTTTGCAATTTCTTCTAATGTAGGTTCTTTGTTGTTTTTGTTAGTGAGCATTTCTCTTGCCTGTAAAGCCTTGTAGGCAGTATCTCTCATAGAACGGCTTACTCTTATAGGATTATAGTCCCTTAAATATCGCCTTATTTCTCCTATTATCATTGGTACAGCATAAGTAGAAAATTTTACATTGTGTGATGTGTCGAAATTATCAATAGCTTTTATTAACCCAATGCACCCTACTTGAAAAATGTCATCAGGGCTTTCTCCTCTGTTTGAAAATCTTTGAATAACACTTAACACAAGTCTTAAATTGCCATAAATATATTTGGCTCTTGCCACCATATCGCCTTTTTGCAATTTTTCGAAAAGTTCTTCCTTTTCTTCTTCAGACAATACTGGCAATTTACTTGTGTTTACGCCACAGATTTCAACTTTTTTTAAAGCCATAAAAATTCCTCCAATTAGAATTTTACTTCTCCCTTAAATCATTGCCAGCATTTTCAAAAATATACACTCTGTAAAAAATATACAAAAAAATAACTGGTAATTATCTATTTCTATAATCTATTATTATTGACAAAAATTTTTATTTGCTGTAATATTTAGGTATCTAAATATCAGGAGTTGAGAATATGGAAAACAGACGCATTATTCGTGATATGCACTGTGTTTCAAACAAGTTAAGCAGGCAGTTGGATAATCTTCTTTCCACACAAGGAATAACCCATATGCAGTTTGCTATACTTTCTTTTATTACGCGTTCTACAAATGATGGAAAAGATGTTTTTCAAAAAAATCTGGAAATCTCTTTTGACATCAGACCTTCTTCAGTATCAAGTATTTTGTCCCTTATGGAAGAAAAAAAATTAATAAAAAGAGTGTCTGTTAAAAATGATGCTCGCCTTAGGAAAATTATATTGACCAAAGAAGGCAGTAAAAAATATGACGATGTACACGCAAAAGTTATAATGTTTGAAAATAAAATAAAGTCCCTTTTCTCTGACGATGAGATAAAGGTCTTTTTTAATGTTCTCGACAAACTGTATGATTACACAGAGGAATAGGAGGATTTTCTATGAAAAAATTTGTTATTACTATTGGTCGTGAGTACGGTTCAGGTGGTAGAATTATTGGCGAAAAACTTGCTAAAAGACTTGGCGTTAATTTCTACGATAAAAATATGATTGATAAAATTGCAGAAGAAAGTGGTTTTACAAAGGAAGCTGTTGAGGCATTAGACGGCAAAAAGACCTCTAGTTTCTTATACAGCCTTTTTATGTCAACTCAGCCTGTAACTCTTTCTGACACACTTTTTAAAGCTCAGACAGACATTATCAGAGATTTAGTATCAAAAGAAAGCTGTGTTATTGTAGGTCGTTGTGCTGACTATGTTTTAAGCAACTGTTCTGATTGTGGTGATGTCATCAACGCTTTTATCTATGCTGATATGGCTACTAAGGTAAAAAGAAGTGTAGAAGAATACAAGGACAAAAACGACAATCCTGAAATGTTCGTTAGAAGAATGGACAAGACAAGAGCATCTTACTACAACTACTACACACCAAATCAATGGGGTGCTAGAGATAACTATGATGTATTAATAAATAGTGCTGTAGGCATTGATACTACAGTTGATATGCTCTATACTCTTGCAAAGTCCAAATTTGGAGGTAATAAGTAAAATGTCAGGTGAAGTAAAAGAAAATAAAATGGGGGTAATGCCTGTAAACAAACTTTTGTTATCAATGGCAGTTCCAATGATGATTTCAATGTTGGTACAGGCTATGTACAACATTGTAGATAGTATTTTCGTTGCAAAACTTAGTGAAGAAGCCCTTACAGCAGTTTCCCTTGCTTTCCCTCTCCAGTCACTTATGATTAGTGTTTGTACTGGTCTTTGCGTAGGTATGAATGCCCTTTTATCTCGTTACTTAGGTGCAAAGGATTCCGAAGGTGTTAATAAATCAGCCTTAAATGGTTTATTATTAATTTTCATAGGCTATTTAATATTCCTTTTTGTAGGTCTTTTCCTTATTCCTACATTTATGTATGCCCAGACTCCAATAGAATCTATTGCTGAACAGGGTATTACATATACTAAAATAGTTTCTATTTGCTCTATTGCTTTCTTTTCACAGATGGCATTTGAAAGACTTCTTCAGGCAACAGGTCGTACACTTTACACAATGTGTACACAGACTACTGGTGCTGTTATAAACATTATTCTTGACCCTATACTTATCTTTGGTCTTTTTGGTATGCCAAAGTTAGGCGTTGCTGGTGCTGCTATTGCAACAGTTATTGGTCAGACTATTGCAGCCCTTATGGCTCTTACATTTAACATTAAGAAAAACCTCGATATTCACTTACATTTTAAGGGTTTCCGTCCTAGTTCTCGTACAATAGGTAAAATCCTTTCTGTTGGTATTCCGTCTATACTTATGGCATCTATGGGTTCTGTAATGACATTTGGTATGAACAAAATACTTATGACATTTAGTGCCACAGCTATTGCTGTATTTGGTAGTTACTTCAAACTCCAGAGCTTTATATTTATGCCTGTATTCGGTCTTAACAACGGTATGGTTCCTATTATTGCCTTCAGTTACGGTGCTAGAAAGCGTGACAGAATGGTTAAGACAATTAAACTCAGTATTGCCTATGCCGTATGTATTATGATTATTGGTTTTGCTATAATGCAGATATTCCCAGACAAGTTACTTTTAATGTTCAATGCTTCTGAAACAATGCTTTCTATTGGTGTTCCTGCTCTTAGAATTATATCTGTCAGCTTCCTTTTTGCTGGTATTTCTATCGTTTCACTTTCAGTATTTCAGGCACTTGGACATGGTGTATTAAGTATGATGGTTTCATTTATGCGACAGCTTATTTTCCTTTTACCATCAGCTTATCTTCTCTCATTAACAGGAGATATAAATAAGGTTTGGTTCTCTTTCCTTATTGCAGAAGTAATATCTGTTTCTCTTTCACTTTTATCAATGAGATATTTATATAAAAAGGTAATTAAAAACCTTTAAAACCATACTAAAATCTATGCCAATTTGGCATAGATTTTTTTATATATAATGTCTATTGACAATCATTATTATTTATAATAAACTTTAATCTAATAAATGGAAAATTAAAATGGAGGTATTTAATGAATTTAAAGAAAACAATAGCTTTGGGGTTATCTACATTAATGACTTTACAGATAACACCACTTAATATTTTTGCTGACGAAACATCTCAGGAACTTACAGTTTCATCAATATCAGCAAGTGACACTAAAATGTCATCAGACTACTGGCAAAATCACAGAGTAAGTACAAATTCTGATGATTACACATATATTTCAGCCTATTCCAACAATGCAGGTCAATATAGTACATCTTATCTTAAATATGCCTTTGACGGTAATTGGTCTACTCATTGGGAAACTGGTAATGGCTATGGTACTGTAACAAATTATGTTGATGTTACATTTAACAAAACCACAAAAATAGACAGAATACTTTATGCCACAAGACAAGACGGTGCAAAAGGCAAAGGTTATCCAACAACAGCTACAATATATAGTTACAATTCCGAAACTGATACTTGGGATAAAGTAGCTGTAGGTTCATCTTCTGTTTCCAATAGCTATGTACTTATAACACTTCCACAGGCAACAGACTTTGAAAAACTTAGATTTGAATTTACAGTTGCCAACAATGGTTGGGCAAGTGCATCTGAATTTGTATTTCTTCGCCCAGACGATACTGTACTTGACGGAAATGTAACTATATCTGGTACATCTGCTATAGGCAAAACCCTTACAGCCAATGACAACCTTACTGTAGGAAACAGTAAAAACTTAGGCTATCAATGGCAGTATAGCGATGATGGTACTGTATGGACAGACATTGAAAATGCCACAGAAAAAAACTATACAATAACCGAACAGAAAGCCTATTATAGAGTAAAAATCTATGACAAAACAAATGAATACTACGGTAATTTATATTCCGAGGCTTATAACGGAAGTATGGTTGCCAAAATTACAGGTAGTCTTAAAGTTGGTTGTGTTGTAACAGCTGAAACAGAATATGTAAATCCAGAGGATACCCTCTACTACAAATGGCAATATAGTGATGACGGTATCACTTTTATAGATATTCCATCAGCTACCTCACTAAAATACACTGTTCCTGCTAGTATGAGCAATAAATATATACGACTTGGTATTAGTGGAAATAACAAGGACTATATATATTCTGACAATAGTTTTGTATCTGTTTCTGCTGTACTTTCAGGTCCTTGTCAGGTAAATTCCGAAATTTTAGCACAGCTAAAAGGTGCAGAAAATACTGAATATACATATCAATGGCAAATATGTGACACAGCTGACGGAGAATTTACAGATATAAGTTCTGCCACTTCAGCTAAATATACACCTACTGAAAGCCAGCTTAACAAATATATCAGAGTTCTTCTCACTATTACAGAAACAGGAGAACTTCTCTATTCACAGCCACGACTTGTATCAAGTTCTGGTACATACCCTGACCGTACAGGAGACTATATGTATATTTCTGATGTACCGTCTAGTGCATTAATATCTAGTAGTGTAGGCTATTCTACATTAAAGTACGATACAAATGTAGAAGACGGCATTATTGCCCTTAAAGTAAATGGGCAGAAAAAGCAATTTTTAAAGGGTCTTGGTGCTCACGCCCCAGCTACATTGGTGTATGACATTTCATATCTTGTAGACGATTACGGTTATGATACATTTACTGGTTATTTAGGTGTTGACTATTCTAAGGGTAGCAACGGTAACGGTGTAATATTCAACATATATACATCTCAAGACAATAGCACTTGGACACAGGTTAAAAACACCGGTGTGTTAAAAGGCGATAGTGAGTGTCAGTATGTAACCATTGATTTAAAAAATGCAAAATACCTTAAATTTGATATAAGTTCAAATGGTGATAAAGGTTATGACCATTCTGTAATCGCAAACGGAAAGTTTATTTCATCAGACTATAAAGAACCATCAGCTGACAATTTTAAATTTATAAAAACAGTATCTCAGTATGAAAGTGAGCTTGCTGGTTTAAGTGATTACGAAAGTGAAACCTACAGAAAGATACTTTACCAAAAGAACTTTGTAGAAAGAACCGGCTATGATTTCCTTATTACTCTTGCATCTGAAAATGAAAACAACAGAGAAGCCTTAGAATGGTTTTTAGATGACTTTGAAGCTCTTAACTACTATGCTAACGCAGGTAATACCATTTTAGGCTCTTATGAAAAGGCTGCCATGGTACTTACACAGCTTTACAAGAACTATTCATTGGATATGTCAAACAGCCTTTACAAGCGTATGTTTGTAGCTTTAATGTTTTCTCATGCAGGTTCAATTTACTTCTGGGCAGACTCTACAAAAACCTCTAATCCAGTCAGAAGATATGCTATCTACAAAAAACTTTATGAAAATGGTTGCCTTGTAAATAGTGTTTTTGAAAACCTTACTGTACCTGAAATGAGATGGGTAATGAACTCTATTAGTGATGACAACCAAATTGAATGGCTTAATTACTATGTTAGAAAGAAATCTGCTGCTAAAGCAGGTGTGGCTTTTGATGAATTAGAAGATAATCAGCTTATATTAAATTCCTATAGTTATATGGGTTATATTACAGGCTATAATTACTACTTGGATAAATACTATACTGATGAAAACAAGGCATCATGGACAGAAAAATATCACCTTGTAAACACAGATGACGACACTAATGATGACATTTACGATATAAACATACCATTTGAAAGTGGTCACCCTAAACTTTGGATAGTATTTGAAGAAGGTGCTGTATGTGGTGGTATTTCAAAAGTAGGTGTAAACCTTCTTACAGCCTTTGGTATTCCTAGTGTAGTTATTGGTCAGCCTGGTCACGCAGCTTATTTAAAGTACGAACTTGATGACCCATCAAAGGGCGAAAATGCTTTAGCTAAGTGGTCCATTTGGAACGATGTCTATGGTTGGACAAAATCTGAGAGAGGCGATACACTCCTTTTAGGTTGGGGTGCTCAAAGCTGGGCAAAGGGTTACAGAGTAAGTTATGTACCTTTAGCACAGGCAGCCTTAAACGATTACGACAACTTCCAAAAAGCTGAAGACTTAGTAAAGATTGCACAAATGGCAGACTCAGACAAGGCTATTGAACTTTACAGACAGGCTCTTGAAATACAAAATTTCAACTTAGATGCTTGGGACGGTTTAATAACAGCCTATAAGTCAGCAGAAAAAACAAGTGACGACTATATGGAACTTGCAAAGGAAATAATATCTGCATTGACATACTTCCCTCAGCCAATGAACGATATGCTCCAAAATGCTATAAAGCCTGAAATTTCAAGTGAAGCAGATATTGCGGACTTCAACATTATGACACTTAACGCCCTTAAATCTGCATCAGTTGCTACAAGCGAACAGTCTTTACAGCCTGATATTTGTAAAACAATGGCAGACTACATTTTAGGAAACGAAAACTTGGCTATTGCCACATTCTCTTTTGACGGAGAAAATGCAAATACTATAGTTCTCTCTGACCAGTTTACTGACGGTGGCACAGAATTTTTATATAGCATTGACGGTGGCGAAAACTGGGTAAATGCCGGTACTAATAACTCTCATAAATTAACTGATGAAGAAATTTCCAAAATTACAGCCGACAACGATTTGCTTGTAAAACTTCAAGGTGCATCTAGTTACTACACTATTGATATTAAGGCAGGCTCTGCTCCTTCTGGACTTTATAACAACGATAACGAAAATAAAGTTATTGGTGCTACATCTAAATATCAATGGTCAGAAGACGGAAAAACTTGGACAAACTTTACTGACGATACAGTTTTTGAGGGCGACAGAACAGTTTCTGTAAGAATTGGTGCAAACGGAACTACCCTTGTCGGCTCTAGCTCACTGTGTACATTTACTACTGACACAGATACTGCCGACCGTTCTTATATTTCTATATCTAATGTAAAGGTACTTGCCTATTCTTCTGCCCAGAGCGACAATGAGAGTGCAAGTAAATCTATAGACGGTAACATAAACACAATCTGGCATACAACTTATACTACAAACAGCGACCTTAACAGATTTATAGCTTATGAATTTAATAAGCCTGTTCTTCTTACTTCTATAGACTATACACCTAGACAAACAGGTAATTTTAACGGTGTATTTACAAAATGTTCTGTATACACAAGTAAAGACGGTACAAACTGGACTAAGGCCGGTACTGCAACTTGGGCAAGTGATAGAACTAAAAAGACAGTAAACCTCGATACACCTGTTTATACAAAGTATGTAAAGGTTGTAGGCGATGAGGCCGGTGCTAACTTTGGTTCTGCTGCTATGATTGAATTTTATGAAAGATTAAATTCAGACAATTATGATATAAACAAGGATAATTCTGTTGATAACAAAGATGTTGCTCTTCTTTTAAAGTATGTTATGGGAGTAAATCTTTCAAGTGATATTTCTTTTGAAAATGCTGATTTTAATGGCGATGGTAACATTGATATGCTTGATGTTATTACCCTTAAAAATTACACTGACAATAACACAGTAGAAACCACTACTGAAACAACAGAAACTACTACGGAACAGCAGTAAAATATATTTACATATAATAAAGGGACAGCAAAGCTGTCCCTTTAATTTTTACCATTGAAGTTGCAAATCTGCATTGGCACTCCGTCTGCCATAATTTTAAATCCATGTTTTTCATAGAAAGTAGCATTTTTACTTTCATCTGGCATAACTTCAATATAAAGAAAATCCTTATATTTTTCCTTTATCATTTCTACCATTTTTCCGGCAATACCATTTCCCTGATACTTTGGATTAACCAAAACATAGTGCATAAATGCCACAAGCTCACTATCATCAATAACTCTTACAAGTCCGGCAAGGTGTTCTCCATTCCACGCAGTTAAAACTGTAGACGAACCCATAAGTGCTTTATAAAGTCTGTTAGGATATTGACCTGAAACCCAACCTACTGATAAAAACAATTCCTGTATATCCTCTTTTGTAAACTTCTTTTCTGTTGTATATTCAATATTCATATTTTTCTCCTATTTATAGTCACACTTTTGACATTGAAGTAATGTGTTTTCACTATCCTCTTTATAATAAGCTCCTGACCACTTGCAAATATCCTGTAAAATAGGCACAACTGATTTGCCCTTTTCTGTAAGAGAATACTCAACTCTAGGTGGTATTTCATCATACTGGTGTCTATCAATAATACCGTCAGAAATAAGCTCCTTTAAAGCTGAGGCAAGAATTGCATCTGTTATGTTTATCATTTCTTTTCTTAAAGAACTGTATCGAAGAACTTTTTTATCA
Source organism: Eubacterium sp. CAG:274 (assembly GCA_000432155.1). Lineage (GTDB taxonomy): Bacteria > Bacillota > Clostridia > Lachnospirales > CAG-274 > CAG-274. The sequence goes on from FR888453.1 coordinate 18,744, forward strand.
GCCAAAACACAAATTATTCTGGATTTCCATTTGCCACCAAAAACATCAAGACCATATTCCAAAGGACATCTTATATTTTTTTCCAATTTAGGTTTATACATATTAATTACTCCTTATTATATCCCAAGCACAGTAAAGTAAAAATACACCCATAACCACATTTATTATTCTATAATATTTATTAAAAAAGTTTTTTAACCCTACACCTACCAAAGCCCATGTTATAATAGCTGAACAGCCTACAGCAACTACACCAATTCCTGCTAATGTAAGTCCAGTTATTGTAGGAAAATTTGGTATAAAATATGTGGTTATTAGGGTTATAATATAAAAATAAATTTTCACATTTACAAGCTGTAACAAACAACCGCTTTTAAAAGAGGGGCTTTTCACACTAACATCTTCTGATTTTTTACTTAACATTATATGTAAAGCTAAAAAACATATATAAGCCCCACCAATATATTTTAGCATAAAAAGAACAGACGAAATATGTCTATTTACAATATATAAAGCCAATGTGCATAGAAATTGAACTATTCCATAGCCACAACAAATACCCAAAATTATATTTCTGCTTTTCTTTAATCCATAGCTGGTAACATTGTTAAGTGCCAACAAGTTACCAGGTCCCGGTGTAAAAGAACTGACTACAACATATCCTAAAAAAGTACCAATAACCGATAACTCCATTTTCTCCTCCTTGTATTTTAGTGTTTTAAATTATACTGGCTGTACACTCTTATTACAAGTTACTATGAAATTTATTAGTTACTTTTTATTTTGTAGGTCAGAACAAAAAAGCGACTACTCATCAGTAATCGCCCTTTCACAATTAATATATTCCTAAATTAAATTCCTTGTCCAAAACTTTGGCTACACCACAGTTGTCATTTGTATCAGCAATATACTTTGCAACATCTTTTACACATTGGTCAGCATTGCCTATAGCATATCCACCACCTACAGCCTTTATCATAGATACATCATTTTCACTATCTCCAAAAGCAATAATATCTTCCGGCTTTATGCCTAACATTTCACCATATTTCAAAAGTGCTGCACCTTTTGAAACACCTTTTTTTACTATATCAATACAATTCCAGTTAGACTGTATAGCTGTAACAGTTTTCACTTTTTCATTTATAGCATCTTTTATTTCTGTAAGAAATTCGATATTATCCTCTATTACAACAACTTTTATTACATTTTTGAAATCAGCAGTTTTTCTTATATCTGTTTCCAATACATTTTCAATAGTAGTCTTTATAGGCTTTGTATATTTAACTGTTATAAGTTTTATACCACCATTTTTTAGATCTATATCGTTTGTATAGCATTTTTCAGTAGTAAACACCTTGCAAGGTACTTTGAACTTGTCGCATATATCAAACACACCATTCATTTCTTCCCTTGTCATAGCATTTACATACTTTCTCTCCCCTGTATATATGTTGCCAAGAGTAGCCCCATTACCACCAATTACAGGACATTGGAAACCTAGCTCGTCTACATAATCCTTTGTAAGAAAGTCGTTTCTTCCTGTTACAAGTACAACAGGAATACCCTTTTGGTGTAATCTCTGGAAAGCAATTTTGTTTTCCTCTGGCAACCAACCTTTTGAATCTATAAATGTACCGTCGCAATCAGTAGCAACTAATTTATACATATACAACCCTCCAAAATCTAAAGTAGGTATATTCTAGCACAATTATCGGGAATAATAAAGTAAATTTGCTAAACTATTACAATAAAAATTGCAATTTTACTTTATTTGTTATATAATCAAATTAATGATTTTTTTGGAGGTAGTTTAATTGAGTAAAGAAAAATTTTATATGACTACGGCTATTGCCTACACTTCTGGTAAGCCTCATATTGGTAACACATATGAAATCGTTCTTGCTGATAGTATTGCAAGATTTAAAAGACAGATGGGTTACGATGTTTTCTTCCAAACTGGTACTGATGAACATGGTATGAAGATTGAAGAAAAGGCAAAAGCTGCCGGCATTACACCTAAGCAGTTCGTTGATAATGTTTCTACTGAAATAAAGAGAATTTGGGATTTAATGAATACATCTTATGATAAATTCATTAGAACAACTGATGTAGACCACGAAAAGCAGGTTCAGAAAATATTTAAGAAGCTTTACGAAAAAGGCGATATTTACAAGGGCGAATACGAAGGTCTTTATTGTACACCTTGTGAATCTTTCTGGACAGAATCTCAGCTTGTAGACGGTAAATGTCCTGATTGTGGTAGAGAAGTTAAGCCTGCTAAGGAAGAAGCATACTTCCTCAAGTTAAGTAAATACGCTGACAGACTTATTGAACACATTAACAACCACCCTGAATTTATACAGCCTGTTTCAAGAAAGAACGAAATGATGAATAACTTCCTTCTTCCAGGTCTTCAGGATTTATGTGTATCAAGAACATCATTCAAGTGGGGTATTCCAGTTGATTTTGATGATAAGCATGTTGTATATGTATGGCTTGATGCCCTTACAAACTACATTACTGGTATTGGTTACGATTGTGACGGCAACAACTCTGACTTGTTTAACAAAATGTGGCCAGCAGACCTTCACCTTATCGGTAAGGATATTATTCGTTTCCATACTATTTACTGGCCTATTATCCTTATGGCACTTGACCTTCCATTACCTAAGCAGGTATTTGGTCATCCATGGCTTTTAAGAGGCGATGGCAAAATGAGTAAGTCTAAGGGTAATGTAATTTATGCTGACGATTTAGTAGATTTCTTCGGTGTAGATGCTGTTAGATACTTTGTTCTCCACGAAATGCCATTTGAAAACGATGGTGTTATCACTTGGGAATTAATGATTGAAAGAATGAATTCTGATCTTGCAAATGTTCTTGGTAACCTTGTAAATAGAACTGTTTCAATGAGTAATAAGTATTTCAACGGTGTTGTAACTAACCCTGGTTGTTCATACCCTGTTGATGAAGATTTAATCAATGTTGTTACAACTACTCGCAACAGAGTTATTGAAAAGATGGATAAATTAAGAGTAGCTGATGCTATTACTGAAATATTTGCCCTTTTCAAAAGATGTAACAAGTATGTTGACGAAACAGAGCCTTGGATACTTGCTAAAGACGAAACTAAGAAAGAAAGACTTGCTACAGTCCTTTACAACTTAGTTGAAGGTATTTCTATTGGTGCTAATCTTCTTGAACCATTTATGCCTGAAACTTCAGCAAAGGTTCTTGCACAGCTTAACGCTCAGAAGCGTCCAATGGATAGCCTTGACATTTTCGGTATGTATAAGTCTGGTACAAAGGTTGTTGAAAAGCCAGAAATTCTCTTTGCTAGACTTGATGCAAAGGAGACTCTTGAAAAAATCGAAGCTAAACTTGAACAGCCTAAGGAAGAAGAAAAGCCAGCAGAAGAACCAGAATATATTGATATTGATGACTTCTGTAAGGTTAATATGAAGATTGGTAAAATCCTTGCTTGCGAAAAGGTTGAGGGTTCTTCTAAGCTCCTTAAATCTACAGTTCAGATTGGCTCTGAAACAAGAACTATTGCCTCTGGTATCGCTAAATGGTACTCTCCAGAAGATATGGTAGGCAAAAAGGTTGTTGTAGTAACAAATCTTCCACCTAGAAAGATGATGAAGGGTAAGATTGTAAGTGAAGGTATGATACTTGCTGCTGAAGACGAAAACGGCAACTTAGGCGTACTTACAGTTGACGGAAACATTGGCGACGGTGCTGAAGTAAACTAATAAAATTCAAATAAATTTTATTAACAGGTGTTCTTTTTAGGACACCTGTTATTTTACCTATTTATTTTTATATTAATATAGAAGAAACTAATTTAATTTGTTTAAAAATAGGAAAGGAAATACAAAAATGTACTTTGATTCTCATGCCCATTTTGACGATGTTCAATACGATGACGACAGACATCAATTAATAGAAGAAATGCACCAAAACGGAGTTGATTTTATTATAAATTCTTGTGACTCTATGGAAAGTGCTAAAAAGGCTATGGCATTAGCTGAAAAATACAATTTCATATATGCAAATGTAGGTGTTCATCCCTCAGAAGTTGAGAATATGACAGAAGAAGACATAAAAACTCTTGCAAAATATGCTGAAAATCCAAAGGTTGTAGCTATAGGAGAAATAGGCCTTGACTATCACTATGATGACGGTCCATCAAAAGAAAAACAGCAGTACTGGTTTAAAAGACAGTTGGATTTAACAGCTGACTTAAATATGCCAGTTGTTGTCCATTCAAGAGATGCTGCACAGGATACTTTTGACATAATAAAAGCCAGTAGAGTTCGCAAGGGACTTATCCACGCATTTTCCGGCAGTAAGGAGCTTGCACAGGAATATATAAAAATGGGATTTTATATTTCTGTAGGTGGAGTTGTTACATTTAAGAATGCAAAAAAGCTAGTTGAGGTCGTTGAAAATGTCCCAATTGACAAAATTTTAGTGGAAACAGATTCACCATATTTATCTCCAACACCTTTAAGGGGAACTAGAAACAATTCACAAAATCTGAAGTATATTGTAGAGAAAATTGCACAAATTAAACAACTTTCTCCACAAATAGTAGCCCAAAAAACAAAGGAAAATGCCCTCGAAGTTTTTTGTTGAAAAAAAGTTGTTGCATAATTGTTACAGATGTGTTAAGATAGTCCTTGTAATTGTTCAGGGTTAGTTTACCGATTTGCCGGTTAACCTGATTTTTTATGCCTATTTTTCGTAAAATTCGACTCTGAACGACTTAAAACTGTCAAAAACTTATGTATGAGGCTTGTCGACTTTTAATTTCAATAGATTTTTCAAGTCAAACTTTGTAACATTTAACTCTAAATATTACAAAATTATTAAGCCCCTAAGGAGGATTATTATGACAAAGAAATTTACTAAGACCGTATCGGCAATGGCCATTGTTTTTGCAACTATGATTTCATCAAATGTTATTGTATCTGCTGCTGAAGTTTCTAACGCTGGTTCAGATACAGTTAAGGTTATTGTAGACGGTAATGTTCAATATTTTAATGCTAACAAGGGCTCAACAGTTGGTGACCTTCTTGCTAGTAACAATATCGTAGTAACTGACTCAACAGATGTAAGCGTTGACCTTAACAACTCTATAGCAGAATCAAAGGAAATCGTTGTTGCTCAGCCTAAGACTGTTATTGTTTCTGTTGACGGTGGTAAGGCACAGTCATCAACTACTTCTGCTTCAAATTTAGGTGCTTTCCTTGCAGAATATCAGAAAGAAAACACTACTGAAAAGTACACTCTTGCAAGCCAGACAGCTTCTACACCTCTTTCAGAGGGTATGTACATTCAGCTTTCAACTATAAGAGAAGTTTCAGTTGATACTTACGAAGCTATTCCTTACGAAACAAAGGAAGTTAAAACTGACAGCCTTTATGTTGGCGAAAAGAAAGTAGTTACTGCTGGTGTTGACGGCGTTAAGACTACTACTACTACTACAAAGTATGTTGGCGACCAGGTTACATCAACTGATTCTGTTACAAAGGTTACTAAGGAACCTGTTACAGAAGTTATTAATGTAGGTACTAAGGCTAAGCCTGCTCCTGTAGTTAAGCCTGCTGCAACAACTACTACAAACACTATTCCAGGTCTTTCTGTTAAGTATAAGAAGGCTATGACACTTAATGCCACTGCTTATTGCCCATGTTCTAAGTGCTGTGGTTCATACTCAAATGGTTATACAGCATCTGGTATGAAGGCTGGTTATGGTGTAGCTGCTGTAGATACAAGAGTTATTCCTTTAGGTACTAAGCTTTATGTTGAAGGTTACGGTTACTGTATTGCTGCCGATACAGGTGGAGCAATTAAGGGTAACAGAATTGACCTTTGCTACGGTACACATTCAGCTGCTTTATCATCTGGTTTTGGCCACAAAAATGTTAAGGTTTATATCATTGGTTAATTAAATTAATATTATATTTTTCCGATTTACTATAAAAAGTGATAGCATAAATTTGCTATCACTTTTTTATTTCCCGTATATATAGGCTTTATGCCCTATATTTTCAATTTATATAAATCAACCTACCATTTATCTATGAAATCCATTTTTGCTTAAATTTCGACCATTTACAACACTTATAGCATAAACACCTCCTAAAAATAGGAGGTGTTTATATTATTCTACTCTCTGTTCTACCCAACTTGTAAGGTCTTTCATTTCCCCTGTACCTATATTTTTATAAGATACCTTATTTTCATAAGTGCTTAAATTATAAGTTACATAGTACAATTTGCCGTTATAAAAACCTAAATATTGCATTTGAACTTTGTTAGCATCTAAATTTAAAAGCTGTTTTTCTTCCCCAGATGTTAAGTCTATAGAAGTAATTTTTCCACCATCTTGAGCTATAGCTTTTCCATTTTTAATATCCACAACATTGTGAGTACCAAGATTTATTTCTTTTACAATTTTGCTTTTTTTCAAATCAATTAACAATACAGACTCTGGATAATCCTCTACATCAGCATTTGAAAAATCTACTTTCTTTATGTAGAGAGTATCCCCTGTTATTCTTGCACATAAGTAATTTACATTTGTCTTAGTTGTTACAACAACATATTTGTCTGTGCCTTTATTTACATTTACTTTATATATTAATCTGTGAATATCATTGTTTTCATCAAAAGAAGTTTCACACACATAAGCATAACCATTTTGAGATGCTAACACCTCTAACATAGCGGTATCAGAAGAATAAATTAAGCTATCCTTTTTAGTAACTAAATCAACTTTTCTGAAACTGTGTTGCTGAGTTTTAATATTGTAAATTGTATAGTAAAGATTGCTATCGCCTAAAATATAAGAACTAAGAGTATAGCTCTCCCCTGTTACAATTCTGTGTATAAGAATATCCCCTGTTTTATCAGCTTTCATTCTTCTAAGGTCTGTATATCCACTTTTTGAATTATCCAAATAATATACATATCCATTATAACAAGAAAAATAACCGTCTTTAATATCTAAATCGTTTACAACATTAGATGAAACTTTATTCAAATTTGAAGTGTAGAGTTTATTAATATCTGATGTAAAATTCTGCATTGGCTGTGCATCGTTAAAATTAGCAAAATTATCAGCAAAAGTAGCAACACTCATAGCAGAAATAAGTCCAAGGGTTGTCAAAGCAACAATAAATTTCTTCATATCCATTCTCCTTTACATAAATTATCTTTTCTTTTATTTTAACATATTCATAAATTTAAAACAATTACTATTTAATAGTTACAAAATCATATTTGTACATAAAGCAATAGCCTCCATTGAAACCAAAGGAGGCTATTTACTATTTACCCAATATTTTATTTTTAATAACAACTAACATAAAAAGAGGTAAAACCATCATTCTGCCTATTCTTGTTGGCTGTGTTATAAGTCTATAGAACCATTCAAGACCTAATTTAATAAATATCTTAGGAGCTCTCTTTACATTACCACTCATAACATCAAAACTACCACCTACACCAATAGCAACCTTTACATTAAGGTTTTTAATGTTGTTATATATCCATTTTTCCTGCTTAGGAAATCCTATACCAACTAAAAGTAAATCCGGCTTTTTCTCGTTTATATCGGCTATAATCATTTGTTCTTTTTCAGCATCAAAATAACCGTCAGCCACGCCTACAACTTTAAGTCCATAGTGTTTTTTCTCCATAGCTTCTTTTGCTCTTTCAGCAATTTCCGGAGCACCGCCAAAGAAATAAACTGTCTTGTCTGTGTCCTTAATAAGTTCAAAAACACCTTGAACACAGTCATAACCTGCTACTCTTGATTTTATTGGGTTATTTGTAAATTTTGAACCGTATATAATACCTATACCATCAGGAATGTTCATAGCTGACTCATTTAAAATTCTCATAAATTCTTCGTCTTTTTGAGCCGCCATTACCATTTCTGGATTAGGTGTAAACACCATAGCTTTTCCACTCTGATGAAGAAACTTTACAATTCTTTCTTCAGCATCTCCTGGTGTTATATTCTGAAACGGAACACCTAAAATTTTGCAAATACTCATAATACACCTCTCGACTAATTACTTAATGCTGTAACCGCCCTTAACTAAGAACCAAGCAGCCTCTGAAACATTAACACCTCTGCCATCGGCTCTAGGAACAATAAGAATATGATTAGCTACTGCTGTTGCACCAGTTTTTAAGTTTGCACCAGTTGTAGCATCAACAACACCGTCTACACCAGCTGTGTAAATAGTACCCTTACCAGAACGGAGTATAATTTCACTACCCTCTGCACCATAGAGAACCTTGCCAACAGGAACTGAAACAGGCACATAAGATGAACCTGATGCCTCAGTAGTAGCACTACCAGTATTTATCATATTTATAACCTGATTTATCTTGTCATCAACATAACTCTTTGACGCAACTGGGTCACTAGCAGAACCTGCATCAGCTGCAAAAGCAGTACCAACAACAGCAACAACTGTAACGGCTATAGCCTGTAAACCAATAATCAACTTTCTTTTCATGGTCAGTTACCTTTTCCTTTCTACCAATTTATCATACACAATACTATTTTTTGTTCTTTCTGATTATATCAAACTGCTGAGCAAGCATAACATCATTTTGCCCTGCTCTTTGTTTCATCAAATCAGCTTTAAACTTCAATCTAGCCTTATAGGCCTCCATATTTTCAAAAACATCATTTATTTGTTCATTAACAGCTTTTACATTAATAGGAGAATGTCTTACATCTCCTGCCTCAACCATATCAAGCTCTTTAATGTAATATTCAACTTTAGGGTCATAAATAATACCAAGCATTGGTACATTTTTGACAGCAGCAAAAATCAAAGTATGAAGTCGCATACTAAGCATAATATCAAAACAACCTACTATCCCCAAAATCTGTGATGGAGTATATCGTTTCTGCATAATGTATGCCTTTTCTTTCATATAGGACATAACCTTTTTGGATAATTCCAAATCCCTAGGATATTCCATAGGAAGAAATACAACAGTTTTGCCCTCTGCAATAGCATTATCACACACTTTTGCCACTTTCTTTACATAATCATCTCCGCCAAAAGCCTTAGACCAATTTCTAACGGAAACTGCAATCATCTGTTCATTATGAGGAATTTTCTCCTCGTCAAGTAACTTCCAAGCCTCATCATCTGAAATAGATTCCAGATTAAAAGCTGGGTCAGCAGTAACCATAATGTTAGGTTTTGTAACACCTATACTCTTTAAATCTGCCTCAGATAGTTTTTCTCGGAGAGTTATTACATCAACAGTATTTACAACCATTTTCACAAGTCTGCGATTAAGTTTACCACTTACTGGTCCAATACCGTTGGCGTAAAGCATAACTCTCTTTCTGAAAAACTTAGCTATTTTAATAATAGTAAGATAGTACATAAGTGAGCGTGTACTTGTGCCATTCTGCAAAAGAGTTCCACCACCACTTAAAACAATATCGCTGTGCTTAATAGCAGACAGAACCTGAAGCATATTAAACCTCTGTACAGAGTTGATACCATATTCAGTTTTTGTAAATTCCGGATTATAGCTTAAAGCTGTAATCTCCACATCTTTCGCCATAGCACGAATATTGGCTGTCATAGCTTGAAGAATAGCTTCATCGCCACAATTACCAAATCCATGATAGCCTGCTATTAATACTCTAATCATAGGACTACCCCACAATATATTATTTATTCTCAGCCTTATTACTGCTGTACCACATAGCCATTATAACACCTACAAATATCCAGAATACACTGGCCATTAAAGGTGTTTCAAATACATTTTCTACCCAGTTGTGGGTAATAACACCACAAAGACCTGCCATAATACCTGTGGCAAGTTCCTTTCCCTCTTTTGTCAATGGGGAACGGAGTGTTCTAAAGCTGTTGATAATAACACTATACATAAGCATTACAAAGGCACTAAAGCCTACAATACCACTTTCAACAGCTGTCTTTAAATAATAGTTATCCATATAGAATGTCTTTACAACGCTTAGGTCTACTAAGAAACTTGTTTGATGATTCATAGCAACAGCACCACCAAACTGACCAAGACCAACGCCAAGCCATGGATAAAATTCTAAAATTCTTAAACCTGTAAGCCAACGCACAAGTCGGCCACCTCTTAAAGAGGATTCAATATATTCAGGACTGAGCATATAGCCAATTCTGTTACCAACACTTGGTACAAGTGCTACTACAAGAACCGCTAACACAATTCCTGGAATAATAAGTCTTTTGTCTTTAAGTAAAATATAAATACCGATAGCAAGTACAAAGCCTATCCATGCACCTCTTGAGAAAGTAAACACAAGACTGGCTGCCATCATAAGAGCTAAAAAGCCAAAAATAAACTTGCCACCTTTTTTCTTTGAAGAAAGGCACATTGAAATTGACATAGGTGTTGCTAAAGTAAGTAATGAACCAAAAACATTAGGGCTTGTAAGAATAGAGAATACTCTTGTTCTAACACCTGCTTCGTTTTGGTCGACCCAGCCTGCTGGCATTTCTACACCAACAATATACTGGAACACACCATGAAGTGCCATAATACCAGTTACAATAACAAATACCATTGTTACCTTTCTTGCACTCTTTTCTCCATTTACAAGCTGAAGAACTACAAAATACCAAAGTATATACTGTACAATAGCTCTAAAGCCATCAAGAGAAATTGAGTAATCAGTTGAGTTAATTATAAGTGCAAAAAGCATTACACCTATAAAAATAATTATAGGTAAATCCATTAATGTAACCTTAATTGTTTCACCATTTCTAGCACTTATCCACTTGTATATCCAAATTAAAATAAGGACTACAAGATAAAGCTCGTCCCAAGCTCCTGCCAAAGCCTCTGCTACCAATCTCAAAGCCCAGTCAATAACTGCATAGCCTGTCAAGACGCATATAGCCACATCTGGAGAGGATACAATCATTATGTAAGCCGTAATAACAGCTACTAAGCCAAGACCCACAACAGGACCTAAAACACCAAAGGCAAGACCAATCAAAAGACCTAATATAAGTATTAAAACTGCTCTTATATTGTTCACAATTTCACCAACCATTCTGGCTATTCAAGGGAAGAAATAACCCATTTCACAAACTTTACTACCAAGCTGTTCTGAATAACCTCGTTAAAAACCACACCGAAGCTGAGAGCTAAACCAAAAATAAAAACAGCTACACACATTCCTATAGTAATAGGTGTGCAATTACCTTTCATAATCAACGCTATAAGTGAACCAATAGGTATTGCCATAAGAAAAAGACCGGCACCGTAGGCACGACTTCTACAATCCTTACCTACTGCAACCTTAGCAAAATTACAAATCTTACTATTGTCAACAGCTGGCTTAAAAGCTCTGTATATAGCACCAAAAGGCTTGTCCAAAATTCTACCTATAGCCATTACAAATCTGTAAATAAGGCTACTCTGGTAAAAAGGCTTTTTATTCACATATTTACTACAAATATGGTGGATAAAACTACCTCTCCAACTTCTATAAACTGCACTAACAAATTTTTCAAGCAGACTGCATCTATAGGCATTTCCAAAAGTGTGAACAACACACAATATAGCCCTTACAAGAATACTGCCTTTTAAAACATCGAGCATAAGCACACCTCACTATTCGTCCTTAAACTCAATACCTCTGATTTTACAGTTTGTTTCTACAGTCTGTGTTTTAAGAATATAGCTGTAACCAACTCTTACTTCCTGATTGCCTACTTTAAGTATAACTGACTTAGGATTAACTTTTTCCTTAACAACAACTGTAACATCTTTCCATAAAGGATGTTCGCTGTAAACAGCCTTACCTTCTGAGTTTGTACCAACATAAGCAGCTGGAGCAACATCTACAGAAACAACTTCTGCATCTGTGAAAGCATTGTTAGCAACAAGTTTGTCGCCTTCCTTTAAGCCTTCAGCAACTTCTGGTACAACAAGAGAAGATAAAAGAGTAACATAGCAATACTGTTCGCCGTCAGCACCAGCTTCGCTATTATCAGCATTTAACTTCTTAGAGCTTACTCTGATAATACCAGCAGCTGCAATAGCAACGATTAAGACTAAAACAATAAGGTCTACAATGTTTACCTTACCAAAAATCTTGCCGTTTTCATCAACTAATTTCACTTTACATTCTCCTTTATAATCTTTTCATAAATTTTCCTATGGGTATTTGCCATAGCCTGTGAAGAAAAGTTTTCCTTAGCTCTTTCATAAAAATTGACACCGTATCTTATACGAATATCATCTTTATCACAAAGCATTTCAACACATTCTGCCAGAGCCTTACTATCCCCAGATTGAACAAGGCAACCGCTATCTCCGTCAATAATCATTTCCGGAATACCACCTACAGCAGTAGCTACTGTAGCACACTTGCACCTTGCTCCCTCCAAAAGAGCATAAGGGAAACTTTCAGAATAAGATGTCAGAGTATTTACATCAATATACTTGTAATAGCTGTTCATCATTACAGGGTCAGTTACCTGCCCTGCCATATAAACCCTGTTTTCAAGTTTATTTCCCTTAATAAAGTCCTGACATTGTTGCCACATTTCTCCATTACCCAAAATAATAAAGTCTATATCCTCACGCTTATCAGCAATAATCTTTGCCATATCTAAAAATACATTTACACCTTTTACAGCAAAAAGTCTAGCTGCAATACCAACATATTTTTTATTCAAATCGTGGGGAACATTTATATTTTTGAAAAATGTATACATATCATAAGTCTGAAGTTCTTGAGAAAAATCTATACCATTATATATAACATCAATGCGTTCTTCCTTAAAACCTCTAAGCATAAGCATATATTTAAAAGCCTTTGTTACAGCCAAAATATGCTTATAACGCCTTAAAGCAAAGGCATTTATAGGCGTATAAATCAACTGCTTTCTCGGGTTATCTTTAAAATCCAGCTTATAATCACTATGGAGAGTTGTAATCATAGGTACTTTTACGCCACCTCTTATGAAAAGAGAAATATAATTTGCTCTAGCACCATGACAATGAACTAAATCACAACCACAGTTATTTATAAATTTCTTAACTTTACTGAGTACAGATAAATCCCATCTTTTTTCTTGTGGAATTATAGTAACGGGAATACCCAATTCTCTGGCTTCCTCAGTAAAAACGCCCTCCATAATACACAGTAGCTCTACCTCAATATTCAGTTTTCTCAGATTATCCAACAAGGTAAGAACATGGGTCTTCGCCCCACCAGAATCTCCCCCGCTGATAAAGTGGAGTATCTTCATTAGAGTCACATCCTAGTACATTTTATCAAAAACCTCAGCTAACTTTTCTGTTAGCTTTTTTCTTTCAAAGCCCTCTATAACGCTTCTGTTTGGATTAAATTCAAGTTTGCCCTCTACCCAAGCGTTATAGTAATTGAGAATACATTCCTTTATTGCCTTTACATCATCTGTATCAGCAACAATACCTATGCCACTTTCTCTAACAAGGTCAGCAGCACAGCCCTTTGGCAATATAGCCAATACCGGTCTGTTTGTATTCATATATTCAAAAATCTTGCCTGTATAGAAAGCATCAGAGCCTCTGCCACCGCCCTCAATAAGGACAAGGACATCACTGGCTACCTGATGTTCTATACAAACATTGTGAGGCACATAGCCTACAATTTCAAACTGTTCTTTTAAGCCAAAAGAGTCAATTTGAGCCTGTAATTTATCTTTGTGATAATTGCCAATAAGTTTAACAAGAAGTTTATTGCCGTCAATTTTGCCCTCTGACTTTAACTCGCTTAAAGCCTGAAAGAAATTATCTGGCTTTCTTCTTCCATATAAAGCACCTGTATAAACCATTGTCAACTTGCTGTTGTTTGGTTTTTCCTTAGGCATACCCTCAAAGTCCTCTACATCATAACCATTAGGAATAGTAAAGAAATTATCTCCAGTTAATTTATTATTTCTAATAAAATTAGCTCTCATTACAGGAGTGTTTGTAACGCACATATCAGCTGTAGTTACAACCTCGTGTTCCATTTCTTTTTCCCTCTTAGTTCTGTAAGCACCATGAGGATTGTCTAAAGTATAAGGATTGTTTGTCCATTCATCTCTGAAATCCACAACCCACTTTATGTCAGGGCGTTTTTTCTTAATATAAAGACCGAGAAGATGGTCGCTGTAAGGTGCAGAAGTAGTATAAATAAGGTCAATGCCCTCTTTATCAATTACATCCATAACAGCCTTTTTTGAAAAATGTTCCCAAAGTCTTGCTGTATCAGGAATCATAAACTTACCAAGAACCTTACCTGGTATACGGAATATACCCTTTGCCTCAACACATTCGTAAGGCTTAGTTCTGTATATCTTAACTCCGTCAGGAATATCCTTTAAAAGAGTTTCATCTTTTAAAGGCATATTTCCAACTTCTCTAGTAAATACTACTGGTTCATAGCCAAAAGAGCGAAGATGTTTTACAAACTTAACACTTCTCTGTACACCTGAACCACCCATTGGTGGAAACTGGTTGGCAATTATCAAAACTTTTCTCATTGTCCGTCACCTAATAAATAGTAGTTTGCACCAGCTGCTGCAACCTTTTCCTTATCCCAGAAGTTTCTAGTATCAAGGATATTCTTTGCGTTCATTTCAGCTGTAAGCTTAGCAAAATCAACATCTGCAAACTGGTTGTGGTTTACACCTAAAACTACAATGTCTGCACCCTTAGGAGCATCATAAATGTCATAAGATTTTTCAAGTTTTTCCTTAGCGTGAGGGTCACAAACCTTAACAGTAGCACCCTTTTCTTCAAGCATAGACCAAAGGTGCATAATTGGACTTTCTCTTACATCATCAATGTTTGGCTTGTATGTAACACCGTAAAGTGCAACAGTCTTACCCTCAAGACCACCTAAAATAGTGTCAATCTTGTTCATAACGAATTCTGGCATAGAATCGTTGTTAAGTCTTGCCTGATGAATAAGCTTAGCATTCTTAGACTTTTCAACTAAGAACCAAGGGTCAAGAGCGATACAATGACCACCAACACCAGGACCTGGGCTTAAAATATTAACTCTAGGGTGCTGGTTAGCAAGCTTAATAACTTCCCAACAGTTTACACCAAGTTCTTCACTCATCTTTGCAAGTTCGTTAGCAAGAGCGATGTTTACATCTCTGAAAGTGTTTTCCATAAGTTTACACATTTCAGCAGTAGTTGAAGTTGTAATAAAGATTTCGCCTTCAACAATACTTTCGTAAACTTTCTTAACTTCTTCACTTGACTTCTGGTTAATACCACCTACAATACGGCTGTTAGTTCTTAATTCTTCAAGTACTCTACCAGGGAGAATTCTTTCTGGAGAATGAGCAACTAAAAGTTCTTCGCCTAATTTAAGACCAGTTTCCTTTAAAATAGGAAGCATTAAATCTTCAACAGTTCTTGGAGGAGAAGTAGACTCAAGAACAACAATACAGCCCTTTCTTACATGTGGCACTAATGCTCTTGTAGCTGATTCTACATATCTCATATCAGCTGTCTTATCTTCGTTGATAGGTGTAGGAACTGCGATAATATAAACATCGCAATCGTCAGGACATTCAGTAGTAGCAGTTAAATTGCCGTCAGCAACAACTTTCTTTACTAAATCTCCAAGACCTGGCTCCTCAATAATAATTTCGCCTCTGTTAAGTGCGTCAACAGCCTTTTTGTTTAAATCATAGCCAATAACCTTATGGCCCTTTGATGCAAACATAGCAGCCGTTGGCAAACCAACATAACCGATACCGATTACACAAATACTTTTCATTTGATTTATCTTCCTTTCTTTGAAATTACTTTTTTATTATCTTATTCAAAACGAGGTTAGCTTCATTTTTAACCTCACCAGAAATATATAATACTAATCCGTATACTATCATACCACAAAATACAAATAAAACCAAATTAATTTTGTTAAACGGCATAAAAATTTTCAAAATATATATTGCCAAATACATTATTGCGGCAGAAAGCAATATTCTGAAAAGGCTTTTGCCCTTTAATTTCCATCTTAACTGACTTCTTGTTCCATATCTTGCAAGCAAGAAATAAACAAAGAAACCAATAAATGTTGTAACAGATGCAATATAATAGCTTCCCAACAATTTTATTAAAATAAGATTTAAACCTACATTTACAGCCCCACCTATAAGTGAGCGTTTGAAAATAGCCTTTGTATTTGCTGTAAGCTCCCAAGGCTTAATTGAATATTCAGTAAGACCTAAGAACATCATACCAAAAGCTACCCAGAACATAATAGAGTGACCCTCTACATAAGCCTGTTCAAAAAGTGCTGTTGCCATAACATCAGAAACAGCAGCCACACCTACAGTAGCTGGTACAGCTAAAAGAAGATACATTCTAACAGCCTCACTTATAAGTCTGGCTGTAGCCTCCTTATCGCCCTCTGCCCAAGTACGAAGTATTGTAGGATAACTACCTCTCATTACAGACGCACTTAAAAGAGTAAAGGCTGTAGCAATAAGGGAGTAGTTTGTCTGATAAATACCGGCAGCTGATGCACCAAGTACAGCGGTAATAATATAAATATCAGACTTGTTGAGAACTGAAGTAGTTATCATATTACCCATTAAAGGAGTGCCATAATCCTTGAGTTCTTTTAAAATTTCCTTTGAACCCTTGCCACCCTTTAAATACTTGAATATTTTAAGTCTAGTCATACCAATAAGTGATGTAACACCGTCAGTAATAAAGTAACTTAAAAATATCCATTCAACTCTACTGCCAAAAAGCTTACAGAAAAGCCACATAAGACCTAATTTACCACAAACAGTAATAAGGCTTAAAAGCAAATTAAGTTTAGCCTCTCTTACTGCTGCAAGCATAGCAATCATAAGCTGTGAAGTGTTGTAAGTTATGAACCATAAAACACCTAAAATCATAAGGGCATAGCTGTAATTTTCTGTAAACTTAGCAACAACTGGTATATTGCCAAAGAAAGTTTTAACAACTAATATAATAATAAGTGCTATTAAGGCAACACCTACATTTACTCTTTTCCAAGCTGAAAAAACTGTAGAGTAAAATTCCTTTTGCTGATTTAAAATATCGTACTTATTTACATATCTTAAAACAGACTGTACGAGCCATTGTATGGCTACCATACCTATTGTAGTAATGGCAATGTTTACTGTTGAGTAAAGACCCATTTGGAAAGTCGCAAAAAGATAGGTCATTACAGACATTGTAACTACGCCTACAACGCCCTCTATACCCTTTGCTAACATATAAATAACCGTATCTTTTGCCATTGCACCTTTTTTACTTGTTCCCATATTTTTTCCTTTTTCCTAATTATTTTACATTTACAAATTCGTAATACAAATCTTTATCATTACCCTTTAATTTGAGATACTGTAAATTACTTGTATTTCCTATACCTGCAAGATTAATGTATCTTACACCGTCTTTTATTTCTGTGTAATTGCTTTCTCCGGCTGATGAAACAACAATTACATTTTTGTTATACTGATGAGCTGCTGTTTCAAAAATATCGTGAAGTGCATCTCTTTCCTTTGTATTGTAAGAACCTGAACCCCAAAGGTATCTGTCCATTAATACTACAACATTCTTTTTACTTAAATTGTCCATAAAATCCTGTAAATACTTGTACTGTTCTGGGTTTGCTGATGCCGGACTACCATTACCAGTAGCAACATTTACAAATGAAAATTTACTTGTACCATTTGTAGCATAGGCATTTTTCCATATTACTGCCGGAACACCTGTTGTATTGCTTACATTTGTAGCCCCTGCAAAAGCAATAGCCTTAGCACCGTTAGACATTTGTGTAAGAACTTTACTTAATGTAGTTGCATTACCACCACTTGAACGACCAAAAGCAGAAACCACTTCATAGTCAGAACCAGTAACGCTATCTAAATCACAATTCCAGTAATCCTTTACACTACCACCACTTGTTATGCCTGAACCTACATTTGTAGGAGCCATAACTCTCAAATTGTCTACATAAACTGTACTTGTTAAATTATCAGTTGTTGTATTAAGTGCTGATACATATATTTTATCAAGAGTTACTGGCGATGTCAAATCACTTGGTATGGCAACTTGACCTTCGTGCCATTCACTATCGTCCATTGATGTAGTAAGGTCAATATTGTAACTCTTACCTGTGTTATCCTTTACTAAAGCTCTCAAAAGTCTGCCTGAACCGTCGCCCTTGTAGCTATAGAGGAAATCTGTTGTATTATCAGGGAATACAATAGGCTTTTTTTCAAAACTTGCATAAACTGACTGTGTTGTTGTAGAGTTTGCCTTAAATGTAGCACTTATTTTAAGTGAGCTATTACCGTCAGAACCTACACCAGAAATTACATTTGAACTGCCTATAAGCCCTAAATCTTCTGGGTAATAATACATTGTCATATTTCTTGCTGACTCAAAACTGTTTATAGCAATATATCTCTTACCAACACCAATAGTGATTGAAGAAGATACACCCTTTGCTGTAGCTGTAACCTTTGCTACACCCTCACTTTTGGCTGTAAACACACCATTTGAAACTGTACCAACTGATGTATCATCAACTTCCCAATCCATATCGCTAGTATCTGCATTTACATCATAACCGTCTTTGTTTACAAACTTAACAGAAAGGTTTGCTGTTTCTCCTGTGCTAAGGGCATATTTATCTGCTGAAAGTCTTAAACCTGATACACCCTCAAGAACTGTAACATCAATAGTTCCACTTATATCTCCGTATTTAACAGTAATTGTACCCTTACCTGTTGTACTAGGTGTAAAGACATTATCTGTCCATTTACCGTCAATAGTTGATGAGAAAGATAATTTTGACTTATCTACATTCATAGCCTGTAACTTGCCGTCATAAACTTCCACATTTATTGTGTTTCCTAAACCTTGGAAAAGGTAGTTCTTTTCACTATCCTGAACATATGGCTTTACTCTACTTGGAACACCACTTTGACCAGTAGCCTCAATACCTATACCATTGGCAACCGCTCTCAATGAACCCTCACTTGGTACATTTACAACTGAAGGAGAAGTTGTGCCCTCTTTCTGTACAACCATTGTTGTAGAGCCACCACCGTCAAAGTGAATAGCGTCATAAGCACCATATTCTTTCATAATTTTGGCAGCCTCTGCGTGAGTAGCACCAATACCGTTTTTACGACCGTCTATACAAACAATATAAATCTTTGACTTATCCTTGTTTACACCAACCATTGTTCTTGGGTTACGAGCATTCTGACCAATAATAAGACCCTGTGAAACATATTCGCCATTTCTTAAAAGCTCGCCACCGCCACTTATGCCAAAGTCAATATTGTCTATTGTCTTTGTTGGTCTGAAAACAAAGGTTTCATTTTCACTAAAATCAGCACTCATACCAACTGAAAACTTGCTTAAATTGGCAGCTGCTGTAGCCTTATTCATAACAATAATAAAGCCGTCTTCCGGAATATCTACAACTTCTTTAGGTCCGGCAATTTTAGTAATAACCTTGTTTGATACAACAATTTTAGAAAGTGTTGAATATGTTGCATCAAGCTGTTTACTACTTGTCATTGTAGTTCTGTCAAAATATACAGGCTTTGAAAAGTCTGTCATTTTGTTTTTAGCCCCCATAGCAAGAGAAACACCACCTGCACCATAAAAGCCCATTGTAGACTTTACATAGTCAATAAAAGGCACACCCTCACTATCAATATAAAGACCTGCATATTTGTTCTCGCTACCGTTGTAATAATTTTGAGCAGCTACCATTTCTCCGTCTTTAGCAACCTGACCCATACTAGACATAGGATTGCCAGAGCCAAAGAAATCTCCGTTTACTGCAGCAATAACATTGTTGTCTGTTGCCAACTTAGGCACAGTAGTTTTAATACCT
The DNA here is from genome assembly GCA_000432155.1 of Eubacterium sp. CAG:274. GTDB lineage: Bacteria > Bacillota > Clostridia > Lachnospirales > CAG-274 > CAG-274. Next base: position 38,707 of record FR888453.1, read on the forward strand.
ACACTACCTACAGACTGTATAACCTTTAAAGCTGTATCACTTGAATTTGCGTCCATTGTAAGTACATAAACATCCATCCAACCGGCTTTGTAAAGTCGACTACTTTTTTCATAGGTTACACCCTCTGCAATAGTCTGTATATCCTTTTTTTCATAATATACACCATCGCCTAAGGCAAAGGCATTCATTGGCATAGCACCTATTGTCATAACTGTAGCCAGCACAACGCCTATTATCCTATGTAGCCTTTTATTTTTATGCTTCATATTAAAATCTCCCATTCTATAATAAATCCGTCATCAATTATAAACCTATTACATAGCAATTTCAATTAAATACAGACATTTTAAAATAATTGTAAAAAAGATACTAAACTGTAATACAACCTAGCCTTTATAGACACAAAAAAAGTCGGAATACTCCGACTTTTTTAATATTTAATCATTTACATGAAGTCTGACCATAGCTCTTTTAAGTGCATTTTCAGCACGAACTATATCTAAGCCATCACTTTTTTCAGAGAGTCTTCTTTCTGCTCTCTCTTTTGCCTTTTCCGCTCTGACTTTATCTATTTCATCAGACCATTCAGCAATATCAGTAAGTATGTTTACGCCCTCGCCATCAACTTCTACGAAACCACCTAAAACAGCAGCTCTTTTTTCCTCATTTTCTGAAATTTTCAACTTCAAAACACCGTAATCTAATACAGTAACAAGGGGTTGATGTCCTGCCATAATACCAATATCGCCGACCTTAGTACGCATAATAACCATTTCTGCCTCTCCGTCATACATAATACGGGAAGGAGTAACGATTTTAAGGGATAACTTATTCATAATCTACCCCCTTACTTTTTAGCTCTGGCAACTACCTCATCAATAGTACCTGCGTTAAGGAAACAGCTTTCAGGAATATCATCGTGCTTACCCTCTAATATTTCCTTGAAACCTCTTACAGTTTCTTCTACAGGAACATAAACACCAGGAATACCTGAGAATACTTCTGCAACATGGAAAGGCTGTGACAAGAATCTCTGTATCTTTCTAGCTCTTGCTACAGTTACCTTATCTTCTTCTGATAATTCGTCCATACCAAGGATAGAGATAATATCCTGTAATTCATTGTACTTCTGTAATGTAGCCTGAACACCTCGGGCTACTTCATAGTGTTCCTGACCTACAACGGCTGGGTCAAGTATTCTTGATGTAGACTCTAATGGGTCAACAGCCGGATAAATACCAAGCTCTACAATAGCTCTTGAAAGAACTGTAGTTGCATCAAGATGGGCAAATGTAGTAGCTGGAGCTGGGTCAGTAAGGTCATCGGCTGGAACATATACAGCCTGAACAGAAGTAATAGAACCATTCTTTGTAGATGTAATTCTTTCTTCCAACGCACCTAATTCATTAGCAAGTGTTGGCTGATAACCTACGGCTGATGGCATACGACCTAAAAGTGCGGAAACTTCTGAACCAGCCTGTACAAATCTGAATATGTTATCAATGAATAAAAGCACATCCTGATTTTCTTTATCTCTAAAGTATTCAGCCATTGTAAGACCTGTAAGAGCAATTCTCATTCTTGCTCCAGGTGGCTCATTCATCTGACCGAAAACAAGGGCTGTCTTATCAATAACCCCTGATTCCTGCATTTCATAATAAAGGTCATTACCTTCTCTTGTTCTTTCGCCTACGCCACTAAATACAGAGTAACCACCATGTTCAGTAGCAATATTTGTAATAAGCTCCATAATAAGAACGGTTTTACCTACACCGGCACCACCGAAAAGACCAATCTTACCACCCTTTGAATATGGGCAAAGTAAGTCAACAGCCTTTATACCGGTTTCAAGCATTTCAGCACTTGTAGCCTGCTGTGCAAAGCTAGGTGCTTTTCTATGAATAGGCCACATTTCTTCTGTTGTTGGCATTGGCTTATCATCAATAGGCTCGCCTACTACATTAAACATTCTACCTAAAGTTTCACGACCTACAGGAACTGAAATAGGCTTACCTGTGTCAATAGCGTCCATACCACGCTTTAAACCGTCTGTAGAACTCATAGCAATACACTTTACAACATCATCGCCAAGGTGCTTTGATACCTCAGCAACAATCTTTCTATCGCCATTGTGTATTTCAATGGCATTATTAAGGGCAGGCATATGCCCTCCGGAAAATTTTATATCCAATACGGCACCGATAACCTGAACTATCTTGCCGACATTTTGTTCTGCCATATTTTCACTCCTTAAAAAATTTTAACTTTCCCTATACCTACGGTTAAGTAATTACACATAGGATTTTATTCCAATGCGTTACTACCACTTACGATTTCAGTTAATTCCTGAGTAATTGCACCCTGTCTTGCTCTATTATAGTGAAGATTAAGAGTATCGAGCATTTGAGAGGCATTATCTGTAGCTGAATCCATAGCAGTCATACGGGAAGTTAATTCGCATACGGAGGACTCTACTAAAGCACCGTAAATAACTGTATTAATGTATTTTGGAATAACATATGCTAATACTGTTTCATCATCCGGCTCGTAAATAGTAAGTGTAAGGTTATCCTTTTCACTTTCTCCCAAACTTTCTGTATCCAAAGGTAAAAGACGCATAACCTTAGGTTCGCTGGCTATTGTAGAAATATATTCTGTATAGACAAGATATACTTCGTCAACATCGCCATTTTGATACATCTGTGTTATTTTTTCGCCTATGTCTCTTGCATCTTCGTAAGTAGGTTTTTCTGAAATTCCAGTATAATTCTGTGCAAAATCACAACCCTTATGCTTTAAAAATTCAAAACCTTTTGAACCTACTGTAATGTAAGAAGCACTTTTTCCCTCTGTAATACCTAAAGCTGTTTTACAAGCATTTGTGTTATATCCTCCACAAAGTCCTCTGTCGCCTGTAAGAATAACTACGCCTGTATTTTTTACTTCTCTTGACTTCAAAAATACATTGTCTGTATTGCCTGCACCTTTAACTACATTGGCAATAACGCGTCTAATGGCGTTAAAGAAAGGCTTTGTATCATCAAAATTCTGCTTTGCCTTTGTCAGCTTTGAACTGGCAACCAAATTCATCGCCTTTGTTATCTGCTGGGTGCTATTGACACTTTTAATTCTGCGTTTTATGTTACGCATTGATGCCATAATATCACCTCACTATTCAAACTTTGCCTTGAAAGATTCAATGGCTGATTTAAGTTCCTCTGTTGCCTTGTCTGACATAACACCAGTTTCCTTAATTTCAATTAAAATGTTGTTATGATTTTGTTCCATAAATTCAAAGAAACCTCTTTCAAAATCGGCAATCTTTTCAACTGGAACATCATCAAGGTATTTATTTGTAACAGCGTAAAGTATAACAACTTCCTTTTCAACTTCAAGGGTCTTATACTGTGGCTGTTTAAGAATTTCCATAACTCTCTTACCATGGTTAAGTCTGTCAAGAGTATCCTTATCCAAATCTGAACCAAACTGAGAGAAACTCTGTAATTCTCTATACTGTGCAAGTTCCATACGAATAGGACCTGCTACCTTTTTCATAGCCTTAATCTGTGCTGAACCACCTACTCTGGATACAGAAAGACCGGCATTTACTGCTGGACGCATACCTGAGTTAAATAATTCACTTTCAAGATAAATCTGACCGTCTGTAATAGAAATTACATTTGTTGGAATATATGCTGAAACATCGCCAGCCTGTGTTTCAATAATAGGTAATGCTGTTATTGAACCACCACCGTATTTTTCATCAAGTCTAGCTGAACGCTCTAAAAGTCTTGAATGTAAGTAGAATACATCACCTGGATATGCTTCTCGTCCTGGTGGACGCTTTAAAAGTAAGCTCATTGCTCTGTAAGCTACTGCGTGCTTAGATAAATCATCATAAACAATGAGAACATCTTTTCCGTTTTCCATATATTCTTCAGCCATTGCTACGCCACTATATGGTGCAATATACTGAAGTGTAGCAGAGTCAGATGCTGTAGATGAAACTACAATACTATAGTCCATAGCACCTGTCTTTTCCAATGTGTTTACAATTCTGGCAACTGTAGATGCTTTCTGTCCAATAGCAACATAAATGCAAATACAGTTCTTGCCTTTCTGATTAATAATTGTATCTATACAAATAGCTGTCTTACCTGTCTGTCTGTCGCCGATAACAAGTTCTCTCTGACCTCTACCAATAGGTACCATGGCATCAATAGCCTTAATACCTGTCTGTAAAGGTACATCAACGGATTTTCTTGTAATAACACCAGGGGCAACTCTTTCAATAGGTCTTGCTTTAGTTGTATTAATAGGTCCTTTTTCATCAATAGGCTGACCTAAAGCATTTACAACTCTACCTATAAGAGCATCGCCTACAGGTACTTCTGCAACTCTACCTGTAAGTTTTACAGATGAGCCTTCCTTAATACCTTCGTCGCTACCTAAAATAACGACACCCACATTATCTTCTTCAAGATTTTGTGCCATACCGTATACGCCGTTTTCAAACTCTAAAAGCTCGCCACTCATAGCGTTATCTAAGCCATATACTCTGGCAATACCGTCACCTACTTGTATAACCGTACCAACCTCAGACACATCAAGCTTTGCTGAATAGCCTTTTATCTGTTCTTTTATAACAGAACTAATTTCTTCAGGTCTGATATTCATTCTTAGGTTACACTCCTTTACTGGGCAAGTGATGTTGCAAGCATTTGTTTTTTCATATCTTCAATCTGTCTTTTAACAGTCTTGTCTAAAATATGACCATCAATACTTATGCGAAGTCCACCTAATAATTCTGGCACAACTACGCTTTTAGCAACCACCTGCTTATTTAATTTATTTGCTAATTTAGTTTCAATTACTTTCAGCTTTTCTGAACTTAAAGGTACAGCACTTTCTACAACTGCATCACTAATACCCTTGTAGCTTTTTACCTTTTCAAGGAAAATTTCCAAAATACCAATAATTTGAATTTCCCTGTTTTTACGCATTATTACGGAAAAAAGTCCCATAATATCATCATCTACGCTGTCCTTAAAAGCCTGTGTTAAAACATTCATTTTATCCTCACCGTTAATATCAGGGTGAGTAAGAATTTTCATTATTTCCTTATCTCCGGAAATAACATCAAGAACCAGCTTTACCTGTTCTTCATATCTATCAATAGCATTATTTTCTACTGCTAAACTGAAAAGTGCTTCTGCATATCTGTCTGAAATTATCCTATCCATTCAATCTCCTCCAAATCAGATATTGTTTCATCAACCAGCTTATTCTGTTCATCTTCAGTCATCTTGGCAGCAACAAATTTTTCTGACATAAGAGTAGATACCTGAACAATCTGCTTTTTAATATCGTCCTTAGCCTTTTCTTCTGCTCTTTCGATTTCAAGATTAGCTCTATCCTTAATAGCTGTCGCCTCTGTCTTAGCATCAGAAATAATAATCTGACTATTCTTGAGGGCAGTTGTACGAGCTTCCTGTAATATAGCAGTTCTTTCGCTTTCGATATTTTTAAGCTTTTCTTCGTACTCCTTTTTAAGAGCCTGTGCTTGTGCCATATCAGCCTCTGTTTTATCAATTTGAGAAGATATTTTTTCCTTTCTCGCATTTAAGAACTTGAGAACAGGTTGATACAAAAGCTTACTCAATATAAAACAAAGGATAGCTGTATTTATAAGCTGAATTATAACCTGAATGACAGTCTGCTGATTCAGTATAATTACATAGCCTGAGTCCAAGAATATTGCCTCCTTTCAATGTGGTTTTTTCCACAATAGTCATAAATAAACGTGCAATATTCCTCTTATAACTTACCAATAAGTGGGTTAGCAAATAAAAGAATAAGTGCAATAACCAAACCGTAAATACCTGTTGATTCTGCAACGGCACAACCAAGAAGCATAGTTGAAGTAACTGTACCTCTTGCTTCCGGCTGACGACCTACAGCCTCTGCACCTTTACCTGCTGCAAAACCCTGACCAATACCAGGGCCTACACCTGCTATCATTGCAAGACCTGCTCCTATTGCTGAACAACCTAATACAAATGCTTTTGGGTCCATTCCTTCCATAATTAAAATCCTCCTTAAAATTAATCTGTAATTTTGTCTTTAATAAAAGTCATACTTAACATTACGAAAATAACTGTCTGAATACAACCGGCGAAAACATCAAAATAAATATGCAGAACTGCCGGAATACCAAAGTTTAACCATCGTGGCAAAGAGTAAACCATTGCCATAATAATCATACCACCTAAAATATTACCGAATAGACGGAAACTAAGTGAAATAGGTGTTGCCAATTCACTTATAATATTTATAGGCAAGAGTACAGGTACTGGCTCTAAATAACTCTTAAAGTAACCACCTTTACCTGTTTTGATACCCATAAAGTGAATCATAACAAAGGTAGCAAGAGTTATTGCAGCAGTAGTACAAAAATCTGCCGTAGGAGCTCTAAGTCCTAACAGACCACTTAAATTTGAAACCAGTATGAAAACAAATACACCAAAGAACCAGTTTCCAAAATAAGCATATTTTTCAGTCATTGAACCAACAACAAAACTGTGCATAGACTCAATAGCCATTTCAACTACATTCTGTAATCCCTCTGGTTTGTACTTATAATTTTTCATTTTAGCTCTAAGTATAAGAGCAATTATTATAAGTATCGCCATAATTACCCATGTAGTGACAACAGTTTGAGTAAGCCAAACTTCTGTTCCACCTATGTTCAATCGACCTAGAATTTTAGATTCTACGTCTAACTCTCCAGAAGATGTGTTTTCCCATCCAATGAAATTTCCTACAAGACTTTTGACCTCCAGTAATTGAAGTCCCAATCATATTCCTCCTTTCATAGTTAATTATTTCATAATTTATCAATAAGAAAAAAATTATTTTTCTTTATTGGCAGTAATAAAATTAGTGATATAGGCTGCCGGCTGAACCAACAAAAGACCTATTAACACTCCAACTACGTTGATTTGCTCAACTAAACAAGCAAGAACTACAATAACAACACTTACCACAAGTCGCATAGTATAATTTGCTCTTGTATAATTATTTGCATTTTTAGGGTCCATATCCACAGCCTTATCCAAAGTCCTTTCAAGCATATAGACCTTTATAAGTGAGGCTATTGTTCCTAGAACAATGCCCACTATCCAATATATTTTGTTACCGGCAAAAAATAACCCAACTACTAAGGCTATAAGCCCTAGTACAGCTATTACAGTAGATAATTTTTTGCAAGTATCAGACATTTTAAACTCCACTAAAAGTCACCACTTTCATCATCATTATCATTGTTATTATTTTTGTTTTCTATTCCCTTTATAGGAATATAGGTATCTTTATCTTTGTAAAAATCTTTAGTCATAACATAAACACTTCTGAAGCCGGCACATACTCCCAATACTATAAACACAATCATTAGTATATTGCCTGTGTGAAATATTTTATCCAAAAAAGAACCTAAAATAAGGCAAAGGAAAATAGGCACAATCATTGAAACTCCGATTTGTGTTACTAAGGCTAAAGCCTTTCCTATTTCTCTCATAAAAAGCCTCCTATTGCGACAAATTTACACTTTTATTATAATCAATATCAATGTAAAAAAGCAAAAAACATAGTTTTTTAGTATAAAATAATATTTTCTGTCGCCTTTAATATTCAATTTATAAATTTCATTGTATGCTTCATTATACACTTATTTTAGTAAAAAGTCTATCTATATTTAGTGAATTATACCTATTTTTAATTCATTTTATCACTTTTTTGTACTTTTTTCAACACAATCAACAGATATCAGTCAATTTATGTAGCATTTTGCACAAATCAGCTATTTATTTTAAGTAAATTCGCATAGAAATGTTCATTGATTTACGCAATATTGTTATTTCATTGTCAATCTTAACAAATGGAATTTTTTATCAATAAGCTATTTAGGTTTATTTTTAATGATTTTGTAAGGTTTTATGGTCTTTTCTGTAATAATTTTGGATAAGAATGGATATTGTGTAAAAATACAAAAAACCGTAGAACGATTTCTCATTCTACGGTTTTCATTTATATTATCAAATTATCTCTTTTCAACAGAAAGTGTTACCTTTTCGCCGTTAATATTCCATTCCTTGCTGTGGCCAGCCTTACCAGCCTGTACGCTTTCAGCAAGAACATCCTTACCAATGCTTTCGCCGTTCTTAGCAAAGATTTCAGCAATCTTGTCGTTACCTTCATAGTATACATTAATTCTATCAAGGACTTCAAAACCAGCTTCCTTACGCATTGTCTGGAGCTTAGAAACAAGTTCTCTTGCAAAACCTTCTTCAATAAGTTCTGGAGAAAGAGTTGTATCAAGAACTACTGTTGTATTCTTGTAGCTTTCAGCAACAAAGCCGTCTGTCTGAGCAGTTGCAACAAGAACATCTTCTTCTGCAAGTTCAACATCAGTGCCGTCAATAGTGAACTTAATAGCACCGTTTGTCTTTAACTCATTCATAAGGGCATTGCCGTCGCCATTCTTTAAGTATTCGCCAATCTGTGGAACGAGCTTACCATACTTCTTACCAAGTGTTCTAAGCTGTGGCTTAAAGCTGTAGCTTGTGAACTTAGCAGCATCGTCAACAAATTCAACATTCTTAACATTTAATTCATCAAGAATAATGTCGTTATATTCTGCATCAAGTTTAGACTGTGCCTGAACATACATCTGACCAATAGGCTGTCTGTTCTTGATGTTTGCAGTATTTCTAGCAGCTCTACCAGCAACTACAATAGAAAGAACTAATTCCATATTAGCTTCTAACTTAGCATCAATCATTGATTCGTCGGCTACAGGGAAGTCACATAAGTGAACTGACTTTGGAGCAGTCTTATCAATACCTACAACTAAGTTCTGGTAAATACTTTCAGCCATAAATGGAGTAAATGGAGCAGAAAGTAAAGACATAGTCTTGAGAACTGTATATAAAGTCATATAAGCATTAATCTTATCCTGTGGCATACCTTCGCCCCAGAATCTTTCTCTTGAGCGTCTTACATACCAGTTTGAAAGCTCGTCTACAAAATCAGCCATAGCTCTTGCAGATTCTGTAATCTTGTAGTTTTCAAGAGAGTTATCGACATACTTAACAAGAGAATTAAGTTTTGAAAGAATCCACTTATCCATTGGAGGAAGCTGTGAATAATCTAACTTGTAATCCATTGGGTTAAAGTTGTCAATATTAGCATAGAGTACATAGAATGCGTAAGTATTCCAAAGAGTACCCATAAACTTTCTCTGATATTCATTTACATTCTTATCATCAAATCTATTTGGTAACCAAGGAGCAGAGTTAGCATAGAAATACCATCTAACTGCGTCAGCACCCTGATTGTCAAGAACTGACCAAGGGTCAACAACATTACCTAAATGCTTTGACATCTTTCTACCGTCTTTATCCTGAACATGACCTAAAACGATTACATTCTTATATGGACTCTTATCAAAAATAAGTGTAGAAATAGCCATTAATGTATAGAACCAACCTCTTGTCTGGTCAATAGCTTCAGAAATAAAGTCAGCTGGGTAGTTCTGTTCAAAGATTTCCTTGTTTTCAAATGGATAGTGCCACTGTGCAAAAGGCATTGAACCAGAATCGAACCAACAGTCAATAACTTCTGATACTCTGTGCATCTTGCCACCACACTTAGGACAGTTAAGTTCAACTCTGTCGATGTATGGCTTATGAAGTTCAATATCATCTGGGCAGTTATCACTCATAGACTTTAACTGTTCAATAGAACCAACAGCCTCTCTGTGACCACATTCACATTCCCAAATAGGAAGTGGAGTACCCCAGTATCTTTCTCTTGAAAGACCCCAGTCAATAACATTTTCAAGGAAGTTACCGAAACGACCGTTCTTAATATTATCAGGCATCCAATTTACTGTAGCATTGTTCTTTAAGAGCTGGTCTCTAACCTTAGTCATAGAAATGAACCAAGTATCTCTAGCATAGTAAAGAAGTGGAGTATCACATCTCCAGCAGAATGGATAGCTATGTTCAAAAGGAATTGCAGCAAATAACTTGCCACTTTCTTCAAGTCTCTTTAAAATTTCCTTGTCGCCGTCTTTTACGAATACGCCTTCAAGTCCTTCTACTTCCTTAGTAAACTTACCCTGGTCATTAACAAGCTGAACAAAAGGAAGGTCAAATCTTCTACCAACATTGGCATCGTCTTCACCAAATGCAGGAGCAATATGAACAATACCAGTACCATCTGTAAGTGTTACATATGGGTCTTCTACTACATAGTAAGCCTTTTTGTCAGGATTAGCATAGTCGAAAAGTGGTTCATATTCAGTATTTACAAGGTCCTGACCTCTATAAGTTTCTACAACTTCGTAGTTACCTTCGCCTAAAACTGTATCTAAAAGAGCTGTTGCAAGGATATAAACCTTACCGTCATTACTCTTAACCTTTGAATATTCTTCAGCAGCGTTTACACAAAGTGCAACATTTGATGGAAGTGTCCAAGGAGTAGTTGTCCAAGCAAGGAAGTATTCATTATCCTTACCTACAACCTTAAATCTACAAATACAAGATGTTTCTTTAACATCTTTATAGCCCTGAGCAACTTCGTGAGAAGAAAGAGCTGTACCACAACGAGGGCAATAAGGTACAATCTTATGGCCTTTGTATAAAAGACCCTTGTCCCAAATCTGCTTTAATGCCCACCATACAGATTCAATATAATCATTGTGATAAGTGACATATGGGTTATCCATATCAGCCCAATAACCTACTCTATCACTCATTTTACGCCAAAGACTTTCGTATGTGAATACAGAGTCCTTACACTTCTTAATAAATGGTTCTACACCATAGTCTTCAATCTGTGGCTTACCACTAATACCAAGCTGTTTTTCTACTTCAAGTTCTACTGGAAGACCATGAGTATCCCAACCAGCTTTTCTAAGAACCTTGTAGCCTTTCATAGTCTTGTAACGAGGAATAAGGTCCTTGATTACTCTTGTTAAAATGTGACCAATGTGTGGCTTACCATTTGCTGTAGGAGGTCCATCATAGAAAGTGAAAACTGGGCAGTTTTCTCTTGCTTTAATTGACTCGCCAAAAATATCGTTTTGTTTCCAGAAGCCTAAAATTTCTTTTTCTCTGTCCACGAAGTTAAGATTAGTGCTTACCTTATCGTACACAATAAACCCTCCTTAAATTTAGGAATTACAAAATAAATATAAAAAAAGCTATGTCGCCCAACAGGACGCCATAGCGTGGTACCACCTGAATTGGAGTATATATACTCCCTCTCAAAGCCTTTAACGCAGGCAGCGTCAAAACCTACTATAAATTTCGGAATTGCCACAGTAAGGTGATTTTCACACAACACACATCATTGGGCTTCCACCGTCCCCAACTCTCTTTCGAATTAGTGTTAAGTTACTGTCCTTACTATAGTGTTTAGTTTCTGTAGTATTAACCACTTCATTATAAACTTATTTTAACAGTTTGTAAAGAGGTAATTTTAATATTTTTATGCTACACTTAATAGAGTTTTTAATACAAAAGCTACAACAATAATAACTGAAATAATACAGTTTTTTTATATTTGCTAAAACTCCTTTTACCATATGAAACATATATTTTTAGAAATATTATAGCATCTTATACTTCTATGTAATAAACACAAATATCCTCATAGTTACCGTCTTTTAACAAAAATCCCTTTGGAATTGTGCCTAAGAGATTGAAACCTATTCTTTCATACAAATGTCTTGCGTGAATATTACTTGCCACAACCGCATTAAACTGTAATATTTTAAAGCCTAATTTTCCGGCATTTAAAATACAATCCTTTACCAATTTTTCGCCAATATGTAATCCTCTACACTTTGAAGATACTGCATAACTTGCATTGGAAATATGACCACATCTACCAATATTGTTTGGATGAAGAATATACATACCCAACACGGTGTTTGTTTCCTTATCCTCTGCCACACCACAATAACTTTGCTGAGCAAAAAACTCCTTACCACTTTCCTTTGTTAAGCCATCAATTTGAGGGAAAGCAACGCCCTCCTCAACAACTTCATTCCAAATTTCAACCATTGAATTAACATCAGACTCTTTGTATTCTCTTATTACAATATTGCTCATCTTTATTGCCTCCACAATTATTTAGATTATAAATTGAAAAAATTAAATTGTCAATTGCCTACTATTTCTTTTATTTTTATTTTCCATAGACCTAATTTATACAATACCCACAGTATTACAGCACAAATACCATTACTTACAACAACAGAGTACCACACACTCTCCTCTGCCATACCAAAAAAATGACTAAAAGTAAACAAAGTTGCAAATCTGAACACCCACAATCTCGCCGCCTCCACCAGCATTGTAACAAGGGTATTTCCTGCCCCATTAAATAACCCTATGGTAGAATTATAAACTCCGTTTGTGAAGCACCAAAAAGCCATTATTGATAAAAAATCGGTTGCCATAGAAATTACATTTTCATCATGAGAGAAGATTTTTACTATTCCCTCCGACATAAAATGCCTTGACATTATCATACCGGTAACAAATAAAAATACGATAGCCATATTTCTTGCAATTTGATAGCTTTTCTCTGCTCTTTTTATCTGTCTTGCCCCGACATTTTGCCCAACTATTGTTGCAACAGCTGAACCTATGGCATTCGCCGGCATTGTGATAATTCCGTTTAATTTATTTCCTATTCCATAGGCAGCCATAGCTCCGTCACCGTATACCAAAACATTTTTAGTCATAAGCAAAAAACCAAATTGCATTGTCGAACCACCTATGGCAGTGGGCAACCCGATAGAAACTATTTTCTTTATTTTATCGGCATCAAATTTAAAATTTTTCAACACTATGTGTATTTCATTATTCTTATTAAAAAGAGAAAGCACAGCAATTATTCCACAAGGAACTTTTGCAAACATCGTTGCCAAAGCCGCTCCCCCTATTCCCCAATGAAATACCATAATCAAGAGTGGGTCCAAAAACATATTTATTATAATTCCCAACATATTCAATTTCATAGGATTGAAGGTATCCCCTTGAGATTGATGAACAGCCGAAAATAAATTAATCAAAAACAAAAACGGCAAATCTGCAAGTACAATTTTCAAGTATGTAATACTGTTGTCTTTTACTGTACCCTCTGCTCCCAGCCATTCAACGATAAATGGAGAAAAGAGTATACAAAGTATTGACGCTACAATTGAAAAAAGCATAGCACATACAAAAATCTGATTAGCCATACTTTTTGCATTTTTCTTGTCATCAGCTCCTATATGCTGACTTATAAGAATGGAGCCAGCAATCGTTATACCCTGCCCAAAATTCACAATAATATTTTGTAAAGGACTTACAAGGGAAATTGCCGCCATTTCACTTGTACCTAATTTTCCAAGCCAAAATGTATCCGTAAGATTATACATAGTTTGTATAAAATTGTTTATAACTATGGGAATAGCCAAAGATAGAAGAGCCTTTGGAATATTTCCCGAAAGAATCAATTGTGTATTTTTTCGACCTATATTTTTCACTTAAATCACTCCCGAAATCAGTATATCATATATTTTCACAGAAAAATAGATTTTAAATTTTTCTATATATTTAAATTGGTAATATAGTTGTAACTTGACTATAACAAGATTTTGTTTTATAATCTAGTTTTGTAAGAGTTTGAATGTTTTTCTTATGGAGGAATGATTTTTGATAGATGACATAGTCATTATACTGTGCCTTATTATTGTTAAGGGCCTTGTAACTGCTGCTTCTACCAGTCTTACAGTCTTGGATTTAAAGAAGAACAAATATTCTTCTGACAAAAATCCTGATATGGAGAAACTGAGCAAGATTCTTTCTAAATCTCGCCAGTATACGAATACAGCTAGTGTAATTAATGCCCTTTTTGGTATTATAATTGGTTTTATTCTCGCTTTCAGAACTTTTGGTAAAGTTCTTCAAGTGCTTTTAAGCCATCTTCCTAACATTCCTGTGGTAATCAACGAAATTATTGCTGCTATTATTATAATATTAGTAACAACATATTTTTTCGCAATGTTCAGTCTTTTACTTCCTAAAACATTTGCTAATAAATATCCTGTTAAAATAGTTTTAAAACTTAAAGGTTTGTTAGCATTTTTTAGCGTTATATGTAGCCCTATTGTATGGCTTGTGGATATTTCATCAGAGTTATGCTCAAAAATATTTACTAAGAAATCTACTGACGAAGGCATTAGTGAAGAAGAAATTCTTATGATGGTTGACGCTAGTGGCGAACAGGGTAGCATTGACGAACAGGAAAAGGAAATGATAAACAATATCTTTGATTTTGATGACAAAAATGTGGTAGATATTGCTACTCACAGAAAAGACATTGTTGCATTACCTATTGACGCAGAGTTTGACGATATTATAAGTCTTGTTAAGGACCTTAAATACTCTCGTATTCCTGTTTATGAAGAAGATATAGACAACATTATTGGTATTCTCCATATTAAAGATTTTATGCGTTATATTATTCTCTATGGTAAGGATAAATTTAACCTTAAAAAACTTTTAAGAGAGCCTTATTTCGTACCTTTTACCAAAAAAACAAATGACCTTTTCAAGGAATTGCAAAGTAAAAAAATACATATGGCAGTTGTTGCCGATGAATACGGTGGTACAGCCGGTATTGTTACTATGGAAGACCTTATTGAGGAGGTTATGGGTGATATTCAGGACGAATATGACGATGAGGAAGAACCAGAAATAAAGACAGTTTCAGAAAATGTAATTAAAATCGAAGGCTCTACAGACCTTGAGGATGTAGCCGACGAATTAGAAATAGAAATGCCTGTTGATGAATATGACACTTTAGGTGGTTTTATAATTGGTGTTTTAGATAGAATACCTGAACCAAATGAAAAGGGTCTAAAAATCGAATACAAAGGCTATAGATTTTATGTTGATAAAGTGGAAGACAATCGTATTGCTCAAGTAACAGTATTAAAACTTCCCGATGATGAAATCTCAAAAGATAACAAAAATTAATAAGTGGGAAAGGCTTTGTTCTTTCCCACATCATAATAAATACTTTATTGAACATATAAGTCAGGCAGACGGTCGCGCACCTTTTAGGTGTGAGGAAAGTCCGAGCTTCATAGAGCAGAGTGCCAGATAACGTCTGGTGGAGGCGACTCTAAGGATAGTGCAACAGAAATAAACCGCCTACTTTTGTAGGTAAGGGTGGAAAGGTAGCGTAAGAGACTACCGCACCTTTGGTAACAAAGGTGGCTCTGTAAACCCCACTTGAAGCAAGATTGGATAAGACAACAAGGGTTGCTCGCCCTGTCTTAGGTAGAAATCGCATGAGATTTGTGGCGACACAGATACGAGATAGATGACCGTCCAACGACAGAACTCGGCTTATCGCTTGGCTTATGTGTTGAATAAAGTATTTATTTTTTAAGCCCCTAAAACTAATACATTTTAGGGGCTTTTTTTTAATTGAATTAACAAAGTTAATTTGTGCTGAATTTTAAATATTATAGAAATTGCATATTACTGTTGCCATTTCAGCTCTTGTAATATATGCTTTTGATGACAATTTTCCATCATTGCCTACGATTATTTTATTTCCAACAGCCCACTTCATACTTTCTTCTGCCCAGCTTGAAATCTCATTGTTATCAGCAAAAGGCAATAAATCCCCCTGTACATCTACATTGGCATTTTTATACTTTGCGTATTTATAAAGCACAGTTGCCACCTGTTCTCTTGTCATAGGCTCATAAGGTGCAAACAAACCATCTGCAACACCATTTACTATATCATTTTCTCCTGCCCACTTAATAGCATTGTTAAAATACGCATTTGGGTCAACATCTTCAAATTTACACTTACCATCTACAGGAGGCATACCCTCTTTGCGATATAGCACTTCCATAAGCATACCCCTTGTAATATTACTCTTAGGAGAAAATCTGGTCTTTGTTGTGCCACTAAACAGATTGTTTTCATAAACTTTCTTAACTGAATTATAATACCAATCATCAGTATTCACATCTCTAAAAGGTAATGCACTTTTTAGGTCAGTATTTTGTATATTTTCAAAATACTTTTCTATTCCCTTACCTATTTTTTCTGCCATCGCTTTCTGATTTTCGCCTTTAATTAAATACTGGTATTCTTGAGGATTACTCATATATCCTGTTTCCACAAGTACAGCCGGACAAACAGTTGTTCTTGTTAATGCCAAGTTTTGTTTTTTATATTCTGTATTTTCCATATAGTCTGTCAATTTTTGAACAAAACCGTCCGGAGTATCATAACTATAAAGGTTAAGTGTTCCCTGTTTTTCTCCAAAGTCCTCCCACTCATTTCTGGAATTACAGTGTACAGACACGGAAATATCAGGCATAACTGTGTTAATAATATTTGTTCTATCTCCAAGAGAAATAAATGTATCGTCTTTTCTTGTAAGAGTAACTACAGCACCTCTTTCAGTAAGGTAGTCGTACAAATATTTAACTATAGCCAAATTAACCGTCTTTTCGTATACCTTGCCCAATCCCAATGTGCCATTGTCAGTGCCACCATGACCGGCATCAAGTACAATTTTCATACCTTTTAATGACTTTTCAGGACTTACGGTTCTGTCATTAAGCTTTATTGTAAACTTATTACCTTCAAAACTTGCCATAAAGCCTACATAATTGTCATCTCTGTTAAAGGCAAATGTATATGTTGCCGGTGTATCATTATCAACAGTTATTGCTTCAAAATCTTCCCTATTTGGAATTATTGCTTTATTTTGCGTGTCATAGAACTTAACTTCGATAAAGTTATTTGTAAATTCAACATCGTATTCTGTGGACCTGTTCATATTAAAAGATATAGTGTCTTTTGCTGTTTCTATACTATTTACTGAATTTTCACCATATTTTTTGTTTACCAAATTAACTGTGTCCTTGTATACGTAACTGCCATTTGCTGTCTTGTAGTATTCATAATTTTCAGCCACAATATGTAATAGCGTACCCTTTACATAAGGCAAAATAAGGTCATCATTTGCCTCATCAGGTTTTGAACGAACTGTAGGATGATTTTTGTTAATCTCTCCTACCAGATTTACAGTCTTAAAATTAGCATTTCCACTATTAGTCGATGACCCATTGGTTCTTGTAATTCTATAGGTCTTACTGGCTGTAGTATTTTCAAACTTAAATACATTTTCCCCTTGAGCCAAAGAAACATAATAGCTAAAATATCCCTCACTTGTTGTTTCTACCTTTTTGCCATTAATATACAATGGATAGTTAGGGTCTGCCAAACCAGCTAAACTATAGCGGGATGCAGTAGTTGTCATACCGTCTTTTACATAATTCATTTGAATATCTGCCTAAGTATTCACACTAAATAAGGATACCCCAAGCATTAAAGCAATTAATTTTTTCATTATGTACCTCCCCTTTCTTTTTCAACATCTCTCTACAACAATTATATCAATCCTCACTAGAAACTTCAACTTTCTTCCCTTAAACAAACATATTTTAAAGATATAAAAAAGGACTTATACACATATCTGAGAAGTTTTATTCTCCATTGTGTATAAGTCTTTTATCATTGACATTTTTTCATAATGGTGTTAATATAATGGTACAAGGAAGTCAGCCAGAGCGATTTCCACTTAGTTTTTGTTATTAAAAAATAACCACTATGTTTTGGTCGACGGAGTGGTTATTTTTTTGTACCTAAAATAATGGCTACAAGAGTCCCAAAGGCTATCATTAATGATATTGCTTCATATGTACTCATACGCCTCACCTCCTTTATTCCTAGAATAAAAGAAGTGGAAACCACTCTATTAACTAACTTCCGACAGAAATTATACCATATATAAATATTTTTTACAACTTAAAAGAACCTACACCAATTTTTATTGTGTGTAGGTTCTTTGTATATATCCACAAAAAAGAGCTGTCACAATCGTAACAGCTCTTTCTCTAAATTAACTATTCAACTTAGTAAATTTATTACTTAAATTAGCACTCTTAGGTGCGATTGTTGTTGAAATGAAGTTAAGTGCATTTGTAGCATCGTTATTTAAGAAAGTATCGACTACTACAACTGGTTTACTATAAACTTTTTTCATAATCTATACCCCCTATTGCTTGTTAGAAATTTCAATTCTTGTTCCCTTTGGATTAGTATCATATGCTCTCTGAGTAGCACCAGCATACAATGTATATGGATAAGCATAATATCTATGGCCTGCACTTACTGAAACAAGTTCAGCAAAGTAAGCAACCTTGTCGCTTGTTGTAAGGCTTGAATCTGTATCACCAGTATATCCTTCAGAACTATCTAAAGAAGAATCATAATTTGTTGCATCATATACATTCTTGTAAATATCAGTTGTTTCTACGTAAATACCACCGAAGTTTACATCAGGGTTATTATACTTTAACTGCATAGGTGTATACTGACCATTAGGGTCATTAGCATCAACTGTATCTGCATTAAGAATTACGAAACCTACCTTATCAACCTGATTAAGGAAATCCTTATCCTTATGGTTACCAGTAACAGTACCAATTAATGTAAATAACATATCATCATTAGCTAAGCCATTTGTTGTAACAACATCATAGAAAGGACTATCTTCTGTCATTGTTGATACAACACCGTTATTTACCGCTTTGTCACCGTCAACAATATTGTTAAGGTTGAATAATCTGATACTCTTTACTACTGTATAAGCATTAGCACTTGTACCTGTACCCTTAACTGTAATAGTTGTACCACCATCTACATAGAACTGAACCTTTACGCCGTTCTTAGATATACCTGTAATCTGAGCTGCAGTTGTACCTGTGCTACCATCGTAAGATGAATAAAGATTACCACCTGTAGCAGTAACTATAGCATTATCACCAGAGCAGTCAAGAAGAACAAGAACCTTTTCTGAACTATCAATAGAGTTTGTAAGTTCAATTTCATCATCTGTTCCACCTAAAAGAAGGACTCTTTCATCTGGAATACCAAATTCTGTACCGTCCTTATCGTAATCACCAGAACCTACATCGAGAAGTGAATACTGATGACCCCTGATAATAGCGTACTTAGCCAAGTCATTTCCGTTAGTCTGAACCTTGTACTGACCAAAGCCGTATGTACCATAACCAGCAGCTGTTGTTGTTGACTGACCTAATGATACTGCAGCCGGCATTGAATCATAGTAATCCATTGTAGGAGTTGCTACTGTCTTACCTACTGTGTATGTAAGAGTATAAGTCTTATCTCTAAATACAGACTTTAAATTGCTATCCCAATTTGTAATCTGCTTAGCCTGTTCCTTTGCAAATGTAAATGTAATAACATCGTCTTCATTTACACCTGCGATTTCAGTTGCAGAACCAATGTTAAGAGCTGTTACACCACTAACTGCCTTGCCATTTCTCTTTACAGTTACCTCTACAGTTGAAATTTTACTAGATGCTGGGTTATTTACCATAACCTTTAATACACCAATAGTAGTTGTTTCTGTACTTGTTTCTGTAGTTGTAGTAGTTGTTGTTTCTGTACTTGTTTCTGTTGAGCCAGTTGGTGTTAATTCAGCTCTGAAGAGCATTACCTGACTAGAAACCTTGTATGTTTTACCTGCTTCAACATTAATAGTTATTGCTTTAACTGCTGTATCACCATTTCTTGCGGCAAATGCACCACTATAAACAGCTGTGTCACCTGTCGTAATAGTACCATTTGTAACAGCACCATTACTATTTGCAATAACATAAAGCTTTAACTTACCTGTTGCTGTTGGAATAATATTTTCATCGTTTAATAAAACATAATTCTGTCCATTAATAGCACCTGTTGCTGTTTCACCATCGCCAAAAATGCTATCTACGAAAGCTGATGTACGACCACTAGCTTTAGAAGTTGATAAACCGCTAACAGCTGAACCTAAAATATTAGTCTTATTATCTGGTGTCCAAACCTGAACACTAACTGTTGTAGTTTCAGTAGTTGTTTCTGTTGTTGTAGTTGCTTTTGTTGTTGTTTCTGTTGTTGTTTCTGTTGAATTTGTTGCAAATACAAGCTTTGTTAAGTTTGTATTACCTGAATCACCAGTTAATGTGTACTCTGTATCTGCTTTCAATGAATATGCTTTATCAGATGTTAATGCAGTACCATTAATAAAAAGTCCATTATTACTAAAAGTTGCAGTTAATGTACAATCCTGTGCTACCTTAAATTTAATAGTATTTTCACTTCTTAACTGTACATATGAACTATCTACCTTTCTAAGACTATAAGTCATATTGTTATATGTACCTGTCTTTGCTGTGCCACCTAAAGCAGTTGAATTCCATTCATAAGAACCCATTGCTACGCAATCACTAGCATCATCAGCAGCTGATACACTTGCTACATTAGAAAACACAAGGCAAGTCATAGCCATAACGAGAGCTAAAACTGCACTTGCAAATCTTTTTAAAGATTGTGTCATTCCTATTCCTCCCTTATAAAAATATCTCTTGGAGTAAAATCCCCCCATATTTACTCCTTTTTAATTTTATTAATTATGCCTTATCCCTATAAAAGCATTCCGTTTATTAACAGTTATTAAAGAATTATCCCATTCATAAACCAACAACAAAAATTTATCAATACGAGTTCTTTAAAAGGGGGTTTAAAGCAAAGGAAATATATTCCTATTACCTTGTGATTTATTATACTCTATTGCCTTTTTTATTTCAATGTTTTTTATTATTTTTTATATAATTGAAACAAATTCATATTTTGTTCACATTTTCGGTTGAATTTGGTCACAACTCCCTTAAAACCTCACATATCTATTATGTTTATGTAAACCATATTTTGGCTATATTTTCTTCTTTTAATTCTTATTGTGTTTTACATTATTATTCAAAACTGAATATTTCCCCATTGGATATTTCCTCTACAGCATACCTCATAGCATCCATAAGATGATTAAAGCTATCTACAGGCCTATTAAGCATTTTGCCATTCAGGTCTTTATCCCAAGTATAATTACTTATTTCCGTAATAAAATTTTGACATTTAGGTGATATGTATATTTTATAATCTTGAAGAAAATCAATGCCGTTGTTTATGCTGTCTTTCCCTTTTCGGGCTGGTCGTATGCCCTTTAGCCCCAGTGTTCTCAATCTGTCAATAGACTTAGGTTCTGCACTATCAGCTCTGATTTTCTCTTTTTTATAACCCATTTCCACAACAGCCTCATAAATAGCCTCATTGCTCATACCTTTTTTGTAAAGCTCATCAAAAACATATATTTCCTTTTTTTCTGTATTTATAAAGCCACAGAACAGAGCCGTTGGGTCATTAGTATACCCAAAGTCCAAACCGAAAACGGTTTCAAAACACTTTTCACCCTTTAATTCATCTATGCTAAAGTCTTTTTCTTCCCAGTTTTCAAAAACTAAGCCCTCAGATATGCCCCACTCACCCAAGCCGGCAACTCTATATCGACGAGGGTTATTCTTTTTCATATCCTCAAATACCTTTAAATCACTTTCGTCAAGCCATTCGTTACACATATAGTTTGTTGACTTTGCCATTATGTTGTTATCTTTAACATCAAAAAACCTAGCCTTTATCCAATGTCTTTCGTTCCACGGATTTAGGGTAATAGTAATTTGCTTAAAAATACTTTTATCTACACTACCTCGTATACTTTCGTCAAGCATATTAAAATCGTCTTCATTTGTAATTTCGTAGGCCTCCTCTATCCAAAGCCAACAGAGAGAGCCGGTTTTTACTGTAATTGATGTTATTTTAAGTGGGTCATCAAGGCCTCTAAAATATATTTTTTGACCTGTAGGAATATACATAATTTCTAGCGGACTTGTCTTACATTCAAAAAAATTGTCCATTTTTAGTCGATGTATTGCCCAGCATAATTCTGTGTAGCAACTGTCCTTTAGTGTGGAATATACCTTTCTTACAACCAAAATATTTGCCAAAGGATATTCAATCATACGAACAATTAAATTAAGTGCCGTTGTTTTGGATTTCTTACTGGCTCGTGACCCTTTACATACCCTGTATCTCCCCTTAAAATGCCAAAAATCACTATAACCTCCACCGACTATCTCTTTTAGAGATATTACTTCTTTATTCATATAAATCATCCTTTATTACAACAGGCAAAACATTTTCTGTCTTTTTACTTTCCGAAAAAGTGCCATTTCTTTTTCCCAAAAGCTCAGCAACTTTTATCCTTGTAGCTAAAGAAACCGGCTGACTAAGTACCGTTATTACAGTATTTCCATCTTCGTCTTTCTCTTTTATAGGCACAGGTTCTTCCTCCTCGCCCCTCATAATTTTAGAACAATATTCCAATATTTCATCTGATGTTGCAATTTTAGGATTTTTACTTTCTATGTAGGCTTTGACCTCTGGTCTATCAAACAGATACATACTCCTCATTTGGTATTCTCCAAAGGCTAAAGCCTCTTTTTTATCTCCACATTCAATATATTTATCTACTGCCTTTTTTAATCTTTCTGTCATTATCATTACCTCCTAATATAGTTTTCTTTTAACATACACCAAGATTAATGACATTTCGTGACATAATTTAAAACAAATTGACTTAATACTAAAAAAGGCCCCTACTTTTAAAAATAGAGGCACAAAAAAAGAAGACCCATATACACTACAGGACTTCCGTTTATAAAAATATGTTTAAAGGCTTATTCATTTAACTTATGTATTTATTATAGCATATTGTTAAATGTTTGTCAATGATTTTTATAAATAATTTATACATAAATTTTAATAAACAATTTGTGGTTTACATAAAACAAGACTCTTTCGTATATATCATTACAAAAGAGCCTTTTAACACTATTTCTTCTCAATATTAGTTACTGTATAGCCTAATCTTTCTATAGCTGACTTTATATCTTCCTGTAACACACCATCTTCTATTTCCACAACAGCCTGTTTCTTGTGAAGATTTACATCGGCAGAAACATTATCCATTTCATTAAGTTTGTTCTGTATTCTCATAGAACAGTTTTTACAAGTCATACCATCTATAGAAATTACCAATGTTTCTTTAACATTTGCAAGTTTCTTCTTTTTTACCTTAATGTCAGAGCCACCACCACAGCAACCACCTTCACCTCTGAAGTGTTTTGCCGAATTGACAACAGCAAAGATTATAATTAAAGCTAATAGTATACATATAATAACTGTTGACACAGTCAATCATCTCCTAATTTTAATGTCCGTATTTTTTCATAATTCTATTTTTTAGCCAAGTTAAAAAGAGCATAGCACAAATAATAGAACCAAATGTCAAAACATCTAAAAGTACATTTAAAACTACCATATAAAGCACCTCTCTTATAAGTAAACTTACTACCTTTACAAGGTTAGTATAAGCTAACTTTTTCTATAAGTCAACCGCTTTATTGAGAAGATTTTTTCAATTAGTCTTTTTCTTTAAAAGTACTTTAAACATCAACAACAGTCCTGTCAAGCCAAAAACAAAATATCCCCTTGCAACTATATTTTCAAAGCCTATAAAAGACAGTAACAAAGACAAAAGTGCTACTGTAACACATACAACAGCCTTATTTTTTCCAGTTTTATTTTTCAAATACTGTGATGCACTATAACTATTACTAACAGCCGTAGTAAATACTGCTCCTCCTATTGTAAAAATATATAAATATGTCAGCAATTCCCCCTGTGGCAACAGGTTGAGTACAGGCAAGGGACAATTTTTTACAAACCCATAATATTTATACAGAGGAATTGCTATAGCCAAAGCTGTAATTCCAATTAAAATTGCCGAAAAAGTTGCCATACCTTTTTTATATTTATGCTCTGTTACAACTGCCAGAGAAGATGCCAGATTATAAGAAACATAAATAAAGGGAGAAAACACACCTTTTACACTACTTGCCGGAGGTCTGAAC
>FR888454.1 GCA_000432155.1 Eubacterium sp. CAG:274
ACAAGAGTTTCTGCTGATACATCAGGTGGTTCTAAGAACTCTATCTTCTCATATGATGAAACTGCTGGTACATATACAAACCTTACTGGTTTAGTTCCTCAGAGTCAGACAATGTATGCTGACCTTGAAGCTGGTACTGTAGCTTACATTGGTAACGGTGGTACAAACAACTCTATGCTTGCCGTTGACATCAAGAAAGGACCTACTCCTGTTACAGTAACTACTAAGCTTACACTTGGTAACTCTGCTACTACTATTCCAGCAAACGCTATTGTTACTATTGGTGGCCAGACTGTAACAGCTGATGAAAATGGTAATATTGAATTCAATGGTAAGACTTCTACAAGCTACAAGGTATCTTACGAAGCTAACGGTGTTCGTTATGAATCAACTTTATCTATTGGCGATGACGGTACTGTAACATCTACTCTTAACCTTCCACAGGTTTCTGGCGATGCTACTGTTACTGTAAAAACAGCTAACGGTACTGCTGTTGCTAGCAAGAAAGTTACTTTAACTTACTATGTTGGTGCAAAGCCTGTATTCTACACTGTAACTACTGATGAAAACGGTGTTGCTACATTCCCTAACTTAGGCTTTAATACATACAATGTAGCTATTGCAGGTTATACTTCTACAACAGAAACTTTCGCTCCTGTTGAAGGTAACATTGCTCTTACAATTAACGATGCAACAGCTAAGAATTATTCAACACTTCCTGCAAATGCATCAAACGACAACCTTTATGTTGGTTATACTCCAAATGCAACAGTAACTACTACTTATGACTCTGTTCAGGATGCTGTAGATAATGCTACTGCTGGTCAGACAATTTATGTTGCTGCCGGTACATACAAAGAAATGGTAACAATTACTAAGGATATTAAGATTGTTGGTAACTCTGCTGCCGATACAATTATTACATACAACGATAGCCAGAGTGGTAACGACAGTACAGCTCCTAACGGTGCTACTGAAAAGACTAAGTTCCACGGCGATACAGTTGCAATTAACGGTTCTGTAAATGTTGAATTTGAAAACATTCAGATTAAGAACACAGCTGAAGCTGATTTAGGTGTTGCTCAGAATGCAACTGCTCTTTCTGCTTACGGCGACAACCTTGCTGCTACAGTTAAATTAACTAACTGTACAATCTGGGCAACTAGAGATACAATCTTTACTGGTAAAGTAAATGCTAACAACACTTGGACATTTGATAACTGTACTATTGCTGGTTTCCAGGATGTAGTTTGTGGTACTGGTGATGTTACTCTTAACGATTGTATTTGGGAATTAAGTTTAAGCAGCGATGCTAGATTCCTTGTTCCTAACTCTAGTTTAACAGTAACTACAAAGATGGTTGCAAACAACTTAACAATTAATGATACAACAGATACTGGCTTTACTGCTAAGACTTACTTAGGTAGAGGTTGGGGTACAAGTGGTTGTTCTCTTGCATCTACTCAGGTTATTGTAAACGGTTATACTGACAACAGTGGTACACTTGTTACTGACGGTGTTTACCATGGTTATGACACTTCTCTTGCAAACAACGATGGTACTACTCTTGCAGATGCTAATTGGTTAGTAAGAGCAAAGCAGAACGAAAACTACTACACTACTAACAGAGACCTTGATACTGTAGCAATTAACACTCTCCAGACTCCTGTAACAAAGGACGAAGATGGCGACTATTTATTCAAGGGTGTAGTTAATAACTCTTTATTAGCTAAGGCTGACTACATTGGTTTTGCAGTATTTAATGCTGACGGTACATTCGTAGGTAACACTAAGAATGACACAGTTTATCGTGTTACTGGTGAAGAAGGCGACAACCTTTACACAGTAAACTACTTCAAGAATATGCCTGCTGAAGGTTGTATCGTAAAGGGCTTCGTTCAGTATGATGGCGTAAAAATTATGAATGAAGTTTCTAACCAGACTGTAACAGCTGAGTAATCTACTGATTAAAGGAGGACTATTAATATGAAGAAAATTTATGAAAAACCACAGGCAATAGTTACCACTTTTAATACAGTGGATGCTACAAATGCCAACATTAAGTCTGTAGCAACATTAACAAATATCAATAAGGATTCTGCTACATTTGACTTCAACAATGTTATTGATTTCTAATATAGCGTAAAGCATATTAAAAAGGACTGAACCTATTTAAGGTTCAGTCCTTTATGTTATAATTATAATAAAAGAAGAGTAGATTGTTACTCTCCTTTTATCTATTCCTTATGATTTATTACAAGCACATCATTTTCTCTAACGATTGTTTTACCTTGTGGTATAACCACTCTATCCCCTCGTCTTATCATAATAATCAAATCATCTTTATGTATCTCTGAAAGTGTTTTTCCGACATATTTATCACTGCCTGAAACCCTTTTTTCTGAAAGATGAACACCTTCAATATTTCCTGAAGATTTAGCACATAGAACAAGGGTATCACCCTTTTCTAACATTGTTTTTCCGTCTGGAACTATTTGATTTTCCCCTCTTATAATAAGCACCACTATTGTATCTGGTGGAAGAATAATATCTGTTAAATTCTTACCTACCCAGCCATGCTTTCCGTCTAATGTAAACTTTATAAACTGTATAGGCACTTCGTCTGAATAGTCTGTGAAGGTTTTCATAACATCTCCGGAATCATCAATCATATTTAGCTTTTTTGCCACAA
>FR888455.1 GCA_000432155.1 Eubacterium sp. CAG:274
TCAAGCCACAAATTAACAAAGTTAATTTGTTCTGAATATTAATGCTTTTTACTTTTTTTAAATAATTTAATAATAACTAATATTATTGTTAATAAACCTGTTAATACACCAACAAGAATAAGTATAGGCCATGGCAAATTTTTGCTCTTTGGTACTTCAGCGTGTCTGTTATCAACAACAAGGTCAACTTCAAGACCGTAAACGCCATTGTCATATGTAACTTCATAATCAGAAATTTCAAATGTTACATCATCGCCACACTTGTCCTTAATTTCAGAAATAAGTGAAGATGGAATGTTTCCTAAAGTTTCAATTTGATTAATTGGTTTAATGAACTGAACATCTACAATCTCAGGATTTTCTGTGTTTTCGCTAGTAAGAAGTACATCTTTTGTATTGTCTAATGATTTCAATAATTCCTGTATCTGTGGGGTATTGGTATTTTCAATAACAGTTTTAAAAATTTCCATTTAAAATCCCTCCTATTCATCATAAGTATATCATAGTATACTCCTCTTTGCAAGTTGTATAAAAGGTCGAAATGTGATAAAATGTTTTAAATAGTTTTTGATTTTAGAACTTATACACATATGTTATAAAAAGAGGGTGTACTTGTGGAAAACATAAACATAAATGAAATAGATGGTGTAAAAATCGGAAATGCCCAAGATTATAATGGAGGAACAGGTATTACGGTAATTCTTTGCCCAAAGGGTGCAAGGGCTGGTGTAGACATAAGAGGTGGTGGACCGGCATCACGAGAAACTCCTCTTTTAAATCCTGTGGCAGATGCAGAGGTTATACATTCAGTTGTGTTAAGTGGTGGTTCAGCCTTTGGGCTTGATGCTGCTGGTGGTGTAATGGAATATCTGGAAAAGAAAAATATAGGCTTCGATGTTGGGGTTACAAAAGTTCCATTGGTTTGTCAAAGCTGTATTTTTGACTTGCCTGTAGGAGATGTATTGACAAGACCTGATAAGGCTATGGCAATAAAGGCCTGTGAAAATGCAGAGTTAAATAACCCACAGTCTGGTTGCGTAGGCGGAGGAACTGGTGCAACAGTAGGCAAAATATTAGGTGCTGAAAGGTGTATGAAGTCTGGACTAGGTATTGCCTGTGTTAAAATAGGAGAATTAAAAGTAGGTGCAGTTGTTGTGCTTAATGCCTTTGGCGATGTTTTTGATACCAATGGCAATAGAATAGCAGGACTTTTAAATGAGGATAAAACTGGATTTTCAAGTACAGAGGAAGAAATGTATAAATCTATACAACCTAAAAAACAATTTAACACAAATACCACAATAGGTGCTATAATAACAAATGGCAAATTTGACAAGACAAAACTTAATAAAATAGCATCTATGACACATAATGGTTACGCTCGCTCTATAAATCCAGTACATACAATGGCAGACGGCGACAGTATTTACGCCCTTAGTGTAGGAGAGGTTGAGGCTGATTTAAACACAGTTGGCACACTTTCTGCAAGAGTAATGTCTATGGCAATAGAAAATGCTATAAAATCTGCTGACTCAATGTATGGCTTAACAGCATATAAAGATTTAAAAATTTAAGGAGTAACAAATGAATAAAAATTTTTTTACAAAGCCACTTAATATACTTTTATTGGCTATTGTTTCAACCGCCCTTTGGGGAAGTGCAATTCCAGTAATAAAAATAGGCTATGAGGCTTATCAGATAGAGGGAAATGATGTAGCGTCAAAATTACTTTTTGCCGGTATTCGTTTCTTTTTTGCTGGACTTATAGTTGTAATTTACGATTGCATAATAAAGAAGAAAATTGTAATACCTAGAAAAGATGAATGGGGTGGAATATTAGGACTTTCTGCTGTACAGACAGTTTTCGAATACATATTCTTCTATTTATCACTTACATATCTTTCAGGTGTAAAGGGTTCAATACTTAATTCTATAGGCAATTTCTTTGCTGTAATATTGGCTCACTTTGCTTTTACAAATGATAAATTGACAGTTAAAAAGGTAGTAGGTTGTATACTGGGTTTTGGTGGTGTTGTGCTTTGTTGTTTTGAACAAGGTATGGACTTTTCCTTTAAATTTCAGGGTGATGGATTTATACTTATTGCAGCCTTTTGCTTTGCTTTAGGTTCTGTAATTACAAAAAAGGTTACAGCAAAGTCTGAATCAGTTATGGTAACTGGTTATCAACTTGGCATTGGTGGTATAATTATTATGATAATAGGTCTTGCCTTTGGGGGACATATCAAAGCTCCAGATGTAAGTGCTGTATTTATAATGGTTTATTTGTCACTTTTGTCATCAGTAGCTTTTACTGTATGGGCAGCACTTTTAAAGTACAATCCAGTAGGTAAAATTTCAATTTACTGCTTTTTAAATCCGGTTTTTGGTGTTATACTCTCAGGTGTTCTTTTAGGAGAGGATATTTTCAATATCAGAAGTCTTATTTCACTTTTGCTTGTAAGTTTAGGTATTTACATTGTAAATGCCACAATAGGAAAAGAGAAAAAAGCATAAAGAATTACAAGAAATTAGGCATTTTTACAGGCTTAATTTCTTGAATTTTGTGCCCATAGTCTAACGGATAAAACGCATAGCTCCGACCTGTGAATTAGGGGTTCGATTCCCCTTGGGCATACTCAAAAAACTTGACAAAATTTCCACTTGGTATTAAAATTAAAGTATTATTATTTAAGGAGAAATCGAAATGGCTAAAGAAAAACTTGTTACAGCGATTACCTCTATGAATGAGGATTTCGCTCAGTGGTATACTGATGTTGTAAAGAAAGCCGAACTTATTGATTATTCAAGTGTTCGTGGCTGTATGATTTTAAGACCTAATGGCTACGCTATATGGGAAAATATTCAGAAAGAACTTGATGCTAGATTTAAGGCAACTGGCGTTGAGAATGTATATATGCCTTTATTCATTCCAGAAAGCCTTTTACAGAAAGAAAAGGACCATGTTGAAGGTTTTGCTCCAGAAGTAGCTTGGGTTACTCATGGTGGCTTGGAAAAACTTCCAGAAAGACTTTGTGTAAGACCTACATCAGAAACTCTTTTCTGTGATTTATATGCAAATATTATTCAGTCTTACAGAGATTTACCAAAGCTCTACAACCAGTGGTGTTCAGTAGTTCGTTGGGAAAAGACAACTAGACCTTTCCTTCGTTCTATGGAATTCTTATGGCAGGAAGGTCATACTGCTCACGCAACAGCTGAAGAAGCAGAAGAAAGAACAATTCAGATGCTTAATGTTTATGCTGATTTCTGTGAAAATGTTCTTGCTATTCCTATGATTAAGGGTAAGAAGACAGATAAAGAAAAGTTTGCAGGTGCTCATTCTACTTATACTATTGAAGCCCTTATGCACGACGGCAAGGCTTTACAGTCAGGTACTAGCCATAACTTTGGCGATGGCTTTGCTCACGCTTTTGGTGTTCAGTATACAGATAAGGAAAACAAGCTCCAGTATGTTCACCAGACTTCTTGGGGTATGTCTACTAGAATTATCGGTGCTGTAATTATGGTACATGGCGATGATAGTGGTCTTGTTCTTCCACCTAGAATTGCTCCAAATCAGGTAGTTATTGTACCTATTATGCAGAAGAAGGAAGGCGTTCTTGAAAAGGCTAACGAAGTTAAGGAACAGCTTTCTAAGGTTTCAAGAGTTATTCTTGATGATAGCGAAAAATCTCCAGGTTGGAAGTTCAGCGAATACGAAATGAGAGGTATTCCAGTAAGAGTAGAATTAGGACCTAGAGATATTGAAAATAATCAGGCTGTTCTTGCTAGAAGAGATACAGGCGAAAAGATTACTGTAAGCCTTGATAATATTGCTGAAGAAGTTACTAAGCTTTTAGATACTATTCAGCACGATATGCTTGAAAGAGCAAGAAAGCACAGAGATTCTCATACTTATACTGCTCACAATATGGAAGAATTTGCAAAGACAGTTAAGGAAACTCCTGGTTTTGTAAAGGCTATGTGGTGTGGCGATGAAGAATGTGAAAACAAGATTAAGGAAATGACAGGTGCTACATCAAGATGTATGCCTTTTGAACAGGAACATATTGATGATAAGTGCGTTTGCTGTGGTAAGCCAGCGAAGACTATGGTTTACTGGGGTAAGGCATACTAATATATTTGTGATTTTAGAGTATCGCTTGACGGTTGTTGGGCGATACTTTTTTTATTGACAAATTTAATTTTTAGGTTATAATATATATAACTTAAAATTTGAAAATGGAATTTTTCGAACTTTAATAGGCTATATATGTATATATAGTGTGCGAAATTGTGACTTTTCGATAATAAAGGAGTGGTTTTTTGAACTATGAACTTCTATCATCATTGTATTATAAAAGTAAAAATGAATATGAACAGGAATATAATAACAGATTTAACAGTATAGCATCTAAAAGGCTTAACATCAGTATAGAAGAAAATCAATGTTTTTATATACTTACAGAGGAAGTAGTAAACAAACTTTATAATGTAATGGTGTTAAATCAAGAATTAAACAAACTGACTTCTGAAATTCCTGGAATAGCATTACAGCAATATATAAAAAAATGCCTTATTGATGAAATTGTTCTTACAAATGAAATAGAGGGTGTTGTAAGTACAAGAAAAGATATAAATGAAATTCTTGAAAATGTAGAAGATAAAAATAAAAGACTTACAGGATTGGTAAACAAATATCTAAAACTATGTAGTGAAGAAAATATTGACATAATCACTTGTAATGATGTAAGAAATATATATAATGACCTTTTGTGGGAAGAAATTAGTGAAGATGATAAGTTGAATTTGCCTGACGGAGTTTATTTTAGAAAAGAGGGAGTAGATGTACTTTCTCCATTTAAAAAGGTAATACACAAGGGTGTAATGCCAGAGGAAAAAATAAATTTGATGATGACACAGGCATTGAATATTTTAAATGATAGGGATATTATACCTATTTTAAGAATAGCAATATTCCATTATTTATTTGGATATATTCACCCCTTTTATGATGGTAATGGCAGAACAAGCCGATTTATAAGCAGTTATCTTTTGTCAAAGGAATTAAATACACTAACAGGCTTTGGACTTTCTTATGCAATAAAGGAAAATATATCACAGTATTATAAGGGTTTTAAAACAGTAAATGAAAAGAAAAATAAAGGGGATTTGACACCTTTTATAATTTCATTTTTGGATATTTTGTCAAAGGAATTGGAGAGCTTAAATAATTCTGTTATTAAGAGGATAAATATTATAAATAGATATAGCAAAATTATTGAGGTTATGGAGAAAAAAGATAAACAGAAACAAAATATAATTTTTGTCATTTTTCAAGAAACCCTTTTTGGTGAAGCTGGTATAGATGTATCTAGTCTTGTGGAATTCACAGAAACCTCTAAATATAAGGTTACACAGGTGCTAAAGGAATATGATGATATGCTTATAAAAAATAAAATAGGCAGAAAAAATTACTATAGCTTTGATTTAGATGATGTTGATAAAAAATATTTGGATTAAATAAAAATGGAATGTGCGAAATAAACACATTCCATTTTTGTCATTTTAAAAGTCAAAATCGTCAGAACCAAAATCATCAGAGCCAAAGTCGTCAGAACTGAAATCGTCAGAATCAAAGTCATCGTAATCGTCTACATCAATGCCGGCATCTTCCAAAGCCTCTCGTTTTTCATCATCGTCCATTAACTCGAATTCATCTTTGGTAATACCAGTAAAAGACAGGTCTTGGTACAAATCATCATCGTTCATAGAAATATTAGATGAGTTACCGCCGCTTAAAAAATCAAATTCCATGGCTTTTTCTGTTGAATTAAGCTCGCCATCTCTGTCAAAGTCAAACATACTGTCTATTGGATTATCCACTTTATCGTCCCAAAATCCCATAAAAAACATCCTTTCATAATAGCTAAATATAACTTCTCTGTTCTATGATTAAACTATACCACAGTTATTGTCCCATAATTGTCCCTTATAACCGAAATTTAAAAAATTTAATAAATAAAATTGTATTCAGAATAAATTATGACCTTAATTTGTGACTTGACACATCAAACTCAATATAAAAAGCAGTAGATGAATTATCACCTACTGCTTTTTAAAAATGTTATTTTAAATTTTCAATACACTTTTTATTTAATTCAATAAGGCTCTTGATATATGCTTCTGATGGACCACCAGGAACAGTTCTTGTATTAACACAAGTATCAAGGTCAATAGCCTTATAAATATCTTCTGTAAATACATCGCTTACAGCCTTGTATTCATCAAGTGTAAGGTCATCAAGGTTCTTATTGTTATTAATAGAGTAGAGTACAAGCTGACCAATAATAGCGTGAGCATCTCTGAAAGGTACACCCTGTTTTACAAGCCAATCGGCAGCATCAGTAGCATTCATAAAGCCTTTTCTAGCTGCATTACGCATATTGTCCTTGTTTATAGTCATAGTGTCTACCATTCTTGTAAATACTGGAAGACACATTTTAAGTGTATCTACTGCGTCAAATACACCTTCTTTATCTTCCTGCATATCCTTATTGTAAGCAAGAGGGATACCTTTCATTACAGTAAGCATAGCCATAAGATGACCGTAAACTCTACCTGTCTTACCTCTTATAAGTTCTGCCATATCTGGATTTTTCTTCTGTGGCATAATTGAAGAACCAGTAGAATAAGCATCGTCCATTTCAACGAATTTGTACTGCTGAGAATTCCAAATGATGATTTCTTCACAGAAACGAGATAAGTGCATCATAATCATTGAGAAAGCACTTAAAAGTTCAATAACGAAATCTCTGTCACTTACACCGTCCATAGAATCAAGAGTAATAGCATCGAAACCAAGCTGTTCCTTAACAAATTCTCTGTCTAATGGATAAGTTGTAGCAGCAAGAGCACCAGAACCTAAAGGCATAACATTTGTTCTCTTGTATGTATCAGAAAGTCTGTCATAATCTCTCTTAAACATTTCAACATAAGCTAAAACATGATGAGCAAGTGTAACAGGCTGTGCGTTCTGTAAATGAGTGTAGCCAGGCATAACAGTATTGATATTTCTTTCAGCAATATTGTTAAGTACAGTAATAAGTTCCTTAACAAGTGCCTTAATATCAACAATCTGTTCCTTGAGGTACATTCTGATGTCAAGAGCAACCTGGTCATTTCTACTTCTACCAGTGTGAAGTCTTTTACCTACATCACCAATACGGTTAATAAGTATAGTTTCAACATTCATATGAATATCTTCTGCCTTTTCATCAAAAGTAAACTTGCCAGCCTCAATATCTGCTAAAATTTCTTTTAATGTTTTTATAATAAGGTCAGAATCTTCCTTTGGAATAATATTCTGCTTGCCGAGCATTGCTGCGTGAGCACAGCTGCCTAAAATATCTTCTTTGTACATTCTGCTGTCAAAAGATATTGAGCTGTGAAAATGGTCTGTAAAGCTATCAGTGGATTTTGTAAATCTGCCACCCCAGAGTTTCTTTTCGCTCATAGTGAAGTCCTTTCTTTTTCAATAGTAATGTTTTTATATTTAGATGCCAAATATAAGCTGTCAACAATGTCGAGGACAAATATTAACTGCAATATAATATGGACAACAGTTTCAAATAAAGTAATTTTCTTTTTATTATAAAGAAAAAGTACAAACAATATACTGTAAACAGATGTTGACATTAATGAAATATATAAAAAGCGTACCCCAAATCGTGTACAAATAAATGCTGCCGAACCAAGCATCATCAAAGGGAGAAATGCAATAGCAAGTACTAAAAGTGTTAATATCTGAAATGGGATAAATAAAAGTTTATATTTTTTTGGTTTTAAGTACAAATCGGCTATACTAACTTTGCCTTTATTAATATTCAGTATATTAGATACAATGCTCATAGCAAATGAAAGATATGTAATAAATATACATAAAAAACCTAACACCATAAGAATCAGCATAATTAAACCATCATTTTTAATATAATAATAAGTATAAGCAATATACAATATGATATTAATATAAGCTAATATAGCACTTGCTTTAAGTAAATCAACATCAATTAGTTTTCCCCATAATTTTTCTCCATAATTTTTCCCCATAATTTTTTACCATAAAAATACCCCTTAACTATAAAATAGTGGGCGAGAACTTCGCCCACTATTATTATATAGGAATATTAATTAATTGGCAATAATTACTTATTCTTCTTATTAGCCATCATCATAGCTCTAACCTTTAATGGAAGACCCATAAGGTTGATGAAGCCTTCAGCATCCTTGTGGCTGTAAAGTTCGCCAGTTGTGAAAGATGCGATTTCAGCATTGTAAAGGCTGTATTCAGATTCAACACCAGCACTAATGATGTTACCCTTGTAAAGCTTTAACTTAGCAGTACCAGTAACATATTCCTGAGTAGAATCAACATAAGCTGCAATAGCTTCTCTTAATGGAGTGAACCATTCGCCTCTGTAAATAAGGTCAGCATACTTAGAACGAACTACTTCGCTGAAAGCTGTAGTTGCTCTGTCAAGGCAAAGGTATTCAAGGTCTCTGTGAGCTCTGTAAAGGATAGAACCACCTGGAGTTTCGTATACACCTCTTGACTTCATACCAACAACTCTGTTTTCTACAAGGTCAGTGATACCAACACCGTTTTCGCCACCAATTTTGTTAAGGTATTCAAGTAATTCAACTGGAGAAGTCTTCTTGCCATCAATAGCAACAGGAATACCCTTTTCAAATGTAATAGAAACATATGTAGGCTTGTCAGGAGCCTGTTCTGGAGATACGCCTAACTTTAAGAGTGAATCAAACTTAGGTTCGTTAGCAGGGTCTTCAAGGTCAAGACCTTCGTGGCTAATGTGCCAGATGTTAGAATCTCTTGAGTAAGAATCTTCTTTCTTCATAGGAACTTCAAGACCTCTGTCGATAAGGTACTGAATTTCGTCTTCTCTTGACTGAAGAGTCCACTTGTCATCTCTCCAAGCAGCAATAATCTGAAGGTGAGGAGCAAGAGCCTTAATAGTAAGTTCGAAACGAATTTGGTCGTTACCCTTACCAGTAGCACCATGACAGATAGCGTCAGCGCCTTCCTTTTCAGCGATTTCAACTAACTTCTTAGCAATAAGAGGTCTAGCGATAGATGTACCTAAAAGATACTTGTCTTCGTAAACACAGTCAGCCTTTACCATTGGGAAAATGTAGTCTGTGATAAGTTCGTCACAAACATTTTCACAATATAACTTAGAAGCACCCTGCTTTAAAGCCTTTTCTTCAAGACCAGCAGTTTCGTGTTCTGTAAGACCTACATTTACACAAGCTGCAATAATTTCTGGGTTGCCGTAGTTTTCCTTTAACCAAGGAATAATAACTGATGTATCAAGACCGCCTGAATAAGCAAGTACAATTTTCATTTTCAAATCCTCCTAAAAAATAATTTATATTTTTATTGATGTCATTATACAATATATACATAAAATATGCAAGGGGGAAAATTAAAAAAATATAGAAAAATCTAAAAAAATTAAAAATAATATAAAAAACACTTGCATAATATTCAGGTCAGATGTATAATTATGAAATAATTTTTGTACTGTACTTTTAGCAAAATAAGGTATATACTATATTCTGATTGGATATAATGTATATTTTTAAAAAATATATTGAATAAAATATGCAGATGCTTTGGAGGTTATTTATGATTAAGGTTGGTATAATCGGTGCAACAGGATACGCAGGCAGTGAACTTGTAAGACTTATTACTCAGCATCCAAAGGCTGAATTAGTAACAATGACAAGTCAGTCCTACGCAGGTCAGGAATACAAGGAAGTTTATTCTAATTACTCACATTTAGACTATGTGTGTGAAGAAGAACATATTGAAGAAATGGCTGAAAAATGCGATGTTATTTTTCTTGCACTTCCTCATGGCGTTGCAAGTAAGAAAATTAATGCAGATATATTAAGTAAGACTAAGATTATTGATTTAGGTGCTGACTTTAGAATACAAGATGTTGATGTATACGAAAAATGGTATACTACTCACTATTCTAAGGATATTTTACCAGAGGCTGTTTATGGTCTTTGCGAAATCAATAGAGATAAAATAAAGGGTAAGAGAATTGTAGCTAATCCAGGTTGCTACACAAGTTGTTCTATTCTTTCACTTTACCCACTTGTAAAAGAGGGTATGATTGACCTTTCTTCTATTATAATAGATGCAAAGTCTGGTGCTACTGGTGCTGGTAGAGGTCTTTCTCTTGGCAATCATTACTGTGAATTAAATGAGTCTGTAAAGGCTTACAAGGTAGCAAGCCACAGACATACTCCAGAAATTGAAGAACAGCTTTCTATTGCTGCTGGTCAGGATATAGTTCTTAACTTTACTCCTCATCTTATTCCTATGGACAGAGGTATTCTTGCTACTTGTTATGCAACACTTAACAAGAAATACACTTATGACGATATTAGAAAAGCATATGAAAAGCATTACGGTAATGAGCACTTTATCAGACTTACTAAGGAGGGTGTATTCCCAGAAACTAAGTGGGTTAAGGGTTCTAACTTTGTAGATATTGGCTTTACAGTAGACGAAAGAACAAACAGAGTTATTGTTATTGGTGCATTAGATAACTTATTCAAGGGTGCAGCAGGACAGGCTGTTCAGAATATGAATATTATTATGGGTATTGAGGAAACAACAGGCATTGATTATGTGCCTATTTTCCCAGCATAAAATAGGAGGTTATTGTATATGAAGGAAATTAATGCTAATGTTACAGCACCTATGGGATTTAAAGCCGGTGGTCAGGCTGTAGGTATTAAAAAAGTAAAAAAAGATATGGCTATTATTGTTAGTGAAAAGCCTTGTGTAGCATCAGGTTGTTTCACAACAAATGTTGTAAAAGCAGCTCCTGTTTTATGGGATATGGAGGTTGTAAAAAATCCAGTTTCTGGTGTAGTAGTAAATAGTGGTAATGCCAATGCTTGTACTGGTCAGCAGGGTATTGATGATGCTAAGGCTACAGCAGGTAAACTTGGTAGCCTTATTGGCGTAAATGCTGAAAATGTTTTAGTTTGTTCAACAGGTGTTATTGGTGTAAACCTCCCTATGGACAAAATGCTTGCCGGTGTAGACAAGGTATTCCCTACAATAGGCGATACAAAAGAATGTGGTGATATGGCAGCAGAGGCTATTATGACTACTGATACATATCCAAAGAAAGTAGCAGTTACTATTGAAGTAGGTGGTAAGGAAGTTACTATTGGTGGTATGGCTAAGGGCTCTGGTATGATTAACCCTAATATGGCAACAATGCTTTGCTTTATTACTACTGACTGTGCTATTGCTAAGCCTATGCTTGATAAGGCTTTAAAAGACGCTGTTGCAGACTCATTTAATATGATTTGTGTTGACGGCGATATGTCTACAAACGATACAGTTCTTGCTCTTGCAAATGGTATGGCTGAAAATACTGTTATTGATAGCGAAAACGAAGATTATACTAAGTTTGCTGAAGCACTTATGTTCATTACAAAGAGACTTGCTATTTCTTGTGCTGATGACGGCGAAGGTGCTACAAAACTTATGGAAGCAAATGTAAAGGGTGCTAAGAATGTTGAAGATGCAAGAAAAATTGCTTTAAGTGTTGTATCTTCTACACTTTTAAAGGCGGCACTTTTTGGCGAAGATGCTAACTGGGGTAGAGCTTTATGTGCTATGGGTTACAGTGGTGCTGACTTTGACCCTATGGCTGTTACTATTGATTTCAGAAGTGACGCAGGTACAATTAACCTTATGAATGAGGGTGTACCTATTGTGTTTGATGAAGAAAAGGCGTCTAAGATTTTAGCAGAACATAAGATTTATATTGATATGAAGCTCAAAGAAGGTGACGGCGAGGCAACAGCTTGGGGTTGTGACCTTACTTATGATTATGTAAAGATAAATGGTGACTATCGTTCATAAGAGAGTGACAAAACGGTATAAGTTCACAATTTTGGAGGAAATTTTATGAAAAGCATTATAAACAAGGCAGAGATATTAACAGAAGCATTGCCTTATATTAAGAAATTTTCTGGCATTACAGTTGTTATAAAGTACGGTGGTGCTGCTCTTGTAAATGAAGAAATAAAGTCTACAATTATTAAGGATATTGCCCTTATGAAGTTTGTAGGTTTTAAGCCTGTAGTTGTTCATGGTGGTGGCAAGGATATTAACAAGGCCCTTGAAAGAGTTGGTATTGAACCACAGTTTAAAGACGGTTTAAGAGTTACTGACGAAGAAACAATGGAAGTTGTTCAGGAAGTATTAGTTGGTAAGGTTAATAAGAGTCTTGTAACAGAGCTTTGCTTACAGGGTATCAATGCTGTAGGCGTTTGTGGTAAGGATTCCGGCTTTATGAAAGTTAAAAAGGCTACACCAAATGGCTTGGATTTAGGTCTTGTAGGCGAAGTAACAGAAGTAGATACTACACTTATTAATACACTTCTTGATAATGATTTTGTACCTGTTATTTCTACAGTTGGTGTAGATGAAGAAGGTAATAGTTATAATGTAAATGCTGACTATGCAGCTGTTGCTGTTGCTGGTGCTTTAAATGCTGAAAAGCTAGTATTTATTACAGATGTAGCAGGTGTAATGAGAGATGTAAATGACCCTAATAGTGTTATTTCTACTACTAACACCGCAGAAATAAACGAACTTATTGCTGACGGCACAATAGCTGGTGGTATGATTCCAAAGGTACAATGCTGTTTAGCAGGTGTAAATGCCGGTGTTAAGAATGTACATATATTAGACGGTAGAATTGCCCATTGTCTTATCCTTGAAATATTCACTAACAAGGGTATTGGTACATTAATAGAAAAATAAAAGTGATAGATTATAAATTGGAGGAAATACATTATGAAAACAGCTGATTTAGGCGAAAAGTATGTAATGAAAACTTACAATAGATTTCCACTTACTTTTGAAAAGGGAGAGGGAATGTATGTATATGATGAAAATGGTAAGAAGTACCTTGATTTTGTAGCTGGTATTGCTGTAAATTCTTTAGGTCATAACCACCCTAAGTTAGTAAAGGCTATTTCTGAACAGGCAGCAAAGCTTATTCATATTTCTAACCTTTATTACACAAAGCCACAATGTGACCTTGCTCAAAAATTAGTTGAAAACGGTAGTCTTGACAAGGTATTTTTCTGTAACTCCGGTGCTGAATCTATTGAATCAGCATTAAAGTTGGCTAGAAAGTATGGTGCTCCAACTGGCAGACAGGAAATTGTTACAATGAATAGGTCTTTCCATGGTAGAACTTTTGGTGCTGTAACAGCTACTGGTCAGGACCACTACCACGAAGGTCTTGGCGATATGCTTCCAAACATTAAGTATGCAGACTTTAATGATATTGACTCAGTAAAGTCAGCTATTACAGACAAGACAATAGCTATTTTACTTGAACCTGTTCAGGGCGAAGGTGGTATTATTCCTGCTAAGGTTGAATTTTTAAAGGAATTAAGAGCAATCTGTGACGAAAAGGATATGCTTCTTATGTTCGATGAAGTTCAATGTGGTGTAGGTAGACTTGGTACACTTTTTGCTTACCAGAGCTTTGGTGTTGTTCCTGATGTTATGTCTACAGCAAAGGGTATTGCCGGTGGTGTTCCTTGTGGTCTTATGATGGCTAAGGAAAATGTAGCAAAGGCTTTTGCTCCTGGCGACCACGCATCTACATTTGGTGGTAACCCACTTGCAACAGCTGCTGGTAATGTAGTTGTTGATGAGCTTTTAGGTGGTTTATTGGATAATGTAAAGGAACAGGGTGCATATTTAAGAGAACAGCTTGAAAAGGTTGCTGAAAAGCACAAGGATTTAGTAAAAGATGTAAGAGGTATGGGTCTTATGCAGGGTATTGAACTTAATAAGCCTGCTGGTCCTGTAGTAGCAAAGGCTATTGATTTAGGCTTACTTTTAGTAGGTGCAGGTCAGTTTATTATTCGTTTTGTACCATCTCTTATTGTTTCTAAGGCTGATATTGATACTGCTATGGAAATTTTAGACAAGGCACTTGAAAGTGCAGAATAAAATTTACATTTATTTAATAAAATTTAAGTAGATAATTATAGCAGAAAACCTCATATTTATGGGGTTTTCTGTTCTTCTGAACAAAAAGTTGTCCTGTGCTACAGCACTTGACTTCATAAGATTAATGTATTATAATTAAATTACTATAATTTTTTTAGGAGGAAAGATAATGGAAAGAGTTTACAATTTTTCTGCAGGCCCATCAATGTTACCATTGCCTGTATTAGAAAAAGTACAAAAAGAAATGTTAAACTATGGCGGTTCTGGTATGTCCGTAATGGAGATGAGTCACCGTTCCAAGTGGTTTGACGACATTATTAAGGCTGCTGAAGCAACTTTAAGAGAACTTATGCACATTCCTGATAATTACAAAGTATTGTTTTTACAGGGTGGTGGTTCTACTCAGTTTGCTATGGTTCCACTTAACCTTTTCCAGAAGGGCGAATGTGACCTTGTTAATACAGGTCAATGGTCTAAAAAGGCTATGCAGGAAGCACAGAGATATGGTAAGGTAAACCTTGTAGCCTCCTCCGAAGATAAGACATATAATTATATCCCAACTTTAGATAAAGCTACATTTAACCCAAATGCAGATTATTTCTACATTTGCTACAACAATACTATTTATGGTACTAGATGGACTGAACTTCCTGAAACAGGTAATGTTCCTCTTGTAGCTGACCTTTCTAGTATGATTATGTCTGAAGAAATCGACATCACTAAGTTTGGTCTTTGCTTTGCAGGTGCTCAGAAGAATGTTGGCCCAGCTGGTGTTACTATTGCTATTATTAGAGAAGATTTACTTGGTCACGCTATGGATATTTGTCCAACAATGCTTAACTATAAGACACATGCTGACAAGGACTCTCTTTACAACACTCCACCTTGCTTTGCAATCTATGTTGCAGGTCTTGTATTTGACTGGGTTAAGGAAATGGGTGGCGTTGCTGCAATCCAGAAGATTAACGAAGAAAAGGCTGGTATCCTTTACGACTTCCTTGATAACTCAATGATGTTCAGAGGTACAGTTGTTCCTAAGGATAGGTCACTTATGAATGTTCCTTTCGTTACTGATAGTGATGAATTAAATGCTAAGTTCGTTAAGGAAGCTACTGCTGCTGGTCTTGTAAACCTCAAGGGTCACAGAACAGTTGGTGGTATGAGAGCTAGTATTTACAATGCTATGCCTATTGAAGGTGTTAAGACTCTCGTTGAATTTATGAAGAAGTTTGAACACGACAAT
Source organism: Eubacterium sp. CAG:274 (assembly GCA_000432155.1). Lineage (GTDB taxonomy): Bacteria > Bacillota > Clostridia > Lachnospirales > CAG-274 > CAG-274. The sequence goes on from FR888455.1 coordinate 15,339, forward strand.
AAGTAATAAAATGCTTTACATAAGCTAATGGATGGCAGGAGGTTTTTTATTTCCTCCTGCCTATTTTTAATAGTGAATCGGAAAGATAAATCCGATGGTTTGCAAAGCAAACCACAAATTAACAAAGTTAATTTGTTCTGAACATATTTTGGAGGGTATAATATAATGTTTAAGATTTTAACACTTAATAAAATTTCTAAGGTTGGCTTAGGTCAGCTTTCTGATAACTATACAGTTTCTGATAACGAAGCAAATCCAGACGGTATTCTTTTAAGAAGTTTCAAAATGCACGATATGGAACTTCCAGAATCATTAAAGGCAGTTGCTCGTTGTGGTGCTGGTGTAAACAACATTCCTTTAGACAAGTGTGCTGAAAAGGGTATTGTTGTTTTTAACACTCCTGGTGCTAATGCAAACGCTGTAAAGGAACTTGTATTAACTGGTCTTTTACTTTCAAGCAGAAAGATTATGGCAAGTTATGCTTGGGCACAGTCTTTACAGGGTACAGAAGATATTGCTAAGCAGGTAGAAAAAGGCAAGTCTAACTTTGCAGGTCCAGAAATCAAGGGTAAGACTCTTGGTATCGTTGGTCTTGGTGCTATTGGTGTACTTGTTGCCAATGCAGCAGTTGCTCTTGGTATGAATGTTATTGGTTATGACCCATACTTCTCAATCAAGAACGCTCTTGCTCTTGACAATGCTGTTAAGTTTACTTCTAACCTTGATGATATTTATGCTGTTGCTGACTATATTACAGTTCATGTTCCAGCTACTCCAGAAACTAAGAATATGATTAATGCTGAATCACTTGCTAAGTGCAAAGACGGCGTAAGACTTCTTAACTTTGCAAGAAACGAACTTGTAAATGTTGCTGATGTTAAGACTGCTCTTGAAAGTGGTAAGGTAAGTTGCTATATTTGTGACTTCCCTAATGAAGAAACTGTAGGTGTTGACGGTATTATTACATTACCTCACCTTGGTGCATCTACTCCAGAAGCAGAAGACAACTGTGCAACTATGGCAGCTAAGGAAATTATGGCTTACCTCGAAGATGGTAACATCGTAAATTCTGTAAACTACCCTAACTGTTCAGCTCCTAGAATTGCTGGTAAGGCAAGAGTTTGTGTTCTTCATAAGAATACTCCTAATATGCTTGCTCAGATTACTGCTTTCTTTGGCGAAAAGGGTATCAATATTGAACATATGACAAACAATGCAAAGGGCGATTATGCTTACACAATCCTTGATGTAGACAATGCTGATGATAGTGTTGTTACATCTGCAAAGGCTGTTGAAGGCATTGTTGCTGTTAGAGTTTTAGCATAACAAAATAAATATATAATTTTTAAGCCGTTAGATTAATTTCTGACGGCTTTTTTGTTTTTGAAAGCTATAACAAAAAATTTTGTTAATACTTGTACTCTAGTATATTTTTGTATATAATTAGAGTATATAACAACATTTCCACACAAATTATTTATGATATTGTGGATAAATTAAAAATTTGGGCAATTCCCACAGAAAGAAAGAGGTGTTTTTTATGGCAACAATTAGACCTTTCAAAGGTTTTAGACCAACTCCTGAACTTTGTTCTAAGGTAGCAGCTTTACCTTATGATGTTATGACTTCAAAAGAGGCTAGAGAAATGGTAAAGAATGACCCTTACTCTTTTCTCCATGTTGATAGAGCAGAAATAGATTTACCTGAAAATGTGGATATTTACTCTAAAGAGGTTTATGAAAAGGCTGCATCTAACCTTAATAAAATGATAGAGGATAAAGTTCTTATACAGGATAATAAGCCGGTTTTTTATATATATAGCCTTACTATGAATGGCAGAGAACAGATTGGTCTTGTAGTTTGTACATCTATTGATGAATATTTGAACAATACTATTAAAAAACACGAATTTACAAGAGCTGATAAAGAACAGGATAGAATTAACCATGTTGACTATTGTAATGCCAATACAGGTCCTATTTTCCTTACATATAAAAATCAGAAAACTATTGACCAGATTATATCAAAGGAAATAGAAAAAGCTCCAATTTATGACTTTATTTCTGAAGATAAAGTGGAACATAAGGTTTGGCTTATAGATGAGGATAATGTAATTAATGACCTTGTAGAACAGTTTAAAAATGTTCCTTCACTTTATATTGCTGACGGTCATCACAGAAATGCCTCTGCTGTTAAGGTTGGTTTAAAACGCAGAGGAGAGGGAGAGTATGATAAAAACGCAGAATTTAACTACTATCTTTCTGTACTTTTCCCTGCTGACCAGTTGCATATTATGGATTACAACAGACTTGTAAAGGACTTAAATGGTCTTACAAAAGAGGAATTTTTGGACAAGATACAGGAAAACTTTACAGTAACAGAAGTTAATGAACAGTATAAACCAGATGCTATACATACTTTTGGTATGTACTTAGATAAAAAATGGTATAAATTACAGGCTAAAGACAGCATTATTGCCACAGATTCCGTTGGTTGTCTTGATGTAAGTATCTTGCAAAACTCACTTTTAACACCTGTTCTTGGTATTGGTGACCCTAGAACTGACAAGAGAATTGATTTTGTTGGTGGTATCAGAGGTTTAGGAGAACTTGTTAAGAGAGTGGATAGTGGAGAAATGACAGTAGCTTTTGCTATGTATCCTACTTCTATGACACAGCTTATGAATATAGCTGACGATAATAAGGTTATGCCACCAAAGTCTACTTGGTTTGAACCTAAATTGAGAAGTGGTATCTTTATACATAAATTAAGCTAATATGAATGAAGATATATTGAAAAAGACTTGTTGCTTTACAGGTCACAGAGATATTTCTAAAATAAAGGCTATGGAGCTTAAACTTAAACTGCCTAAAATTATTGAAAAACTTATAACAGAAAAAGGTGTAATTTACTTCGGTGTAGGTGGAGCTTTAGGTTTTGATATGCTTGCAGAAAAGGCTGTTTTAAAGCTAAAAAAGAAATATCCTTTCATAAAACTTATACTTGTGTTGCCTTGTAAAAATCACAATAAAAATTGGAAAATAGCCGATAAACTGGAGTTAAATTTTATTGCAAAGCAAGCTGATAAAATTTCATATATTTCTGAAAACTATACACCATATTGCATTACTTTGAGAAATAGAAGACTTGTAAACAATAGTAAATATTGTATTTGTTACTTAAATAAGCCTACAGGTGGTACAGCCTATACTGTAAACTATGCACAGGAAAAAGGTTTGGAGATAATAAATCTAGCATAAGAGAAGGTGGCTAAAATGTTAAATTTGTTTGGTGTTAATGTAGCTACCGTAATGGATAGTGAAAAAAGAAATAAAATACAGGAAGTACTGGCTCAGAATAATATTAAGTATAGTGTAAAGACAGAATATATAAACCAGAAAAATGCTTTTGATTCAGCTATTATAGGCAATAGAGGAAATAGCACAAAGCTAAAGTATATGTTTTTTGTAAATAAAAAAGATGCAGATATGGCTGTACATTTAATAAATTCTGTGGAAAGTAACTATTAAATTTATTATTGGCTAATAAAATTACTAATATATTGTTAATTTTAAGTAGATTACCTATAATGACATTACAATAAATAACGAATTTAGGAGGTAATCGGAATGATAAATAAAAATGTAAAAAAGATACTTAAAGAAAGTATGTGGGATTTAGCCACTTGTGGTAATAATGAACCTAATGTTGTACCTGTAGCCTTTAAAGATGTTACAGAAGATGGAAAGCTTGTTGTAGGCGATGTTTTCCTTGAAACTACATTAAAAAATATTCAGTCAAATGGTGGCAAAATTGCTATTTCTGTATACAATGGTGAAACCTTAGAGGGCTATCAGATTAAGGGTACTGCTACATATGTAACAGAGGGTACAGTAGTGGATACTTTCAAGGCAATGGTAGAAAAAATGTTTAATGGTGCAGCTACTGCAAAGGGTGCTTTAATTATTAACCCAGAAAAGGTTATTGTTACAACTCCTGGAGCTGACAATAAAAAGGAAATTTAATCAATCTTACAAAGAGGGATAGAAATGAAAATAGCAGTAACATTTGAAAACGGAAATGTATTTCAGCATTTTGGTCATACTGAAAAGTTCAAAATTTATGATATTTCCAATGGAAAAATTGTAAATGAAAGTATTGTAGATACTAATGGAAGTGGTCATGGTGCTCTTGCTGGATTTTTGAAAGAAAATTTTGTAGATACTTTGATTTGTGGCGGTATTGGAAATGGTGCAAAACAAGCATTGGCAGAGGCAGGAATTAAGCTCTATGGTGGAGTTGTTGGTAATGCTGATAGTGCAGTAAATGACTTGTTGCAAGATAAACTTAACTTCAACGAAAATGTTCATTGTGAGCATCACGACCATAGCCATCACGAGGGACATTGTGGCGAACACAAAAATAGTTGTTCCGGAAATAAATAGAAATCATTTTTAGCATACTGTCAATAGTCAGTATGCTTTTTTTGTGCTATAATTCAGATAAAAGGAAGTGTAAAAATGAAAATAGCATTAGCTCAAATGTCAATGACAGATAAAATAGAAGAAAATCTGAATAAGTCACTTAATTTTTGTGATAAAGCAAAAGATTGTGACCTATTATTTTTTCCTGAAATTCAGTTATCCCCATTTTTCCCTCAATACCAGAATAAAAATGTGGAAAAGTATTGTTTATATGAAAGTTCTGATGAAGTACAAAAGTTAAAAGAAAAAGCAAAGGAACACAGTATCTATATATCTCCTAATGTTTATATGAATATTGAAAATAAAAAATATGATACTTCCCTTTTTATAAATAGACAGGGAGCTATTGTGGATAAAGCTAAAATGGTGCATATAGCACAGGCTGAAAATTTCTATGAACAGGACTATTATACACCATCTGATGACGGCTTTAAGGTTTTTGATACAGAGTATGGAAAAGTAGGTGTTGTTATTTGCTATGATAGACATTTGCCGGAAAGTATACGAACTTGTGTATTAAAGGGTGCAGATTTAATTATAATTCCTACAGCAAACACAAAGGCAGAGCCTATGGAAATGTTTGAATGGGAAGTTCGTGTTCAGGCTATGGAAAATCAAGTTTTTGTTGCTATGTGTAATAGAGTTGGCAAAGAGGATAATATGGACTTTTCAGGACAATCTTTAGTAGTAGACCCTAATGGAGAGGTTATATGTAAGGCTGATGATAGTGAACAGCTTTTGGCTTGTGATATAGACCTAAAACAGGCTAAAGAATTACGCAAAAAAGTGCCATATATAGGCACAAGAAGACCGGAATGGTATCTTTAAAAGGAAGTGATACTATGAATAAAACAATTTTTACAGGGATTTTGATTTGTATTGTATCTTTTATATTAAGTGGCTGTAATGGTAATACATATGGTATTACAAGTGGAACATATGAAATGGTAGATTCAGAGGAAAATGTTTTTACGCCATATTTAACACTAGATTTGGAAGATAAAACTTTTACATTTACATTTGATGTTTTATCCTCTTATGGAAATATAGGAAGTATAAAGTTTAATAAGGGAAATCTTATTTGTAAAACCGATGATAATAAGAACACATTTATTTTCAAAGTTGAGAATAATAATACACTTAAATTTGATGCCACTCAATCCAGTAGCACAACTACTGTAGATGACCATATTGCAGTACCTGATGAAACAGAGTTCAAACTTGCAAATGATACAAGTGAAAGTTGACAACTTAGGATTTAGGAGTAAAATAGTTACAATAACTAAATTTAAGGAGGTAAGGCTATGACTTTGGCAATAATAATAGGCTTTGTAGTTGGTACAGTAGCTGGTATCTTTTTAGGAATGTTTTATTTTAAAAATAGGAAAAAGTAGGCAGGCTGTCGATAAAGTCGACAGCCTTGCAAGAAATGCTTGCATTTCTTGCAGTTAGTCTAAGGTAGGGACCAGCCGTG
>FR888456.1 GCA_000432155.1 Eubacterium sp. CAG:274
TGTAAACAAGCCATCGGATTTATCTTTCCGATTCACTAAAAAAAAAAGAGTGCTGACATAAGTCAGCACCCTCTTTATCAAATCCGATATACGAATTGTAATAACAGATTATTCTGCAATAGTTAAAGCCTTATCATAAACGCCCTTAACAAGCTGAGCCATTTCAGCTCTTGTAATGTTCTTAACAGGTTCAATCTTGTTGTCAGAACCCTTAACAATACCAGCATTTACAAGTGCAGCAACAGAAGTTCTTGCATAGTTTGCAATACCTACTGTATCGCTGAAGTTATCAAGGCAAGCTACATCAGTATCAAGTTTAACGCCCATAGCATTAAGAGCGTTAGCAACCATAACCATCATATCCTGTCTTGTAATGTAATTTTCTGGCTTGAATGTGTTGTCATTGTAGCCGTTTACAATACCGTAAGCCTTAGCTGTAGCAATAGCCTTTGCGTAGTACTTGCTAGAATCTACATCGCTGAAGTTAGCTGTTGAAGTAGAGTCAATACCAAGAGCTCTAACGAGCATTACTACGAAGTCGCCTCTCTTGCTGTTAGTAGCAGTACCGAATGTATCAGCACTTAAACCATTAACAACGCCTGCCTTAGCAAGTGTAGAAACTGCATCATTTGCCCAGTGAGTTGCAGGAACATCCTTGAATGTTACATCAGCACCGTCAGCCTTAGGTGGGTTAACAGCGAATGCAGCATTAGAAGTTGTAGCTTCTGTAGCTTCACCAGTAGTTACTTCTGTAGCAGTTTCGTCAACTGTTGTAGCTTCAGTAGTAGTTACCTTAGCACCACTATTGATTACAGCACCTGAACCGCCACCACTTGAAGTCTTCTTAGTAGTAGTTTCTGTCTTAGAAGTTGTAGCTTCTGTAGTTGTTTCAGTTGTAGTAGTAGTAACAGTTGTAGCTGTTGTCTTTTCTGCTACATCTGGGTAAACAACTTCGTCGCCTGCGTCGTGAACATAAGCAACCTTTCTTGCAAGGAATGGACCCCAGTTGAATGAACCGTCAGCTCTTCTAGTATAGTGCATATTTTCATCAATAGAAGAATATGGGTCAATACTTTCGAAGAAGTTTTCTGGATTTACATATTCATCATTAGAGTTCTTACCCTGTTCGCCGTTGTAGTAAGTGATGTAGTTATTTTCACTTACGATAGGAGTCTTGCTGAGGTTACCGTATGTAGTATCAGGTTCGCCCTGGTCAGTCCAAACACTACCAATCTGGTCGAAGTTAATAGCACCCTTAGCTGGGTCTGCACAAGAAACAACGCCCTTCATATCGTAGTCGAACTTATAAGGCTTCTTACTAGCATCTGTCTGGCTACCGTTTTCATCCTTCATAATGTTACCAGTACCAGAGTAAAGCTTAATGTTAGGACCTTCGTTGTTGTAAGAAATAACATTTCTCATCTTGAAACCTGGGTTGTAGTTAGAGTCTACACCACTTCTCTTGTTACCCCAAGAGATACAATCCTTTAAGTAGTGAGCAACATGGATGTTTTCGCCACCCATCTTGAAACCGTTACAACCAGCACCGTTGCCCCAGTCAGTTTCTGAAGCATCGTCATTTAACTGGTAACCATTTCTATAAGCTACACAATTTTCAACCTGAACAGGACCGATAGCACCTGTTGCAAGCTTAGTATAACAATCCCAACCATCATCAAGGTTGTGGTGAGATGAACAACCAGAGAATACATTGTTGTAACCTGCTGTTAACTTACAAGCGAAACCATCGGCATTGTTCTTAGATGGGTCGTTGTTGTTGTAAGATTCACAGTTTAATACAAGGTTGTTGCTTGGCCATTCGCTTACAGATACTTCTGTAGCAATTAAACGAGAAATCTGGAAACCTAATTCACCATTATCATGGAAAGTACAGTTCTTAACTTCATCGTAGTGACCACCGAGGTAGAATGCCTTACCGTTACCCATAGCATTCTTTACTTCAATACCATCAAATGTCCAGTAGCTACCTGATACAGAGAAACCTTCGTACTTGCCTTCAAGGTCAAGAACTGGGTGAGCACCTTCGTCAGCCTTGATAGTCTTTCTACCGTCAGCCTTACCAGAAAGTGATTCGCCAATTTCAATCTTAGCAGCTTCTGTATTCTTGATGTTGTATGTACCATCAAGCATTACAATAGTAGTACCAAACTTAGACATACCAATAGCTGATTCAAGGTCAAGAGGATTTTCTCTAGTACCGTCACCATCTACAGCACCGTCTGGAGCTACATATAATGTGTTAAAGTCCTTAATATTGCTCTTCTGAGTTACATTAAATCTTGTTACAACTGGTTCAAAAGATACACAGTTATCAGCTGTACTTGGCTTGTAAACGATAGTAAATTCATTTACAGAATCAGGTACAAGTGTAGTGTTGTAAATAGAAGTCTTCTTAGATACAGCACCGTCCTGAATGATAATGTTACCATTCTGAGATACATCAATCTGACCACCGTGAGGGTTGTTAGCCTTGAAGCTTAACATATAGTCAACAGTAGTAGAGTAGTTACTAGAAATCATAGTAAGCTTTGGTGAATATTCCTTTTCATCAGCAGGAATAGTTACCTTATCTGTGTTAGGGTCGATTTCGTGAAGTTCGATATTTTCGAATGTAGCATCAGCCCAACGACAAGCAGATAAACCTACTGTCATATAAGTATCGTTCTGAGTATCTAATAATGAATTTAAGTTAAGATTACTAAGTGAATCATATTCAGTCTGAGTCTGACCAGTCTGATAATCATATGTAGTAATCATATAACCTTCATTAATCTTCTGTAATGTGATGTTGTACTTATCACCCTTTACAGGAACACTATCAGTAGTATCCTTGATACCAATTCTTTCACCACCACCATCAGTAGCAACTACGCCACTTCTGATAAGGATGTTAATTCTGTTCATCTGACTCTTAGTGTAGTATGTAGAACTCTTTGTATCTGTTGGATATGTAGAGTCTGTTGTAGCACCTGCAACTACGATGTTAGATGCGAAAGTATTTTCAACATCTGTGTAAGAAACAGCATATGTATCCTTGTTCTTATCAGTTACAGTCTTATTTTCAATATAAGCTTCATAGATATCAACAGGAGTACCGTCGTCATCCTTCATAGCCTTTGTTGGGTCAGTAGTCATGTGGTTACCAAGACCACCTGTGTAGTTACCATCTGCATCAATACCACCAGCAAATGGGATAACATCTCTTGCTTCAAGACCGAACATTTCCTGACCTGTACGAAGCATATCAAGAGCTGTTATCTTATCAACACCTGCTGAAGCCATCTTAGCTTCAATTCTAGCTAAATCAGATGGGTCATCAGGGTCAGCAATATATCTGTTTACTGTTACATCAGCAGATAACTTGAAGTTCTTCTTAGCATCTACTAATGTATAGAAGTAAGCCTTACCATCCTGGTCACCAGACTGCTTACCAGACTGTGTCCAAGAATTTAATCTTACAGAACTTACATTGTCAAGCTTACCGCCTGTCATGTTGATTGAACCGAATTCTTTATTCTTAGAATCGTTTACATACTGGTTACCTTCATTATCTGTTAAGATAACCTGAGAAGATTTACTTTCTGCGTTACCAGATACACCCATAGAAGATGCACCGAATAACATACCCTTCCAAACGTAATCCTTCTTAGCAGTTGTAGTAGTTACAAGTTCGATAGATGAGCTAACACCTAAAGTATTTACATTAACGTAAACCTTACCTGTACCTTCAGAAGCTGTGCTAAACTGGCTTAAATCAAGATAATACTTTGCAGCCTTAGCCTCTGCTTCTTCTACAGCGTTGCCTTCTGAATCATAGTAGTTAGAACCATCGAATAAGTAGTAAACAGTCTTGCCGTCCTTATCTGCATCGATATTCTGAGTTCTACCATCGTTGTAAAGAAGTGTTACCTTTAATCCAGTTGGGTCAAAGCTATCGCCTACCATATAAGTAAGTAATGGATATGATTCAATCTGTGGGTAAACAATCTTAACAGTTGTTACAAGAATGTCATAGCTTACAGTAACGCTTGGGTCATTCTTATAAGTAACAGTAACCTTCTGGTTACCTACCTGAGTAAGGTCATAACCTGAGTAAGTGTAAAGGCTCTTGTCAAGAGTACGGTATACTGTAGTACCATCTTCAAGAACATACTTACCTTCAATTATAAGACCTGAATCATCAAAGCTTTCGCCCTGAACGAAGTTTACCTTATCAGGAACAACACCAACTCTGATGCTTTCTAACTTAGCATTCTTTACATTGATGTCGTAAGTTGCACCAACATTGTTAGGGTCAATAGTTGTATCAGCATCTGTGTACATTACTGTAACAGTCTGCTTACCAACTAAATCAGACTTGAGTTCTGTGCCTTCTGGTAATTCCTTACCATTTACATAGAGCTTATAGTTCTTAGTTGTTAAAGTCTTTGTAGTACCGTCTTCGAATGTAGCAACTGGAGTAAGACCGTTAGAGTCAAATGCAGTATCTACAAGGAAGTCAGTTCTTACTGGAAGATAGTCTAATTTAAGGTCTGTTACCTTCTTACCTCTTACATTTACATTAAATGTAACAGAAGCAGAACCTATAGAAGCCTTAATTTCCTTTTCACCAACAGATGTAAATGTATTCTTACCACCTGTTGTATCTTCGAAACCAGTTAATGTAATATCATCTAAGCTATCGATAATATCAGTAGTACCGTTTTCGTAAACAACCTTTAAAGCTAAACCTGTAGAGTCAAATGTTTCACCTACATAGTAGTCAGTCTTGTTTGGTAAAGAATTTAATTCAATACTTGCAACCTTTGAGCTACCAACTGATAACTTATGGTCAGTTACATCAACATAAGCATCTCTTGCTGCGAAGTAACCTACATAAAGCTTTTCAGACTTAGCAAAGAGGTCAGAAACATCAATAACCTGCTTGCTACCATTAATAGTGATTGAAAGGCTTGTACCGCTCTTTCTTAAAGTATAAGTGAATTCATCTGCATAATCCTGCTGGTTAGTACCAATAGACTCTTCACTAAACTTAATCTTGTTACCCTTGTCGTTAGAAACTCTTGCACAAAGGTAAGCTGCACCCTTTTCGCCATTTGCTGGCTTAACAGGAACCATAGCACCAGCCATAACTGAATTACCATCAGCTACACCATTAGCTACATCAGTTGCGACACCTGAAGCGTCTTTTCTGTACTTGCTATCAAATACAATAAGACCAGAACCGCCCTGTTCCTTAGGGTTAACAGTAGTACCCATACCAAGCTTCATCTTACCTGTCATTACAAAGTCGTCATCCTTTGAAATTTCAGACGCATAGTAAGTGTAAGAATCTTCAGAGTTAGATAACTTACCAATAGCCTTACCAGCTGAAGCTGCATCTACAGATACCTTGAAAGCTGAATCGCTAGTCTTTTCAAGTTTGTTGTAGTTGCTTGCATAGTTAGCTGATGATGGGTCATCGTTACCGTTGAAACCGTTACCGCCGATAGTCATTTCACCAGCTTCAACAGCTTCGCCAACTTTACTAACCTTTACATTGTTATATGTAATATCAGCACATCTTGATGCAAAGAAACCAACATAAATATCATCAGTCATTGAAAGTCCAGAACCATCAATTACTGCTGATTCTGTACCAAATGTAACTGTATAGTTAGTACCAGACTTCTTGATACTTACAGGAATATCATCGCCTGGCTGTGGTACAGATGTAAGTGTAGTAGTCTGCTTGTCAGAAAGTGCACCAGCTTTTCTTGTGTATGCAAAACTCATATCACCTGGAAGAGCATCGCCCTTTACTGTTTTAAGCATTTCAATAGGACCTGCTGTAACATAATCACCAAGAGTAATAGAATCTGTAGTGTTACCGTCGTTTACAAATACCTTATCTCTTACTGTAGCACCGAAAGAAACCTGATTGTTTGCATTGTTAATACCATTTACATGTGCAGTAGCAGAAATTGTAAAATCGTCATCTGCTTTTAACTGCTGATAGTACATTACAATACCATCCTGGTCAGAACTAATCTTACCCTGACTATCAACAGCCTTTGATGGGTCATTGTAATCTGGTATACCCATTCTTACCTGAACGCTGTCACCATTTTCCTTAACATCGTAAGGCATAACACCGTTTTTGTATAATGGACTTTCAGTATTACCGTAGTTATCAATTCTTTCCTGTGAACCTACACTACCGAAAACTGTAGCTTTCCATGGAGAAGTTGTTGGCCAAGTTTCGCCATCAACGATACCATATTTATTAGATGGTGTTTCCGCGTCATCGCCGCTTGCAGCACCACCAGTAGCAACAGTATCAGCTGGTGCAGTTTCTTGAGTTTCAACAACTGGTGTTTCTGTTGTTGCTTCTGCGTCTTGAGCATAAACTACATTAAATGATGTAACAAGCATCGTTGTAGCTAATGCCATAGCTAATAATCGCTTTTTCAAAAAAATTCCTCCTTTATATAAAGTTGACACCTTGGACTCGAGTGTCCCTACGAATACAAGACAAAAAAACAGCCCTCCTCACTTAAACAAACCGTTGCACCTCAGTCTATCCAGTCAAAAGCACCTTTTTCGAACATACATACTCGTAGTCAATATCATTATATCTAAATTTCGCCTAAAAAGCAATATTCAAACCCACTAAAAAGCACCAGTTTTTACAATTCTAATATTTATTTATAGAAACTTTTTGATACATATTTACCATATTTCCTTTTTATAACTAAATATAGGTGTGACCCCACTATTTAAGCCTAAATCTTCTAAATTTTATATTAATTTGATAATTTTTATCCTTAATATCAATGTTTATATTAATAGCCTTTTGTACAAAATGCACAAATTTCCTTTTTATCAAAAACTTACAACATTAATTAGAATTTTAACTATCTTGTAAATACCTGTCAGCATTAAAAAAGCCGACATACTCTATAGTACATCGACTTTCTATTTGGTTTACATTCCGTCAATTTTATTAAATTCTTCTACAATTTTGAAATCTTCAAATGTAAAATCCATATCTTCCTCTAAATATTCTCCCTCAGCATCAAACTTTGCAAGCACTCCTCCGTCAATGTTACAGTCAATAAGTATTACTGACTGTCTGCCTACATCACTTGACGGGTCCTCGTTTACCACCTGAATATCAAAATATATATCCTGACCTGTGTTTTTGTATTCCTTTAACAGTCTACGAAAAATACTTGTGTTGTAGTGAAACTTTGCACTTCCCTTTCCTATCCAGCCTGTAGACCTATTTCCTCTGCCTGTTTTGCCCAATATAGGTACTTGAATTTTTGTTTTCTCCACTTTAGCTGTTAAGTTTATTGCCTGCATAAAGTTATATCTATTGTTTTCTATTGTAACATAACATTCTGCCATTTTGGCACTTAATGTGTCCCTTACATTCATAATTACACTCATACCTTAACCTCCTTTATTCCAATGTAACTTTCATATAAAGCTGTTCCATTGAGTTTACTGGGCATATCTTTTCATAAATAACAACGCTGTTTTTGCTTTCGCCCATTTCTACAGAAATAGCCTCCTCGTCAAATTCATCTAATGCCCTTATATTTACAAGTTTTTCGTGGTACTTTACTAAGTCAGACCAAAGGGAATTTCTGCCGGAAGTATCATTAGGCACTTTGCCCATATAGTATTCTTCAAAAAGTACAGCTACATCACTAGCTATTTGGTCACATATTCTTACTGTCTGATTATTCTGAAACATTTTGCCCTTTTCTGTAGTCACACTTACAAAAGAGTTAATGTCCTTTAAAACCCTAATTTTGTCCCCCACTCTGTGAAATACAAATTCTCCCGACTTAATCTTGTTTTCAAGCTGGCTTTGAGTATAAAGGCTGTCTATTTCAATTTCTCCGTCATATACCTTATTTGTAAGACTTTCATTTATCTCACAACCTGCAACTGCACCAGCTACCCAATAAGCCAGAAAATAATCTTCGTCAGACACTGCGTAAGGGTCAATATTTATTACACCCTCATAATCAGCAAAGTAGTTATGTATTACTGCCTGAAACTTCTTGCCTACAGTATCTCTCATTCTCTTTGTGTACTCTGCCACAAGTTGACTAATGCTTTCATTATCCGAAATTACAGTAAGAGCATTAAAACTGTAATTTTCAATACTTTCCAAAAACTTTTCTACTGTCTGCCCAGTTGTAGAACCGTTATTGCCACCTGTCATTGGCGTACTTGCTGTATTTGTAAGTGTTGCATTTCTTTTCCATACAACAAAGTTATTATCTTTTAATTCTGCCATAGTCTTTACCCTCTGAGTATCTACAACAGTTGTTCCTACATATACATATACATTTTTGTAACTGCTGTCATCAGGGTCTGTATAAACAGCAATTTTAATGTCATTACCTCTTGTACCTGTATATTTGGCCTCCCCAAAAGTACAGCTTGCCTTTTTTGCATTATTTCCATTTATTCTACCAACATATATTTTCTTGGCATTTTTGAACACATCTCTAATGCCAATCATTTTTCCATCTAAAGCATCATAGCCAAACAACGCCATACTGTTTTTATAAAAATCCTCAGCTGTTACTTCAAAAATATTATTAGAACCCCAGTTAAAACTATCCCCTAAGGCTACTACACCTCTTTCTCCAAAAACTGTTGCCCCTGTAGCTGTTGTTACAAAGTTAATATAAGCCCCAGGAATTGTCTTATTCTGTGTTACAAATGTTCCCCCACCTAGTGCCATAGACTACACCTCACTTTCCAAAAAGTCATTTATTGCCTTATCTACTTCTTCAAGGGTGTATTCCTCGTTTTCATCAAGCACAACACCCAAAATATCAATGTATTTGCAATACTTCTTTGACTTTTTAATTTCTTCTACTGCAAATTTTTCTTCCATATAAATACCTCCTATAAACTACCGTTTTTCTCCATATAGGCACAAAGCTGTGTATAGTTCATATCCTCTACATTGGGAATATTTTCGTAACTGTCAGCTGGTACAGTTCCCTTAAACTCCTGCTTATTAAAAAGATACTCTGTATCCTTATTGCCCTTTAAATTGTCAAGCTGTTCCTTAATGCCAGTTAATTTGCCATTTTCATCAAATTTAATTTCTTCCATATTTAGTAGAGCCTTAACAGCCTTATTTGTTTTAACACTATAGGAATTAAGCACATTTTCAATTTCATAATTTAATTTAATGTCTGCAATTTCCCTGTCCTTTTCTTCAATACTTTTATTAAACATTTCCAAAATTTTATTGCAGTTTTCTTCATCAATACCCATTTCTAAAAGTCTGTTTTTCAAATTACTTCCTCCTCTATTGTAAAATCGTATTTATTCATAATTGGCTTTTCTTCATCATATATGAAGAAACAGTTATAACTTACTGTAAAGCAAATATTGTCATCATTTTTCTCCATTGTCATATTAGTACCCATAATAGGTCCATCTTCCATTTCAAGTGTAGAAAACAGTTGAAACAATGCCATAACAACATCGTTGCTATCCATTCTTCCACCATTTCCATAGTACCTTACTTCAAATGTATTTTCAGATTTATACCTTTTTCCCAGATAGAGGCTATTCTTTATTTCTGTACACTCCAACTGAAAACAAGGTTCTTTAAACCCCTGTGGTACTTCATCAGCAAAAATCTTGCAGTCAGGAAATTTCTTTCCCAACTGCTTACCCATTGTCTTTATAATTTCATTAACCACTATGCCCACTCCTTAACATATTCAGCTACAACCTCACAATGAGTTTGAAACTCTGCTGTAGCTCCAGTATTTTTAAGTTCCGTTGTTTTATTTTCACTTTTCACTACTATGTAACTACCCTCTTTTATGGTTATATCCTTAGGAAAAAACATTTTCACAGTTGTTCCCTGTAATGAAACACCGTCTGAATTTTTCTCCTGTCCTGACTTTAACTTGCCATTAAAAAGTCCTGTAGCATAGGATATTCTACAAGGCACATTACTATGTACTATCTGTCTTTTGTGCCTTGTAATACTATCCTCTGTAATTTCACTATATTCGTAAATATCACATTTCAAATTCATAAGACCCTCAACAACCTTTTTAGCCTTTACCAACGCATTTTTCGGTAGCATACTAATTCACTTTCCTTTTTAGTAAGTGTATTTATAAGGTTGTCAAAAAGCTGAGTTTGATTAATTCCCTCATTAAATGAAATACTTACATCGCCCTCCTGAATATTTGAAACAGCACTTTCCACATCAAAACCATCTAACTCTCCTATAGAAGCCTTAGTCTGGAGGAAACTGCCACAGCATATGTCTGTGGCAACATATTTCAATCCCTCCGGTACAGACTCTAAATTACAGTAATTCATAATATACTGTTCAGTTTCAATCATAGCCTGCTCCAATGTAAATTCGTCATCTTCCTGAAGTTCATAGCCTAGTGATAAAAGTCTTAAAACAACATCATCGTAATTTAACATTTACGCTCTACCCTTTGAAATAATTCTGGCAATAGGAATAGCCTTGTGGTTAATGTATTTTGGTTCTTCTGAACCGTCATTGACAAGCTCCCAGTTCTGACCGTCTGCAAGCTCCTTATTAGTTGGTGACAATGTTTTCTGATTTTTCTTTGTATAGCTGATGCCAAAAGGTGCAAAGCACTTTCTCTGTCTGACATATAAAGTATCCTGACCACCTTTTACCATTGGATTTCTGTCCATTTCGTAAGGTACTTTAGCACCAATATCCTCGTAGTCAAAAGCACCTTCACCTAAAATATATGTAGTGTAGACACTTTTGCCGTCTTTACCCTCACTAACCGGCATAGAATCATCTATTAAAACGGCTCTGCCATTCCATGTAGCAAGAGTTAAATCCCTCTGAATACCATTTCTGTCGGTCTGCTTTAAGTAAGCAAGAAGATTGAGATTTTCAAGGTTTGTTGCTACTTCTGAGTGCATAATAGCAATAGTAAAAGAGTTCTTATTATCCCCACCTGCTTTCTGAATAGCCTTGTTCAATGTAGCTGGCTCTACCATTCCGTCATTTTCTGATGTAATATCGTAAGTATGCTCATTTACAAACTTGAGATTTTCTTCTCCTGTCATATTGTAAATACCTGTTAAAATAGCAAGTAATGTGTCTTGGTCCACATCGTCAAAATATTCTGACACCTGATGTGCTACTGAATCCATAAAGCCTCCACCGGCAGTAATATCCTCTGCAAAGTCGCTTTCTACCCACGCCTTTGCTCTACCTACAACAACTACACCTCTTTCATATGAAGTTGTTGTATCAGCCATAATATCTGTTTCGCCATCATAGTTGAGAGGTTCTCCGTCAAGTAAACCGTACATAGGTAATATTGCATAGGCTGTACCTGTCTGATTGCTAAAAGCATTTCTGATTTCGCTGTTTCCTCTTAAAGCCCTACTTCTGATAAGCTCGTTTTTATTTAATTTTGGAATTCTTTCAATGTATGCACCAAAAGCCTCCGGATTGAATGTTTTACTATTAAATTTTGCCATAAATTTTTTCCTCCTTAATTATCAAACAAATTCTGTATTTTGATTTCCTATTATTAATTTTGATTTTGATGAGCTGTCCATAACACTTATTTTTACTGGCATATTGCCCATATAGTTGTTAGATAGACAGTAATTTCCACTTATAATGCCTGCTGAAGGCACACTACTACAATTTATAATTGTTGCTGTGTCATTTTCCATTCTTGCAAAGCAACAATTTACTATTCTCATAAACGCTGAACAGTTTTTAAAACATATTGAATTTACATTTAATTGTGTGTTCTGATACTGTGCGAACCAGCAAGTATCTATTACTATGTTTTCAGCTCTTACATATAGTAAAGGCTCACTTTCATTACCCTTGCTATCGCCAAATTTTAAATTTTTAAGCTCTACATCTTTCCCAGTAATATTAAAAATAGCCTTTACACTATTGCCACCAACCTGATATAAATTGGTAGTGTTGTTACAACCATGTATGTAAAGTGTTTTGTTTATATTGACAGTAGACTTAAACTTATAATATCCACTTGCCACAAATATAGAACAGCCGTCTTCTGCCGAATTTATTGCATTTTGGAAAACAATAGACGAGTCCTCTGCCGAACATATAAAATCAGCAGTTTTCTTAACTCTTTCACTACTATTTTCTGACGCAATTACAATTTCGTAGTTACTCTTTACCGTATTATTGTTTTTTGCCTTGTCAATACCGTCAGCTAAAGCACTAAAATTTTTGTTAAATATATTTATGTCATAAAAATCCGTTTCCTTTGGATATGTTAATCCATAATTTGTATTCATACTTCCTCCTTTATCTTGGACTTTCTCCTCCTGTATTAATGCCTTTCACAAGTTTCTCTACAAGAATGTCCAATATATCTTCCCCATTTTGTCCTGTTATATTTTGTGTAATACCACCCATATTTATATTTATAGAAGAACTGTTGTCAGAGCTTGTATAATTTCTTTCCATAGCTTGTGGAATATAACTTCTGTCATCGGCTATAAAGCTTTTCTCCATAGATTGAAAAATGGGACTTGTAACCCCAATATTTTTCACAATTTGTGGTATAAAGTCTTTTTCAGTCGAACATACTTTTTGAATTTCATTAATATTTTCTTCCATAGGGTCAAAATTGTTAATAACACCTTGGTTTTTAACATTTGTGAACAATTTATCAACCACATTATGCACATACCCACCTGTAACCCCAGTATTTACTACTGTTTCACAGCTTTTTATGTATTTTTCGACTATATTTTTACTGTTGTTACTTAAATCTTCTATAGCACCTATATTTCCGCCTAACCCCTGTAAAACAGCACCTTTGTCAATATTTGTCATATTATTTTCATAGCTATCCTTGAATAATTTTTCAAAAAATAAGTTTTCCACATTTCCACAATCATTTTGTGGATAATTTTCTCCATATTGTGAAAAAGTATTGTTCATAGCTCTAACCCTCTTATTTACTGGATTTTCTTCATCGAACATAGTTTCATTTTTCAAGTAATTTTCTATAAAAATATTTGAGTTTTCCACATTATAAAGCTCCTCTATAATGTCTAAAATATCTATTTTTACCACCCTCTTTACTACGGTATATTTAACACCATACCAACTTTTATAAGATTGGAATTTGTTATTTTATCTTTGTTGGCATTAAAAATCTCTTTCCACCTGCTTCCGTCGCCATAAATACGCTTTGCTATTTTCCAAAGACTATCTCCTGAAACAACGGTATATGTATTTACTTTCTTTTCCGTATCTGTTCTTTCTACTGATGAACTACTTCTTCCACTTTCCTCAACATATACAGCACCAAAAGCCCTGTACTCTCTTAAAGTAATATCCATAACAATGTCATAACCATTGTCAGCAGACTCTGTAAAGCTATAATCCTCTATAACAGCCTCAATATCTGTATAATTTAAAACCCTAGTAATATTAACTTCCCTAGTGATTACAAAATGGAAAGGCTTTAAGTCACTTTTTAGCTTTTCAATAGCCGTTTTAAAATAATCTGCATCTTTAAATCCATAAACATATCTGGAAAAAGGATACTCTGTATTAGGTAAAATAGCCTGAAATTTTATAGTCTTTAATTTTCCCGTTTTAGGAAAAACTACTTCATTACCATTTACGCAGTCAAAAAGTGTGTTTTTAGTGCCACAGGCAATAGTTACTTTTTCCGGTGTAATAGGCAACAGTATATCTCCTAGCCAAAATTGATACATTATCTGCCCTCCTTTTCAAGTTTCAAATCTATTGCTCCTATAACAAAAGCCTTTTCTTTTTGGCTCATTGTCATAAACTGAGAGGGCAATATTCCAAGCCTGTGCAAGCAATAATAAGCATAGTTGGCTTGAAAATCTCCCTCTCTTATTATTTTTTTGCCTTTTCAATATCCTCTCTAAGACTTGTAAAACCGTTTATATCCTGAACAAAGGATACAAGAGAATCGTATTCTCCTGGGCAATCTACAATAGCCTTTAAAAGTGATTCCGGAGTTTTTTTGCCATAGCTGTCCTGCAAATCGGCATCATATAAATTAGGGTAAACTACAGACATAGCTGTAATTTTACTTAAATACTTGTTTACATTAAGTCTGTATTTGCCACCCTTTTCCTCCATACACTCCTGTCTTATATCCTCATTTTCCTCTGTAGTAATATGTCTAATCTGCCACATAACCACATTACCATTTTCATCTTTTAAGGTACTGCATACAGGCATTTCCCTGTTTTCCCTATTCTCTTTATTGCATTTAAAAAATAACTCCATTTCTCCCATAGTCTATCTCCTTTCTCTTATTTCCTTGTGACTATAACTATTTAACTGTAAATGTGTACACTCTGCTGTCATCAGGTGAGTGGCATACATTTGATTAATCTCTAGTGCTATGTTGCAAGGCACATATTTTTCAAGTAGCTGTTTTATAGCCGGCAAATACTCTCGCCCCTCTGATGCTACATTTATTTTCAAATTGTATTCATCAGTAAATTCATACTCCACACCAGAAGAAAATTTTGTCAAAAGTGAAATCAAGTCCTGTTTTCCCTTTCTCATTTCAGCTAAAATATTGTATCGCCTTAAAGCTACAGAATTTCCCTCTCCATTAATGCCAAGTATTTTTTCCATACGACTTAAACCTTGATTTTCAGCTGTAGTCACAAAATTTTCTTTCATAAAATCAGTAATAGCCCTTTGTATTTCTTCGTTCTCTATATCAAAAGCCGAATTTATAATTCCAAATTCCTTTACATTTCTAAGAAATAAAGGCAAATAGTCATTTAAAGCCATATCCTACACCTCCATATTTATAACTGGTGTGCCACATATTTCATCATCAGCTAATACAATGTTGTGTTGACCCTCAATATTCATCTGTGCAATAGTAGTTATGCCCTCAATATTGCATACTCTTGAAATAATCTGCAAACTGCTTACAGTAATGTTATCTGTACTGCTGAATTTAGAATTAAGCTCATTAAAATACTGGGTTACAGCCTGCTTTATACTTTCCTTAACATTGTCCTTTGAATACCCCGAGCCTAAACTTACACTAATATTTATGGTTAGCTTTCTAGCCTTAGCACCTACTACATTTACTCTGTGACCAATAGGTGCTACACCTTTGCCACAACCTGTGCTGTCTGCTGGGTCCAGTTTTTCCTTTACGGAATTACAAAGTTCACTAGACGGAACACCATTACTGCTGTCAAGTATAATTACCTTTACAGTTCCACCTCCGTCATATGCCCTGATTGCTCTTGCCTGTCCTACACCACTTATAGCCTTTGCCCAGTTTATGTAATCAGCCTTATTTCCACCATAGCCTTTACTGCCTATATTTTCAAAATATCTGGCTCTGAAACTTTCTGTGTCCTCCTCGTCTTCTCCTTCTGTAATAACAGAAGTAAGCATAGCTGACACAAGGTATGGATTGTATTCTATGGGAATAAGAGTTCCAAACTTGGTATTTCCCACACTTCCTGCTGTGTCACATTTTAGTTTGTAAATACCCTCACTTATTTTTTCTGTAACGGTGTATCTCAAGTCATCAAGGGCAAATTTATCTCCAATGTCAATGTTCCCCTGAAACTCTCCCTTGAGAATGGCATTGGTAGCTTTCTTAGGCTCAAGACCTATTTCCTTTGCCCTTAAAACTAAGTAATCTCTCTGTGCTGTATCAGCAAAGGACTCATTAAGACAGTTGTCTAAAGCAACATAAATCTGAGCTATTTCACTACATACAGGGGCAACAGCATCATATATTACAGACCCTTGTCTTTTATCTACATTACTGGGAACATTGGCAAGAACTCTGCTCATTATTCTTTCATAAGTTAAATTTTCGTACATTTAATTCCCCCTAAAATTCAAATTCCTTTTCTATTTTCACATCACCCATAGACGAAACAACTGTAAATGCTACAAGTACAGAACCCTTTCCCTTTGTAATGACAAAATCTGTCACACTTTCTATTCTGTCATCAATTAATAGTGCTTCTTCAATTCTGCCTTTTATAACAGCACATACATAGGAAATAGGCTTTCCTATAAGGTCCTTTATTTCAATACCATAATTTCTGGAATATATAATGTAGTCATATCTGTCAGTAGAGAGAATACAATATATACTCTGCCTTAAAGCCTCCAAACCGTCACAATAGCCTTTTACTTCTGTACTTTTAACCCTGTAGGTATAACTAGGGCTTTGTGTAATTTCTTCTGATTTTATTACTTCCGGTGTCACACTTATCCCTCCCTGTCTAACACAATGTATCTCTGACCACCTTGTTGTCTTAACATAATTACGGTGTCTTCTTTTTTAAGGCTGTTGTCTATTTTCATAGCTACAGTTCTGTCATCTATATGGACATTTATTGTCCTTTCTCTCAAATGTTCAGCTACAGTAATAAAATCCTTTGTAAGAATAAGCCTTTGCTCTGTTTCTATTTTTAATGGACTTTCATTTATAACCTTTCCAAAAACAGCCTCCAAAGGCTTTTGAGAATTAATAGCCTCCTGTGCCAATATTTTTACAGCATTACATAAATCACTCATTTAAAACACCTCCATCAACAGTAAGCCACATATACTCCTCATTATCTTTGTAGGTATGTTCACACTCTCTGACAGTAAATCTGTTGTTAAGTACAAAATCCCCAATATCTAAATTGACATTTATAATAGTTCCTGCCCTCATTGAAATATCTCCAAATGTACATATTTTCAAAGTTCTGGACTTTGTTTTGTATTTATTTAAAAGCATATTTGCATAGGCATTACCATCTATATTCTCTCCAATATGCTCATAAAGTTGCAAAAGTCCCCATTCCTTTATTTTTTCAGTATCCTTGGCTGTGTATACATTACTGATATGAGTATATTTTGTAGTTTTTTCATACTTTAGCTTTACGCTGTTGTATACATTGGAGTCAATGGAGCTTGTGTATTTATACTCAATAATGTCACTACTGTCAGCTAAAAAACTAGAACCCATATAAAGGGAATTTTTTAAGACAATAGCTCCAAAATCATCATATAAAACATACTTTTGCCTGTTGTATTTCTCCGTACTTTCCAAAGCATTGTACATTATGTCAAAAAGTGTAGAATTGTCTTCAATTCTAGGTGGTAGTACATAGGCTGTATTTGCTATATCTCCCGTTGTCAGATTGTAGTCGCTGGCAATCATTTTTAGTAAACCACTAGCTGTAATGTTGCTGTAAGTGTATGTGTCTTTATTCTTAAAATACCTTAACTGGTCATAGCAAAGTACAGTAATAGGAGAATTTTTATGCCTTTCCTTAGCAAAAACATAACCCTTAAATATAGGAACATTGTTCCTGTAAAAGGTAACTTGGTCCCCCTCATTAAAATCCATTACATTGTCCTTTAATACTTTGAATTTAAGCTCCCCAGCACCATATAACCTTGTAGACCATTGTATTTCTTCAATAGGCTCAGGATTGAATATTGTTCCCCTGTGGTTTATGTAAATTTTGTTCTCCAATCTTCTCCTCCTTTGCCTTTTCTACTCTCTTTAGTTCTTTTTCCAAATTCTCTACCCATGGATGCTTTGAAATAGCTGTTTCCTTGCTTATAATGTTTAAAGACTTGATACAGTTGTCTATTGCTTCACTTTCATTTATAAGCATATCTCTGTTAAAAATAGGCTTGGTTTCAATATTTCCAAAACTTCCTCTGCCAGTATTGGCAAGGTGTTGTTTGACAAACCATATAACTTTCATTAAGGAACTTTGATATTCCATTTCCATATTGTTGGCGTCAATGTCAATGTCTGAATACATACTCTTTATGTTAAGCTGATTAGGATTGCCACTTAACTTGTCATCTTTGGCATCATAACCCATACCATTTTCAATAACAGCCTTTCTGAAAATATCAATTATAGCCTTGTAATTTTCAGCATTTACCTGTATGGATAGTGTTTCAACCCCACCCATAGCACCGTCAATGGTTCTTACTTTGACAGCACCGTAAGTAGACAAATTCTGTCTAAATTCTCCTAGATTTTCGCCATCATAATTCTTTAGAACTAAAATGGTGTTTCTAGGGTCTTCTTCCATAGAATTGAGGAAATTGCTCTCTAAAATGTTAAGTCCGTCTTGTAAACACTTTACCCTTAATATGAGAGGTTCTTCACAATGGTTGTACTTAAAGGCAATAAGGGGTATTTTCTCCCAACCGTAACCTTGTTTGCTTGTACAAAAATATGGCGTAAACCACTCCTTGCCGTCATGTACCATTTTTCCTCTGTCTATGTAAAATCTGCTTATACCTTTTCTGTCATAAACCTCAATTTTTCGCCTTGTAATCCTTTTCTTGTTCTCATAATTGACTACATCATAAAACCTTATGGCGTAGGATAAAGCCTTGTGTTCACTGTCTTCCCAAATAGGAACTAATTCCCATGGATTTATTCGCTTGAAAGCAAAATTTCCATTGCTGTCATATCCAGTAAATAACCAACCTAAACCACAGTTTAAACTGTCCTCACAAATAGCCTTTAATGTCATATCAAAGTCAGCATTAAATATTTCCTTTAAGACCTTGTTTAACTTGGAATTACTGCTGTTTAATGTTATAGGCTTGCCTAATAAATAATTAACCTTTTGAATAACTAGCTTTCTGTATTGGTTGTCAACAATTCTGTTGTTGGGTACATTGTGTATTTCTGTAGGCTCTCCACCTATGCCAATGGCTGTCCTTTTCTTTAAAAGTACATCATGCCTGCCAGTAAAATATTCGTAACCCTTTATCATATTTCGCCTTTTTATGGAACTTTCAAATTCCTTTATCTGCTCTAAAATGTATTCTTCACTTGTCATAAAACCATTTTCTATTCCTTTGTTAATTCGCTCTGTCTGAAAAAAGGGAAATTGAAAATTAAACATGTTGCTTCCTCCTTTCTGTAACATCTCCTTGCTACATCTTGGATAATAAATCAACTACCATGACATTTCGTGACATATTTTTCAAATTTTATAAAAAAATTTGAAAAAACATAAAAAGGATAAAAATAAAATAGAAAAGTTTAGGTTAAGCCTTTTTAAAGGCTTATGGGGTCA
>FR888457.1 GCA_000432155.1 Eubacterium sp. CAG:274
GATAAATTCAGTGTTTTCAAGGGTTTGCGGAGAATTTAATAACAAAATATAACAGTTATTAAATCTCTTAAAACAGGTGAAATCTCAATCGTAATTTGTAATTGTAGTAAATTACATTTTTATCATTTTGCAAAGGGAGATACTAATGGATAACTTATCTATATACAATGAATTAAAAAAACGTGTTGGATGTGAAAATAAGGATACTATATGGGATAATGCTAGACTAATATATGAACAATGTTATGATAAAAAATATCGTAATATCTTCTCTAATCAGCAAGAGTTTGCTGATTATTTAGGAATTACTAAAGGAAGGGTTTCTCAATACAAGTATGCATATGAATATTTTTTGTTATATCAAAACAGAATTGATCTAAGAATTCTTTCCGTAGAGCAAGTATACACTTTATATAGAACTGTTGGTTCAATGTTATTTGATTTTTTTAACTGGGTTGAAAAAGAAAAAAAGAAATCATTAATTAACATAGGTTTAAAAGAAACAAAGAGATTAATTGAAGAATACCATAATTGTATATTTAACAAAAACAGCACCATTATGAACAAGGTTTATAATTATATGCTATCAGAACAAGAAAAAAGAATTATAGATTTTTATCGTATTGGAACAAATGAGCAAAGAGAATACATTAATAAGTTGATAAATAATGAATAAGAACTATGCCGAGTATGATGTAGTCAATAACTTCCAGTTTGTAGAAAAGAGAATGGCGAAAATTGTTATATTTCCTATATTACAATAAAAAATTAATTCACAATATTCATAAAAAAGTCCAGTTTATCTGGGCTTTTTTATGAATAGAATTAAGGTCGTAATTTGTTCTGAATATTAAAAAAATTTTTGTGTTTTTTTTAATGGACAAACTTATGTCTACAGTATTTTATAAAATAGAAAATATTAAAAATACTTATATATACAAATATTAAGTAAATGAAGGATACCGAAAGGACAAAACTGAAAGGAGGTACATGGTATCTAAATAAATGTTTGTAATATAGGGTTTAATGAAAACAAAGAAAAGGAGTGTATTATTATGAAAAAATTTTTATGTGTTGTAATGTCAGTTGTTATGTTTGCTTTAATGTCTTCAGTAAATGCTTTTGCTATACAGGACGATGTATACAAGGCATATGCCAATGAACTTAGCTGGTTAAATAAGACAAGCTCAGTTGAAGAATACTGTGTTTATGATATGAATAAGGACGGTATCAAGGAATTAATTGTAAAGACTGGTACTTGTGAAGCAGATTATGTTTACAGATTTTATAGTTGTGAATACGGTAAGATTATTACATTAGGTACTTTCAGTGGTGGTAGTGCAGGTCTTTATGAATGTAATGCAAATGGTGTATTCGTTTATTCAGCACATATGGGTTATGAAACTCTCTATCGTGTAAGCAAGAACGGTCATAAACTTTCACCATATAAATTATTCTCTCGTGAAGTATATGATTACCATGAACCTAAGCAGCCTATCTATATGACATCAACTTGGGATGGTATGACTTATAGTGGTCTTTATTAATTGAAAAAATATGATTAAATGCTACATATTTTAAAACTGACCTCTAATTGTTAGATTTTTTAGGGCTAACTTTTAGAGGTCAGTTTACATTCAATGGTATATTAATTATAAAAAATTATTTAAAATACTGTTGGTAATACTTTTTTACAATGAGGGCATATTTTGCTATTCTGGGGTATCCTCTTATGGCAAAAAGGACATTTGTAATTTGAATCAAATCTAAAACTTGTAATATTTACTCTTGTTTTCATTTTTATCACCTCTTACTTTATTATAAAATAATAATACGACACTAAATGTCCATTTACTCTTTTTTGTAAAAAAATGTAAAAAAGTTTTTAAGAGGGACAATTCCTGTCTATATGGTATGGTATTATATGCTTAACAAAAAATAAGTAATAGTAAGTAAATGGACAATATTTGTCTAGTTACCTTTATATAATTATAGTATAATGATTATAGAAATGGGGTGCTTACTATTGGAGATGAGGTGGAATATGGAATCAGAGTATGATTTAAAGGGATTTAGAATTTTAAAAATATATTCTGACCTATTGGAAGGTAAGGTAGTAAAGAAAAAGGAATATGCTGAATATTTTGGCGTTCACGAAAGAAGTATACAAAGAGATATAAAAAGTTTAAAAGACTTTTTTGGTGAAATGAAAGTAAAATATGGTTATATAAATGACATCGAATACAAACGAGCTCTTGGTGGTTATGTTTTAAAGTACCAAGGAAGAAGGTCACTTTCTAAAAATGAAATATTGGCAGTATGTAAAATCTTGCTTGAAAGTAAGGCATTTATAAAAGAAGAAATGATGCCTATAATAGATACAATACTTGATTGTTGTGTAAATGCAGCAGAATCTCAACAGGTTCACAGTATCATTGCTAATGAAAAATTTCACTATATTGGACCAAAGCACAATAAACCATTTATAAATAATTTATGGGATTTAGGTCAGGCCATAAGTGAACACAATAAAATAAAAATTAATTATAATAGAGTAGAAAACAGCAAAGAGATTTTAAGTAGTGTTGTTATAAACCCTCTGGGTTTAATATTTGCTGAATATTACTTCTATTTAATTTCCTATATTGATGGTGATAAGGAGATAGAAAAATTTCCAATAGCTTTTAGAATTGACAGAATTAAGAACTTTAAGATTTTAGACGAAAAATTCTTCGTAGCTTACAGCAATCATTTTGAAGATGGTGAGTACAGAAAATACATACAGTTTATGCAAGGAGGAAAACTCCAAACAATAGAATTTAAGTTTTGGGGAAAATCTGTAGAAGCTATTTTGGATAGATTACCTACAGCTCAAATAGTCGATGAAAAAGACGGCGTATTTACTATTAAAGCTGAAACCTACGGTAATGGTGTACTTATGTGGCTTTTAAGTCAAGGGGATAAGGTTGAAGTAACAAAACCTGAACATTTTAGAAATGAAGTAAAAGAAATAGTAAATAATCTCTACAATATTTATAATAAATAAAAAAGAGTTGGCAATCAATATGCCAACTCTTTAAACTAAAGGGCAATGGATTTTTTAGGTTCTGTAATTTTTGGTGTGGTCTAAATGACTACACCTTTTTTATAAAAAAGGAATGTACAATTTCTCGTACATTCCCTTAAATTTATAAACTTTTTAAAATCCACATTATTTAACAATGAATTTTTTTACTGCTCGTCTTCAGTATTTTCAATATTCTTTTCTAAAACAATTATTATTTTGAACAAATCGCCATCAGTAACTATTTTCATTTTTCCACCATGAAGTTCTACAATACTTTTGGCTATTGAAAGTCCAAGACCAGAGCCTTCTGTAGTTCTAGCTTTATCAGCACGCTTAAATCTTTCGAAAAGTTCATCAGCCTCAAAATCCATAGTATAGTTAGCAACATTTTTAAATGTTATAACTACATTATTTTCATTATTTTCAATATCGGCATAAGCTCTTGAATTTGGAGCTGAATATTTAATAATATTGTTTATAAGATTATCAAACACTCTCCACATTTTTTGACCATCTATATTTAAAATAATCGGGTCAGTACAACCTGTAATCTTAAATTCAATGTGAGCATCTTCCAATTTGTAGTCAAGTTCTCCCAATGTTTGTTCCAAAAGAGAAACAACATCAGCATTTCTTTTTTCCAATTTCATTTGACCACTTGAAAGTTTTGATGCCTCAAACAAATCATCAATAAGTATTTTAAGTCTACGAGATTTATTCTTGATAATGCCGATATATTCATTAGCTTTTTCATTATCCAAATTCATAGCCTGCAATAAATCTACATAACTTATAATAGATGTAAGAGGTGTCTTTAAATCGTGAGAAACATTTGTTATAAGTTCTGTCTTTAAACGCTCACTTTTAAGCTGTTCCTCCATAACTGCTTTAAGTCCAGTATTAATGTTATTAATATTGTTAATAGAAGTAGTGAAAAATCCTGTTTGATGAGGAATTGTTTCAATATTTCCATTTGCCATTTCCTGTATATAATATCTTAATTTTATTTCTGATATTATTATTCTGTAGCAGAAAATGAAAAACATTAATGCCACAAGACAAGCTAAATAAATAGCAACTGACTTTGGTAATAAAGCCATACTTACACTTAAAAGTATTATAATACCGTATATAAACACTATTGAAAGCACGCATAAAATTAAAGGTATTATAAAATATATTTTCTTTGATTTAAGTATAGCTAATTTCAAATTTTCTATAGAAGCTATTACTCCCTTAAATTCATAGGTATTAAATATTCTTTTAGGTTCTCGAGCTATTTTTAATATATATTCAAAGGTCATTATTAAATAAAGAACCATAGCAGATGAACCAATAATCAAACCCAGTATAGAAATATACTTTCCCTGTGAAAAGTCACTTGTAAGAACTGGCATTGATTTCGTATGTGCATAATGATAAAAAATGAATTTTAAACATATTAAAAAACAAGGAATTGAAATAACCAAAGGAAGTTTTTCAAAATGTCTAAAAAATTTATCATTTATATCATGTAATATCGCCTCATTTGTTGACTTTATGAAAAGTAACACAGCAAGACCTAAAGCAAAAAGACAAATAGGTAAAGCTGGAGAAGCCAATATCTTGTTATAGGCTACAGTATTTTTTAATTCAAACATATATCCCTTTATTGTAAGAGATGTAGCATTGGGAATTGAAATAAAGCAACGCATATTATCAGCAGAAAAGGCTGTACTAAGCAATTCCCCATTAAATTTTACATTAAAAATATCATCGCCTGTAGATATAGTTTCATAGTTTGTTTCCTTGTAAAAATCTTCTGAATTAGTAGCTATAACTCTGTTTCTTAAAATATCAAAAACCATAAAGTGAAAATCTGAATTAGTTCTTATGTAGTTTTCTACTGTATTATAGTTATTTATAGTATCTACCAATTTACTCTGTCTTGAAAGTACTTCATCAAGAGTAAGACTATCTAAATCAAAGTTGTATAATTCTTCTGGCTTATTATTATATTCATCATCAGGAGTAGGACCTGTTGTACTACTGTCATTTTTATTACTAAAAGGAGCAATAACTGTGTGGCTGGACTTACCCTCATCTACATGACCGGTAGAAATGTACTTGTCTAACTCTGCCAGTTTCATTGTAGCTGTACTAATATCAAAATTTTTGTAGTAGCAATAATACCTTTGAAGATTTTTAGCATATCTTATTGCCAGTTCCTGTATTTCTGGACTATCTCTAAAATAGCTCATTGTATCTTTGTCATAGTCTAATTTCTTTTCAAAGCTAGTCAAAAGACTACAGCCAAAAAGTATTATACTAAGCAAAAATAAGAAGAATACAGCAACCTTATTTTGAGATTTTGTATCCAATTCCCCACACCACCTTTAAGTACATAGGTTCTTTAGGGTCCACCTCGATTTTTTCTCTTATTCTTCTAATGTGAACCGCAACAGTATTTTCGCTGTTTATAAAAGGCTCATTCCATACCTTTTCATATATTTCCTGTATAGAGAAAATAACATCAGGATTTTCCATTAAAAGCTGTAAAATCTTAAATTCAATAGGAGTAAGACGAACAGGCTTATCGTCTAACTTTACTTCTTTAGTTTTCTTGTTAAGATATAAACCTCTTATGAAAAGTTCATCGTTACTTTGCTGAAAACTTGTAAACTTTGTATATCTTCTAAGCTGTGCCTTTACCCTTGCAATAAGCTCTAAGAAATTAAAAGGCTTTGTAATATAGTCATCAGCACCAATATTAAGACCAAGAACAACATCTTTGTCCTCTGATTTAGCAGAAAGTACAATAATAGGTATTTCCTTTTCCTTTCTGATTTGGAGTATAGCTTGTATACCGTCCATTTTAGGCATCATTAAATCCATAATAATAAGGTGTATATCAGGATTTGCCTCAAGTACCTTTAAAGCCTCTTGTCCGTCACAGGCTGTAAGGACTTTCATTTGTTCATTTGTTAAATATATTTCTATTGCCTCACGAATTTCCTTATCGTCATCGGCTACAAGAATTTTATATTCCATAAATCATTCCTCCTTTTATTTACCCTTTAATTATAGTTGATATTGCTGAAAAATTATTGTATAGTATTATTAAGGTTCTATTAAAATTGTATCACAAATATTGTGGTTTGTCATTAGGAGATTGATAGCTATGAAAGAACATGAATTACATAATTACAAGTTAGTTTTACAGTACGAAGGAATACGATACAACGGCTGGCAAAAGCAAAAAAATCAAGAAAACACTATACAGGAAGTAGTCGAAAATGCTGTTTTTGACGGAACTGGAGAAAGGGTCGAGGTAATCGGTTCTGGCAGAACAGACGCTGGTACTCATGCTATGGGTCAGGTTGCAAATGTTAAACTGGGACAGGATTTAGAGCCTGAAAGACTTATGGATAATATTAATAAGCATCTCCCATCAGACATAAAAATTTTGGAATGTGAAAAAGTCGACAACAGATTTCACGCCAGATTAAATGCTAAAGCTAAAACATATATGTACACATTATGTGTTGGCAAAAAGCCTGATGTTTTCAACAGAAGAACTGTTTTGCACTACTGTGCTGACTTAGATGTAAATGCTATGAAAAAAGCTGCTGAATATTTAAAAGGCGAGCACGACTTTATGTCATTTTGTTCAAATAAGAGAACAAAAAAGTCTACTGTAAGAAAGATATACGATATAGAAATAATAAAAGACGGCGATGAAATAAGTTTTATATTTAAAGGAAATGGTTTCCTCTACAATATGGTCAGAATTCTTACTGGCACACTTGTTGAAGTCGGTCTTGGAAAAACTAACCCAGATGATATGCCTAAAATCTTAGAGGCTAAGGACAGAAGTAAGTCTGGTGCTACACTTCCACCTAGAGGATTAATTTTAGTAAATGTGGAATATTAAGTTGAAAAAATACTTAAAATGTGGTTTAATTAATAGTAATATATTATTTTGAGGTGAAATTATGGATAAAGTAAAAGTAATGAGTATCTTCGGTACTCGTCCAGAAGCTACAAAAATGGCTCCTCTTATTAAGGCTATGGACAAGTGTGATGATATAGAACAGGTTGTTTGCGTTACAGCACAGCATAGACAGATGCTTGACCAAGTTTTAGAAATTTTTGATTTAAAGCCAGATTACGATTTGGATATTATGACACAAAGACAGACTCTTACAAGCATTACTGTAAAAGCTCTTACAGGTCTTGAAGAAGTAATGAAGGATTGTAAGCCTGACTTAGTTCTTGTTCATGGTGATACAACAACTACATTTGCAGGTGCTCTTGCAGCATTCTACAATGACAGTAAGTTAGGCCATGTTGAGGCAGGTCTTAGAACATATGACAAGCACCAGCCTTTCCCAGAAGAAATGAACAGAGTTCTTACAGGTCATATGGCTGATTTACACTTTGCTCCTACTAAACTTGCAAAGGAACATTTATTAAAGGAAAACATTTCCCCTGACAATATTTTTATTACAGGTAATACAGCTGTTGACTGCTTAAAGACTACAATAAGCGATGATTTCAAGTTTGATTTAGATGAACTTAACAACATTGACTATAAAAACAAGAGAGTTATAACAATGACTGCTCACAGAAGAGAAAATCTTGGCGAACCTCTTGAAAACATTTGTAAGGCTGTTCTCAGAATTGTCGAGGATTATCCTGATGTTGAAGTTGTTTATGCTGTTCACTATAACCCAGCTGTAAGAGAAGTTGCATTTAAGTATCTTGGTAACCACGATAGAATTCATCTTGTAGACCCACTTGATATCAAAAATATGCACAATCTTATGAACAGAAGTTACTTAGTTCTTACTGATAGTGGTGGACTTCAGGAAGAAGTACCTTCAATGGGTAAGCCTGTTATTGTTTTAAGAAATGTAACAGAAAGACCTGAAGGTGTTGAGGCAGGTACTTTAAAACTTGCTGGTATTGAAGAAGAAAATATTTATAACACTACAGTTGAGTTATTAACAAACGAAGAAGTGTATGCAAAGATGTCAGCCGCTAAAAATCCTTTCGGAGATGGATACGCAGCAGAAAGAATTGTAGAAGCTATTCGCTATTATTTCGGACTTAGAAAAGATAGACCTGAAGATTATTAAGGAGAGGTAAAAATGTACCATTACTCCTTGCTTCAATGGATGCTATTTTTCTATATTTATTGTTTTTTTGGTTGGATAATTGAAAGTACATATGTTTCAGTTTGTACTGGAAATTGGGTAAATCGAGGATTTATGAGAGGTCCTGTTATACCTATTTACGGTACTGGTGCTGTTATTGTACTTTTTGCTGTTATTCCTTTTAGAACAAGTCCTATCCTTGTATTTATCGTAGGAACTGTTGCCGCCTCTATATTAGAGTTTGTAACTGGTTTCGTTATGGAAAGAATATACAAGGTTAGATATTGGGATTATAGCGATAAACCTTTTAATTTATGTGGTTATATTTGTCTTTTTAATAGCCTTTGCTGGGGCGTATTAAGTATATTGTTGATATATCTTGTTCACAGTTGGGTTGAAAAAGGAGTATTGTTCCTAAATGATATGGTATTGTTGTCTATAGACTCTGGTATAAGTTCATTGTTTATTGTGGATTTATTTAATTCATCAACAACAGCTGTTGAATTAAAGAGAATGCTTGCTAATTCACAAAAGCTTAAAGATGACCTTATGAATATTCATAATAAGATGATTGAGTTTAATACTGCTATTGCCAATGGCAAAGAAAAAATGGACGAGCTTAAACAAATGTCTTTGCAGGAACTCTATATATCAGCAAGGGACAATATGTCAAATATTGCATCAGATAAAGATTCTCCGGAATTGCAAAATCTTAAAAATAAGCTTGATTTGTTAAAGGATAAGTATTATAAGAGAATGCTTGCCGAAGATAAAGCAAAGTTTAAACTTTTAAAGAACAATCCAAAGGCTGTTTCTTACAAGTATAAGGAAAGTCTTAGAGAAATAATGGATAAAGCTAAAAAATATAAAAAAGAGAAATAATTCTAAAGACCATATGCTGAAAAGTATATGGTCTTTTTAATGAACCGAAAGATAAATCGGACACACGAAGTGTGGCTTTCAACGAAGTTGAAAGTTCTGACCAATGAATCGGAAAGATAAATTCGATGGTTTTGTAGTTAGAGGCACAAATTGACGATGTTAATTAGGGCAAAAAAAAACATCAATTTATGTCGAATTATGTCAATATATATGAATTGACATTACACCCTTGTTTTATGTATTATTAATATATAAAATATTAGAAAGGGGTAATTAAAATGAAGTTACGAAAAATTACAGCTATATTGTTATCAGTTATACTTTCAGCTGGTTCAGTATATGCACATCCAGGAAAAACTGATGCAAATGGAGGTCATCACGATTACAAAAATAAGAGTGGTTTAGGTCCTTATCACTATCACTGCGGAGGATACCCAGCACACTTACATCCAAATGGTGTTTGTCCTTACAAATCCAGTTCAAGTAGTAACAGTTATACAACAACTACTACAGTAGCAGAAAATCCCAATATGAACAATGTTTATTTAATGTACACTATGCCACAAATGACGGTTGGAGAAAGTTTTACAGCAAGTGCTGTGTCAAAAAATAGTAGTGCTAGTTTAAGTTGGTCATCAAGTAATCCTTCTGTAGCATCTGTTGATAGCTATACAGGAACAGTCACAGCAAATGCTGTAGGTACTGCTGTTATTACGGTAACAAATGGATATAAAAGTGCATCATACACCGTAACTTGCAAGGGCTACATAGCCTACACAAATACAGAATGTTTGATAGACGGTAATGCTATACAACTTTATACTTACGGCGGAGAATACTATGTAAATTGTAATTTATTAAATAACTATGGCTTTGATGTATCTTTTACAAAAGATAATGAAAATTCACTTGTAACAATAATTCGAAATGGAGATAAAATGCTATCCCCTATTGATGTAGTAGCTTATCCTGAGGGTAAAGTAGCTTACGAGGCACAGGCTACATCTATAAATGTTATTTGTGAAAATACTTCAGAATATAGTAAATCTGTAAATGGCGAAGGTAGAATGTTTGTTGCTTTTGATTCACTTGCTGCATTTGGCTTTGTTACAAAAGATAGTAAAAAAATCCAGTTAAATACTTATTAGTACAATCAATTAAGGCTATGTTTTTCTTCCATAGCCTTCAGTCTGTCGGAAAAGTCTAGTATAACTTGGCTTTTTTATAGTATTATTAACGGAAATAATAGTTATGCTAAGTAAATGTAAAATAGAACGCTCACAAGTTAAATTTTTTAGCATAGATGATTTTGTTATACAAGACCATTTATTGGAAAAATAGATTTTGTATTAGATTTTACTAAAATATATGACTTTATATAAGGGTTATTGACACTTTGGGGAATGTACGAGAAATTGTACATTCCTTTTTTAACTTGATATTGATGAATAATATGATTATAATATATCTCTGGAAAGATGTTGTCAAAGAGGGAGAAATTTAATGGAAAAAGAAAATTCAAAATCAAACCTTATGACAGAGGGTAAAATATGGAAAAATATTTTATTTTTTTCGATACCTTTGATTTTAGGCAATTTGTTACAACAGTTATACAACACAGCCGACTCTATTATTGTTGGAAACTTTGTTGGAAGTAAGGCTTTAGCAGCTGTTGGTTCAAGTACATCACTTATATATTTGTTAATTGCATTTAGTCAAGGTGCTTCTGTTGGTGCTGGTGTAATAGTGGCACAATTTTTAGGAGCAAATGATAAAAAGGCTACTCAAGATGCAGTTCATACAGCTTTTTTTATTGCAATTATTTTAGGTGTTGTTTTGACAATAGGTGGTGTAATATTCACTCCGTCTATATTAAGATTAATGGGCACACCTGATGATGTAATAAATGAATCAATTACATATTTAAGATTGTATTCTTGCGGATTAATATTTAATGTTGTTTACAATATGTCAGCAGGTATTTTAAATGCAGCTGGCAACTCAAAGCGTTCGCTGATTTACCTTGCTTATGCCTCAGTTACTAACATAATATTGGATATAATATTAATTAGTTTCCTTAAAATGGGTGTAGCCGGAGCTGCTATAGCAACAGATATTAGTCAGGTTGTTTCTTGCGTTTTGGCATTAATTTTCTTAATGAAAAGTAATGATAGTTACAAAGTGGACTTGAAGAAGATTAAATGCCATAGTAAAATGGCAATCCGTATTATAAAAATAGGTTTACCAACAGGCATACAGAATATGGTTATTTCATTTTCAAATATACTTGTACAGGCTAGTATAAATAGTTTTGGAGCATTAGCTATGGCTGGTTTTGGTGCGTATATGAAGATAGATGGTTTTAATATTTTGCCAGTTATGAGTTTTAGTATGGCTGTAACAACTTTTGTTGGTCAGAATTATGGTGCTGGAAAAATTGACAGAGTAAAAAAAGGTATGTGGACAACTATAGGAATGGGAATGATTTACACCGTAGTAACTGGTGCTTTAATATTGTTGTTCTCAAACGAAATTATGAGATTGTTTACAGAAGATAAAGATGTAATTGCCTATGGCAGAATGGCAATTATGTTCTTCTGTCCATTTTATTTTATACTTAGCATTTTGCAATCATTGGCAGGAACAGTCAGAGGTACTGGAAAGAGTGTTCCACCTATGGTGGTATTGTTAGTATCTATGTGCTTGTTTAGAATTGTGTGGGTACAATTTATATTACCAATGTTTAATTCTATAGACGGAATTTTCATATTATACCCTGTTTCATGGGCTTTAGGTACAGTATTGATGATTTTATATGCTTGGAAAGGCAAATGGTTAGAAGTTTATAAATAAAAATAAGGCTGTTGAAAAGTATGAGTTTTCAACAGCCTTTTGTAGTAGTAAATTTAAAATAGTTTGTTTTGAGTTTAGCCTAAAATTTTCTTTAAATCTTCTTCAGGAGTGCTTATTGGGGAAATGTTATAATTTTCAACTAAGAAGTTAAGCACATTTTTAGATACAAAAGCAGGGAGAGTTGGTCCTAAATAAATATTCTTGATACCTAAGTGGAGCAAAGTTAAAAGAATACAAACAGCTTTTTGCTCGTACCAAGAAAGTACCATAGAAAGAGGTAATTCATTTACTCCACAACCAAAGGCTTCAGAAAGTGCAACAGCAACTTTTATTGCACTATAGGCATCATTACATTGTCCCATATCCATAATTCTAGGAAGTCCGTCTATTGTGCCTAAATCTAAATCATTAAATCTAAATTTGCCACAGGCAAGAGTTAAAATAATGCTATCTTTAGGTGTTTGCTTTACAAATTCAGTATAATAATTTCTACCAACTCTTGCACCGTCACAGCCACCAACAAGGAAGAAGTGGCTAATATCCCCATTCTTAACAGCGTCAACAACTTTATCTGCTACAGATAATATTGTATTGTGACCAAAGCCGGTCATAACACTTGAACCACCATTAATACCAGTTCTTATTTGATTTTCAGTATAACCACCTAATTCAAGAGCTTTTTCTATAACAGGAGTAAAGTCTTTATTATCTCCAATGTGTACCATTTCTGGATAAGAAACCATTTCAGTTGTAAAAACTCTGTCAGCATAGCTAGATTTTACTGGCATAAGACAGTTTGTTGTGTAGAGAATAGGAGCGGGAAGATTGTCAAATTCCTTTTGCTGATTTTGCCATGCTGTACCGAAGTTGCCCTTTAAGTGAGGATATTTTTTAAGTTCTGGATAGCCATGAGCTGGTAACATTTCTCCATGAGTATAAATATTAATTCCCTTATCCTTTGTTTGCTCTAAAAGCTGTTTTAAGTCATAGAGGTCGTGACCAGTAATTACAATAAAAGGTCCTTTTTCTATTTCAAGAGTAACCTTTGTAGGCTCAGGATTGCCGAAAGTTTCTGTATTAGCTTTATCCAATAATGCCATACATTTAAGGTTAATTTCTCCTGTTTTTAATACAAGAGGTAAAAGTTCTTCTTGTGATAAATCACTACCTATTGCTGAAAGTGAAGTGTAGAAAAATTCATTTACATCATTATCAGTATAATTACAGACCATAGCGTGATAAGCATAGGCAGCCATACCTCTTATACCAAAAAGTATAAGAGATTTTAATGAGCGAATATCTTCGTTTTCGTTCCAAAGATTAGACATATCGTAGTCTGATGTGTTGCCACTTAGAGAGTGGACTTTGTCTATAAGCTGTTTAAGAGTTTCATCGTTAAAACTAACATTTGTTATTGTAGTGAAAAGACCTTCAATTATGGCTTTTGTGTTTACTTCATTAATTTCATTCTTTTTAGCAAGGGTAATTAATGCACCTGTTAATTGGTCTTGAAGTTTAGCTGTTAATGCAGACTTTCCACATACACCAGCTTTACCAGTACAGCCTGAACAACCTGCTGTCTGTTCACATTGAAAGCAAAACATTTTATTTTCCATATTATAAATCTCCTTTTCTTTTCTTGAATTTATGAGTAAATTATAATATACTTAAAAAACTAATTCTGTTGTAATTACAACATTTTTTAAAAAAGGAGAATTTGATTTGGAGAAATATATAAGTGTGTTGAAAAAATCAATTATATTTAATGGTTTAAGTGATGAGGAAATAAGAGCGACTTTAATTGATTTAACTCCTAAAAAAATAAGCTATGAAAAAGGAAATTTTATAATAAGAAATGGAGATATTATAAAATCTTTTGGGATTATGATTTCTGGAAAAGCTATAGTTATAAAAGAAGATTTTTGGGGAAACAGGAGTGTTATTTCGGAGCTTCTTTCAGGAGATATTTTTGCAGAAACTTTTGCTTGTCTTAAAAACAGTATAGCTGAAATAAGTGTAGAGGCATTGGAAAAAACAGAAGTAATGTTCTTTAATGTTGAAAAAATACTTGAGGGAAATATAAAAAGTGAAGATTGTCAGAGAAAAATAATAAGAAATATGCTTGTGAATTTAGCAAAAAAGAATTTGAATTTTACAAGAAAAATAGAGCATATTAAAAAGAAAACTATAAGGGAAAAGTTGCTTTCATATCTGTCTGGAGAGTCTATGAAAAATAATTCACTAACTTTTGAAATACCATTTAATCGCCAACAGCTTGCAGATTATCTTTCAGTTGACAGAAGTGCCTTGTCAACTGAAATAGGGAAACTGCAAAAAGATGGTATAGTTAAGTGTAAGAAAAATAAATTTACTTTACTTCAGTAATACCTAAAGCCTTGAAAAACTCAGACACAAAACTATCCCAAACTTGGTCAAGGTCGTGGTTCATTGAAAATTCAATTTGTGCTGTACCTGTGCTTACAGTTACAACATCGTTTTTGAAAACTATATTTACAAAACAAGCTTTTGCATTAGGGTGGAATGTAAGAGCTTTTTCGTCAGAATATGCAAAGACATATTTCATATAAAGGGGTTTTTGTTTTCCTTTTATAATTTCAAAAGTAAGAGGACGAATTTCACTCCAGTTACAGAAAACTTTATTTTCATTTTCGTTCCAATCCTTGTTAAATTTGCCGTCTATTGAAAATGTAGCCTTTGTTGCAATAGTACATTCTCTTAGTTCAAAATCATCAAAGCTATTTTCAATAAGCAATTTGTTCATAAAAAGCTTAATTTGTGAGGGTTCTATATTGAAATTATACACTTTTACATCTCCTAAATTAGAAAAATATTCACAATTAATAATAACATAACTTGCATATTTCAACAAGATATATTATAATAAATGAATTAGTAATGCAAAATGTGGGTGATATATTTGGATTTACTTCAAACACTAAAAAGTTTTCAAGGTGTAAAGGACTTTGAGGAAACAACAAGTTTCTATTACACTTTTCATAATTGCCCTGAAAAGGGAGAGCATACGAAGGTAATGCTTGACTATACACTTTCTGTGGAAACAGGGAATGAAATATTGAAAATAGGGGTTTGTCCCCACTGTGGAAAAGGTTTTTGCCACAGAGATTTCCAAACTAAGAATTTTTAG
Organism: Eubacterium sp. CAG:274; assembly: GCA_000432155.1. Lineage (GTDB taxonomy): Bacteria > Bacillota > Clostridia > Lachnospirales > CAG-274 > CAG-274. Next base: position 15,107 of record FR888457.1, read on the forward strand.
GAGGACAAAATAATGGAAGATAATAACAAAGAAAATGGCTTAGGTGGTACAGGCAATTTTATTCACAGCCTTATTCAGGAAGATTTAGGCGATGATTGCTCAAAAATAATTACACGATTCCCACCAGAGCCTAATGGCTATCTTCACATAGGTCATGCAAAAAGCGTTTGCCTTAACTTTGGATTAGCAGAATATTACGGTGGTAAGTGCAATTTAAGATTTGATGATACAAATCCTGCTAAAGAGGATACAGAATTTGTTGAATCAATTAAAAATGATATTAAGTGGCTTGGTTTTGATTGGGAAGATAGATTGTTTTTTGCTTCAAGCTACTTTGAACAGATGTACGATTTTGCCGTAGAACTTATTAAGAAAGGTCTTGCCTTCGTTTGTGATATGAATGCAGAGGAAATTCGTCAGGCAAGAGGTACACTTACTGAACCTGGTAAGGAAAGTCCTTACAGAAACAGAAGTATTGAAGAAAACCTTGACCTTTTCCAGAGAATGAGAAATGGCGAATTTGGAGATGGCGAAAAGACTTTAAGAGCTAAAATTGATATGGCATCACCTAATATTAATATGCGTGACCCTGTTATTTACAGAATTGCTCATATACATCATCATACTACAGGAGATAAGTGGTGCATTTATCCGATGTACGATTTTGCACATCCTGTTGAAGATGCTATTGAAGGTATTACACATTCTATTTGTACAATGGAATTTGAAGACCACAGACCTTTATATGACTGGGTTGTAAATAATATTACACTTCCTAAGGCTACAAAGCCTAGACAGGTAGAGTTTGCTAAACTTAATCTTGCAGACACTATTATGGGTAAGAGATATTTAAGAAACCTTGTTGAAACAAAGCAGGTTGATGGTTGGGACGACCCTAGACTTGTAACACTTTCTGGTATCAGAAGACGAGGCTATACTCCAGAATCAATAAGAAATTTCTGTAATATGGTTGGTGTTTCAAAGGCTAATTCAGTTGTTGATTTAGCACAGCTTGAATATTGTATCAGAGAAGATTTACAGCCAAAAGTTCCTGTAGTTATGGCAGTTTTAGACCCTATTAAGTTGGTTATTACAAATTATCCAGAGGGTCAGACTGAAATGCTTGAAGTTGAAAATCATCCTAAGAATGAAGAAATGGGTAAAAGAGAAGTTCCTTTCTCAAGAGAACTTTATATTGAGGCTTCTGACTTTATGGAAGAACCTCCTAAGAAATACTTTAGATTTGCTGTTGGTAATGAAGTAAGATTAAAGGGTGCATACTTTGTTACTTGTACTGATTTTGTAAAAGACGAAAACGGTAAGGTAGTTGAAATTCATGGTACTTATGACCCAGCTACAAAGAGCGGTCTTGATTTTACAGCAAGAAAAGTTAAGGGTACAGTTCATTGGGTAAATGCAGCAACTGCTGTTACTGCTGATGTAAACTTATACGAAAATCTTGTAGTACCAGATGAAAATTCAGAAAACGGATACAGTATGAATCCTAATTCACTTACTACTGTAAAGGCTTATATTGAGCCATCTATAAAGGGTGTTAAGCCTATGGATAGATTCCAGTTTATGAGAAACGGATATTTTGTTGCTGATAGCAAGCATTGTACAGAAGAACATCTTGTGTTTAACCGTATTGTTTCACTTAAGAGTTCTTTTAAGCCAAACAAATAATTTGTAGGCTTATTTAGGAGGAAGAAATGAGTAAAAACAGATATGACGATTACGACGACTACGACTTCGAGGAAACTCCCAGCCGCAGAAGAAGTAGAAACAGCGGGCGAAGAAAAAAGAAGGAAAAAAAGGCAAAAGTTGTAAAGGAAAAGGTTAAGGCTACTAAAGATAAGCCTAACAAACCTAAGAAAAAGAGAACTTTAAAGGCTAAATTCTTTATGATTTTGGCAGCTGTTTTAGGTCTTTATTGTGTTGCCGTTCTCGGCTATTTTGGATGGACATACATTAATGATAATCCTGATGATGACGGTATGGTGGAAACACCGGTTACAAAGATTTCTGAAATGGTAACACCAAAGCTTCCAGAAAGAACAACTTTCCTTATTGTCGGTGTTGATGATGACGGAACAAGAACGGATACAATTATTGTAGGTTGTTATAATTCGGTTTTAGGAGAATTAAATCTTATTTCAGTACCGAGAGATACTCTTGTAAGAGTTGATGATGATACTTTTAATAAGATGAATGAAGAATTCCCTGAACCTGGACAGCATGGTATGAAGATAAATGCTATTCATCACTATGGTGGCGATAAATATGGTATGGAGCTTTTGGAAAAACAGCTTAATACTATGTTTGATACTAATATTGACTTTTATGTTAAAGTTAGTTTTGAGGCATTTGATTATCTTGTTGATTCCATTGGTGGTATTGAGTACAATGTTCCAATTGATATGGACTATGATGACCCTGGTCAGGACCTTGCAATTCACTTAAAGGCTGGTCCTCAGAAACTTAATGGTAAACAGGCAGAAGGTCTTGTAAGATTCAGAAAGGGTTATGACAATCAGGATATAGGTCGTGTTGAAACACAGCAGAACTTTATTAAAGAGTTCTTAAAGCAAGTTATGAATGCAGATACTATATTCTCTAATCCATCTGCTTATATTAATACTTTCTTTAAATATATTACAACAGATATGAAGATTACTGATGCTATAAAGTATATAAACGTATTAAAGCAGTTTGATAGCAATAAGGTAAATACATATACTTTACCGGGTGAAATCGGCTCAATGTACGGTTTTGTAGGCGGATATGTTATGGATGAGGAAGAAACAAATAAACTTGCTTATGACATATTCTCAAGACCAAGTAATGAAATAATTGCTGAAAGAGAGTCACAGCAGAATGCAGAGGCAAATGCTGGAAATTACAATGATGCCGAGTTAACTATTCAGGTTCTTAATGGTGGTTATGCAAATGGTATGGCTACTAAGGTTAAGCAGGAACTTGAAGGGGAAGGCTATAATGTATCTTCTATTGGAACATATAGTGGCGAAAAAATAAGTAAAACAAGAATTTATGTAAAAGAAGATGGTATGGGACAACAGCTTAAAAAGTCTTTTGATGGCTGTGAAGTTGTTACAGACCCAACAGTTGCTTCTGAATACGATATTGTTGTTGTTATTGGTACAGGTGAGTAATGAAAATAATTATTATAGGAGGCGGTGCTGCCGGAATGGCTGCGGCTATTGAGGCAGCACACACTGATGAAAAAGTTGAAATTTTAATATTAGAAAGACTGGACAGAGTAGGTAAGAAAATTCTTGCCACAGGCAATGGTAGATGCAATTATAGCAATCTCAATGCCTCTGTTAAAAATTATTATGGAAAAGACAGCAGTTTCACAGCCTATAGTTTAAAGGAGTTTACCGTAAATGATACGGTAAACTTTTTTAATCAAATGGGAGTTTTTCCAAAAGAGGAAAATGAGGGAAAGTTATATCCGTTTTCCGAACAGGCAAGTGCAATTTCTGATGCTTTAAGAAATGAAATTGCTAGACTTGGTATAGAAATAAAAACAGGTTTCTATGTTGCCGATATTTCAAGAAATAAGAAGTCTTTTAAAATTACATCAAAAGATGGAGAAGTTGTAAGAGGAGATAGAGTTATAGTTGCCGGTGGTGGCTGTGCACAACCAGCTCTTGGCTCTGACGGTTCAGCTTTTGATTTGCTCAAAAACTTAGGGCATAGTATGACTAATACTGCACCGGCTTTAGTGCAAATTAAAACAGAACCAAAGGAAGTTAAAAGTTTACAAGGTATAAAATTTACTGGTGGGGTGTCACTTATCCACAAAGATAGGGAGATTGCCAGTGAATATGGTGAAGTTTTGTTTACAGATTATGGACTTTCAGGTCCACCTATATTCCAGATTTCCACAAAAGTTGCTTTTAAAAAGAACTTAACTATTGCTTTGGATTTTATGGTTGAGTATTCTCCTAAGGAAATATTTGACATATTGGAAAGCAGAAAAGACGCTTTAGGTCACTTGACTATGGAAAATTATTTTGTAGGTCTTTTAAATAAGCGAATAGGAAATTTAATTGCTAGACGAGCAGGTATTGAAAAATTGTCATTTCCTGTTAGCAAGTTAGATAATCAGCTTTTATGGGCTATGGCATCATATATTAAAGATTATCAAATTCAGGTTACTGGTACAAAAGGCTTTACAAATGCACAGGTTACAGCCGGTGGCATACTTACAGAAGATTTTAATGACAGAACTATGGAATCTTATATTGTAGATGGACTTTATGCTTGTGGCGAAGTTTTAGATATTTATGGCGACTGCGGTGGCTACAACTTACAATGGGCATGGAGTAGTGGTAGACTTGCTGGCAGAAGTGCTGTAGAGAGTTTTAGAAAGGGTTAATATGCTTAAAATTTCAAATGTTAAAATTAAGGCTGATGTAAAAGTTAATAAAGAGATTTTGGCTAAAAAAGTAGGGAAGATATTAAGAGTATCTTGTAATGCTATTAAAGATTTAAGTATTGTAAAAAAATCTATTGATGCAAGAGATAAGGAAAATGTGTTTTATTTATTCTCTTTAAAATTTGATGTTGAAAATGAGGATAAATATTTGAAATTAAAAGATGTTTCTAAGTATAAGGAAGTTTTATACACAATTCCTGAAAATAAATGTATCAATCCTCCTATTGTAGTTGGCTTTGGTCCGGCAGGTATGTTTGCATCACTTTTATTGGCTAGAGCGGGAGCAAATCCTATTGTACTTGAAAGAGGTAAGGCTGTTGAAGAAAGACAGGCTGATATTGATAAGTTCTTTGAAACAGGGGTACTGGATACTGAATCTAATGTTCAATTTGGAGAAGGTGGAGCAGGTACTTTTTCAGACGGAAAATTGACTACTAATACTAAGGATTTTCGTCATAGCTTTATATTAAAAACATTTGTAGAATTTGGGACACCGGAAGAAATACTTTATGAGGCAAAAGCTCATATTGGTACAGATTATCTTATAAAAGTTGTAAAAAATATAAGGGAAGAAATTATAAGATTAGGTGGTACTGTACTCTTTGATAGCAAAATGACAGAAGTGATTTCTGAAAATGGCACATTAACTGGAGTTAAATATGTCAATAATGGTGTTGAAAAAGAGATAAAAACTAATTCTCTTATTCTAGCTATAGGACATTCAGCAAGAGATACTTTTTATTCTTTAAAGGAAAAGAATATAAAAATGGAACAAAAGCCTTTTGCTATGGGTGTGAGAATTGAACATAAACAGGACTTTATTAGTGAAAGTCAGTATGGAAAATTTGCAAAATATTTGCCACCAGCAAGTTATAAATTGGTAGCCCATTTGCCTAATGGAAGAAATGTTTACACATTTTGTATGTGCCCAGGTGGTGTTGTAGTAGCAGCATCGTCAGAAAAAGAAAGATTAGCTGTAAATGGTATGAGTTATTTCGCAAGAGATAAGAAAAATGCAAATTCTGCACTTTTGGTATCTATACAACCAGAGGATTTTGGAACTGATGATGTATTAGGTGGCGTAGAGTTACAGAGAAAAATTGAACATAGTGCATATGTAGAGGGTGGAGAAAACTATAATGCTCCGGTTCAGAAAGTAGGAGATTTTCTTAAATCACAAAAGACTTTAGAATTAGGAGATATTAAACCTAGTTATAAACCTGCTGTTACGCCATCAGATTTTAAAAATATATTCCCTGATTATATGTATGAGGCTTTACAGGAGGGTATAAAGACTTTTGATAAGCAAATTAAAGGTTTTGCACAGGATAATGCTATTATGACAGCGGTGGAAAGCCGTTCATCATCTCCTGTTAGAATAGTAAGAAATACAGATTTTAATTCTGTATCTATAAAAGGCTTGTATCCTTGTGGAGAGGGCTGTGGTTATGCCGGAGGAATAATGTCTGCTGCTACAGATGGTTTAAAATGTGGAGAGGCTGTTTTAAAGGGAGAATAGTCTAAAAATATCTTGACAAATTTATGAAAATATATTAAAATAAATCTGTTATGAGCCGGTGTGTCGGAACTGGCAGACGAGGCAGACTCAAAATCTGTTGTAGGTGACTACGTGCGGGTTCGAGTCCCGCCACCGGCATAGCTCAAAGTCCTTAAATTGTTTTCAATTTAGGGGCTTTTTTTAGAATTTGGAGGATTTATGAAAGTAGCAGTTTGTGATGACCAAGATATATTTTTAAAAGCAGTTTATAATGAAGTCAAAAGTTTATCTTATTTAGAGATTTCTTTATTTGATGATAGCACAAAGTTGGCTGAAGAAATTAAAAATGGCGAATATTACGATTTGTTTATACTTGACATAGAAATGCCAAATTTAGATGGTATGGAGTTAGCTAAAGTTATAAAAGAACATATAAAAAATCCTGTTATTATCTTTTTGACAAGTTATACGGATTATGTTTATAATGCCTTTGAAGTAGAGGCTTTTAGGTTTATACCAAAAGAAAATATGAAAGATAAAATTTTATCCACCATTGAAGAATATGTAAATGAGTTAAGCCAAGATAAAGATTTCTATGAAATGTCTAATGTTAAAAAAGATAAGATTTTATTGTCAGATATTATGTATATTGATTATAGGGCTAAGTACATAAGTTATCATATGAAAAATGGAGAAGTTAAGAGAGAAAGAAAGCATTTACATACTTTTATGGATAATGTAAAGTCAGAAGATTTTATTTTCATAAATAAAGGTACTATTGTAAATATGAAAAATACAAAATATGTTGAGGGCTATAACTTAATGATGAAAAATATGCAAAGTTTACCTATAAGCATAAATACAATAAAAAAGGTTAAAAATCAGTTATTAGAATACTGGAATAATCAAAATGAATAAAAAGAAAGTCCTTGAAAAAATTTATTTCCAAGGACTTTTCTTTTAGAAATTATTTAGTTCTGTCACCATAGTTTAAAGATACATTTTCAAATACATATCTACCACCTGTAGAGCCTTGATGATAAATTTCAAAGCCGCCAAAGTTAGTAACATTTGTAATTGTACCAGTAAGTGTAATAGGTGTTACACCTTCGCCTGTTAAAGCGTCAACATACTGACTAGAAACATTGGCAGTAAGTGTAGTACCAGTTAAATCAAGAGTAACTCTACATCTATCTCTGAAACCAGCTTGAATATATTGCATATCTCCTATTGGAGTACCAACACCATCTTTATACTCCATAAGCTGGAATTCAATAGTGTTTGTCATAGATTTACTTCTCATATATTGAATACCACAGCCAGTCTGAGTATCTGGGTCATACTTAATTAATAATTCTTCGTACTGACCAGCACTACCAAAACCTTGACCAGCAGTTTTTTCTGGAGTTAAGTCTACAACAGCAGACATATCGCCATAGTCATTAGTTGGCTGAGCGTAAATAGCACGACAGTATCTAGTACCAGTAATAGCACCCTTTACATTAGATGCGTATGTACCAGAACCATAGTTATAGTACCAATCACCAATAAAGTTCCACTTACCCTTTACAGTATTAGGAATACTCTTTTCTAAGAGAGTTCTGTAAGGAGTTGCACCGTCTTCAAGTACAGAATTTAATACATCAGTTGTAATAAAAGGTGGGTGAGTAGGAACACTCTGGAAGTTAGTATTAATATTTGCAGAAGTAACATCATCAGCAGTAATTGGAGTTGTATACATTACAGTAACAGTATCTCCAACTTTACTAAGTTCGCTATCTGGAGCAATTACCATTTTAATATACTTGCCAATATCACCCTCACAAAGAGTATATGACTTAGTAGGAGTATCCATCTTAGAGTCAGCAATAGCAATAGCACCATTACCTTCTGCATCGTCGCATCTATACCAAGTAATAAGTGAAGTATCTTTACTTGCTACGCCTAAATCAAGAGCGTAATCTACATTTATAGTGCCGTTGCTAACATTTACAGTAGGTTCTTTAGTAAATGTAGGAGCATCTTCTATTTTTGGTTCAACAGTTACTACAGTTTTATTCTTAATACCATTAGAGGCTGTTGCTGTAACAATAGCCGTAGTTGGATTAAGAGTGTGATTATTAGCAGTTACTGTACATTTATTTCCGTTTTGTTCAATAGTAACATCACCTTCAGCAGTAAATGTTACATTCTGGTTTGCTCTGGCAGGATAAACAGAGGCTGTAATTGTACCAGCTGCTTCACCAGTTTTTACAGTAATAGCATCATTAGTAACTACTCGCATAGGTTCATTACCTTTGTTTTCATACTGAGTTTTGCAATTTGCAGGGTCCCAATCATCGTTGCCACGAAGAACATTCCAAAGATTATAGGCATCAGCCTGTTCTTCTGTAAGTTCAATAGCACAGCTATCATCTACAATATTTGCTTTTGCTCCAGTAGAGTCAGTTAAATTACGATATTGGAATGTATACTGTCCAGGAAGACTAGGTGTCCACTGGTATGTACCCTTATCAGTTGGAATTTGACAATCTAAAAGAGTAATATCAGCCCAACCTTTGCAAAGGTAAGTAGGTAAAGTACCTTCAGGTTTATTAAGCTGGAATGTACAATCTTTGAAAAGGAATTTTTCACCACCACCAACAATGTGGTTGCTGAGGGAATTAATAGTACAGCCGTCTAATACCTGTATGCCACCCCAACCCATAATAAAGTCGTTAGTACCCTGAATATAGCAATTCTTATAGTATCCACGCTTTACATCGTTTTCAAATGTATCAAGTATTGAAATAAATTGACAATTATCATAGTAGTGCTTATCGCCACCACCAAAATAAGCAAAGGCTTGAGTTTCAAGGTCTGAACGCTTTGTAAGAGCCTGAGATGGGTCTTTTGCGTATGGTACATCTATGTTACAGTAATTATAGATAGATATATTCTTTAATGTAAGACCTGTACAGTTAGAAACAACGGTAGCACTGTTATAATTACCGGATGCACCTTGATTATTACCTCTGTTATCAGCAATAACTACATCGTTAGGGTCATCAGAAAGACCTACAAATGTAAGATAGTCCTTAGTAATAGAAAGACCGTTCTTTGTTTCATCGCCGTTGAGTTTATATACACCAGGCATAATTGAAATTATAGTAGGATTTTCAGCGGTACCAGCAGGAGCTGCTTCATAGGCTGCTTCAATAGTAGCATATGTATTATTAGCAGGGTCATCTTGTGAAAGTGAACCATTTACTGTAATAACATTACTTGTTTCACCCTTATTAAATTCATAGTTGTTATCAAGGGCTTTCTGTAAGATGTGTGTTGAATCTCTGGAATCAACAATACCATCACCGTTTACATCGGCCATTTCAAATAAACAATTTTCAGGAACAATACCAGTTAAACAAATTTGAAGTGCTGCGGAAGAGTCATCAGCTGTTATTTGTCCATCGTTGTTTACATCGCCCAAAGTAGCACCAAAGCTAGGTACAGCCATAGTTGGAACGAGGAGAGAAACTGCAAATGTCATTTTTAATTTCTTTTTCATAATATACAACCTCCTTTTTTTGATAAAATTTAAAGATATTTAATATCCTGTAAATAAGTCTAACATATACCATAAAAAGTGTCAATAAAAAGGGGTAAAAATAGGAAAATATTGTGTAATATATACAAATCATACAATAAAAAGGATATAAACGAGTCAATATTTATTACAAAATTATTAATTGTTAGCACTCACATTAAATGAGTGCTAAAAAAATCTTGACATTTTATAGTGCAGTAACTATAATATTATTATAGTAGAAGATTTTAGAATGATATACTTTTAGGAGATGTTTATAAAATGCAAAAAGGTAATTTATCAATTAACAGCGAAAATATTTTTCCAATTATAAAAAAGTGGCTTTATTCTGATACAGATATTTTTCTTAGAGAACTTGTAAGTAATGGTTGTGATGCTATTGCTAAGTATAAGAAATTAGTTTCTATGGGCGAGGCTGAAGAAAGCAATAGTCCATATAAGGTTACTGTTAGACTTGATGAGAAAAACAGCTTAATTGAAATAGAGGATAATGGTATTGGTATGACTGAAGATGAAGTCAAAGAATATATTACTCAGATTGCCTTTTCAGGGGCAACAGACTTCATAAGCAAGTATCAGGACCAGTTTGAAAACGGTAATGATATTATTGGTCACTTTGGTCTTGGTTTTTATTCAGCATTTATGGTTGCTGATAAAGTTGAAATTGATACTTTAAGCTACAAGAAAGATGCTAAGGCTGTTAAATGGGTTTGTGACGGCGGTATTGAATATGAAATTGGCGAGGGTAAAAAGCCAACAAGAGGTACAATTATTACACTCCATGTAGGAGAAGAAGGCAAGGAATTTTTAAATTCTTGGAAGTTAAAAGAAATTTTAGCTAAGTATTGTTACTTTATGCCTACTGAAATTTACTTTGAAGATGTAGAAGAAGTAAAGAAAGCAGAAGAAGAAAGAGCAAAGAAGCTTGCCGAAAATCCAGATACTGCTCCAGTAGAAGAAGCTCCAAAGCCTGTAAACGATACTACTCCACTTTGGCTCAAGAAACCTAGTGAATGTACTGACGAAGAATATATTAGTTTCTACCACAAAGTATTTACTGACTTTAATGACCCACTTTTCTGGATTCATTTAAGTATGGATTATCCATTTAGATTAAAGGGTATTTTATACTTCCCTAAGTTAAAGCATGAGCTTGATTCAGTAGAAGGTCAGGTTAAGTTGTATAACAATCAGGTATTTATTGCCGATAACCTCAAGGAAGTTATTCCTGAGTTCTTACTTTTATTAAAGGGTACTATTGACTGCCCAGACTTACCACTTAATGTAAGCCGTAGTTTCTTACAGAATGACGGTTATGTTACAAAAATGAGCAAGTATATTACAAAGAAAGTAGCTGACAAGCTTAATTCTATGTTCAAGAAAGACAGAAAACAGTATGAAAGTTTCTGGAATGATATTAGCCCATTTATTAAGTATGGTTGTATGAGAGAACACGATTTCTATGACAAGGTAAAGGATAGCCTCTTATTTGTAAATACTGATGGAGAATATGAAACTCTTGATGAATATAAGGCTAAGGCTAAGGATAGTTCAAAGGTATTCTATGTAAATGATAAACAGCAACAGGCACAGTATATTAAGTTGTTTAAGGATAATGGTGTTGAGGCTGTTGTACTTGATACAAGACTTGATGTACCTTATGTAGGTTTCTTAGAGGCTAATTGTGGTGGTACTAAGTTTGCTAGAATAGATTCAGATGTATCTGAAATTTTAAAGGGCGAGGAAAGTGTAAAGCTTGATACAACTGCTCTTGAAGAACTTTTCAAGGCTAATCTTGAAAATGATAATATAAAGATAAAAGTTGAAGCGTTAAAGAGCGAAGATGTTTCTGGTATGATTGAGCTTGATGAACAAGCAAGAAGAATGCAGGAAATGAGCAAAATGTATGGTATGGAAAATAGTTTTGATAGCACAAAGGATGAAACACTTGTGCTTAATTCAAACAACAAAGTTGTTCAGCTTTTATTGGATTTAAAGAATGATAGTAATAAAGGCGAGGAAACAAAGATGCTTTGTAAGCAGATTTATGACCTTGCTATAATGAGTCACAAGCCATTATCAATGGAGGCAATGACAGCTTTTGTAGCTAGAAGTAACAAAATTATGGAACTTTTAGCAGAAAGCAAATAATTTAGAAATTAGTATATGTTGAAAGACAGCTTTTTTCGTGGTATAATGGCTTGAATATTAAATGAGGTGTTTGTGTATGGATAACAACAGTAGATTTATGCCAATACTGTTAATAGACGGTGTTGTGCCATTTCCAAATAGTAAATATACCTTTAGTGTTGAGCAAGAATCCCTCATAGAGGGAGTAAAAGCTGCCTTAGGTATGGATAATAAAATACTTATTGCCAATGCTAAAAAATTTGACGAGGGCATTGTTGAAGGCAATATATATAGAATAGGTGTAGTAGGTAAAATTGAGGGTGCTATGCGTATCCTTGATGGTGTGTTGAAGATTACTGTTTCCACAAGTGAAAGAGGCTTTATAAACAGTATTCAGAAACATTCTGATTTTACATTATGTCAGGTGGACTCTATTACTGAAATAAATAGTGATGTTGAAAGAGCTGATGTGTCTAAGGATATATTAATGGATTTATTTAATAACTTTAGAGCAGAAATACCTGTTCAGCCTTTGACTTCAAAGTTAGTAAAAGAGGCTGAAGATGTTGGTCAGCTTTGTGATGTTTTAGGTGATAAGGTTGTTAGGGCCTTTGATGACAAGCGTAAAATATTAGAAGAAACTGATATTTACGAAAGAACAGTAGTTACTATTGCCTTTATGGAAAAGGAAATAGAAAGAGCTAATGTAAAGAACGAAATAATGAACAGAGCTAGAGCCAATATGGAAGAAGCTCAGAAAGAATACTTCCTTAGAGAAGAATTAAAGGCTATTAATGAAGAATTGGGCGATAAAAGTGGCGTAGGCGAAGAAATTAATGGCTACAGAGAAAAAATGAAAAAGCTCAATATGCCACAGTACGCTGTTGACAAACTTGAAAAGGAATTTGAAAGACTTAAAAGAAGTCAGCAGGGTGCACAGGAAGGTTCTGTTATTAGGGACTATATTGACAATGTGTTATCACTTCCTTGGGGAATTTATTCAAAAGAAAGCAAGGATTTAAAGAAAGCTGAAAGAATACTTAATAAAGACCATTATGGACTTGAAAAGGTTAAGGAAAGAATTGTAGAATTTCTTGCTGTAAAGGCAGCAACAGATAATATCAATGCTCCTATCCTTTGCCTTGTAGGACCTCCTGGTGTAGGTAAAACTTCTATTGCAAAGTCAATGGCTAGAGCATTAGGCAGAGAGTATGTAAGAATGAGTTTAGGTGGTATAAGTGATGAGGCCGAAATCAGAGGTCATAGAAGAACTTATTTAGGTGCAATGCCTGGTAGAATTATAGCTGCTATGCGTCAGGCTGGTGCATCAAATCCACTTATTCTTTTAGATGAAATAGATAAAATTGGTAAGGATTATAAGGGCGACCCTGCTGCTGCATTCCTTGAAGTATTAGATGCAGAGCAGAATGTAAACTTTAGAGATAATTATCTTGAAATGCCTTATGATTTAAGCAAGGTTCTCTTTATTTGTACAGCTAATAGCCTTGATACAATTCCTGGTCCACTTAGAGATAGATTGGAAATTGTTGAACTTTCTAGCTATACAGCAGAAGAAAAACAGCATATTGCAGAGGAATTCCTTATTCCAAAGCAGTTAAAAGCAAATGGTCTTACAAAATCTCAGCTTAGATTTAAGAAAGATGCTGTAGCTGATATGATTGAGAGTTATACTCGTGAGGCTGGTGTAAGAAGTTTAGAGAGATTAGTTGGTGCTGTATGCCGAAAGGTAGTAAAGGAAAGAATACATTCAACTAAACTTGTGACAATTACTAAGAAGAATATTACAGATTATCTCGGTAGAAGAAGATTTAAACCAGAAACTATAAATGCCAAGGATGAAGTTGGTATTTGTAGAGGACTTGCTTGGACAAGTGTAGGTGGTTGTACTCTTAGTGTAGAAGTTAATATTCTCAAAGGTAAGGGTAACTTCAAGATTACCGGTAATGTCGGTAAGGTTATGGAAGAAAGTTATAATGCTGCTTTAAGTTATATTAGAGCAAATGCAGAAGAACTTGGTGTGGATATAGATTTTGAACATACTGATGTCCATATTCATATTCCAGAGGGTGCGACTCCAAAAGATGGTCCATCAGCTGGTATAACAATGGCAACTGCTATGGTTTCTGCTATGAAGAATGTGCCTGTGCGTTCTGATATTGCTATGACAGGCGAAATAAGCATTAGAGGCAAGGTAATGCCTATTGGTGGTTTAAAGGAAAAGGTTCTTGCAGCAAAGAGAGCAGGCGTAAAGAAGATTATTATTCCTGTAGAAAATGCTCCTGACCTTGAAGAAATTCCAGAGTATGGTAAGGAAAATATTGAGTTTGTTCTTGCAGAACAGATGAATGATGTTTTAAGTAATAGCTTAGTTTAATATTTAGAACAAATTAACGAATTTAGTTTGTGGATTGATGTGTCAATCCGTCGGATTTGTCTTTCCGATTAACTATTAAAAAGGTGCGAATTCCTGTGTGGGTTCGCACCTTTTTTGTGCTACAAAACAATTAGGTGCGTTAATTTGACATAATTCGACAAATTATATCAATCTATTAATATGTTTTATAATATTACATATATTGACAATAAATAATAAATAGAGTTATAATAAATTATAGATTATGAAAATCTGTTAACTTTTGATAGTGCATAAAACCTATTGGATAGACAGAATAATAATTGTTTTAAATAAAAGGATAAGTTTAACAATAAGATTATATGAGTTTATTTTTTATAAGAAGGATTTTTTAACATAGACAAAAAAGTGTAATTTGGTATTGAGTTTAAATGGGTTATTATATGTAAGGATAATGATTAGTTCAGAGTGAAATGTAAATTATTGTGTAAAGCAATAAAAGCTATACACAAAAATATTAATTAGTTCAAAGTGAAAAATAACTTATAAAATTTTTTATAGAAGTATTCTAGTATATCAGCAATAGACCTGATTATTGTACATAAAGAGTGATATATTTGAATTAGATATAAGTTAAATAGGATAATTTAAGTTATTTATACAAAAAATAAGCCGTTGCATGATATGCAACGGCCTACTTTTTCCAATATGGACAAATTATTAGTTTGGATATAAATTAGATTTACATTCCATAATGACAAAGTAAGAAAATACTTTATCCTGGACTAATTTAACAAGTAATATGATAACATATTTTAAGATTAAAAGCAAATTTTTTGCTTGAATATATATTAGTGGTTGACAAATTAACATATTGGTGCTATTATGTATTCATAAAATATAAGATGGAGGTGATAAAATGAAATTTCAATTAACTTTTTCATTAGACAAGCCAGAAATCCCAACAAAGGATTATAGAAGAATTTTTGCCAGTATTATTAAAAACGCTCTATCCAGATATATGGACGGTCAGCTTTTTGAAAAGTTTTATAAAGATACAAAGCAAAAGGACTTTACTTGGAGTGTAATATTTAATAAGCCTGAATTTTCAGGAGAGGGTATTAAACTTGGAAAAAATGAAATAAAAATGATTTTCTCTACATATGACAGAGAAAATACAGGCTATTTTATGTATTCGGCTTTTTTAAAATTATTAAACAAGAGTTTGCCTTTGGATAATGGTAATGCTATACATCTATTATCAATAAAACAATTTAATCAAAAGATTATTGATAAAAACAGTTGTATATTCAAAACTGTTACAGGTGCTCCAATAGTTGTTAGAGAACATAACAGGGAAGATAATACAGATAAATATTATACTTCTTTCAATGATGAATTTGATTTTGAATTGACAGAAGGACTTAAAAGACAAGCTGTATTAGCAGGTTTTAGTCAAAGTGATGTTAATGAAATAAGTGCAAAGGCGATTAACTGTAATAAAAATGTTGTATATAATTATGGGGCTTATATTGATGCTAATACTGGTTTTATCGAAATTAGTGCTAAACCTTATATACTTCAATATTTTTATCAGGCAGGTATTTTGGCTCATCGTTCTATTGGTTTTGGAATGATTGATTTAATTGCACAGAAAAATATATAGAAGGGAGAGGAGGTTTTTTATGTATGAAAAAAATGGTGTTGAATATAGTACAAGAACAGAATGTATTGATTGGCGATATTCAGCAGCTATATTAGGTCTTGTTAAATTTTATGAGTATGCTCAAATAAAGGGTTTTGACTTAAAATTCGATTATGATGAAGATTATATTTACTACAATATTGAGGATATAACAGAAGAATTATTTTTAGGCTTTGCAGAAAATTCATTTAAAAAGGATATGCACCATGTTTTTGTAGAAAATGCAATAAGAGATAAAAATGAGTTTACAGAAGATGAAATTAAAATCATTAATGAAAGACTTTTGGGAAATACGACATTAAAGAAATATTTTTCAAAAAATAAATTTAATGGCGAAAATAAGTCTGAAATACTAGACCTAATAAATGCAAACAGACAAGAAATAATAAGAGAAACTTTTAGAAACAAGACAAATCTTTATAGAAATTATAACAATACAAATTCTCTTTTTAGTGAGAAAAAAGAAAATTGTAGAGTTTTAGGTTATTGTATTGATATGCCTAAAAAAGGTAAATCAGTTGGTTATAATTTCAATACTTCTACATTTGTTGCGGAAGATGATGTCGTATTTGATTTTATTCCTTTTGGATTTGTAATGGGTAGTGATGCAGTATTTATAAATAATAATTCAAGTATTAAAAATCTTGAAACTACGAATAATGTACTTGCTATGGAATTAGACAAAAAAGAAAAGGAAAATGACAATAATCGTGCTTTAAGTGCGAAGAATGTACTATTTAATATGATTGTTGAAAGTAGCGATTATATTGACTATGATGTTGAAGTAATTACTAAAAAAAGAGAAAATGATTACTTTGAAACACTTTATATAAGAAAAGAAAGTATAGAAGTTTTTCAATGTATAAAGAAAAAGATACAGGACTACTCTTACTTTGCGAGAAAATATAAAGTAAATGATAATTACTATATAGATATTCAAGATAAGGTTATAGATGCCGTTTTGAATATGACAAATGTTACGGATATTATACAAATATTATTAAAAGATGATAATGCAAGTGACTCTTTAAAGTATAGTTTTTTAATTGATAAATTAATAAAGGTCAATGTGATGATAACAGGAGGGGTGGACATGTACGAAGAAAAGGAAAAGTGTATTAATTCAGCAAAATATTGTGCTTTTCACATTACAAAAAATAGCTTAATGAGTGGTAACAATTCAAATAAGTTAAAATCTTATCGAACAAAACTTACAAGTGCCTTAGTTTTTAAAGACTATAAGAGGTATTGTGATATATTAATGCAGATGGCTAATTACTTAAATATGGAATTGGATTTTGCCTATAATCTTTTTGTGGATTTTGAGGAAAATGAAGATATAGCATATGCTTTTGTAAATGGACTTGCTGCTGGTAAAGATGAGAAAAATAAAGAAACAGAAGGTAAAAATGAGGAGGAATAAATTATGAGTAAAAATTCTTTAACTTTAACTGTTGTAGCTAATATGACATCAAACTATTCTGAAAATTTAGGAAATATTGCAAGTGTTCAAAAAGTGTTTAAAAAGGGTAAAATTTATTCTATGAGAAGTAGAGAAAGCCTTAAAAATGCTATTATGGTTCAGTCTGGCATGTATGATGATTTACAAACACAGGTTGATGGTGCTGCTCAGAAACTTGTTAACGACGAAGTTACAGCGGCAACAACAAGAGCTTTAGAAGGTGGATATTTAAGTACAAAGGGAACTACATATGTACGAAACAGTTCTTTTTACTTAACAGATGCTATTTCTTGTGATGAATTTGTAAATGAAACTCGTTTCCATAACAATTTATATTTAGCGACTAATAGAGCTAAAGCTCTTGGTATAAGTGTTCAAGAGGGAACAGGTAAGGGTAATGAAGTAGGTCTTATGCCATTTCAATATGAATATGACAAGTCTTTAAAGGTTTATAGTATGACTATTGACCTTACTATGATTGGCAAAGATAGTAATTTTGATACAGAAGAAGCATTAAATGAAGAAAAAGCAAAAAGAGTTATTTCATTAATTGATGCTGTTGAGAATCTTTCACTTGTTGTAAGAGGAAATTTAGACAATGCCGAGCCATTGTTTGTTGTAGGTGGTTTAAGTGAAAGAAAAACTCATTATTTTGAAAATGTAGTTAATGTAAAGGCTAATAAACTTATTATTTCAGATGACTTAAAAGATAAAATTAATAAGGGCTTTAGAGTAGGATTTTTAAAAGGTATGACTTTTGAAAATGAATCTGAAATTGTAGAAAAGTTAAAGCCAATAAGTGTTTCAGATTTCTTTGATGATTTAAGAAGTGATGTTAAAGCTTACTATGGTTGTTAGTTTTATAATTAACAGGAAGTAGGTGAGAAAATGAAATGCTTAAGAATTAAGTTGACTCAATCAAGTGCCAATTATAGGAGAGAAGAAACGGTTACTAATAAAATGACTTATCCGTTACCTCCTATGTCTACAGTTATAGGTGCTCTACACAACGCTTGTGGCTATACAGAAACACATCCTATGGATGTTAGTATTCAAGGAAAATTTGAGTCAATGGGAAAGAAAGCTTATACAGATTATTGTTTTCTAAACTCTACTATGGATGATAGAGGTATTTTGGTAAAAATGAATGATAGTGAAAAGTTATCAAAGGCCTATACTAGAGTTGCAAGTGCAAAGAAAACACAGGGGAATAGTTTTAGAAAGGGAATAACTATTAATGTTGAAAATGAAGAACTTTTAGAAGAATACAGAAGTTTAAAAAACTTAAATGATGAAATTAGCGATTTTAAGAAAAATAGACTTAAAGCTGTTCTTGATAAGTTGAAAAAAAGTAAAGCTAAATATGCAGATTTGAAGAAAAAGTCAGAAAAAGGTTCTGATGAATATAATTTTGCTTTGCGTCGCGAAAATAGAGTTAAGGGGCTTGAAAAAGAATTAAATAAAAGGGTCAAAGATTACGAACTTAATAACTATACATTACCAGTATCTAAGTTTAGGTCTTTGACTACATCTTTAAAGTTTTATGAAATTTTGTATGGTATTGAGCTTATTATACATATTAGCGCAGATGAAGATACATTGAACGATATTTATAATAATGTATATAATATCAAGTCCATAGGTAGAAGTGAAGATTTTGTAAATGTAACTGATGCAGAGTTTGTTGAATTGTATGATGAACTTCCAGAAGACGAAATAAGAAGTGAATATTCATCATATTTGGGTATAGATACAGTCAGAGATGATATAGTATATACTAAGACAAAAAAAGGACAAGCTATAGTAGGAACTAAATATTCTTTAAATAAACTTTATAAAATTGAAAATGGAAAAAGGATTTTTGAAAAGAAAAGAGTTATCTATACATCAGAATATTATATAGAGGAATGTAGTAAAGAACACAATGTTTTTTATGATGGCGAGTATATTGTTAATTTAATTTGAGGGGTGTAGCTATGGATTTGGATAAATATTTAGCAAAAGGAAATAAAACCATAGCCCAACACATTAATGACCTCCAGCATTGTCTGGAGGTCTTGGTGAATTTGGGGTATGTGGAAACAGAGCATTTAAAAACTCTTATTTACATAGCTTGTAAATATCATGATTACGGAAAAGTAAATCCTGAATTTCAGAAAAGAGTAAGTAGTATAAAATGGATAAAATTTGATAAAGATATTGAGATTGCTCATAATGTATTATCTACATTTTTTATAAATAGTGATGAATTTGATGATTTTAACGATTATTTGAAAGTATTTTTTGCGGTAGCATATCATCACAATTATTGTGATGTAGATGAAGTTTTTAGAAAAAAAAGAGATTTAATATATAAATTACTTGAAAATTTTGAAATATATAAAGTTAAAAATTCTGTTTTAAGTAAGTTAGTAAAAACAAAAATAATGGAAGAAAGAGAAAGTATTTTGCTTAAAGGTTTTCTTCATAAATGTGATTACTGTGCAAGTGCTGAATGTGAGGTTGAATTTAAGAATGATTTCTTAGATAATAGTTTGGAAGATTTAAAAAATAGTTGGCGTGTTGACAATCCAAATGCAGATTGGAAAGAAATGCAAAATTATTGTTATGAAAATTCCGATGAAAACATTATAGTTGTAGCACAAACAGGTATGGGAAAAACAGAGGGTGGACTTAGATGGATTGGAAATCATAAAGGATTTTTTGTTTTACCTTTAAAGACAGCTATAAATGCTATGTATGACAGAATAAAAGAAGATATTTTAAAAAATGATGTAAAAGAAAAATTGTCTATTTTACATTCTGAAAGTCTTAACTATGTTATAAAGAAACATCCTGAAATTGATGACCCAAAGGAATACAACGACAGAGGTAAAAAATTATCAATGCCATTGACTGTTACTACAATGGACCAGCTTTTTGATTTTGTATTTAAGTATAATGGTTATGAAATGAAGTTAACTACATTCTCATATTCAAAAATTGTTATTGATGAAATACAGATGTATGGTCCAGAGTTGTTGGCTTATCTTATTCGTGGTATAGAAATGATAACAGAAATGGGTGGAAAAGTTGCAATAATTACAGCTACACTTCCTCCATTTATAAGAGATTTGTTAGGTGATAAGTTTAAATATAAGGAATTTATTGACGATAGTGTTAAAAGACATAATGTAAAGGTTATAAATAATGAAATAAGTGCTAAGGATATTGTAGCTAAACATTGTGCAAATACAAATGATAATAAACCTAATAAAATACTTGTAATATGTAACACAATTAGAAAAGCTCAAGCAATGTATGATGAAATTGTAAAAAAATTTAAAGTGGATAATGTACATATTTTCCATACAAGATTTACTAAAAAGGATAGAGCAGAAAAAGAAAATCATATTATAAAAACAGGTAAAAACGAAGGTGGAGAAAATGAAATTTGGATTACTACTTCAGTAGTCGAAGCAAGTCTTGATATTGACTTTGATTACTTATTTACAGAGCTTCAAGACTTAAATTCACTTTTCCAAAGAATGGGTAGATGCAATAGAAAAGGTAAAAAGCCTATAGATGAAACTAATTGTTTTGTATATACAAAAATAGACAGCAACTTAATATCAAATGGTAGTAGAGGCTTTATAGATAGAACAATGTACAACTTGTCTAAAGAAGCTATTTCAGAAGTAGATGGGGTTATAAGCGAAAGTGATAAATTAAATTTAATAAACACATTTTTCACAACTGATAAAGTTAGAAATAGTGAATTTTTTGAAGAGTATTATAAATACTATGGAAGAATAAAAAATATGAATGCGTATGTGTTGGATATAAGTGAAATTGAGGTTAGACATATAATGTCTGTAGATATAATTCCAAAGGATTTATATTATGAAAATGAGGAAAGATACGAATCTATTATAAAACAGATTGAAAATGAAAAAGATAGGGTGGAAAGAATAAAACTCTTAGAAGAATTAAGTGAAAATGTTGTTTCTATACCTTATTATGATTTCGATAGAACAAAGAGATGTAAAGATATCAAAATAAATGATCGACATTATTATTGGGTTTTAGATTGTAAATATGACTCAAAAATTGGATTTAAGGCTGATAGAAAGATTCAAAACTACGCTACATTCTGGTAAGGAGAGGATGTTATGGAGAAGGATATTACAGGGATTATGGTATACTACTATGAGGTGTGCAAAAGAAAATTGTGGTACTACTACCATAATATAAACATGGAACAGAATAATGAAAATGTTGCAATAGGTAAATTTATTGATGAAAACAGTTATAGTAGGGATGAAAAGCATATCAATATTGACAATGTAATTAATATTGATTTTATAAAGGAAAAAGGGATTTTACACGAAGTAAAAAAGAGTAAGAAAATTGAGGAAGCAAGTATACTGCAAGTTAAGTATTATCTTTATTATTTAAGTAAGCGAGATGTTAATGTTAAGGCTAAAATAGATTATCCCCTTTTAAAGAAAAATATTGATGTTGAATTAAAGGAAGAGGATAAACAAAAAATAGATGAAATATTGATTGATATTGAAAATATAGTAAATAAAGATATTGCACCAAAAGAGGATAATAAAAAAATATGCAAGAATTGTGCGTTTTATGATTTGTGTTATATTTAGGGGGTGTAAATATGAAAAAAAGTTTATTTGTTTATAATGAGGGAACATTACAAAGACACGATAATACTATTAGGTTTATTGATACAGCAGGAAATAAAAAAGATATACCTATAGAAACTGTTGGTGAAATAAATATTATGACACAGATGGAGTTTAATACCAGTTTTCTTAATATATTATCTCAAAATGGTATTATGGTGCATTGTTATAATTATTATGATTATTACATAGGAAGTTTTTATCCTAAAGAAAGCATAATCTCGGGAGAGTTGTTAGTTAATCAGGTTAATCATTATACTGATTCAGATAAAAGATTAAAGATTGCTCAAAAATTTATAGATGGTGCAGCTGACAATATATATAGAAATGTCAGATATTATAATGCAAGGGGAAAAGATTTACAGAGTACGCTAGATGATATTGATAATATAAGAAAGAATATTTATAAGTCGAAAAGTGTTACAGAACTAATGGGATATGAGGGAAACATTAGAAAAATTTATTATAAAAGTTGGAATACAATAGTAAATCAAAATATAAATTTTGAAAAGAGAGTGAAAAATCCGCCAGACAATATGATAAATACTTTGATTTCTTTTGTAAATACAATGATTTATACAAGAGTTCTAAGTGAAATTTATAAAACTCAACTAAATCCTACAGTAAGTTTTTTACATGAGCCAGGGACTAGAAGATTTTCTTTGGCTTTAGATATATCTGAAATATTTAAACCGTTATTGGGAGATAGATTAATATTTTCATTATTAAATAAAAATCAAATTAATGAATGCAGTTTTACAGAATCTTTAAATTTTCTCCATTTGAAAAAAGAGGCATCTCAAATAATAGCAAGAGAGCTAGATTCGAGAATGCAAACAACTATCAAACATAAAGAGTTAAATAGGGATGTATCTTACCAATATTTAATAAGATTAGAGTGTTATAAGCTTATTAAACATTTAATTGGAGAGAAAGAGTACAAGCCTTTTAAGATTTGGTGGTGATAGTATGTATGTAATTTTAGTTTATGATATATCAGGAGAAGAGGGCGGAGAAAAAGTATTAAATAAAGTTTTTAAGATATGTAAAAAGTATTTAACACATATCCAAAATTCTGTGTTTGAGGGCGAATTGTCAGAAGTGCAAATATTGAAATTAAATAAAGAATTAAGTGAATGGATTAGAAAAGATTTGGATTCGGTAATTTTATTTAAGAGCCGTAGCAATAGATGGATGAAAAAGGAAATGTGGGGTAAAAATGATGATGCAACAGATAACTTTATTTAATTGTCGACCTATGGTAGTGTTAAAAATAGGGGGTATCGACAGTTCAATAATAAAAAGGCTTATAGGTGTTTTATGAATTTTAAGATAGAATTATATTTATACTATTTAGGTAATTTTAAAAAGATAGACAAAATAGGGCTTGCAAAGTGGCTTATTGACTGATATAATGGAAATCGAGGTTATAATTAGTTCATAGTGAAATGTAAAGTTATAAAACAAAGGTTTGTTAAATGCTTCATCACGCGTTATAATTAGTTCATAGTGAAATGTAAAGCCAAGTGACAGGCAAAATCTGTCCTAACCCTTGGTGGTTATAATTAGTTCATAGTGAAATGTAAAGGAAGTAAAGGAGTGATAAGAATGGAGATTAAAAGAGTTATAATTAGTTCATAGTGAAATGTAAAGGTTTTTATGAAGTTTGTTAAGAAGCTATGCTCTGAGTTATAATTAGTTCATAGTGAAATGTAAAGCTGCTCTTGAATTAGCTAATGCCTATATGGGACTTGGTTATAATTAGTTCATAGTGAAATGTAAAGTTAGGTAGTGGTCGCTGCTCTCCTGCTGAACAACAGTTATAATTAGTTCATAGTGAAATGTAAAGGGATAGAAGTAGAATTGTGGGATTAGCAGAGGTGAGGGTTATAATTAGTTCATAGTGAAATGTAAAGCATAAACTTTACACCGTTCATATTCGATTGTTAGAGTTATAATTAGTTCATAGTGAAATGTAAAGAATTTACGGGGTACAAACTATAAATTACTTTATAGTGTTATAATTAGTTCATAGTGAAATGTAAAGTGTATTAAACATAAAATAATTTCAATGTATTTTGGTTATAATTAGTTCATAGTGAAATGTAAAGACATTATAAAGATACTTGTAAAATTAAATAATTCCGTTATAATTAGTTCATAGTGAAATGTAAAGCTAACTTATTTTAAAAAATATATAGGTTTTAGTATGTTATAATTAGTTCATAGTGAAATGTAAAGACAATATATTAACAATATTATTAACAACTTCCCTTTGGTTATAATTAGTTCATAGTGAAATGTAAAGGGTTTTAAAAACCTGGTGGACTTTGAAAATAAGTAGTTATAATTAGTTCATAGTGAAATGTAAAGTACAGATAAGGGAGCAAAATGGACAATTTGGCGGAGTTATAATTAGTTCATAGTGAAATGTAAAGTTGTATAAACAGCTTTTAAGGTTGTACTTTCTGCCCGTTATAATTAGTTCATAGTGAAATGTAAAGCTTGGTGTTCCAAGCATTTCATTTAACAAAGAAGCAAGTTATAATTAGTTCATAGTGAAATGTAAAGTAGTTGCAGTAAATTCCTTGCTTGAAGTCATAAACTGGTTATAATTAGTTCATAGTGAAATGTAAAGTTAATGCTCTGCTAAATGCTTATAACAAAGCAGATGGTTATAATTAGTTCATAGTGAAATGTAAAGTCCACCTTAAACAAGGATTGTTTGCTATAACAATTGTTATAATTAGTTCATAGTGAAATGTAAAGCAAGTGGTTGTTATCATCAATAGGCTTGTTTGTAGTTATAATTAGTTCATAGTGAAATGTAAAGACAGATGAAATTTTTATTGCTGAAGAAAGTCCTATTGTTATAATTAGTTCATAGTGAAATGTAAAGTTAAATTCAAAATACTCTAAAATAAGCCAAAAAGCTGTTATAATTAGTTCATAGTGAAATGTAAAGTTATAAGTCGCAACTTATAGCAATATTGCAAATAGTTATAATTAGTTCATAGTGAAATGTAAAGCTTTCTTAAAGCATAAATCTCTGGTGGCTTGCAGTTATAATTAGTTCATAGTGAAATGTAAAGAGGAGTTTTTCTTTGGAGTTATTTTTGCCTACTAGGTTATAATTAGTTCATAGTGAAATGTAAAGAAAACAAAAGAGAGTAAGCCACCGCCTACTCCCACGTTATAATTAGTTCATAGTGAAATGTAAAGACAGATGAAATTTTTATTGCTGAAGAAAGTCCTATTGTTATAATTAGTTCATAGTGAAATGTAAAGGCGTATGGGTATGTATTGTATTTGCTTTATCATTTGTTATAATTAGTTCATAGTGAAATGTAAAGTACGAATATGGTCAGAACAATTTCGGTTCGTGTTTCGTTATAATTAGTTCATAGTGAAATGTAAAGTAAAGGTTACGAAGTGTGGGCAAGTAATATCGACGGGTTATAATTAGTTCATAGTGAAATGTAAAGGATTTTTATGTAGATTATGAAATCATTAACCTTAGTTATAATTAGTTCATAGTGAAATGTAAAGGATGAAGCTAAAACTCTAAGGAAAGAAAAAAAACAGTTATAATTAGTTCATAGTGAAATGTAAAGAATTCATTTCTTCAAGGACTTCGTCGTCTTCTTCTGGTTATAATTAGTTCATAGTGAAATGTAAAGGTCTTTCAAGAGGATGTTTATTGAACATTCCTCTTTGTTATAATTAGTTCATAGTGAAATGTAAAGGACTATATCCTCACTTGAACATATATTCAAACTGTGGTTATAATTAGTTCATAGTGAAATGTAAAGACAATAGTCGTTAAGTGCATACCAAAATATTTCTTGTTATAATTAGTTCATAGTGAAATGTAAAGTTATAGAGAAGGAATAATCTTTTTCATCTATAATTGTTATAATTAGTTCATAGTGAA
>FR888458.1 GCA_000432155.1 Eubacterium sp. CAG:274
GTTTTTCAAAAAAACTTAAAAAAGTTCTTGACAAGCACTTAAATCTGTGATATGATATAAAAGTTGCTGACGGTCAGAACCGAACAACTTGAGAAAATAAAATTTCGAAAAAGTTAAAAAAAGTTCTTGACAAAAGTTAAGCGATATGATATAATACAAAAGTTGCTGAATGAAAATCTTCAAAAGAGGTTTTCGGTCAAGTAAAAAAGTTTTAAAAAAACTTAAAAAAATACTTGACAAACAACAAAATGTATGATATAATGAATAAGCTGTTGAGAAACAGCGAAAACGAATTGAACATTGAAAACTAAATAATCAAAGACAACAGTCATTATAGTAATTTAATTACTTAATGAATATACTCAAATCCCAAGAAATTCCTTTTTAATAAGGAACAGTTGAGAAAACAACTATAAAAACAATGCTAGTAGCATCCAAGCTACAAACTTTTTAATTGAGAGTTTGATCCTGGCTCAGGATGAACGCTGGCGGCGTGCCTAACACATGCAAGTCGAACGAGCAAATACATTTGATTTCTTCGGAATGAAGATGTAGGCGCGAGTGGCGGACGGGTGAGTAACGCGTGAGTAATCTGCCTCATACAGGAGAATAACACTAAGAAATTGGTGCTAATACTCCATAAGCTCACATTATGACATCATAGAGTGAGAAAAGATTTATCGGTATGAGAGGAGCTCGCGTCTGATTAGCTAGTTGGTGGGGTAACGGCCTACCAAGGCAACGATCAGTAGCCGACCTGAGAGGGTGATCGGCCACATTGGAACT
>FR888459.1 GCA_000432155.1 Eubacterium sp. CAG:274
CCCCCCCCCAATTTAATGTTATATAATTTTTCAAACGGTATAGAAAGTGCTATTTTTCCTAGATATGCACTTAATAATCTGTATTGATTCCCGCTTTACAGATTACAATTAGGTATACGGCCATTCAGAAAGTATACCTATTATCCCCCAAAACTCACAGATTCCCCCGAATTTTCTGTGAGTTTTATTTTTTTACAATTTTTCCCAAACATCAATTTTAATGATATTGTAATATAATATTTTCCTTTTTTTGATATAATGTAATGTGCTAATGTACATATAATTTAAACGATTAATATTCTATAAATTCCAATTATTCTTTAATTTCCAAGCCAAAGTATAGATATTAGACAAAATTTTCGATTATACTATATATAGGCTCATTTTTTGGAATATGGTTAATTTCACAAGGAGCAAAAATAATGTTAAAAAAAGTAAAAATTTGTTTAGCAGTATTGGCAATATCTACTCTTGCCTCTATTGCCGTAAATGCAGCAACGGTCAAAAATCCTGACCCTAAAAAAGTGACAAAAATCACTACAACAACTACTGAAGAAACTACTGAAACTACAACAGAAGAAACTACTGAAGAAGTTACAGACGAAGAAACTGAAACTACTACTAAGGAAAAATCAGAAGGCACTACTTCAAGCAATATTGAAGGCTCTGGTCAGCTTACTACAATAGCATTAGATGAGTTTTCAGAAAATCCTACAGATGCACAGGGTCAGCCTCTTACTGGTAAAGACCTTGCAGCTTACAAAGTAGTTGCAAAAACTTATAAGGACAAGTGGACAGCAAAAACAAGTCCTCTTATTAGCGAAACTACTCTCCACAGCGACGCTGATTATACAGAAAAAGCTAAAACTTTTACATTTGATAATGGGGACAAATTTACAATAAAGAGATTTAACTTTAGCACAAACAACAATGCCAGATTAGAAGATAGTATTACTATTGAGGGTAATACTATGCAGATTAGATATGTATCTCCAGAAACTAATGAATGGTATATGTCTGAAAACCTTGTAAATACAGCTAAGCAAACAATGTTTATAGACACAGACAAGGGTTCTTACATTTTCAGCGTACCAGCTGTTTACACAAATAGCTTTGAAAACAACACTTTGGAAATGCGTCCAGAGTTAGAACAGAAAATTGAAATTGAAAAAGGCGACGGAACTTACACTCTTAAATGGTCATTCCCTCGTAACACAGAAACAATAGGTGAAATTTGGATGCTTCAGTCAGCAAACAAGCTTGCAGATTGGTCAAACATTAACCATTTCAACACTTTAAAGCAGGATTTAGGTGTTAACAGACGATTCTCTTGGGACGGTTATTATTTCCCTACGCCTAGTAATTACACACCATATTCTCCTACAATGCTCTACAGACAGCCATCTGACTATAGTGGTGCATCATTTACAAAATATGGTTCTTTCCCTGCTCCTTTTGAGTTAGGCTATGTATTTACTTATACTTGTATGGAAAACCAAAATACTGACGGCTATTGGCCAACAGGTCCTAAGTCTGGTTGGTTAGCTACTGACTTTAATATTGCTGCCGGTTTCTACGACACAAGATTTAATACTGACTTTGGTTGCAACCTTATAGATGCTTACAAGAGATACAACAATACTCAGTTCTTAATGGCTGCCTGCAAGTATGCTGAATTTTTCCTTGAACACGCAGAAAAGAACAGCTATGTAACTGCAAATGGTGGTCTTTTAGTTGAAGATTATGGTTACAAGTACGAACACACTAAAACTCATGTTTCACTTAATCATCAGCTTGCTGAAATGAACTACCTTTACAGACTTTACAACATAACAAAAGAAGACCGTTACAAAGAAATGGCTGACAGAATGTTAAAGGGTGTTGAAGACACTAAGGACCAATGGGTTCTTGCCAACAACAACCTTAACTATGCCCTTTATTACCTTGCAAACACAAACACAATGGTAGATTATCCTTACTTGACTTACAACGACTTAAAGGAAGCACAGGAACTTTATATGCAGTCCCATAACAAGGCTAAAAATGAAACTTTACAGTACCTTATGGATTGTAAAATGGAATGGATGCTTGCTAATGGCGTAACTGGTTACAATAAATAATATTTGCTTGTCAAGCCATCGGATTTATCTTT
>FR888460.1 GCA_000432155.1 Eubacterium sp. CAG:274
AATGGTTTGAGAGTAGTGTAATTTCATATGGTAGTAAAACCTCCACGGCTTGCTTAAATTCGACTTCATAGTTTGAGAGTAGTGTAATTTCATATGGTAGTAAAACTTTTAAGCTTACTATGATGAATGATATAGCGTTTGAGAGTAGTGTAATTTCATATGGTAGTAAAACTGAATGGGCTATGGCGCAGGTTGGTAAACGGTTTGAGAGTAGTGTAATTTCATATGGTAGTAAAACAATATATTGTTTTTACTGAACTAGGTTTAAGTTTGAGAGTAGTGTAATTTCATATGGTAGTAAAACTACTGTGCCTATGACCGTACCTAATGTGTCGTTTGAGAGTAGTGTAATTTCATATGGTAGTAAACATCTTCCCCACCTACCTGCTCCCCAAGCAGCATCAAAGGATATAGAAACCTGTTTTTTACCCTGTGTATCCACGCAGTATATAGGCAATTTTTTCTTCGATGCAGTTGTTGGTTGTGTCATTGGTGTAAAGAGTCCAGCAGTTAAAATTAAAAGTGCTGCTATTCCAAGTGTAACAACTGGAACTTTCTTATTGTTTAGCAACTTTTTTACTACTTTTTTTAATTTTTGTAACATAAAAAATCACCCCGAAACTATTTTATTCGGAGTGATTTTTTTAATGCCTTTTATTCAAAAGCTTTCTGGTAAAAACTTATTGAATTTAATATATCATTGGTATTTGTATAAATATCCAACTGTTTTTCTTCGGAGGACTGATTACCGTCAACAGCTACAGCACGCACTCTGATTTTATCCACATTACTATAATCATAAGTGTTTATAACTACAGGCTTTGTGTACAACACTGATGGTGTTGAGCCATCAACAGAGTAATACACATTACTTCCTGTAATAGTAACTGTTATTATGTCATTGTTTTTTGTATAGCTTATTTCTGGAATTGTAGGCTCTGAACTATTATTTTCAAAATGACCATACAAGACTTCGTAAATTCTATTTACATAGTCTTGATTTTGACTACTATAGTTAATATCTCTACATTGGTTAATAAGCAATTCATCAATAAGTTCTTGGTCTGCTTCCCCTGAAACAGGTTTTACATTTATAGACCTTATTAATCCGTCAGATACTGTTACTGAAACTGTATCCTTTCCAACATAACTTCTCAAAGGACTACCATATGTACCGTCTTCATATTTTCCGTCTAATTCATCAGCAAAAATTACTTTTTGCTCCAAAACAGAAGATTTTGCATTATCCTTTACAGCTATTGCCTTTAAAGTAATCAGTCCACCACTTTTTTTGATGATGAAGTTATATCAGCAGCAGTTAATTTTATGCTACCGTCATACTTGTTTGAATTTTCATTAGGTTCTGTGCCGTCTGTTGTATAGAATATATTGGCACTATCATTACTACTCTTTAATGCAACTTCAGCAAAGCTACTATTTGCATTTACAGCACCACCTGATACAAAGCTAGAAGAAATGTCTAATGATGCTGGTATAGAGCTAAGAGCATTCTTAACAGCTCCCCTTATGGCATTTGAAGAATATGTTGCTGTTGATACACCATCTACATCATCAAGTTCACTAGCTGTCTTGCCTATGAAATTCTTAAACATAGCTATAGCCTTGCTATAGAACATTTCATTAAACATATCCTGTGTATCTGTGTTGTCGTCTAATACAGAAATAATCTTGCCATTTCCGTCTACTGCTACAGCTACCTTAACATCATAACCATATACATCAACTGTTTCACTACCCTTATATACAGCAGTTGTTGCCTCTGTAGATTCTGTAGTAGATTCAGTTGTTGTTTCTGTAGTAGTTGTTGTAGTTGTCTGAGTTGTAGTTTCTGTTGTTGTAGTAGTTGTTTCTGTTGTACTCTCAGTTGTAGTAGTTGTAGTAGTTGTTGTTTCTGTTGTAGTAGTAGGAACTTCAAGAGTATCTCTATCCTGTGTTGGGAATGTAATATCGTGAACAGTTACACCGTCAAATTTTGGTGCTGTCTTTGTCTTATCTCCAACATATGTATCTGCATAATATCTTGAATAAACAACATCATAATCCTTGAAATCATCAGTAGTTTCGCCACTAAAAGTACCAGAGATATTTTTAACATCAATATTTGAAGTAATAGCCTTACCCTTCTTACCTGCTGATGTACCTTCAAATACATAAATATCATCGCCACCGTTGACTCCGTCATTGTCAATAAATGTACAATTAGTTACTGAAAGTGAACCATTTACTTCTTCGCCTGAATTTCCATGCTTACCGTCCATAGCAACTGCACCACCGTAGCCTGCCTTGTTGCCCTTGAAAGTACAATTTTCTAATACTACATTACCTGTAGAACCGTAAATTGCACCACCACGACCAGTTGTACCGTCGCCTACGCTATTGTTTTCGAAAGTTGAATTAACAGCTGTAAGTGTTGGAGTTTCTCCTCTGTGGTAGTTTACATAAACTGCGCCACCACCATTGAATGCTGATGTAGCTCCTGCATTGCAATTCTTCATTGTTACATTTGTAAGTGTAACATCTGCATCGGCTTCAAGGAACATACCACCACCGATTTTATGCTTAAAGCTTGCACCATCAATAGTAAGGTCCTTTACATTAACACCCTTTGCACCTGAAGTACCAGCTGTTTCATTTGCTTCACCGTCAAAGTCAAATGTAAATGTATTAGTACCGTCTGACTTTACAGTATGTCCGTTACCAAGGATTGTTACATTCTTTTCTTTTACTACAAGTGTTGCACCTGATACACCGTCTACATCAAATATTGCTGAACCGTCTGCTGAAATATCATTTGAAAGACTTATAGTATCGCCTTCCTTTGCAGTTGCGGCAGCTGTCTTAAATTCCTTCCAGTTTGTAACATTTGTTACTGTAGGCACATCTTCAATAGGGAACTTAAAACTAGAATCTAAAGCCTTTTGTAAAATTAAAGCAACATCTACAGAGTCAATAACAGCATTTCCATTTACATCTGCTACATCAGGATTAAAGCCCTGTACTTCATTAGGTTTAAGTACATAACTAAGTGCTAATGACGCATCATCTGAATTTACCTTGCCATCTCCATTAACATCGCCTAAAAGAACTGAACTTGAATTTTCTCCAGCAAAAACAAATGAATTAGTGGAAAAACTCAAGGCTGCTGTTAATAATAAAGCAACTATTCTGCTCATTTTTTTATTTTTAAACAGCATTTAATATTCCTCCTTTTAAAATATACTATATTTAGTTTTTTAATATAAAACATCTATTAAAAAATAACAGAATACCATATTAAACAAACTACTTTTGAATTAAGGTTAGGTTCTACTAACCTAGTTATCTAACAGTAACCACACTAGAGTATAGTATAATACATTTATTATGTCAACACGACTAATTGAGAAGTTTTATTGATTAAGCATTATTGACATAGGTATTAAGAATAGTTAAAATGTATTAAGTTAGCATAGGCAAACTATGGAATTATGCTAGTTTTCTAACGGAGGTAATGTATGAGTAAAAATATATCAAGGCGAGAGTTTCTGAAGTTGGGAGCTATTAATGCTGCTGGCTTTGCATCTCTATGGGCTTTTGGTAAGAATGTATTTGGCGATACTATTGTAGACAGCGAATCTACTGTTTCTAATATTGCTGATACTTCAAGTAATGCCATAATAAGAGATATTTCAAAGTGTATTGGCTGTGGTCAATGTGTTGATGTCTGTAAAAATACTCAAGCCATAAACATATTAGAATTAAAAACTGAAAATGGCAAAACTTACTCTGATACTATTGGTGGGTACGATTTGAGCCAGACAAAATGTATTGGCTGTGGTCAATGTAGCAAGGTCTGTCCTACTGGTGCTATTGCTGAAAACGACGCCCTCCAAAAGGTAACAACAGCTTTAAACAGCGGAAAAACAATAGTTTGGCAGTTTGCACCGTCTTCACAAAACATATTAGGCGAAGAATTTGGGCTTTTATCCGGAGAAAATGTTTCCGGCAAAATTGCTACATCAGCTAAAATGCTTGGGGACTATGTTTTTAGAACAGATTTTGGTGCTGACATTACAATAATGGAGGAAGTAACTGAACTTATAACCAGAATTAAAACTGGTGGCGTTCTCCCTATGATTACATCTTGTTGCCCAGGTTGGATAAACTATGCTGAGCTTAACTACCCTAGCCTTTTTGACAATATTTCAAGTTGTAAATCCCCTCAGCAAATGTTAGGTGCACTTATTAAAAATTATCTTGGAAAGGATAACATATATCACATAGCTGTTATGCCTTGTACAGCTAAAAAGCACGAGGCTTTAAGACCTGAAATGTATACAGAGGGTGGTCGTGATGTAGATGCTGTTCTTACTGTAAGAGAATACGCAAAACTTTTAAGGTCAAAAGGCATAAACCTTACAAAACTTCAAGATAGCGAATACGATTCATTATTCGGAAATACATCTGGTGCTGGTAGAATATTCGGTGCAAGTGGTGGTGTTACAGAGGCTGCCATAAGAAGTATGTACGAACTTATGACCGGAGAAATACTTACAGATGTTGAGTTTAAGCAATTACGAGGTAGTGACGGTATAAAGCATACTGAAATCAAAATAAAAGATAAAACTATAAAAGCCTGTGTTGTAAATGGTATTAAAAATGCTGAAAAAATATTAGATGAAGTCAAAAATGGTACAAGTCCATATACATTTATTGAAATTATGGCTTGTCCTGGTGGCTGTGTAGGTGGTGGCGGTACACCTTTATACAGTGGCAATACAGCATTGAGAAGTAAAGGACTTTACGAAAGTGACAGAAGTAACAAAATTAGAAAATGTCACGAAAATTCAAGCCTTAAAGCTATATACGAAAAGTATCTTACTCTACCTTGTTCAAATACTGCCCACAAATATTTACACACTTATTATACAAAGAGATAGAAAAACACCTGTACTGGAAACAAATTCAGTACAGGTGTTTTCTAGTTCTTTTTCGTTATTTTCTCATATAAGTACATTATAAACAGACTTAATTCAAATAAAATAACCATTGGAATTGCTGTAACAATAAGAGAAAATACATCTGGTGGTGTAATAATACCTGACACGATACAGATGATAACTATTGCAAATTTTCTCATATTTACAAAAGTTTTTCGTCTTGCTATTCCTGCTATATCAAGGCAAAGCAAAACTACTGGCAATTCAAACACAAGTCCAAAGGCTATAAAGAAACTTACAATTATGGATATGTACCCCTCCAAAGTAACATAGGCTTGAAGTTCTGATATAGAGTTTGACTCAACAAAGAATTTAAGCACAAAGGGAATTATTATGTAATAGGCAAAGATACAACCCATTAAAAATAAAACCACTCCCAATGTAAAAATAATAGTTATTACTACTCTTTCAGTAACTTTAAGAGCTGGAGAAACAAACATCCAAATATTAAAAAATATAACTGGACTAGACAGTACAATTCCTGACATTATAGCAAGTTTAAGACTTTGAATTATTAATGCCTCCGGTGTATTATATATAAATTTATAACCCTTTGACAATGACATAAGATTTTTTATTAAATCCTCTGAAAACAAAAAGGAAATAAACGAAAATACCAACACCGTAAGAAATATAACTACAAGCCTTTTTCTCAGTTCCAATAAATGGGAAGTAATTGGCATTACTCCATCATTATTTTGTTTCATTTGTGTTTTCATCTTTTACTTCAACTTTATTAAGTCCATCTTTGAAATTTTTAATAGCCTCGCCCATAGACTTACCTAATGTAGGTAACTTTGTAGGACCAAATACGATTAAAATAATGCCGAAAATAAATATTAACTCTGTTAAACCTAAACGCATATACAATTCTCCTTACATAATTAGCTTATTATAACTTAATTAGTTTTTGCTAACTAAGTCTACATCACTTGAACTTTCTTGTCAATATTTTTTTATTTAATTATAACCGTAAATATAACCATAAATATTGACATTGATTTTTAGTAATGATAGAATGTTAGTCAATGCTAACAATAAGGATTGATTATATATGAAAGATAATTTAAAATGGATTATTATTTTTGCTGTTCTTTGCATTGTTTCAGCTACAGTATGGATAGTAATGAACAATTTGGGTGGAGAACATAAAAATGCTGTTATTCGCCAAAACGGTAAAATAATAAAAGAAATAGACTTAAACGCTGTAACAGACCCTTACGAATTTGAAATAAAAACAAGTGACGGACACAGCAATACAATAAGAGTAGAACAAGGGAAAATTGCCATTATTGATGCTGACTGTGCTGATAAAATATGTGTAAATACTGGCTATATTTCTGACGGTGTAATCCCTATAGTGTGTTTACCTCACAGATTATCAATTACAATAGTGGATAAGGAGAGTGACTTTGATGCAATCGCAGGAAACAAATAATTCAACAAGCTATAATGTCAGAAGATTAACTCAATTATCAGTTCTTTTGACTATAGCAATAATAATATTTGTTTTGGAATTACAACTTCCACCTCTTACTCCTATACCAGGGATAAAAATGGGACTTTCAAACATTATTACTCTTGTAATAATACTACTCTACAACAAAAAAGATGCCTTTACGGTTCTTATACTTCGTATAGTTATAAGCAGTATATTTGCCGGTCAAATGACTTCCTTTTTATACAGCATAGCCGGTGGTATTTTCAGTTTTGCTGTTATGTCCCTTTTCTCTTTATTTTTAAAGAAGGACAAACTTTGGGTAATAAGTGCCTTTGGTGCTATTGGTCATAACTTGGGTCAGATTATTGTTGCTATTATATTAACAGGTACTTGGCGTATAGTTTTCTATTTTCCACTTTTATTTATATCCGGTATTATATCCGGTATATTTACAGGTATTGTAGCACAGCTTTTAATAAAAAGACTTGAAACAAAATACAAGCATAATTAAAATTTTTTCTCCGAAATTGATAAGATTTTTCAATAAAGGTAAATTATATACCATACTACAGTAATTGAAAATAAAACATCAAAAAGCTGGTTGACATACATTAATTAAATATTGTATCATTTAATCAAATTTTTAGTAGAAAAAATATTAAAAACAACTTTTAGTTTTTGAAATTTTTTCTACTTTTAATAATAAAATGCTTAGAAATAGGCATTTATTTTTTTGATGTATTGTTAGCTTTTGCTAACTATTTAAAGGAGGAAAATATGAAAAAGAGAGTGCTTTCTTTAGGCATAGTTCTTACTATGATGGCATCTTCAATGCAGACTTTTGCAGAAGATTATTCAGATATGCCTACTGGTTGGTCTAATGCTGCTATGACTTATGCAGTAAACAACGGTTACATTCAGGGTAGTAACGGTAAATTAAACCCTCAAGGTCTTGCAACTAGAGCTCAGGTAGCATCTATATTTGCAAGAGTATTAAAGTTAGAAAACAAGGCAGACCTTAGTTCTTATACTGATGTTAATGCTAGTCAATGGTACTATGATGATTTAGCTAAGGCTGTAGATGCTGGTCTTTTCAAAGGTTCAGACAACAAGCTTAGACCAAATGACAATATTACTAGAGAAGAAGTAATGGCAATAATCGCTAGAGCATATGACCTTACTGGCGAAAATGCTAATCTTTCAGCTTTTACTGACGGTTCAGATGTTTCAAGCTGGGCTGTAAATGCTGTTTCAGCTTTAGTTGAAAATGGTATTGTAAACGGTAGTAATGGCAAGTTAAATCCAAAGAACAATATCACTAGAGAAGAATTTGCTCAGCTTTTATATAACTGTCAGAATAAATTTGGTGCTGATGAAGAAAGCACAGAAATAACTACTGATGCAGAAAATACTACTGTAGACACTACAGAAGAAAGTTCAACTGAAACTACTACTTTCGTTGGCAAAAACTCATTAAAGGCTGCTGGTGGTGGTTCATCTTCAAGCAGTAGCAAAAAGTCAAATACTAAGACAACAGAGGCTACTACTGAAACAACTACAGAAACTACAACTGAAGAAACTACTGAAACTACTACAGCTGTTGCTCTTGAAAGCCAGAATAAGGTAACAGTTGACGGTGCTGACTACTATGTTGCCACACTTGAAAAGCCAATGTCTAATTATACATTTACTTTCAACGGTACTGCTGTTACACCTACTGCTGTAAATGCTGAAAAGACTATTGTTAAGTATAGCGACAATGCCCTTTCTGGTTACAAGTTTGCTAGGAAAACTTTAACTTATGGCGAATACTGGTATGCTGAAACAAGTGATGGTTTCAACGGTACTTTTTCTACTGAATTTGCTAAGAACGGTACTGTAGCTGAAATTCCTGACAGCTATACTGCTACTCAGAGTGCTAATGATAAGTATGCTGCTACTGGTGCTGATACTGATGCCGGTATGTACGATGCTGTTTCAAGAGCTACTACTGGTTACGGTTTAGGTAGATTATCATTTACACAGGCTGTTAATGCTTTAAACAGCAACGGCGAAATGGCTCCTTTCTCTAGCTCTATTAAGTATGAAAATGGTGCTTATACTGTTGTAAGACCTGACAATGCAAAGGCTGACTTTGGTTATGACGGTTCTTCTAACAGAGGTAGCAATGGTAAAATAACTGCTACTGGTATTAAAGATGTTGTTGTAGCTGTTTCTAAGGATATGGCTGTTAATGCTGAAATCTTAAAGAATGTTTCTGGCTATGAAGCACAGGCTCAGAAAGTTTCTGACGAAATTGCATCTTTAAACTTTGATGCTGACTTAAACGAAAGCAATGTTTATTCTTACAAGGAATTAAATGCTAACGGTCTTTACGGTAAGAGAGTTGTTAATGACAATGTTTCTGTAAAGAATGTTGGTAACTATTCTGAAGCTAACACAAATGATAACAATAAATTTACTGTAAACACAAAGTATGCTAAGAGATTTGGCGATGTTACTTTCCTTGTTTACTTTGATGATTATGCTAATATGAAAGCTGATGACCCAGCTCACAAGAATATCAATACTGATGAAGCTGTTGCCGGTAAGGTTGGCGAATTTAAGGATTATATTTACAATGTTCAGGGTGCTAAGATTGAATACTTAGGCGAAGACGGTACTGCTACTCCTGTTGTTGCTGGTGCTAAGTTCGCATCTGACTTATGGATTTCTCCTAACCATGGTCCTGTTGTTGAAGTTGCTGTAACTAACAGCTATGACAGATTTAAGGACTTCGGTAATGGTAAGTATAGAATTACTTTAATGGCTGATGGTTATAAGGATGTTGTCCTTGAATCTAGTGCTAGATTTGACCTCGACTCTCCTCTTAAAATGCAGGGCGATGACGATGATGTAAACGAAATTACAGACGGTACTGATTTAGTATTAAACTACGATATTAACAATGCTACATATGCTGAAAGCCTTGTAAATGCTGTTGCCAACGGTACTGCTAACATCACTATTGGCGAAGGTAGAAATACTGTAGCTGAAAATGGTAAGGTTGTTGTAAACGGTAATGTTCTTACACTTACTTTTGAAAATGTTAAGGACAGCCTTGTAAAGGATACACAGTATACTGTAACTTTCCCTACTTTAGATTACAACGATGCTGACAAATTAGGTATGACTGCATCTGTTCACTATGCTCCTGCTGATGCAGTTAGCACAACTGCTGAAGAAAACAACGAAGAAAAGGTAGTTGTTACTGAAACAGAAGACAACACTACAGTTTTCGAAGATGTTGTAAAGGACAATACAGCAGATATAACTGATGTAATTGCTGTAGCTTTACCAGAAGTTGACGAAACTAAGGCCGTAGTAGTAGATGAAACTACTGTTGATGAAACAGAAGAAACTACTGAAGAAGTGACTGAGGAAATATCTGAAGAAACTACTATTGAAGAAGTAACTGAAAGCGAAACAGTTGCTGAATAAATTTTATTAGTTTAGAGAGGGTGTGCAAATATGCACACCCTTAATTATTGTTTAAATTTATGCCAAACTGTTGACATTAATTTAATAATATGATAGATTGTTTTAGGTGTAGTTAGCTAATTCTAACTAAATTTGTGCAATAATAGAAAGGTACTTGAGATGAGATTGTTTTCAAAGAAAATTCTACTTCCATTACTTGTAGGTTCATTACTGCTTACAGGATGTAGTTCAAATAAAATTCAAGAACAAAAGAAAACTGTATATGCTATGGATACAATTATGGATTTAACAGCCTATACAGATAATTCCGATGTTTTAAATGATGCTGAAAAGAAAATTAATGAAATAGATAAAGAATTAAGGCGTGGAAGTCAAGAAAGTGAAATATATGCCGTAAACAACAATGAAGAAACTAAGCTTACTGATGAAACAGCTTACATTGTTGAAACAGCACTTAATATTGGTAAAAAGACAAGTGGTGCATTTGATATTACCATTGCTCCTGTTATGGATTTATGGGGTTTTTATAACCAAAATTTCTATGTACCTACAGATGATGAGATAAAAAATGCTTTAAAAAATGTAGACTATAGCAAGGTATCAATCAAAGATAATGTTATTTCCAAACCTAAGGAAACACAAGTGGATTTGGGTGGTATTGCTAAAGGTTATACTTCTGATACCATTATAAAACTCCTCAAAGACGAGGGTGTAACATCAGCTATTATTTCATTAGGCGGTAATGTTCAAACTTTAGGTACAAAGCCTGACGGCAATCTTTGGAAAGTCGCTATACAAGACCCTTTTGACCAAAATAAATATGTTGGCGGTGTAAAAGTATCTGACAAAGCTGTTATAACATCTGGAGGTTATCAACGATACTTTGTTAAAGACGGTGTAACTTATGAACATATTGTTGACCCTAAAACAGGAAAACCGGCAACAAGTGGTTTAAGTTCTGTAACTATAGTAACAGACAAAGGTATTGAGGGTGACGGTCTTTCAACAGCCTTATTTGTAATGGGACTTGATAAAGCTACGGAATATTGGAGAGAAAATCAAGATTTCCAAGCTGTACTTATTACAACTGACGGAAAAATATATGTTACTGACGGATTAAAAGATAGTTATTTCAGCGATAGAGATTACAGCATTATAGAAAAATAGAAAAATTGCCCATTTCCTCTTTTTGGAAATGGGCATTATTTTTTTAGATTAACTTTGTTAATTTGTAACTTGCAAACAAGCCATCGGATTTATCTTTCCGATTCACTGTCA
>FR888461.1:0-582 GCA_000432155.1 Eubacterium sp. CAG:274
CTTATTTTAACAGCAGTAGTAATTGTTATTTGTATTATTCTTAATAAAATATCCAACAGACTGGGTATTCCAATGCTTTTAGGCTTTATAGTATTGGGTATGGTTTTTGGTTCTGACGGTATATTGAAGATACAGTTTGACAATTTTGCTTTTGCTGACCATATTTGCTCCACAGCACTTATATTTATAATGTTTTATGGTGGTTTTGGTACTAACTGGAATGAGGCAAAGCCTATAGCTGTTAAGGCTGTTGGTTTGTCTAC
Organism: Eubacterium sp. CAG:274; assembly: GCA_000432155.1. Taxonomy (GTDB): domain Bacteria; phylum Bacillota; class Clostridia; order Lachnospirales; family CAG-274; genus CAG-274. Next base: position 264 of record FR888461.1, read on the forward strand.
ATTAGGCGTTGTACTTACGGCAGGTTTTGTAGGTCTGTTTTGTCACTATGTGCTTAAAATCAGTTTTTTGGAAAGTATGTTAATAGGCTCACTTCTTGCCTCAACAGATGCTGCCTCTGTGTTCTCTATACTTCGTTCAAAACGATTGAATTTGAAGTATAATACAGCATCTATTTTGGAAATAGAAAGTGGTAGTAACGACCCGGCGGCTTATATGCTTACAGTTATTGTTATGACACTTATAAAGGGTCAGGCAAGTGGTGGACAAATAGCCTATATGCTTTTTAGCCAAATTGTGTATGGCATAGGTATTGGTGTA
>FR888461.1:627-1173 GCA_000432155.1 Eubacterium sp. CAG:274
TTGTTGCTTCTCAAATACTGAAAAGATTTAAGTTTACTACATCAGGCTTTGACACAATTTTTGTAGTTGCTGTAGCTGTGTTCTCCTATGCTTTGCCAACATATGTAGGAGGAAATGGCTATTTAAGTGCTTATATTGTGGGTATTATATTGGGTAACTCTAAAATAAGAAACAAGAAAACTCTTGTGCCATTCTTTGACGGAATAAACGGATTAATGCAAATGCTTATTTTCTTCTTGTTAGGTCTTCTTAGTTATCCGTCAAAAATGTTAGATGTATGTGGCATAGCTATTTTAATAGCAATTTTCCTTACTTTTGTAGCCAGACCTTTGGCTGTATTTGCTATTATGACACCTTTCAAAAGTAAAATATCACAGCAGTTATTGGTTGCTTGGTCAGGTTTAAGAGGTGCTGCATCTATAGTTTTCTCTGTTATGGCTATAATGAATGTTAAGGCAGAAAATGACATATTCCATATAGTGTTTTTTATAGTTCTGTTTTCAATACTTTTACAAGGCTCACTTTTACCCGTTGTGGCAAAAAAGC
>FR888462.1 GCA_000432155.1 Eubacterium sp. CAG:274
CAAAAACACCCCAAATGTATAAAACATTCAGGGTGTAATAAATAGCAAAATATTAAAGAGCTGCCTTAGCCTGTTCAACTAAAGAAGTGAATGCAGCGAAATCATTTACTGCAAGTTCAGCAAGCATCTTTCTGTTGATGTTTACATTAGCATTCTTTAAACCGTTCATAAACTTGCTGTAAGAAAGACCGTTCATTCTTGCAGCTGCGTTAATTCTAACAATCCAAAGTCTTCTGTATGCTCTCTTAGTCTGCTTTCTACCTGCAAAGCTATGAGCCATAGCCTTCATTACAGACTGCTTAGCTACTCTATACTGCTTACTTCTAGCACCATAGTAGCCCTTTGCCATCTTTAAAACTTTTTTATGCTTTTTGCGTGCGTTTAATACGCCTTTAACTCTAGCCATTTTATATTCTTCCTCCTATTAGATGTATGGTAATTCTTTTCTCATAGCCTTCATGTTAGCAGAATCAACAGTTGTTGGCTTTCTGTAACCTCTCTTAACCTTAGTAGACTTCTTAGTTAAGATGTGCTGCTTACCAGACTTAGTTCTCTTAATCTTACCTGTACCTGTTACAGAAACACGCTTAGATACAGCTTTTCTTGTTTTTAATTTAGGCATTTTTGTTTTCCTCCTGTGAAATAATTATGCTTTTGGACCTACGAACATTGCCATAGTTCTGGCTTCCATCTTTGGCTGTTTTTCAACAACACCATATTCTGAAACCTGGTCAGCAAAGTCCTTCATAATATCAATTGCAACATCAGTACGTGACAATTCACGCCCTCTGAAACGGATACTAACCTTAACCTTGTTACCGTCTTTAAGGAACTTAATTGCGTTTTTAACCTTTACTTGAACATCGTGAGTATCAATATTCGGAGAAAGACGAACCTCTTTAACAGCAACAACCTTTTGCTTTTTACGAGCTTCTTTTTCTTTCTTTGCAAGGTCAAACTTATATTTGCTATAATTCATAATCTTGCAAACCGGTGGCTTAGCCTGAGGAGAAATCTTAACTAAATCAAGATTCTTTTCATCAGCCATCTTCTGAGCATCTCTAGCAGAAACAATGCCTATCTGCTCTCCGGTGTCACTAATCAAACGTACTTCCTTGTCCCTAATCTGTCCGTTAATCATTAAATCGGTAATGGTCGGCACCTCCTAAAAAATAGATAATGTTGCAGCTCCCATAAAAAAAGACAGGACCGAAGCCCTGCCACAAAAATCTCATACATCCAACACGGTATAAAACTGTGAAAAAATGATAACCTTAAAACTCGAAGTCGTAAGGTGAGAAGTGGAGCTTCTTCTTTACAAAACAGCATTATACCATTACCATATTAATTTGTCAATAGATTTTTTAATTTTTCCAAAATTCAATATTATTGATAGCATCTTTCAATTCAGCTTTTCTTTCCTCTGTTGGATTTAAAGCTGTTCCAACAGCTGTTGTATACTTATCGCCTTTCACTTCACTTCTACTTATTAATAAAGTAGTAGAATTGTCAGAAGTAATAGATGCTACATAATAAACTGATTTCTTGTCATCACTATCATTGTATGTGAACTCAAGTATCTTACCGCCTTCACCAACCTGAGCCTGTGCTTCTTCAGATGTTGTAGGTAATTTAATTTCTGAAGACTCTCCAGTCATACACATAATACTATCATTCTTTTTAGTTAAAATATAAGTACCTGCATCATTTTCTTGTACTTTCCAACCAGATTCAGGTGTTTCAACTGTCATTCCGTTTTTAGAAGTCATTACTTTTGAACCACAACCTGTAGCCATAACCATTGTCAAAAGTAACGCACCGATTACACTTAATTTCTTCATTTGCGACTTCTCTCCCCTGTTTTGTTTTGAATAAATTTTAACACATATTATATTATCTTTCAACTATATTCAAAATCACTTCAACAGCCTTTTCCATAGACTCTACACAAACATATTCATAAGGTCCATGGAAATTATGACCACCAGTAAACAAATTAGGACAAGGTAATCCCATAAAAGAAAGTCTTGCTCCGTCTGTGCCACCTCTTATTGGTTCAATAATAGGCTCAACCCCTGCTTTCAAAATAGCTTTAACCGCTATATCTACTACATTTTTGTTTTCATTAAGAACTTCAAGCATATTGTAATACTCATCATATAAATCAAGCTTTGCAACTTCGCTTCCGTATTCAGCATTTACACTTTCTACTATAGAAGTAATGAAATTCTTTCTTTTTTCAAAGCTCATTTTATCAAAATCTCTTATTATATAATCAAGATGAGCATTTTCAACATTACCCTCCATTTTTGTCAAATGATAGAAACCCTCATATCCTTCAGTATCTCTAGGAGTTTCCTTTTTAGGAAGTAATTCATTTATACGGCAACCAATTAATGCAGCATTTATCATTACA
>FR888463.1 GCA_000432155.1 Eubacterium sp. CAG:274
TTAGGTTAAGCCTTTTTAAAGGCTTATGGGGTCAAGGGGCAACGCCCATTGTGTGGACAAAGCCCACATAAAAAAAAGAAAAAAACTAAGGGTCAGAATACATTAGCCTCGCTAATGTATGACTTGACCCGTACTTTCTCGAATACCTAAACATCATCGACACCCTAAATCCTAAATCCACACCCCCACCCAACACCTAAATTTTTTCGCACAAAAAAAGGCCCATTCCCTTAGGAATGAGCCTTAAAATGTTTTACCTATTCAATTACTTTATCCAAATATTCTTCTTCTCCCACAACAATTTCAGCCTTGTCTGATGTGAGATTGACAATACTCTTTACAAAACCCTCTACATTGTTGCTTTCTACTAGAATTATAAATTCCACATTATCTGTGTAAATTGTATCCTTTATAATATTTCCAGTATTTAAAGCCTCGTACTGTACCTTGCCTGACATATTGTAGTCAGTTTTAACATGAACAGCCTTGTACAATGTTCTTTCTATAAGTCCAGCAGCAGCTAAACCCTCTTTGGCACTTTGACCATAAGCCCTTACAAGACCACCTGTGCCAAGTAATGTACCACCAAAATAACGGGTTACAACAATGAGAACATCGTGAATATCTCTGCCTCTTATAACATCTAAAACAGGCATACCTGCTGTACCACTAGGTTCTCCGTCATCGCTGTATCTCTGTAACTGCTTTTCATTACCTACCTGAAAAGCAAATACATTGTGTCTGGCATCATAGTATTTTTTTCTGAACTTTTCGATTTCTGCCATAGCCTCCTCCTCTGAATGAACAGGAACTACATTGGCAATAAATCTTGACTTTTTTTCTACTACTTCAGCCTGACCTGTGCCTTTTATTGTTACATATTTTTCAAGCATACTTTCTCCTAAAATTCTATCTCATAAATAAGTTGTTTTTAATAATGTTCCAAATTAAGTTGTTGTCATAAAGGTATTTACCTAGATATGATGTAGCTATTTTGTCATTTAAAACGCTGAAAAAGTCGTTAGTAATGAATATGTTCATTACTGTAAATATTACCCATACAAAAACTACACCACCTACAATACCTAAAGCACCACCGGCAATGGCATTAAAAGTGCTTATAATTGGGAGCTTTGATATAAACCTACCTAACTTCATAATAGTTCTGAGAACAAAAGAAAATATAAAATAAACTATAATACCAACGCAAATGTTTAAAATAATGTTTGCAATATATCTTGAAATATAGTCAGCAACACCATTTTGAACATTTAATAAGCCATGTACAACAGAATTGTTGTTGTCTAAAAGCATAGTCTTAATAGGTTGTGGCACAGAAAGGCTGTTGATAGCATCTATCTGCTGTTGTTGTGTAGATGATGCCACATTTTGAAGATTAAGACTTTTCTTAACCACATTACTTACCATATCAAAAATAGGTGTAGTTCTCATAAGAGTTGTAATAAACGGATAAATAATATAAGAACCACCTATTGAAATCAATTTATAACAGCCTCTGAGGGCAAAGATTATAAAACCTTTCTTTGCCCCATGAGCCATAAAGTATATAATTATAAGTAAAATAATAAGGTCTACAGGATTTTGTATTAATCCCATTATATAATCACTCAATTATCTCTCTCCTAACTTGCTGATGTAGTCTGAGCGGTTGTAGTAGATGCTGTAGTAGTTTCTACTGATGTATCTTCGCCGTTAGGGTCCAAAGCCTCGTTATCCTCTACCATATTAGCACCCTTTTTAACGCTGAAAAGTTGCATTTTGTTAGCTGTAGCAAGTATAACTCTGTCTGTTGAATCAAATAACTGCATGCTGTTTACAGTCTGTAATGCTCTGTATTCCCAAAGGTGCTTGCCTCTTACATCCATAGCATCAAATACTTTACCCATAGCAACTATTGTACTTTCCATATTAGAATACATAGCTGTAATAGTTTCATCAAATTTAGCAGAACCTATTTCGTTGCCTCTCATATTGTACCAATGTACAGTATTTACATTATCACTATTGTCAGTAATTGTCTTTGTACTGCCGTAGGCAACTGCAATATATTTATTGTCTACTATGTTGAAAGCTGAAACATAGTTTGGATATTCAATCTTCCAATTTTCTTTGTAATTTTCCTTGTTTGTAATTCTACCACCAATGCTGTAAAGTTTAGAATCTGTTGACACAATACAGCTGTTGTCTGGCATAAAGTGAACAATGGCAGCCACTTCGCTATCCATTTCAACGCCAGAGAAAATAGCATCAGAATTATCTGTAGTCTTAGCATCTTCTGTATTTACAAAGTAGAAGTTTACCTTTGACTTAATCTTTATTCTTGAAATATTTATAAAGCTAATACCAATTATTCTACCGTCATCAGAAATATCAATAGCTGCTGGAAGTCCGTCTTTTGCTACATAACTACCCTTAAATGCAACCTTTCCGTCTGGAGAATAACAAAATGCTGTATAATCACTTTCCCCTGAACTTTGGCACATAACAACACTATAGCCTAAAGGATTAATAGCAAAAGTAGTTATAACACCCTCTGTATTTACTGTATAAGCCTTGCCTTTAAGGTTGTATACATTCATAGTTTTAGCACCTTTATCAGCAACAGCTGTATATTCGCCATCACTTAACATAACAGGTGTTGTCATAGAGAATGTATCTGTCCATACAGTATTGCCTTTTTTGTCAAGTAAAGACATACCGTCTTTAGAACTAAAGAAAATACTGTTGTTACAGCTATAGAATTGAGCCTGTGAACTCATACTATATTCCTGTGAAAAAGATGCCTGTGACTCGCCTATTTTGATATTGCCACTATTTACAGCAACAAATATACCAACTGCTACAATAGCAAGAACAGCCACAGCTATGACAACAGCCTTTAAACTTCCTGTAAAACCAGAAATATAGTTTAATGTACTACTGTATATACTTCTCTTTTTCTTCTTTGCAGATTTTTCTTTCATTTCCTCTGGCTCTTTTCCTTCTTCTGTATCCTCAGTATCTTCGGTACTTTCAGCCTTTCCCCCCTGTTCTTCTGTTTCCTCTATGTCATTTTTTAAATCTTCTATTTCTTCTATTTTTTCTGAATTTTCTTCACTATCATCTAAGAACTCGTCTTGGGTTTTCTCCATAATTCTTTCCCAAAGCTGTTCGTTATTTTCTGCTATACCAGAATTTTTATTATTTTCAGTTGTGTTTTTATTCTCAGCCATAACACCCTCCTGTTTTTACCACATAATAATACTATAAAACAGCCAAAAAATCAATGTTTCTAAGCTCTATTTGATTAATTAATTATCTTCGTTAATTTATAAAAAAAGCTGATGTTATCCCTATGTAGAAATAACATCAGCTTTTAAGAAATATTTTATTTAACAAACTTTTCTGCTATTTTATCAATTTTATTTTCTTCATCATTCCAAGAATTAAAGTCCTTGCCACTATTTTCAACAGTATGACCTAACTCTACAATAAATTCAGGAATATCAGATGCTAAAATAGTACCAACTTCGTGGCCAAAAATCTCTTTTCCCTGTATATCACAACCATTTACATAGAGTATAAAAGCTGGCTGTGGCTTACCGTCTACAGACTTTACAGCACCTCTGAAACCTAAAGCACCAATTTGATGTGTACCACAAGAAGATGGGCAACCGGAAATATGAATTTGTGGAAGTGCATTTTCCTTTATGTTTGCCTTTTTAACAGCATCAACACAAGCTCTTAAAAGACTTTGAGAATCTCTAAGACCTACCTGACAAATGCTTGCACCAATACAGCTTACAGATGTTTCAAATACATTTTTGGCAGTATTTTCATCAGTAATAGCTAAAACTTCCTTTGCCTCATTACCAGTAAGGTTTATAATATAAGCACTTTCATCAGGAGATAATCTCAGTTCAGCACCTTCAACACTCTGTATATAGTCATTTAACTTGCAAAATACTTCTGCATTAGGCTGACCACCTATTGGGTGCCACATAACTGTATAAAGTCCCTCTTGTTTTTGAGGAATTACTCCAAAACCCTCTGCTGTAGTGCCATTACCCTTTTTACTAAATTCCAAAGACTGTGGCTTAATGTTTAAATCTTCTCCAGATGCAAAAACTTCTTGAAGTTTTTCATTATAGGCTTTTGCATAGTTTTCAGCACCACCTAAAGCCTCTTGCATATAACGAGTTCTTGCCTTACCTCTGTTTTCATAATTTCCATAGGTACGGAAAGTCAACCACATAGCTTTAATATAGAACAATATTTTATTAGGCTCTACATTTTCAGCTACTTTAACGCCCATTTTATAGTTGTTGCCAAGACCACCGGCACTATATACATCAAATTTTCCATTTTCATTGGCTACAAAACCTAAATCTCTGAATGTTGCGTGAGTAAAATTCTTTGGAGAATTAGAAAAACAAACCTTTAATTTTCTAGGCATTTTTTCAGCCTTTATAAAATTCATAAGGTATTCTCCTGCAATTTCTGCGTAAGGCAATACATTAAAATATTCCCCTTGTTCAACACCAGAAAGAGGTGGGCACATTATATTACGAGGAAAATCTCCACCACCACCCATAGTTACAATATTATGTGAAAGTGCATTTTCCATAACAGGATAGAGAACTTCCGGCTGTAAATCGTGTAGCTGTATTGTCTGACAAGTAGTAAAATGTAAATGATTAATATTGTGTTTTCTTATGGAATCTGTAACAAAAGCCATTTTTTCTTTTGTTACTCGACCTGCTGTCATACGAAGACGGAGCATACTGGCTTTGCCACCCTTTTGAGCATAACTACCATAAAAACCTGAAAATCCTTTGTACTGATTTTTAGGAACTTCTCCTCTGTAAAAAGCATCTGTTTTTTCTTTAAAAGCTGGTAAATCCTGTTTCCATGACTCTGGATTTATGTTCATTACTCTGTCCTCCTAGTTTTGTTGTTGTATTTATTATATATAATCCCTGTAAAAGCTGTCAACTGAAAAGGCATTTGTTGATAATTATTTTTATATACAACGAAAAAGAGTGAAAGCATTTATACTTCCACTCTCTTCTCTTTAAGGCGACATCCAGATTTGAACTGGAGATCAAGGAGTTGCAGTCCTCTGCCTTAGCCACTTGGCTATGTCGCCATATTAAATTTTCTCCCTTTTGAAACAGAGATGATGACCCGTAGGAGAATCGAACTCCTGTTTCAGCCGTGAGAGGGCCGCGTCTTAGCCGCTTGACCAACGGGCCGGAGCTCCCCGAGTAGGATTCGAACCTACGACCCTCCGGTTAACAGCCGGATGCTCTACCGCTGAGCTATCGAGGATTATCAAGCAATAATAATTTTACCACAGCTTATTGATAATGTCAAGAAATTTTTAACATTTTCATATCAAAAACCTTTCGACACATTAGGCAAAAAAAAGAACCCCGATAGTCTACCGAAGCCCTTTTTCAAATGCCCGAGACCGGAATCGAACCGGTACGGGATTTAACTCCCGCAGGATTTTAAGTCCTGTGCGTCTGCCAGTTCCGCCACTCGGGCATACCTGTCATAAAGACAGATAAAATGGGAACAACAGGGCTCGAACCTGTGACCCCCTGCTT
>FR888464.1 GCA_000432155.1 Eubacterium sp. CAG:274
TAGGGAATGATGTTCTCCCTAGGACTTTGTCCTGAACTGCCGAAGGGCTGATGGCGTCTGCGTTTTTATTTTGATACGCAGAAATCATCAGCTTTTCTGCGTTTATAGAAAAATTTGGAGGATAAAATGAAAATTAAAAATATATCTATATATGTGTTGTTGGCTGTAGTTGTGGGAATTATTGTAGGTGCTATTGATGCACTTTTTGGTAGGGTATTGCTTTTTATAACAGATTTTAGAACTGAACACTATAAAATGCTTTTGCCTTTCTTACCTATAGCAGGCTTACTTATAACATATATGTACAACAAATGTAGTAAAGAAAGTTTAAAGGGTATGTCCCTTGTTTTGGAAACAACACAGGAAAAAAGAGAGGGCATACCAAAGGCACTTATACCTCTTGTAATGATAGGCACTTGGATAACACACTTGTTTGGTGGTAGTGCTGGTAGAGAGGGTGTGGCTGTACAAATAGGGGCAACACTTTCACATAATATAAGCAAGAAATTGAATTTACCAAACAACGGCAAAGTAATGGCCATTGTGGGTATGTCAGCAGGTTTTGGTGGACTTTTTCAAACACCGTTGGCAGCTCTGTTTTTTGCCATTGAAGTAATTACAGTAGGTGTTTTAGAATATGAGGCACTTTTGCCGGCCTTTGTTGGGGCATATGTGGCAAGCACTACATCTCATTTGTTGGGCTTAGAAAAGTTTTTTGTAAATATTAATGACACCATTCCAATAGATGAAAAGGCTGTTGTTAAAATTATAATATTGGGTATTGCTTTTGGTTTGGCAGGTAAGGCTTTTTCTTATTCTTTATCTAAATTAAAGGCATTTATGGGAAATAAGTTTAAAAATCCTTATGTAAGAATAGGTGTTGTATCAATTCCTTTGGCTGTATTGCTTTTTATTGTTTTAGGTGGTAGATACTGTGGACTTGGTACAAATATTATAAATAACTGTTTTAATGACGGTACTGTATATTCCTATGATTTTATTTTAAAAATTGCCTTTACAGTTATAACACTTTCCATTGGTTTTCAAGGTGGAGAAGTTACGCCATTGTTTGCCATTGGTGCATCTTTAGGCTATGTTTTAGGTGGTGTAATGGGACTTAATCCTGTTGTAACAGCGTCTTTAGGCTATGCCGCTGTATTTGGTAGTGCCACAAATACACTTATAGCACCTATGCTTATAGGTCTTGAAGTTTTTGGGTCACAAAATATGACTATGTTTGTTGTAGTTTGTATTATAGCCTATGTTTTAAACGGTAATAAATCCATATACTCTGCTCAGGAAATATTCAAAGGAAGATTAGTATAGACTTTGTTATAGGTTTGTGATACTATTTCCTGTAGAAAGGGTGGTATTGTGAGGGAAATTTTAAAAAAATCAATAGGGCTAATAAAAAAAGATTGGAAAAGGCTTTTTTGGTTTGAACTTTTATATAAATTGGCTTTTGTTGTTATTATATGGCCAGTATGTTCTTTACTTTGGAGAATAGGTTTAAAAATTTCTGGAATAGGTTATGTTTCCTTAGATAGAATGACAAGAGCTATGTTTAATCCTGTTATAATAATAACTATGCTTATAATAGGCTGTGTGTTGGTTTTTACATTAATATACGAAATAAGTGTGCTTTTAACATCCTATAAATATTCCTATTTCAATAAAAAGTTGTCTTTTACTCAAATGCTTGTCTTAGGTGTAGAAAAGACAATAAATATTTTTAGACCTTATAATTTAATAATCATATTTGTAAGTGTATGTCTTTTGTGCTTGATGAATTATACAATGGATTCAAGTATTATAAAAGCTATTAAAATTCCGGAATACATACAAATGTATATTGACTCAAAACAGGTACTTAATATAACTTTAAAAATAATTTTCTTAGTGGTGTTTTTGGCAAATATTTCGTTGTTGTTTATATATAATTGCTTCTTTTATGAGAATAAAAGGGCTGTAGGTGCTATTAAGGAAAGTATAGGGCTTACAAAGAAAAGATACTTTAGAGTTTTAAAGAATTTTCTGGGAATTAAGTTTTTACTAAGTCTAGCAGTAGGCTTGCTTATAGGTATGGCAATTATAATATATGTTCTGATTATGTATCTGTATTTACATAACAATGCTGTTGTGGCTATTCTATGGACTTTATATACCATATTTACACCTATATTTGGTGGAGTATTTACCAGTCTTACAGTAGTTGTAGACTTTGCGGTAATTTCCTCTATGTATTATAAGTACAGTAACAACCACGATGACACTTTTTCTAAAAGGGAAAAAAGAAAAGAGTATAGATTGTTAGCTTTTGTTGCCAAAGGTAAAGGTCTTTTCAAGTTTTTAATTATTATTGGTAGTTTGCTTACTATAGTAGTTATATTTATAATAAGCTATGTGGTTTTTGACTCCAATATTTATGATGATTTGTACTCTAAAATAGAGATTACAGCCCACAGAGGTAATTCTACAGTAACTATGCCCAACACTATACCAGCTTTTAAAGAGGCAATAAAAGAGGGTGCAGATTATGGAGAGCTTGATGTAAGAGAAACAAGGGATAATGTAATTGTAGTTACTCACGATGCTAGTCTAAAAGAAATGACAGGGCAGGATATAAATGTACGAGATTTGACTTATGATGAGCTTCAAAAAATACCTTGTATAGAGGTAAATGGGAATAAATGCACAGTTCCTAAATTGGAAGATGTTATAAAGGTTTGTAAGGGTAAAATAAAGCTGAATATTGAAATTAAAACTGGAAATAACGATTCAGAAAATTTTGTGCCAGATGTTGTAAAGGTAATAGAAGATACAAATTTTGTAGATAAATGTGTTGTTACATCTTTGGATTATGGTGCATTAATAAAGGTTAAAGAATGTAATCCTAAAATAAAAACCGGATATATTATGGCTGTTGCTATGGGCGAATTTTATAATTTGCCTAATGTAGACTTTTTTAGTATGGAAAGCACTTTCGTAAATGGTCGAGTTGTAGATAGGGCACATAAATTAAATAAACAAATTTATGTTTGGACAGTTAATGACAGCGACTCTTTAAAGAAGTGTGTTGAATTGGAAGTGGATAATATTATTACTGACAATGTAGCAGGAGCAAAGTCTGTTATAGCTACACATGGAAATGATGTATTTTCAATATTACTAAATCAATTAAAAGAAAGTGATAACTCAAAAGAAAATATTAAAAAAACTAATAGAATATTAGAAAATGTTACAGGCATTGAGGGAGCATAAAAAGATAGAGTGGGGGCTTTAAAAAGCTCCCATTTATTATACATTTACAAAAAAGGGTTCAGCCAAAGCCGAACCCTTTCTCTATAATTGTTTTTATATAGTAT
>FR888465.1 GCA_000432155.1 Eubacterium sp. CAG:274
AAATCCTCGTGTCGGCGGTTCGATTCCGTCTCTGGGCACTCTTTTTACAACATTGGTTATGCGGGTGTGGTACAATGGTAGAACATCAGCCTTCCAAGCTGAGGACGTGGGTTCGATTCCCATCACCCGCTCTCATTTAGCTTTATCCCGTAAAATTTAATATGCGCGAGTGGCTCAGTGGTAGAGCATCGCCTTGCCAAGGCGAGGGCCGCGGGTTCGAATCCCGTCTCGCGCTCTCTCAAGACTTGAACATGGTTCAAGTCTTTTTTTGTGTTTATTTTTAAATCTACATAATTATCACATAACTTTTTGGTATACTCCAAACATAAATTTGTCAGAAAGGGCGAAGTTATGTGGAAAATAAAATAATTAAAATAGGTGGTATGACCTGTATTAATTGTAAAAAAGCTATAGAAAATGGATTGGGAAATATAACTGGTGTTGAAAGTGTTTCCGTCAACTATAAAACAGGTAAATGCGAAATAACGATTGATACAGGGTTAGTTGGGTGGAAAGATATTTTTAATGCCATTGAAAATTTAGGCTATACAGTTGGAAATAATAAAAAGACAGACTTAATAAATATAGTTTCCATTGTGGTTATAATTGTATCTCTGTACTATTTCCTTGAACAAACTGGGCTTTTGAATTTGCTGAATTTTGAAAAGGTAGCAGACAGTACAATGGGTTTTGGTATGCTTTTTGTAATAGGGCTTATGACCTCTGTACATTGTATTGCAATGTGTGGAGGCATTAATGTTTCCCAATGCTTGTCTGAAAACAAAAAATTTAGTGGACTATATCCAGTAATGTATAATCTAGGGCGAGTAGTTTCATATACGGTTATTGGTTTCGTACTAGGTTTTGCAGGTATGCTTTTCGGTACAGGGGAAAATCTAGGAGTATCATCAATAATTCAGGGACTTATAAAGTCTTTTGCCGGTATTTATATGGTTATTATGGGCGTAAATATGCTGGGCTTCGTGCCACAAATAAAAAGGCTTACTTTTCATTTGCCAAATTTTATAGGAAAGTTTAGAGTTAAAAATTCACAGCCTTTTGTTGTAGGCTTGCTAAATGGATTTATGCCTTGTGGTCCGTTACAATCTATACAGCTAGTGGCTTTAGCAACAGGAAATCCTTTTACTGGTGGACTTTCAATGTTTGCCTTTAGTTTAGGAACAGTTCCCCTTATGCTTGGGCTGGGGAGTCTAGTTTCGGTTTTAGGTAAAAGATTTACTGAGAAAATGATGACGGGGGGAGCAGTTCTTGTTACTGTAATGGGACTTGCCATGGTTTCTCAGGGTGCAAGTCTGACAGGAATGATTAAATCAGAAAATTTAATGGTGATTGTTGTTATGCTTGCTTTTATGTGCATAGTGGAAAATATTAATTTTAATAAAAGGCAAGTAAAAACTGTGTCATTAATGATTATTTTGTTTATAGGAATTTTTACATCAAGGTTTATGGCTATTAATTATGTTTCAGAAAATGATGAAAGCAGTTATCATATGGAAAATGGTGTTCAGGTGGTGGAAAGTCAATTAGCCTCTGGAAAATATCCTAGTATAAAGGTTAAAAAAGATGTTCCTGTAAGGTGGATTATAAATGCCCCTGATGGCAGTATAAACGGCTGTAATTACAAAATTTATATAAATAGTTATGGCATTGAACATACATTTCAAAAGGGAGAGAATATAATTGAGTTTACCCCAACAAAGTCGGAAAGTATAGGTTATTCCTGTTGGATGGGTATGATAAAAGGAAATATAAATGTAGTTGAATAAAGGAGTTATAAAAATGAAGAAAAAATCAAATAGTTTAGTAATTGTTGTTGTAGCTGTAATTGTGGCAGTATTAGCTTTTACATTACCAAAATTAATGTCACAGAAGGAGGAAGTATCTGTTTCGGCTGAAGCTGGTGAAAAAGATGTTCAAAATCTTTCTGAGAGTGAAGATTTAGTTATACCTTTAGACAAGGTGACTAATAATGTAACATTTTACGCAGTAGATGTAGATGGTACAGAAATGGAGGTTATGGCTGTTCGTGATAGTTCTGGAAATATAAGAACAGCTTTTAATACTTGTCAGGTTTGTTACAGCTCAGGCAGAGGTTATTATCAGCAAGAGGGTAACGACTTAGTATGCCAAAATTGTGGAAATAGCTTTACAACTGACCAGGTAGGTTTGGAATCTGGTGGTTGTAATCCAGTTCCTATTATGGATAATGACAGAAAAATAACTGACACTTCTATTACGATAAGCTATGATTTTCTTAAAAATTATAAGGAAATATTTGCACAATGGAAAACTGGATTTTAAGCAGGTTGCAATTAGTTTCGGTAGGTTTTATAATTAAATAAAGTTGATTAGAGGTGAGAGGTATGGAAGAAAAGTTCAATATTCTTGTTGTAGATGATGAGGAAATGATTTGTCAGGCTGTTACTGCCTATTTTACAGCAAATGGTTATACAGTTTTTACAGCAGATAGTGGGAAAAAGGCTGTTGATGTATTTAGCACTGAAAATATAGACTTTGTCATTTTAGACTTAATGCTACCGGAAATGACAGGGGAAGAAGTGTGCGAACATTTGAGAACCATATCCTCTGTACCTATTCTTATGCTTACAGCCAAAACAGGCGATGATGATATAGTAAATGGACTTAATATAGGTGCTGATGATTATATGACAAAGCCATTTAGTATGAAACAGCTTTTGGCAAGAGTTGAGGCTATAAGCAGACGATTTTCAAACAGTAATAAACCTTTGGCAAAGGTTTTTAAATATGATGATTTAGTGGTGGACTGTTCAAAAATGGAAGTGTTTTTAAATGGAAAATTTATTTCTGTTACGCCAATAGAATGGCGAATTTTATCCTCTATGATACAAAATCAGCGAAAGGTGTATACTAGAGATGAACTTTTGACAATAGCCTTTGGTACAGATTATGACGGCTTTGACCGTTCTGTAGATACTCATATTAAAAATTTGCGTAAAAAATTAGGCGATGACCCTAGAAAATCTACTTATATTCATACTGTTCATGGTATTGGTTACAGGTTTGGTGGTGAAGTATGAATATGAAACTTAGTACAAGGCTGACATTGGGTTTTTCCCTTATTGTTTTTGTTACAGTTGTATTGATTTATATAACAGCAAATATTGGTGTTGGCAGACAATATGAGGAGCATTTAAAACTACAGCAAAAGAAAACAGCAGATACTATTGCTACAGGGCTGTCACAGCAATACAATTTTAGTACAGGCAAGTGGAATATAGACTATATTCATGGCTATGGTATGTATGCTTTAAATGAGGGATATATAGTTAAAGTTTATGACAATAGTGGAAATGTGGTTTGGGACGCAGAAAATCACGATATGACACTTTGCCACAAAATAATGGATAATATAATCACTAAAATGAAAGAAAAACGACCAGAAATAAAGGGTAGTTTTTATAAATATGATTATGATTTGGTTAATAACGATACAAAGGTTGGAGTAGCTAAAATAAGCTATTACAGTCCTTACTCTATGAATGAAATAGATTTTAAATTTTTAGATGCACTAAACAAACTTTTACTTGTGTTGGGCGTTGGAGCAGTTGTAGTTGCAGGAATTTCAGGATATTTTCTTGCAAAATATATTTCAAACCCTATTGAAAAGGTTACAGATACAACCAGAAAAATTTCAGAGGGAAACTACAACATAGAAATGAAAAACAACATAAAAACAAAGGAATTGTTGGAGTTGAAAAATGCTGTAAATCAAATGGCTTATAACTTGAAAAATCAAGAAATGCTTAGAAAAAGGTTGGTTACAGATGTTGCTCACGAACTGAGGACACCTCTTACTAATGTAATGTCCCACATTGAGTTAATGGCTGACGGAATATGGGAGGCAAGTCCAGAAAGATTGGAAATATGTAGTAGTGAACTTGGTCGCATTTCAGAGATAATAAAAAATTTAGAAAAATTACAGCAAATAGAAAATGAAAATATGGATTTGTGCTGTGAAAATGTGTATTTAATAGATTTAATAGAACAATGCAATAAGGCTTTTGAAAGTAAGATGAAAGAAAAAGATATTAGCTGTACAGTAGAGGGAGAAAGTACCATAGCTTGTGTGGATATTTCAAAATTTACACAGGTACTTCACAATTTGCTTTCAAATAGCATAAAGTACACAGAAAATGGTGGCAAAATAATATGGGAAGTGTACGAAAAGGGAAATAATAAGGTCATAACCATTACTGATACTGGTATTGGCATTGATGAGAACGATATTCCTTTTATATTTGAACGATTTTACAGAACTGACATATCAAGACAGAGGAAAACCGGTGGTTCAGGTATAGGGCTTACCATTGTCAAGTCTATTGTGAAAGCTCACAATGGAAAAATTGAAGTTGAAAGTAAAAAAGGTAAAGGCAGTAAATTTACAATAACTTTATAGGAAGACACCTGTTTTGTTAAGACAATAAAACAGGTGTTTTTGCGTAAATAGGCTCTCTTAATAATTATTTCATAGCTTTTTAATTTTGTATGTGTTATAATTAAAGTGATAATTAATGGTTTTTTAGTATAGGAGATATATATGGCAACGAAAATTAGTTTTGTGTCACTTGGCTGTGACAAAAATCTTATTGATAGTGAAATAATGCTTGGCTTAATTGATGAAAAGGGTTATATAATTACACCTAATGATTCAGAGGCTGATGTTATTATTATTAATAGCTGTGGCTTTATATTAGACGCCAATCAGGAGGCTATTGACAAGGTTCTTGAAATGGCAGACTATAAGGCAAATGGCAACTGCAAGGCACTTATTGTAACAGGCTGTATGGCACAGAGATATAAAGATGAAATTTTTGAATCTCTCCCAGAAGTTGATGCCGTAGTTGGTACTGGGGACTTTGAAAACATTGGTGCTGTAATTGACAGACTTTTAAATGGCGAAAAGAAGGTTCAGTTGGTTACTGATATTAACCACCTTTTAAATGAAAACAACAGCTACAAGAGAATGGTTACTACAACTGGTGGCTTTAGCTATTTAAAGATTGCAGAGGGTTGCGACAATAGATGTACTTACTGTACAATACCTTCTCTTAGAGGTAAGTACCGTTCAAGAAATATTGAAAGTCTTGTAAAAGAGGCTGAAATATTAGCAGATAAGGGCGTCAGAGAGCTTATACTTATTGCTCAGGATACTTCTCTTTATGGCAAGGATTTATACGGCGAACAGAAGTTACATGTTTTATTGCAGGAAATAAGCAAAATTGAAGACATAAAGTGGATTAGAATTTTATACTGTTATCCTGAAAATGTATATGATGAACTTATTGATGAAATGGCATCAAATCCTAAGGTACTTCACTATTTAGATATGCCTGTTCAGCACACTAATGACAGAATATTAAAGTTAATGGGCAGAAGAAGTACAGGAGATAAAATTAAGGATACTGTAAACAGACTTAGAGCAAAAATGCCAGATATGTGTATCAGAACTACACTTATTACAGGTTTCCCAACTGAAACACAGGAAGAATTTGAAAGTGTTATTGACTTTATGAAAGAAGTTAAGTTCGATAGACTTGGTGTTTTCACCTATTCTCCAGAAGAAGGTACTCCAGCCTGTAGAATGGACGGTCAGATAGACGAAGAAATAAAGGCTCAGAGAAAAGAGTCTATTATGGAGGCTCAAATGGAAATTTCTGCCGAATTAGGACAGAAGTTTGTGGGCAAAACTCTTGAAGTTATCGTTGAGGGTAAAATTGAAGATGAAGACGATTTATACTGTGGTAGAAGTTTCAGAGATTGCTATGAAATAGACGGCTTTGTTTTCTTTAAGAGCAGTGAAGAACTTATTGCAGGAGATTTCTATAACATCAAGATTACTTCTGCAGGAGATTATGACTTAATTGGTGAGAGGGTGGAATAAATGAATTTACCTAATAAGTTGACTATGGCAAGAATTATAATGATACCTATTTTCCTTGTGCTTTTGCTTTGCCCATTAGGCTTAGACAAGCAGGTTGCAAGATATATTGCTACAGGTATATTCTGTATTGCCTCTATTACAGATTGTTTAGACGGCTATATTGCTAGAAAATACAATCTTGTAACAAATTTTGGAAAGTTTATGGACCCATTGGCTGACAAGCTTTTGGTTTCATCAGCTATGATTGCCCTTATTGGTATGAACGATGCAGTTGTACCTTTAAGTAGCGTTGTTGTTATTATAATTATTGCAAGAGAATTTATGATAACAGGTTTTAGAACTCTTGCAGTAGAACAGAACATTGTAATTGCTGCTGGTTTTTGGGGAAAGTTAAAGACTATATGTCAAATGTTTATGATTATATTCTTGCTTTTAAACTTTAATAACAGCGTTACTATTGTGATTTCACATATTCTTATTTGGGCAAGTCTTATATTAGCTATTGTTTCAGCTGTTGATTATATTGTAAATAACAAGCAGGTTTTGAAGTAAAATAGATTTAATTAAGGGTACAGGGCAAATGCTTAAAAAGTGCAGGTGATATATATGAGGGGTAAGGTCATTACATCGGCATTACTTACAGTTGTGTTAAGCTGTAGTAGTGTGTATGGTTCCGAAGCCTTTGATAATATGAGTACAAGCGAGCAGGCTCAAACTGCTGGTGCTTATATAGAGGAAATTATAAAGGATATACAAAACAACTACTACGGTGGAAATGTTACAACAGACCAGTTGGTTCAGGCTGCTATAAAGGGTATGACAGGTCAGCTTGATGAGTATAGTCAGTATATTGACATTGATGAATATAATGCCATAAAAGCTGATTCAGCATCTACACACTATGCTCCTGATTTTAAATGTGAGTTTAACGACAATGGCTATCCTATTATAAAGGAAATAAGTAGAAACTCAGTTGCCTATAAACAGGGATTAAGAGAGGGCGATGAAATAAGGGAAATAAGCAACATTAGTGCTTATGGTATTGGCGTAGACGAATACCAGACTCTTGTTACAAAGACCTCCAGTTCTACAGTTTCTATGAAGATTGCTAGTACAGGTGCTATTAAGAAAATGGATGTCAAGCTTACTAGAGTTGACAATAGTTCTGTAGAGGTTGTAGCTATGTCAAAGCTAAGTGGTAAAAATCAGAACTACGATGACAAGACTATAGGCTATGTAAAGGTAAAGGAATTTACTGAAAATGTAGGAAGTGAATTTCAACAGGCTGTTGCTAAGTTGCAGGCATCAGGTGCAAAAAAACTTATTATTGATTTAAGAGGAAATACTGGTGGCTATGTAGATGCAGCTATTGCTATGGCGAAGCAAATTGTGCCAGAGGGTGTTATTATTTCTACTAAGGATAAACAGGGCAAAGAAACTGTTTACAAATCTGATTTAAAGGTAAGACCTTTTGAAAAGTATGTTATTTTGGTAGATAATAACACAGCATCAGCAGCAGAAATTGTGGCATCGGCTATGCAGGATAGCGGTGTTGCTAAAATTGTAGGCGAAAAGACATTTGGTAAAGGTATTATGCAAAGTGTTACTGCCTATGAGGGTCTTGGTGTTCTGAAAATGACTACACAGGAATATACTACAAGATTAGGTCGAATAATAAATGGCATAGGTATTACGCCAGATATATCTATTGACAGACTAAAGTTTGTGTCAGAAACAGATACCTTGGATAGTAAAAATGTAGAGTCAGCTGTAAAGTTTTTAGGCTATAAAATAGATAAAGAAAATACAGTTGCAAAGGACTTAGGTATGTATCAGCTGGAAATGGGATTGCCAGTAACCTATGTTTTGGATAAAGCTACAGTAAGTGCAATTAATTTGGAAATATATAACGATATGATAAATAATGACAGAGCACTTACTGCTGGATATTTGAGTTTATTGTCATAACCATATTGACAATGAACGCACAAGTGAGATATAATAAAACTTAATGTAGGAAAAGAGAATATTAATTGGGTTTTAGTCAAATGATGTAGAAACAGTATATTTTTGCTCTATGATTTTGTCAGACAAAGTGCCTAGACAATGAAGTACATTATTTAAACTTGATTTTCCTTTTTCTAAAAAGAAACAGATATAAATATAGAGCTTAATAATAACATTATGAGGTGCGTAAAATGAAGTACATTTTTGTTACAGGTGGCGTGTGTTCCGGTCTTGGAAAGGGTATTACAGCTGCCTCTTTAGGTCGTTTATTAAAAGCAAGAGGGTATAAGGTAACAATTCAGAAGTTTGACCCTTATATCAATATTGACCCAGGTACAATGAGTCCTTACCAGCACGGTGAAGTTTTCGTTACTGATGATGGTGCAGAAACTGACTTAGACTTAGGTCATTATGAAAGATTTATTGATGAAAGTCTTACAGTAAATAATAACATTACAACAGGTAAGATTTACTGGTCTGTATTAAATAAGGAACGTAAGGGCGAATATCTCGGTGGTACAGTACAGACTATTCCTCACATTACAAACGCTATTATTGACAAGGTATACGCAGCAGGTAAGGCTACAGATGCAGACTTTGTTATTACTGAAATTGGTGGTACTGTAGGCGATATTGAAAGTGAACCATTTATCGAAGCTATCCGTCAGGTAGGTAGAGATAAGGGTAAGGAAAATGTACTTTTCATTCATGTTGCACTTATTGTATACCTTGCTATGAGTAAGGAATTAAAGACTAAGCCAGCACAGCACAGCGTTAAGCAGCTTTTAAGTCAGGGTATTCAGCCAGATATTCTTGTATGCAGAACAGAATATCCTCTTGGCGAATCAGAAAAGGCTAAGCTTGCTCGTTTCTGTGGTGTTGATGATGAATGTATCATCGAAAACGCTGACTGTTCATCACTTTACGAAGTACCTCTTATGCTTGAAGAACAGAATATTGCAGATGTTGTTTGCAAGAAACTTGGTATGCCTTGTGGCAAGCCGGACTTAACTGATTGGATTGATGTTGTAAACAGAGAAAGAGCATTATCTAAGAAGGTTGAAATCGCTATTGTTGGTAAGTATGTAGAACTTCACGATGCGTACCTTTCTATAGTAGAAAGTCTTCATCACGCAGGTATCCACAGCGGTGCTAATGTAAGTATCCGTTGGGTAAATTCTGAAGATGTTGAAGAAACTGGTGTTGAAAAGGCATTAGCAGGTATTGACGGTATTATTGTTCCTGGTGGTTTCGGTACTAGAGGTGTTGAAGGTAAGATAATGGCTGTTCAGTATGCTAGAGAAAACAAAATTCCTTTCCTTGGCATTTGCTTAGGTATGCACTGTACAGTAATTGAATTTGCTAGAAATGTACTTGGTCTTAAAGATGCAAATACATCAGAAATCAATGAAAATACTCCAGACCCAGTAATTGATATTATGCCAGACCAGAAGAACATTGATAACCTTGGTGGTACAATGCGTCTTGGGGCTTATCCTTGTAAGTTGGCTGAAAATACTTGGTCAAGAGAACTCTATGGTGATGCTGAAATAAGTGAAAGACATCGTCATAGATATGAATTTAACAACAGCTACAGAGAGGCTATGACAAAGGCAGGTCTTGTATTTGCCGGTACATCTCCTGATGACAGACTTGTTGAAATCGTTGAACTTCCAAAGGATGTACACCCTTACTTTGTAAGTGTTCAGTTCCACCCAGAGTTCAAGAGCAGACCTAACAGACCTCATCCATTATTCAAGGGTCTTGTAACTGCTGCAGCAAAGAATAAATAATAAAATAATTGATATATTTGACTCCCTCAAGTGAAAACTTGGGGGAGTTTTTTCTATATATATGATAAATGTATATATATGTTCTATTTCGTTACCTCGTATATTGTTTTCGCTAATCTGTCAATAGAGTTATTTATTTCTTCCACAGTATTTGTTTGTGCCCCTAATTCAATAAGCATACTTTTATCTTTCATATGGAGGGAATATCTATAGGCATTTAAATATATTTTTCTGGTTAAATTGGGATAGAGTTCATTCATTTTTTGTTGCATACGAAAACTTAGGGCAAGGTTTGTTTTTATGTATGGGTTTGAAAGCCCTGGTATGTTTTGTAGTTTGCCATTGGTTTGTTTTTTACAAAGACCATTAAAAAACATTACCTTTGCACATTGTTGACCATTGTCAGTTGTCACTAAATGGAGATTTGGATTTACACCATCTCTATGTAGGTCTATTACTAATTCTATAGAGGGATTTTCAGCAAGAACTTTTTTAATAACTGGTTCAGCTCTTTCATACGCTCCGTCACGCTGTACTTTACCATTTACAGTGTCAAAGCTGTCTGTAATGTGCAGGCATTTAATACCGTACTTTTCCTCAAGGTCTTTAGCCAATCTATTGCCAGCACCTATTATACCATCAGACATATCTTTGCTGTCGGCAAACATTTCGTGGGCATGGGTATGAAAAATAAGAATAGTTGGCTTTTTTCCGGCATGTATTTTTAAATCAGTAGATAAAAAGGAATTTACATCAAATAAATCTGAAGTCATACCAGTCTTTTTATCTACGGCATAATAGTTCTGTCTTAATGTAGATAAATTTTGTAAAGCAGATACATTTGTAATAGGGGAGGGTGTTTCCTGTAGAGTTTCTTCAGTAACTAATGATGAATCTCCTATTTCAAGAAAAGAAACATCGTGGGCAACAGTTACATTATACTTTTTATGACCAGTAAGAAATATGGCACAGGTCAAAAATATAAGAATGAAAAGCTTTTTCTTCATATTATTGAAACCTCTTTTTCATTAAAATATGAATATTTTGTAAACAAAACAAGAATGGATTACATATTTAAGAATTTAAGCTATAAAAAATCCGTATTTCACTACATTATATATAGTAGATACTCTCTATTATATTAGTGTAAAGATGGCAATATGCCTATAATACAAATTGGCAAAAAAATCTAGTAAATGGCAATAATACATAAAATTTGATAATGGGTAAAAAAAGGTACAATACTGTTGTTAAAGTGAACAAAAACAATACTTAAGAATTGTTTAAAATATGGAAAAATTTTTATTAACAATTAATTCATTGACACTTTTATTGCAAAGTGGTAAATTAATTAGTATCAGCGTGAGTACCTATATGTATCTTGTATGTTGATAATCGCTGTGATTTGTAACGGGGGCTTTCAAGGTATAATATATGTATAGTATTTATGCAAAATATAAACTTTATGTGTTTAAAGGGAGGAAAAAGTTTATGAAAAAAGGTTTGTCCAAATTCATAAGCACAGTGTTAGCTGCTTGTATGATTACAACAGGCGTTGCTGTAGTACCTTTTGCTACTACTCCAGCTACTGTATATGCAGCAAGCGGAATTTCAGTCACAGAAAGTAAAGGCTGGCTTGAAAGTGCTTACATTGAATGGTCTGTTAGTGATTCATCTTACACAGGCTATAATGCTTATGTTAAGAAGTCAAGCGATTCTAGCTGGACACAGCTTGACGACCCACTTATCAGAAGATATTCTGATTGTTGGAGAGCAGACGCTGTAGGTCTTGCTGCTGGTACATACGATATGAAGGTTGTACCAATGAAGAATGGCAGTGAAGTAACAGCTGATGCTATTACTGCAACTGGTTTAACCGTTCAGGCTCACGATAGAGCCGGTGCTGCATTCTCACCAAAGTCTACTTACAAGGGTGCTGGTGCTTACAATGCAGACGGTACATTAAAGGCTGGTGCTAAGGTTATTTATGTTACACCTGCTACTGCTAAAACTGTAAAGGCTACTGTAGGTGGTGCAGAACACACTGGTTTACAGGATATCATTTATGGTTTACAGAAGGGTACAGAAACTTCTCCTATTGATATTCGTATTGTAGGTATGATTAATGCAGACGATATGGATTCGTTTGGTTCTAGTGCAGAAGGTATTCAGATTAAGGGTAAGAATGCTTATTCAAACCTTAACTGTACTATTGAAGGTATTGGTGAAGACTCAGGTATCCATGGTTTCGGTATGCTTATCAGAAATGCTGGTAACCTTGAATTAAGAAATTTTGCAGTTATGGCTTGTTTAGATGACTCAGTTTCTCTTGATACAGGCAACTGTAATGTATGGGTTCATAACCTTGATTTATTCTATGGTAAGACTGGTGGCGACGCTGACCAGGCAAAGGGTGATGGTACTGTAGATATTAAGGGTAAGTCAACTTATGTTACAGTTTCTTACAACCACTTCTTTGATAATGGTAAGTCATCACTTTGTGGTATGAAGAGTGAAGTAACTTCTTCATTAATTACATATCACCACAACTGGTTCGACCACTCTGATTCAAGACATCCAAGAATCAGAACAATGTCTGTACATATTTATAACAACTACTTTGATGGTAATGCAAAGTATGGTGTTGGTGTAACAATGGGTGCTTCTGCTTTCGTTGAAGCAAACTACTTCAGAAATGTTTCTAAGCCAATGATGAGTTCTGGTCAGGGTTCTGATGCCTTAGGTCAGGGTACATTCTCTGGTGAAAACGGTGGTATCATTAAGGCATACAACAACAAAATGGTAAATGAAAACAGAGTATTCAGCTACTATACTCAGAATAGCCCAGCTTCAACAGGCTATGATGCTTATGAAGTAACTAGCAGAACTGCACAGGTTCCTTCAAGCGAAACAACTGAAAAGGGTGGCACTACTTACAACAACTTCGATACAGATGCCAACTTTGGTATCAATGTATCAGATGCACAGGTTGATGACCCAGCTGATGTACCTGCAAAGGTTACAACTTATGCTGGTCGTGTAAACGGTGGTGACTTCAAGTGGACATTTGATAATTCTACTGAAGATGGAAACTACTCTGTAATTACAGCTCTTAAAACAGCAGTTGTAAACTACAAGACTACTATTCAGTCTATTGGTGGTAACGGTACAGGTGCTACTGACCCAACTACAAGTGCTACAACAGAAACAACTACAAACAAAGATGGTTCAACTGAAACTACAACTAACAGTCAGGAATCTTCAACAGAAGGTACAACTATTGCTCCAGTTGAAGGTGCTCAGGTTCATAACTTTACATTAAACGGTACTAGCAGTTCTTTCTATACTATTACTGGTACATTAACATCTAGCTATGGTTCTGTAAACTACAATGGCTTAACACTTACTAAGGCATTAAAGATGGAATCTAAGACAGCTGTTAACTTCGACCCAGATGGTGTTGCTGGTACATTAACAATTGTTACTAACCCTCAGTATAGTGGTATTATTGAATTAAACGATAAGGCAATTACAATAGGTTCTGATGGTGTTGCAACAATCAGCTTAGACGGTTCTCAGTCTTACGAAATCACTAAGGGTAGTGGTTCAAACTACATCTTCTACATTGCATACACTCCAAACGGTAGTACACCTAAAGTAATCAAGGGTGATGCTAATGATAGTGGTAAGGTTGACGCAGCTGATGTTACAATGATTATGGATTTTGCAGTTGGCAAGATTTCAGCTGTAACAAATGCTACAAACGCCGATGTAACAGGTGACAAGACTGTTGATGTTGACGATGCTTACAAGATTAGCCAGTTCTTAAATGGCTTAATCAAGTCTTTATAATTCGACATAGGTCGTGAAACTTTTTCTTCTCCTGCCTATGGCAGTGGAGATACTTCTAAATTTAAAGGGAGGAAACAAAAACATGATAAAATGTTTTAAGAAAGCTATCAGTAGCGTACTTGCAGCAGCTATGCTCGCAACAAGCTTTACTGCTATGCCTATAAACACTTTTGCGGCTACATCTTTTAGTGCTGCAGGTGGTTGGTTTGAAACACTTTATGCTGAATGGGCTGGTAACAAGAGTGATGTTACAGCTGTTAGCTATAGTGGTACAGCAAGTGGTTCACTTACTGGCGATGATTTAACTTACCTTGTAAGACAGGACGGTTCTAATGTAAGATTAGATATTCCTGGTTTAAAGGCAGGTACATATAACTTAACTGTTACAACAAATAGTGGTACAATCACTAAGGAAAACATTAAGGTATATGAATATGATAGAAGTGGTTACGCTCACTATGATGCTCATAAGGAAGGCGTAACTGGTATTGGTGCATACAATGATGACGGTACATTAAAGTCTAATGCTGTTGTTGTTTATGTAACAGAAGAAAACAAGAATACAGTACAGCTTCCTGGTTACACTGGTAGCCAGTATCCAGCTGGTATTGGTAATATCCTTAACTACAAGTCAGAAGATGCCAACGGTGTAACTGGTGGTGGCAAGATTGATATTGTTCAGCAGTTAAGAGCAGAAGGTATCCCTCTTGATGTAAGATTTGTTGGTAAAATCAGAGGTGGTGACTCTAACACAAGTAACAACCCACCAGCAGAGAACATTAAGGGTCTTACTGGTTACAATACTACTACAAACGGTGGTACTAAGGGCGATAACGGTATGATGATTAGAGTATATAAGTCATCAAATGTAACAATTGAAGGTATTGGTGATGACGCAACTCTTGATGGTTGGGGTATTCAGATTATCAGCCAGACAGGTTATATAAGTCAGGGCTTTGAATTCAGAAACCTTAACTTCACAAATACTCCTGAAGATGCTATCGGTCTTGAAGGTACTTGTGCTATTTCTTCATCTCCACAGACTAAGGAATGGTTCGAAAGCAACGGTTATGCACCAATTAAGTTTAGTTGGGTACATAACAATACATTCCATCAAGGTTTCTGTAAGAACCCTGCCGAATCAGATAAGGCAGAAGGTGATGGTTCTTGTGACTGGAAGCGTGGCTATGGTTACACAATGGCTTATAACCATTATATAAACAACCATAAGACAAACCTTATTGGTTCTTCAAGTTCTAGTATTCAGTATGATGCTTCACTTCATCACAACTGGTACGAAAAGGTTGAATCAAGACAGCCATTATCAAGACAGGCTAACATCCACATTTACAATACATACTTTGACGGTGCTACTTCTTATGCTATTTCTCCAAGAGCTCATGCTTACATTTTCTCTGAAGGTAACTACTTCGGTGCTTGTAAGAACCCTGTAGACTCAGCAAAAGAAGGTTCTGCAACTGTTAAGTCTTATAATGATAGCTTTGCAGGTTGTAACGGTGCAAATGCTGCACAGCAGGTTAAAAACAAGACTGATAAGGTAAGCGACAGCAGTGGCAACCCTTATGCAGGTTTTGAAACTGGTAGCGATATGTATGAATATACAGCTACTTCACCTATTCAGGCAAAGGCAGACTGTCTTAACCTTGCAGGTGTTATGAAGACTGCATCTGAAATCAATATGGAACCTACTCCAGAGCCTATTGTATCTGAAAATCCAGATGCTTTAACACTTCCATATGAAATTAACTTCACTACTCCTAGTGATGCAAATTACTGGTCTACTAAGACAAGTACTACTAGCTTAGAAGCAAATAAGCAGTACACTATTGCTAATGCACTTGTAACACCAGCTGCTAAAATGACAAATACAGCTACTACAATGAAGATTAGAGATAATGGTGTAATCTTCAAGGTAAATACTGCATCTGATGTAACAATGACAGCAGGTTCATCTAGTGCTTATGGTATCGAACTTTACGATGCTTATGGCGAACTTAAACTCTATGTTGCTGGTGGTAAGACAGCTACTGTTTCTAACATTCCAGCAGGTGTTTATGTAATTAAGTCTGGTAACACTCAGAAGGATGGTTACCTTGAAAACTTAAAGATTGTTGCTAATGACCCTAATGCTCCAACAGTAACAGAAGCAACAACTCAGGCAACAACTTCTTCAGAAGTAACAACTAAGGGTGATACTCCAAGTGAACCAACAACATCAGCACCTGTTGTTGATGACGGTTATGTATGGCATGATGATGGTGTAGATGCAAGTGGTAACGATGTTGCTGCTGCAAATTCTAACATCTTCAATATTAGTGGTAATGATACAACAAATAAGTATACTTATAACGGTGTAACTTATAATAGTGGTATTAAGATGGAATCATCTACTAACATTACAGTTAATGCCCCAGCAGATGGTGCATTAAAGTTAGTATTAAGTGCAGCTGGTTCAAGAACTATCAAGATTGATGGCGAAGAACAAGATGTAGTTGATGGTCTTAATGTATTTGATTTAACAGCTGGTACTCATACAATTACTAAGGGTACAACTAATGTTTATGTTTATGTAATGAGCTATGCAGTTGATGGTGGCGACACAACAGTTACTACAACAACTGAAACAACTACAGAAGCTACAACTAAGGAAACAACAGAAGCTACAACAGCTGCTCCAGTTGATGGTGTAAATGTTGTTGTTGGCAATGCAATGGTTAAGAATGGTTCTGCTGTTACAGTTCCTGTTAAGTTGACAGGTATGACTGATTTAGCAGACTTCAACATTACATTAACTTATGATGCAGCTGCTCTTACAGCTACTAAGGTTGAAAACGGCGACATAATCAATGACAGTATGGCTACAATTAACAGCAACATTACTGACGGTTCAGTAAGAATTGCTGGTATCAACCCTGCTGATAAAATTAACGCAGACGGTACAGTTCTTGTAAAAGTAACATTTACAGCAAACAAGGAAGGTGCAACTCCTGTTGCAATTACTGTAAATACATTAAAGGGTGCTAACCTTGCAGTTGCAAACTACACTACTTCTAATGGTACAGTAACAGTTACAGCAAACGGTGGTTCAGTTGAAACTTCAACAGAAACAACTACTACTGAAACAGATTCTACTACAGAAGCAACTACTGTTGATTACTCTGCTAAGGGTGATGTAAACAAAGACGGTAAGATTAATGAAAAGGATGCAGCCCTTATCTTGAAGTTTATTCAGGGTATCAAGGACGAAACATTCTATGATGAAGCTGCAGCAGATGCAAATGGCGACGGTGTAATCAATGCACTTGATGCTACTTGGGTATTAAACCACAAGGGTAACACTTCTAAGCCATCTACACCTGAAACTAAGACTTATACATTGACAGGTACTGATATTAATGCTACTTCTGGCACTGCTCTTACAGCAGACACAAATGTTGGTACAGAAAATATGTTCCTTGCAAAGACTGGCGTTAAGAATGCAAGTGGTTCAGTTCAGATTAGTGGTTCTAAGACAGTTCAGTTCAAACTTACTTCTGATGGTACAGTTGCATTAACAAATGCTATTTCTTCAGGTGCATATGCTAGACAGGTAGCGATTGTTAACTCAAATGGAGATACAGTTGCAACTTTAAATGTTCAAAATAAGAATGGTGCTAAGAACAATTTAAGTGCTACTTCACTTGTAGCAGGTACTTACACAATTAAGGGTGTAAATGTTGATTCAAGTGATAAATCTACAAACGGTGGTCTTAATTCTTCTGTAAACATTGGTACAATTACAGTAACAGGTACTCTTGAACAGATTTCTGCAGAAGCAACAACAAAGACTACAGTAACTACAACAACAGAAACTACTACAGAAACAACAACAAAGGCTACTACAACAACAGAAGCTACAACAACAACTACTACTGAAGCTACTACAGAAACAACAACAGTAACTCCAGCAGGCGACATTGTAGCAACAATTAATGCAAGTGATTTAACAGCTGGCGATATTACAGCTAACACAGTAAGTGGTCAGTTCAAGCTTATTGCAGATGCAACAAACAAGTTAACAATTGAAGCAAACAGCAAGAGCTTAGATGGTTATGAATTTACTCAGAGATTAAAGACAAACGGTACTGGTGCAGTTGATAAGAGAGCAATCTCATTCACAACAACTGGTGCAGGTAATGTAATCTTCTATGCAATGAGTGGTAGTAACAAGGAAGATAGACCAGTAAACTTACTTGATGCAAGTGGTGCAACAGTAGGTACAGTAACAGTATCTGGTACAACATTAGCTAAGTATACAATTGCAATTCCAAGTGCAGGTACATACTACTTAGTATCAGGTAAGAGTGGTATCAACTTCTACTTAATTGGTACTGATGTAGCATTAGCAGACCAGAAAGCTGATGCAACAACAGAAACAACAACAGCTACTGAAACTTCAACAGAAGCAACAACAGCTACAACAACTACAAAGGCTGATGATACAACAGAAACTACTACAACAGCACCAGCTGACAAGGCATTTGCTGTAAGTGGTGACAGCTGGTCAGCTGAAAACGATAGCGTACCAACTTGGTTAAATGGTGGTAAGCTTACAACTGCAACAAACAGCAGTAGTTACAAAGCTTTCGCAGCAGAAAGTGCTAATGGTACTGCATTTACAAAGACTGTAAATGTAGCAGCTGATAGTTCAATTACTATTGATGTTGCTGATGCTTTAACAGCAAGCGTATTCATCGCTGGTAACAACAACGCAGCAAACAAGGGTGTAATTAAGGCTACATTTACTGACGAAAGTGGTACTGTAACAGATATTACTCCAGCAGATGCTAACCTTGGTGGCAGAAAGACTGCAACAACAGCTTTCGAACTTGTTGCAACTGGCAAGGGTACAATTACAGTAACTCCAGATTATAACTCATTATTATACAAGGTTACTGTTAAGTAATAAGATTTTATAGCAAAATTAGTTGATTTGGGCGAGGGTTTATAGCAAGAATAAATGAATACACAAAATATTCACAAAAAAATTGTATAAACCCTTGCAATTTTAATAAGAAAAGGGTATACTTTTATAAAGGAAATTTTTTCTAAAGGTGAGGAAAATGTTTCTATTATAAAAGAAGGAGGTTAATTATGAAATTCAGAAGTTTATTATGCTCTGTATTAGCTTCTACTATGGTTATTGGCTCTTGTGTTTGTGCTAATGCCGCTACATTTACAGCAGGTAGTGAAAATGCTACAGCAGGTAATGTAGTATCAGTACCTATTACTGTTGCTCCAAGTGCTGGAGAAACATCTACAGATGTGAACGCCTATGCTATAGCTATTAGCTATGATTCATCTGTGCTCACACCAGTGGTAAAGGGAACTGACGAAGTAGGCGACAACACTTATGCAACTGTTGGTGACAGCTTTAATAGTGGCGTGCTTACAGCTGATTTAAAAGATAATGAAACAGGCAATGATGAAGTTCTTATAGGTTGGGCTGCAGCTTCACCTGTTAATGTAACTGAAGCAAGTACACTTGCAACTGTAGATTTTACAGTTAATGCAAATGCTACTGGTTCTACTGATGTAAAAGTTGCTGTTGCTCAGGTAGCTAATTCTGATTCAGCTTTAGCTGATAAAAGTACAATTGAAGCTGCTTCTGGTACTGTAACTGTTGATACAGCTATTCTTTATGGTGATGCTGATGGAAATGGTAAGATTGAAAGTGAAGACGCAAGTTTAGTTGCGAAAGCAGCTCTTGAATTAATTACATTTACAGATAGCCAGATTAAGGCTTGTGATGTAGATGGAAATGGTAAGATTGAAAGTGAAGACGCAAGTTTGATTGCAAAGAAAGCGTTAGACCTTATATCTAGTTTCCCAGTAGAAAATAAGTGAGAGTAAGTAAGAGGAGATAGAAAAACATGAAATTAAAGAGAGTTTTAAGCTTATGCTTAGCTGCTGCTACAGTAGCTACTTGCTCATCTGTTGTTTCTGCGGCAGATGAAAATACAACAAGCTTTGGCACACCTATTAGTTTAACAACAGGTGCTGAAGTTGAAGAATTAACAGCTGGCGATTGTATTGCTATTCCTGTAGATGTTACAACATCAACAGGTAAGTTAACATCTTGGACACCTAGATTAGTTTTATCTGATGCTTTAGAAGCTGGAATAAAGATAGAAGACGATTCAATACAGGCTGAAAATCTTGTAGCATTGGGTGGCGATGTTATTACAGGTTATAACGATGAAACTACTTATTACGGTATGGCAAATATTTACACAAAAAAATTAGGAAAGAAAACTCAGCAGGGTAATTGGAATGCACAGCCAGCACAGATGATTAACGGTGTTCCTCATTTCGCTTTAGGTTGGTATGATAGTGCAGCAAGAGCTTATACTAATGAGCCTGAAGCTTGGTTCCTTTGTACAGTAAAGAAAGATGTAACTGCAGATGAACTTAACAATGAAGCTTTCTATACAACTGATTCTACACAGTTAGCTGATGGTGATAATGGTTTAGCATCTATTAGTGATATTAAGGGTGCAGCTGCAAAGATTAACGCTACTCAGGGTGCTTTCAAGGTTGTTCTTGATGCTAATGCACTTCCAGCAGGTAACTGGGTACAGGGCTTATATGCTCAGGTAGGTTCTACTAAGCAGGAAATTACAGCTTGTGTACATGCTGATGGTACTACAACTTATGAATTCCCAGTAAGAGTTAACTCTGCAACTGGTGCAACTGATGCTATTGATGTTGACATTTATGCAACTACTACTGCTGATGAAGCTGGTGCAACTACTTCTACTGACAAGAAGATTGGTTCAATCAACCTTACTATGGACGGTACAGTAACTAGCTACAATACAGTTAATGGTACAATAGCTAAATAATATAAGGAGGTAGATTGATAATGAAAAAGTACGAAAAACCAGAAATTAAAATCGCTTCCTTTGATAGCGAAAATGTAGTTTCTACAAGCGCAGGTGTAAACCTTACTAAGTTCAACACTACAAACAAGTATACATCTATCGAATTCTAATAAATTGAATTTTGATGAAACTTTAATAAAGAGCCTAATTTATTTAGGCTCTTTTCTTATATTAATATTGAATCGGAAAGATAAATTAGGAGGTATAATATGAAAAAGTTATTGGCTGTTTTTATGGCTGTTGTGGCTCTTAGTGTAAATGCTTTTGCAGCAACAGAGGTAAATGTTGTTGTGGATAAAACTCCAGTAGAACAAAAGGGCGTTATTGTAGATAATAGAACTCTTGTGCCTGTTCGTGGCGTGTTTGAAAAAATGGGATATACTGCTGAATATGATGCTGAAACAAAGACTGCTACTCTCAAAAAGGGTAGTGATGTTTTAAAGTTTACAGCAGGAGAAAACTATTTTACATACAATGATAAGAAAATAGAAACAGAAGTACCTCAGCAGATTATTGAGGGCAGATTTATGTTGCCTTTAAGAGCTATCGAAAGTGTAGAATTTGTTGGTATTAAGTGGGACGGCGAAACAAAGACTGCAAGTATTACACACCCATTCTCTGTTGTGCCAATTACAGTAGAGGAAGCTGACAAAATGCTTAGTGGCGATGCTACAGATATAAATTTAGACTAATTTAGAGAGCCTATCATTTGATAGGTTCTTTTTTTATTGTATTTGTCATAATATTAAGGGATAAATATTATTTAAGGAAGTGACAATATGTATCCCGAAATATATTCTGCTGTCTATGATTTTGGAATATGCCCTAAGAATATAGTGCGTTGCAAATATTTTTATATTGTTCATACTGACAAGGGCACTTACAGCATTTGCAAGGCAAGGGTCAATACCAACAGAATAATGGAAATTTACAGATTAAAGGAACAATTATGGACAAAAGGTTTTAGGGCTTTTGACAGATATTTACCGGCAAAAAGTGGATTACCTTATGTAGAGAGAGATAGTGATGTGTATATCCTTTCGCCTTTTAAGGGAGCCAACGAACTGGACTTCCTTAATAATGCTCAAGTTGTAAAAGCTATTGAAACCATAGGTAGTATGCAGTATGCCTTGAGCCGAATAGACAGCCAACCAATGGTAAGAGCCGCATCTATTTTAAAGCCTCATCCCTTAGATGAAATGGAAAAGGGGCTTACTACTATGGCAAAGTGTAGAAAAGCAATATCCAATACAAAGACTTTAAAAGATTGGGATATGACTGTACTGAAAGTCTATGACAAGTATTATAGCAAGGCTGAAAAGGCTGTTGAAAGATTACAAAAAAGTACCCTTGAAAAATCCTTTATACACAATAGATTAAAAGAGGGTAATATTCTATTTAACTATGGCAGAATTTCTATTATTGATTGGGATTATATGACAGTTGGCTCGCCTCTTTGGGATTTGGCATTTTTTATAAACAGGTATAAACGCAAAAATGCTTTTTATGCCCATAATAAAGGACTTAACTACCTAAATATGGAGGATATTTTGGGGGCATATAGCAAAAACAACTATTTGACAGATAATCAAATAGAGGACCTTCAAGCTGTCATTGACTATCCTAGACAGTTTATTTCTGTTATTGCAGAAATTTATAGAAAAAGTAGAAAATTTATACCTGTTGGGCTAAAAATGAAATTAAATGAAATGGCTGAACAAGTGGATTTTGAATTATAAAGATATACAAATAATGTATAATGTTTTTTTAAAATATATTTGAATTTCGTATTGATTTGTGGTAGAATGGAGGTTATAAAGGAATAGAGTGTAAATTTTATATATAGCTTTTAATAGTGAATCGGAAAGATAAATCCGATGCCTTGATTTATCAAGGCACAAATTAACGAAGTTAATTTGTTCTGAATAGTGAAT
>FR888466.1 GCA_000432155.1 Eubacterium sp. CAG:274
TATTGACTAAATTATAACTTTGTGATATTATAAAAATATAAGAGGGAGCAACCTAGGGGTTGCCACCCTGTTTAAGTTTTTGGTTTAGAAATAACCGTCTATCTTTCCAGGATGAGGGCGGTTATTTTAGTATGTAAAGAATTACTACTAAACCTAATATATTTTGAAATAATATCATTAGTATAACTATTTTCAGATAATCTTTCATT
This sequence comes from Eubacterium sp. CAG:274, assembly GCA_000432155.1. Taxonomy (GTDB): domain Bacteria; phylum Bacillota; class Clostridia; order Lachnospirales; family CAG-274; genus CAG-274. Next base: position 210 of record FR888466.1, read on the forward strand.
CATATTAGTCCCCCTTTCACATAATACCGCAAATATAATATTAATTAAAACATATATATCACCATATTACACAAAAACAGGGAGGTTCAACCGCCTTATATAATTTGTAATAAAGTAACAATCCCTTTGCGATAAAATTTCAAAAAGTTTTTTTATAAAATCATTATTAAAGTACCAGCTACAATTCCTACAAGACCTATGGCTGATTTTACTGAAAGTTTTTCGTGGAAAACTATGTAAGAGAACAATATTGTCACAAGTATGCTTAACTTATCTACTGGCACAACTACACTAGCCAATCCGTCTTGCAAAGCTCTATAGTAGCAAAGCCAACTTGCACCTGTGGCAAGTCCAGAAAGTATAAGGAATAAAAGTGTTTTACCGTCTATAGCACTTATTTGATTTTGTGAACCAACTATAAACACCATTAACCAAGAAAACAACAAAACTATAATAGTTCGAATACCAGTTGCAACATCAGAATCCGTTTTCTTTATTCCACATTTTGCTAGTATAGAAGTAAGTCCGGCAAACAAGGCCGAACCAAAAGCAAATACTAACCACATATAAAAGCCTCCTTAATATCGTTAGTATCTTGATACAAAGTGTCTTATTATCAAAAAGTGCAGACAACACAAGGTCATCTGCACCATAAAATTCAATATTATGTACTATAAATTAGTGGCAAATATTTTGTTCTGTTTCCTTATCGAAGAAGTGCATTCTGTTAAGGTCAAAAGCAAGCTTTAACTTATCGCCAATTTTAGCATTTGTTCTTGCATTAACTCTTGCTGTAACATTCTGTCCGCCAACGAATGTATAGAGGTTAAGTTCTGCACCAAGAAGTTCTGTAACTTCAACTTCTGCATCAACAATACTTTCTGGAGAAGTATTAAGGAAAATATCTTCGTTGTGAATATCTTCTGGTCTAATACCGAGGATAACTGTTTTACCAACATAACCGCCCTCAGTAAGTGCCTTAGCCTTAGATTCTGGAAGTTTAAAGCTATATTCGCCGAAGTTTGTATATACACCCTTGTCATCTTTTGAAATAGTAGCATCAATAAAGTTCATCTGAGGTGAACCAATGAAACCAGCTACAAAGAGATTATCTGGTGCATTGTAAAGATTCTGAGGTGTATCAACCTGCTGAATAATTCCGTCTTTAAGAACAACAATTCTAGTACCTAAAGTCATAGCCTCTGTCTGGTCATGAGTAACATAGATAAATGTTGTCTGTAATTTATGATGAAGTTTAGAAATTTCAGAACGCATCTGAACTCTTAACTTAGCGTCCAAGTTAGAAAGAGGTTCGTCCATAAGGAAAACCTTTGGAGAACGCACAATGGCACGACCCATAGCAACTCTCTGACGCTGACCACCAGAAAGAGCCTTTGGCTTTCTGTCTAATAAATGTTCCAAATCAAGGATTTTGGCAGCTTCTCTTACCTTTTTGTCGATTTCGTCCTTTGGTACTTTTCTAAGTTTGAGGGCGAAAGCCATATTATCATATACTGTCATATGTGGGTAAAGAGCATAGTTCTGGAAAACCATTGCAATATCTCTATCCTTAGGTGAAACAGTATTACAAAGTTTATCATCAATGTAAAGTTCACCATTAGAAATATCCTCAAGACCTGCAATCATTCTAAGAGTTGTAGACTTACCACAACCTGAAGGACCTACGAAAATAATAAACTCTTTATCTTTAATTTCCAAATTGAAATTCTTTACTGCTACAAATCCATTAGGATATTTTTTAACTATATTTTTTAATTTTACATCTGCCATCTAAACAATTTCCTCCTTGACTGACCGAATTAGGGACAATACTTCCCCTTAAACAATTATATATATCATACCTCATTTTAGGTAAATCCTCTATGTAATTATTAAACAAATTCGGTATACATAATTTATGCAAATTGCCTTTTAAAGGAAATTTTGAAAAAATAGGAGGAAATTTTTACAAAGTTTGCACATAAAACATAGTTTTTTTGATGTGTAGTATAGGTAATTTTTATAGGCAAAAAAAAATTATGTCAACTTCCACAACTTTTACATTGTTTTTTGGTATATTTTTTTGGTATACACCTCTGTATGCCCTATAATTACAGTATTTTTGCCATATTACCCATACTTATTGAGTATGAAATATTTATTCTATTTTTTACAATTTAACAGTAATTTCTACGCTATTTTTGCTTTTTAGAGCTTAATTCTCTATATTTTTGCAATATATCATTAAGTAAACTCCTATGTATTCTCTGTATTTGTCTTGAGCTAATTTCACAGGGCCAAAAAGTGGCCATAGTATCCCAATCCTGTCTTTTTATGTATCGGGCAACAAGCAAATTTTTATCTAGTACATTTAGTCCGTCTATTATACTATCCATTGTCTCCTTAAATAGAGCTGTTTCTCTTATCATTATGTCTAGTTTTTTAATACGAATTTTGCAATATTCTAAGGCATTATATGTAGTTTCCCTTATTTCTTCGTCAATATAACAGTCTACATCATCTTTATTTTTCTCCAAAGCCTTAGATAGTTTAATAGTTTCATCTATTTCGTATTTTTGCTGTCGTACATAGCTATTATAATTTGCCCAAGCAACCAGCATATCTTTGGTTTTTTCATATTCTTCTGTGGTCATTATTTTATACTCATCTCTCCTTTCTGTATAAAAATAAATATATATTATAACAATAAAAAATGTATTTTTATGACATATATATGTTATCATTCGAACATATGTTTGTCAAGTCTTTTTTATTATATAATAATTAGTATTATTTAAACATCAAAAAAAGGCGAAGAACTAAATCTTCGCCTTTTATAAAACTTATTAATATTCAAAAATCTTTGATACAGGTAAACCTTCGTGAATTCTGTAAATTGCATCAGCAAATACCTTTGCAACAGACTTCTGCTTAATCTTTGGAATAAGCTTTTCACCTGTAAGAGGTACAGTATCAAGAACTACAAGTTCTTCAATAACACTATTCTGGATTCTTTCAATAGCAGCACCTGAAAGTACACCATGAGTACAGCAAGCATAAACTTCCTTAGCACCCTTTTCTTTAAGTGCATTAGCAGCATTAGTAATAGTACCAGCTGTATCAATCATATCATCATAAAGGATAACTCTCTTGTCCTTAAAGTCACCAATAATGTTCATAATTTCAGAAACATTTGGTCTTGGACGACGCTTATCAACAATAGCGATAGGAATGTTAAGACCTTCTGCGAAAGCACGAGTTCTTGTAACACTACCAAGGTCTGGAGATACAGCAACAACATCTTCTGCACCAATACCAAACTTCTGTTCATAGTACTTTGAAAGAAGTGGCATACCTACAAGGTGGTCAACAGGAATATCAAAGAAGCCCTGAATCTGTGCACAATGAAGGTCCATTGTAATAACTCTGTCAGCACCAGCACTTGTAATAAGGTCAGCTACAAGCTTAGCACTAATTGGATCTCTTGCCTTTGCCTTTCTATCCTGTCTAGCATAGCCATAGTAAGGAATAACGGCATTAATTCTACCAGCAGAAGCTCTCTTAACTGCATCAATAGTAATAAGAAGCTCCATAAGATTGTCGTTTACAGGGTTGCTAGTAGGCTGAACGATAAATACATCAGCACCTCTTACTGTTTCGTTAATTCTTACGCTAATTTCACCATCGCTAAACTTACCGATTTCAGACTTGCCAAGTGCAAGACCAAGGTCGCTAGCAATGTGTTCAGCTAAAGACTTATTGCCGTTACAGCCAAAAATCTTAATACTGCCACCACTTATATCCATTTGTTCTCCTCCTAAAAATAAGTCATTAGTATTCATTAATATTTCTTTTTCAAATTTCATTTTGAAACTTCGTTTCTTTGCTTTGCAAA
>FR888467.1 GCA_000432155.1 Eubacterium sp. CAG:274
GGGGGGGGATAACATTATAACATAGGGGATTTTCAAACGGATTCTAAAAATTCGAAAAACGAATTCTTAGTGGTGTTAATAGCACAAAAAAAGCGTCAAAAAAATAAAGCCAATATGACGCGAATATATATGTGAAGATAGTAATTATCATAAAAGTTAAAATATAAAAATTAAAATATAAACATATAATCGCAACCGGGCTGTCATAGCTATTAGCCTTAGACCCCATAGCTTTGCGTCCTTACCTTTCGATAAGTTTGCCAACATCCTATTGCTTTTTTCTGCATATTTAATTTAACATTATTCGATAAAAAAGTCAATTAGGATAATTTGAAAATAATATACAAAAATTGTGAACAAAAAAAGAATTATTTATCTATTGACATAACATTTTATTAATAGAATATAATAAAATTAAGTTTTAAAATAAAGCCTAGAAATATTGCTATTTTCTAGGCTTTAAAGATAAATCCGATGGCTTGCTTGCAAACCACAAATTATTTTTTAAGTTCAAAGTTTATAAGTTTGTCTAAAAATTCCCCAAATGAAAAATCAAGGTTTTTAGTTGCCTTAGGAATAAGGCTGTGAGAAGTAAGACCAGGGAGGGTATTTACTTCTATTACATATATCTGTTCTTCCTGAACTATCATATCTACACAGGCATAACCTTTGCATTGAAGAACATTAAATGTTTTGACAGCAATAGACTTAATCATATCCTGCATAAAGTCTGGAAGATTTGTAATGTCAGAAGAATATTCGTCAATATGGTATTTGTCATCGTACACAAATACACTGCCGGCTTTCTTAACATCTAATACAGCCATAGCCTCTGGACCGTTTTCTCCTTGAAGTACACAGCAGTTAATTTCCTTGCCGTCAATAAATTTTTCTATTAAAACATCATCGTCATAGGTTTCCATAATGTTTTTAATGCCGTAGTGAATGTCCTCCATATTTCTGGCAACAATAACACCAATACTTGAGCCACCTCTGTTAGGCTTTACAATGAGAGGAAATCCCATTAATTTGATGCTTTCTTCATACTGAGAAAAGACCACTCCTCTCATAACAAAAACATGGTCAGGAACTTGAATGTGGTTTGCTTTCATAACAGTTTTTGCCATGGCCTTGTTCATACAAATGGCACTTGAAAGGACTTTACTGCCTATGTAAGGAATGTTTAAACAATGGAGGAAGCCCTGTATAGAACCGTTTTCTCCGTTTCCACCATGTAAGGCACTAAGTACAATTTGTGGTGGATTAGAAATAATGTTTTTCGCCCATTCAGTATTACCGTCTGCTGGTAAATGATAAACAGTAATATCGTACTTATTCTCATCTAAATTGGCTAAGAGGTTTTCGCAAGATTTCTTGGAAACTTCTCTTTCTATTGATGTACCACCAACTAATACACCTAACTTTATCTTATCCATTTTTCATATCCCCTTTTTGTAATATTAACCTATATTGATGTTTCTCAATTTCTCTGCACTATCTTCAGGTAAAACGCTATTTATGTAGCAACCTGTACTAAATTCAAAGCCTGCCATATATCCTATTCTAGGTATAATTTGGGCATAGAAGTGGAAATATTTATTGTGTTCTCCACTAGACGGTGCAGAGTAAAGACAGACATTGTAGCTTATGCCCTCTAGGAGGGTTACAAGCCTTTTAACAGCGTTTCTCAATATTATACCAAAATTGGCAAGCTCACTTTCAGTAAATTCTGATAATGAGCTTATATGTTTTTTAGGTAATATATCCATTCCGTATGCAAATTTGCCGTCAGCTGGAATATAGCATATAAAATCGTCATTTTCTTCAACAATTCTATTGCCAAAATCCAAATTGCAAAAATAACATTTTCTGTTTTGGCACTCGTAGTAGTTCTTTAAAACTCCCAACATATGCTCCATTTTTAATGGAACAACGCAAAGAGAAGTAATTTGCCAATGGGAATGAGATTGACTTGCACCAGCATCTTTCCCTTGATTTTTAAATATCTGAACATATTTACTCCTAGGGTCTTCCTCTAATTGACGGTATCTCATCTGCATTGTTTCCATAAGTTTAAACATATGATTGTCACTAAAATGGGACATAGGTTCATTGTGGTCTGCTGTGTCAATAAGAACATCGTGAACGCCAAAAAATTCGTTATCTGCATCTATAAAGGGATATTTGTTTGGTACAATTCTTATGGAATTATCCTCTGTGGCATATATTACGCCTGGTGTCATATATTCATTTCTAAGACAGAAAGGACAGTATTGCTCTGGAACAGTTTTAACGCTTTGCTTTTTAAAGCTATGAGGGCGTTTTGCTCTGTCTGTTGCGTAAAATACATATTCTCCTGTCAGAAAGCAGCGTTTCATCATAGGGTTCTTCACCTCTTAAATTATTTCATAGTCCATTGGTACATATTGCCGTAAACATTTCCGTCTGATGGAGTTTTAAGCCCTGTCACATTGTTTGTTACAAGGGCTTCACTTCTAAAGCATATACCTAAAAGAGGGAGCTGTGATGAGCAATATTTATTTAATTCGTTTATAGCTGTTTTGTAACTGTCAATATCAGCAGAACTTGATGCAATACCAATTAGCCTGTCCATATTTGCATCAGCATAGCCAAAATAGTTTGCACCATTGTTTTCAGGTGTTGAACTGCTCATTAAAAGAGATGTTAAGTCCATATTTCCACTTAATTCAACACCACCAATAAATGCGTCATATTCGCCGTCGGCTATTCTTTGGGCATAGGTTTCAAAAGGTACAACCTCTACTTTTGTATTAAGACCGTTGGCATTTAACTTTTTGCTTATAATATCGGCAGTTTTCTTTCTTTCTACATTATCGTCGTTTACAAGTATAGTAAATGCAAAATCAGACTTTGTCAACCCACAGGCAAGAATTAAGGTGTTTGCAGTAGTTTCGTTGTAGTCATAGGAGTCTACACCTATACCAGATACGCAACTGTTAGATGGGTTAATTGGAGTAATGCTTTTTACAGCTCTGTTAATATATACATTGTTTACTATTTCGCTTGTAGGCAATAAGTGTGCTAAAGCCTGACGAGCATTTATGTCAGCAAATATGTTTTTCTTTAAGTTAAGACCTAAAAATTCAAACTTGTTTGTAGAATAAACTGCTGCATTTGCTGCCATATCAGAAGATAACTTGCCAAGACTAGAAGTATCTACAGTTAAAGCGTCTATAACATTATGCTCAAGAGCCTTTAATGATGTTTCTTCATCATCGGAAATAATAACATTTACCTTTGGAATAAGTGGAGAAGTGTTGAAGTTTTTAGATGCAACTAAGTTCATTTCCTTTACAAGGGTATAATTGCTAAACTTGTAAAGTCCGTTTCCAACAGGTTTCATACTACTTCCAGTACCTGAACCGTAGTAATGCTCAGAAACAATAGGAAAACAAAGACTGTAGACAACAGCACCTACAGGCTGTGAATAAGTAATAGTAGCTGTAAGATTGTCCTTAGCATAACAGCTCTTTACATTTTTAACACTATTTTTGTAGATTACATTATCTCCGGCTTTCTGCAAAAATTTTACAGAATATACAATGTCTTCGGCGGTAATAGGGTTTCCATCGTCCCATTTTAAACCCGAACGAAGTTTTATATTTACTGTGTTGCCATTGTTTTCAACACTATAGCTTTCAGCTAAATTAGGCTGAATTTCGTTATTTTGATTTTGTACAAATAATGGTTCAAATAAAAGTCTTAATACTTTATCAACAGAAACATCTGTATTTTCCAAAGGATTAAGAGTTTCAGGCTTACCCATTGAAAGTCTTAAAGTATCGCTCTTAGTTGTTACTGCTGTGGGGCCTTGTAAGGCTTGGTCGTTTTCCGTAACCACTTCATCAGTTTGCGTTCTCTGGCAACCCACCAACGCAAGAATAAGTAAAGCACACATAATAATTTTAATCCATTTAAGCAAACCAACCGACCGTTATTGAAAACTTATAAAAAGTTATAAACTTTTATGTTTCATTCCTACTTCATTAGAGTATGTTTTTGAAAATATTGAAACATTTCTACTCACAATTTTGTATACTCTCCATAGGCGTAAATTCCGAACTAACGTATTCGTACACATATATACATTAACTAAAAATTTTTATGATATAGATTTAAAAATATTTTCTCCGTATTTTTTTAGATTTAAAGAAGCTTGATAATCTCTATCAATTATATTTCCACATTTACATTTGTAAATACGGTCTGATAACTTTAAATCTTTTTTTATATCGCCACAACAACTACATAACTTAGAACTTGGAAAATATCTATCTGCAATGATAAGTTTAATATTATTCCATTTGGACTTATATTCTATTTGTTGCCTAAATTCATAAAAGTTTTGTTGTTGTATACTTTTAGATAAATGTTTGTTTTTCATCATTTTGCTTACATTTAAATCTTCAATACAAATAAAACTTGGTTTTCGTTTTATTATTTCTGTAGTAGTTTGATGTAAATAATTATGACGAATATTTGTTAATTTCTTTATTATTTTTAAAAGTTTTTTTTCACTTTTTATAATGTTACTTGTTTTACAATAACTTTCTCCTTTCTTATTTTTTAAATATTTTCTTGATATTGAGCGTTGTAACCTACGCTTTCTTTTTTCTAATTTTCTAATTTTAAAAGTTTTATTAATATTATTATAAATAGTTGCGTCAGAACATACTGCCAAATTATTTATTCCTAAGTCAATACCAATTCCAGTATTTACTGGAATTGTGCTAATATTTTTACATTCTATACTAACGGTAATATACCAATTTAATCCGTCATATTTTATACGAGGATTATAGTATTTACAGTTTTCGGTGGGAATACGATTAGGCTCAGCGAGCTTAATAAAATTCAATTTTTGCCTCTTCTTTTTTTTAGAATTTGAAAAACCTTCAACCTTAATATGAGTATTTGTAAATCGAATTTTACCGTTATCTTGATAAAAAGAGGGTGGCGAATGTTTTTTACTTTTAAATTTGGGAAAATTTGAAAACCCTTTAAAAAAACGACTATAAGCGATACAAGCGTCCTTTATAGATTGCTTTGTTACATTGTTAGAAATATTGTTGAGCCATGCATATTCCTTTGTTTTCTTTAATTGTGTAAATTCTTTTCTTAAATCTCCATTAGAAATAAATTTATTACCATTTTTATAATTCTCCTGCTCTTTACTTAAAGCCCAGTTATAAGCAAATCTAGCAGTATTGGCATATTGAAATAATTTAGTTTTTTGTTTATTATTTGGTATCAACATTACTCGAATAGTTTTTATCACATAATCACCTCACTATTCTAATATAAAAATAATATTTATATAATATAATTTTTATATATTTTATTTAACTTGTTCGTTAATATCCAACATAAAAGAATAGATTTTCTCATAGGCTTTCACTTTTTTTACATAATTCGCTGTTTCTCCATAGGGAATATAGTGGAGATATTCACCGTCACGACTATACTTTGTATCTCCCAACCATTTAGAAACAGTGCCACTTCCGGCATTATAGGCAGCAGCAATAAGTTCGTCATTTTCTCCAAATTGGTTGCCTAAGAAATTGAGAACCCAGCAACCTATTTGAATATTTGTTTCAGGTTCTTGAATAGTATCGTAGCTGAAATCTTCAATAGGTATTTTTTCAACAGCCCAATCCACAGTTGCCGGCATAAGTTGCATTAATCCCATAGCACCTTTGTGAGAAGTAACCTCTGGTTTAAAGTTGCTTTCAGTTTTTATAATGGCACAGACAAAAGCCGGGTCTAAATCATATTTTTGACTGTACTTTTCTATAGTGTCAATATATTTAATGGGGAATACAATACAAATGGTGCAATAAAGTGCAAAAAGGCAAATTGCTATAAATATGCAAAAGCCTATTAACCAGCGTATAAATTTAAACATTCAGTAATCCCTCTTTTTTCATATAATTATAAATTTCCTTTTCTAATTTTTCAAAATCGTTTTGGCTGTGGTCAATTATTAAATCAGCCTTTTTCTCCAATACTTCCGCCGGAGTTTGCTTGCTAAAGCGACTTAATACCTCTTGACGGCTTATGCCATCTCTGTTCATTATTCTTTCAATTCGGACTTCTGTATCGGCTGTAACAACCCATACTTTGTCAGCAATAGCATCAAGACCGGCTTCTATTAAAAGTGGGGCATCAATTACGACACATTTGCAACTAGCCTTTGCAATTTCGTCTTTTACTCTTTGAGCAATTTTGCTGTGAGTAATCTGGTTCAAAATACTTAACTTTTGACTGTCATTAAATACTATATTGCCAAGAGCCTTGCGATTTATAGTTTTATCACTATTTAATATATCTTTTCCAAAGGCTGAAACTATTTCATCATAGGCACAACCACCTACAGCCATATTTTCGTGAGCAATTTTGTCGCAATCCAGTATTAAAGCACCGTACTTTTCCATAACTTTGGCTACAGAACTTTTGCCAGTACCACTATTTCCTGTCAATCCAATAACTGTCATTTTACTTTACCTCGTACCAGTTGTTGCCACTATGCACCTCAGCAATAAGTGGAACACTTAACTTAACGGCATTTTCCATTTCTTCCTGTAAAAGTCGTTCAACCTGTTCCTGCTCGTCTTTGTATGTTTCGATTAAAAGTTCATCGTGTACCTGAAGTACAAGACGAGATTTAAGACCTAAGGCTTTTAATCTTTCCCATACCTTGACCATAGCTATTTTAATGATGTCGGCAGCAGAACCTTGAACAGGCATATTCATTGCAACTCTTTCGCCAAAAGAGCGTTGCATAAAGTTGTTTGCTGTAATTTCTGGAATATATCTTCTTCTGTTAAATATTGTTGTAGCATAGCCAGTTTCTCTAGCGGTTTCCACACAATTATCCACAAATTCTTTTACTTTTGGATATTTAGCAAAATAGCCAGCAATGTATTTGTCAGCCTCTTTTTTAGTAATACCTATGTCCTGACTAAGGCTGTAAGAACCGATACCGTATATAATACCGAAGTTTACCGCCTTTGCATTACTTCTCTGTAAAGGTGTTACATCATCAAATGGCACACCAAATACTTGAGATGCTGTAAGTCTGTGAATATCTTGGTTTTCTTTAAAGGCATTTATAAGAACTTCATCGCCTGACATAGCTGCCATTACTCTCAATTCAATCTGTGAGTAATCGGCATCAACATATACACAATCTTTTTGAGGGATAAATACTTTTCTAAGCTCTCTACCTAATTCAATTTTAACAGGAATATTCTGCAAATTAGGCTCAGTTGAGCTTATTCTACCTGTTGTAGTAATTGTTTGGTTAAATGTAGAATGTATTTTTCCGTCATCAGATATTACAGCCAAAAGACCGTCAGCATAAGTTGATTTTAACTTGCTGTATGTTCTGTATTCCAAAACTTTTCTTACTATTTCGTCTTCGTCTTTTAATTTTTCTAAAATATCGGCAGAAGTAGACCAACCAGTTTTAGTTTTTTTACCACCCTTTAAGCCAAGTTTTTCAAATAAAATGTGACTTAACTGCTTTGGGGAATTTATATTAAATTTTTCTCCGGCAAGCCAGTAAATATCCTTTGTAAGAGTATCTAACTGCTTTTCAAGTTTTTCTTTGTATTCTGTAAGAGCCTCTCTGTTTACAGCCATACCTGCATCTTCCATATCGGCAAGTACATAGGCTAAAGGAAGTTCAATGTTGTAGTACAATTCCTTTTGTCCGTTTTCTTCAAGTTGTTGGCACATAGGCTTGTATGCTCTCAAAAGTATATCGCTGTATTGACCACAGAATTGAGTTAACTGTTCAGCGTCTAAATCGGCAATAGCTTTTCGGCTTTTACCTTTGCCTAAAATTTCTTCATCAGTAGGATAGCTTTCTCCTAAAAAGTCCTCGCCTATTTCACAGTAATCATAGTTATCTCTGCTAGAGTTTAATATATAGCCGGCAAGCATAGAATCAAAAGTAATTCCCTTAACTTCAATACCGAATTTTTTAAGGTATACAACTATTTCTTTAACATCGTGAGTTATTTTAGAACTGTCAGACTCTAAAAATGACTTAATAACTGCTTCAATGTTAGGCAATTTAATAACATAGGCTTTTTGAGGTGTGTCTGTTACACTAAAGGCTGTTATACTGCCGTTTTCAATAAACAGCTTAAATGCACATGGTTCAAAAGGATTAAGGTTTGTTAAAACATCTTCTGCCTCTGGTACAGTTGTTACAAGTTTAAAATCTCCGGAATTTTGCTGTGCAACGGCTGTAGTATCAAATCTCTTTAACATAGTCTTAAATTCGTACTGTTTAAAAAGGCCATAGGCATTCTCGTTGTACATATCGTGTACCTTTAATTCATCAATGGCAACTTCGTAAGGTACATCAGTTTTAATAGTGACAAGAGTTTTGCTCAATAATGCTTGTTCCTTGTATGTTACAAGGTTTTCACTAGCTCTTTTAGGCTTTACTTCGCTGGCGTTTTCAATGGCATTTTCAACAGTTTTGTACTGTTGTATAATTTTAGAGGCTGTTTTTTCGCCTATAGATGGTACACCAGGCACATTGTCGCTTGTATCTCCCATAAGTGCTTTTACTTCAATAAATTCCTTTGGAGTAACACCGTAGGCTGATACTACATCAGCTGTATTGTAGCTTTCAATAGTTGTTGAACCACCTTTAGTTTTAGGAATTTTAATAGTAATTGTATCAGATGCAATCTGTAATAAATCTCTATCTCCACTAACAATAATAGGGGCAAGTCCTATGGCATCGGCTCTTGTAGCAAGTGTGCCTAAAAGGTCGTCAGCTTCGTAACCACCTAATTCGCAGGTAGTAATGTTCATAGCTTGTAATACTTTTTTGAGTAAAGGCATTTGAGGTCTTAATTCTTCTGGCATACCTTTTCTAGTACCCTTGTATTCGCCAAACATTTTGTGTCTGAATGTAGGCTGATGTACATCAAAGCATACAGCACAGTATTCAGGCTGAATTTCGTCAAAAAGTCTGAAAAATATGTTTAAAAATCCGAATACACCGTTTGTGTATTCCCCGTCTTTGTTTGTTAAAAGAGGCATAGCATAAAATCCTCTGTTTATTAAACTGTTGCCGTCTACAAGCATTATTTTGTCTGCCATAATTTTGTCCTCTCGCTTCGCTGTTTATTTTAGGTAATGTTCTAGTTGATAAAGTAATACAAAACAATATTTTCTCAACTATTATACATTGAAATTGACACAAATAAAAGGGGTTTAATTAAAAAAATTATTAAAAAACTCTTGACAATATATGAGTTTTACAGTATAATTTCTACTGTTGTTGCTTATGACAATATGCCCAGATAGCTCAGTCGGTAGAGCAGAGGACTGAAA
>FR888468.1 GCA_000432155.1 Eubacterium sp. CAG:274
TGACCCCATAAGCCTTTAAAAAGGCTTAACCTAAACTTAAAATATATATTGAAAAAAGTAGGCTTTTGGGGTATAATTAGCCTAATATGATAATTTTTATGTTTGATAGTATGTTCGGAGGAATTTAGTTTATGTGTGGTTTTTGTGGTTTCACAGGAGATATAGCTGATAGAGAAAACATCATTATAGGTATGATGAACAAAATCATACACAGAGGACCTGATAGTGCAGGTACTCATAGTGATGAAGATGTAACAATGGGCTTTAGAAGACTTAGTATCATTGGTCTTGAAGACGGTTCACAGCCTATGTACAACGAAGACGGCTCTATTGTTATTTGTTTTAATGGCGAGATTTACAACTATCAGCCTATTAAAGAAATGCTTATTGAAAAGGGTCATGTTTTCAAAAGTCACGCTGATACAGAAGTTCTCATTCATTTATATGAGGAAAAAGGCGAAGAAATGCTTAATGATTTAAGAGGTATGTTTGCCTTTGCTATTTATGATATGAAGAACAAGAAGTTATTTGCTGCCAGAGATTTCTTTGGTATTAAGCCTTTTTACTATGGTGTATTTAACAACCATATGCTTTTTGGCTCAGAAATTAAGAGTTTCCTTGCTTTCCCTGATTTTAAGAAAGAAGTAAATACTGTTGCCCTTGAAAACTATTTAACTTTCCAGTATTCAGTATTAGATGAAACATTCTTCAAGGGTGTTTATAAGTTGAAGCCAGGTCACTATTTAGTTTATAAAGATGGCAAGATTGATATTAAGAGATACTTCCAGCCTAAGTTTGAACCAGAAAAGGCAGGCTTACAGGATACAATCAAGAAAATTGAAGATGTAATGCTTGATAGTGTTAAAACTCATAAGATTAGTGATGTAGAAGTTGGTTCTTTCCTTTCAAGTGGTGTAGACTCAAGTTTTGTTGCTGCTACATTTAAGGGAGATAAGACATTTACAGTAGGCTTTGACTATGAAAAGTATAATGAAATAGGTTATGCTGAAAAGCTTTCTGAAAAGGTTGGTATTGACAATTATTCTAAGATTATTTCTACTGATGAATATTGGGACAGCTTAGGTAAAATTCAGTATCATATGGACGAGCCTTTAGCAGACCCATCAGCAGTTGCTCTTTACTTTGTAAGTAAGTTAGCATCTAAGCATGTTAAGGTTGCTCTTTCTGGCGAGGGTGCAGATGAGTTCTTTGGTGGTTACAACATTTACAGAGAACCTATGGATTTACAGATTACAAGACTTATTCCAAAGCCTTTAAGAAAGGGTATTGCAGCTATAATGAAAGCACTTCCTTTCAGATTTAAGGGTAAAAACTACTTAATCAGAGCATCTATGGACTTAGAGGATAGATTTATTGGTAATGCTAAAATGTTCTCAGAAAAGGAAAGAGAACGCATTTTAAAGAACCCTACAGGTAAGTATAACCATAAGGAAATTACAAAGCCATACTATGACTTTACAAAGGGTCAAGATGATGTAACAAGAATGCAGTTTATTGACCTTAACCTTTGGATGGTTGGTGATATTCTTTTAAAGGCAGATAAAATGTCTATGGCAAACTCTCTTGAAGTTAGAGTACCTTTCCTTGATAAGGAAGTATTTGAAGTTGCAAGACACGTTCAGCCTGATTACAGAGTAAACAGAGAAGCTACAAAGTATGCCTTTAGAATGGCTGCTAAGGACTACTTACCAGAAGAAGTTGCAAGCA
Source organism: Eubacterium sp. CAG:274 (assembly GCA_000432155.1). Classification (GTDB taxonomy): domain Bacteria; phylum Bacillota; class Clostridia; order Lachnospirales; family CAG-274; genus CAG-274. The sequence continues at coordinate 1,729 of FR888468.1, forward strand.
AGAAAAAACTTGGTTTCCCTGTTCCAACAAGAGTTTGGCTTAAAGATGAAAAGTATTATAATATAGTTAAAACAGCTTTCCAGAGCGAAGCTGCACAGAAGTATTTCAATACAGATAAAATTGTTAAGTACCTTGATGACCACAAGAATGGCAAGGCTGATAATAGCCGTAAGGTATGGACAATTTATATGTTCTTAGTATGGTATAATCAGTTCTTCGGTAATGAAGAAAAGGAGGCTTGCTAATTATGGCAGATTGTATATTTTGTAAAATAGCTAATGGAGAAATTCCATCGAACACAATTTATGAAGATAATGATTTTAGAGTAATACTTGATATTGCTCCTGCAAACTTAGGTCATTGCCTTATTTTACCTAAAAATCATAGTGCAAATCTTTATGAAATGCCGGCTGAATTAGTAGGTAAGGCTCATATCCTTGCTCAGAAAGTGGCTAAGGCTGTTAAAGAGGCTACAGGCTGTGACGGACTTAATATTCTCCAGAATAATGGAGAGGCTGCCGGTCAGACTGTTCACCACTATCATGTTCATATTGTTCCTAGAAAGAATGGCGATGATGTAACAATGACTTTTGGT
>FR888469.1 GCA_000432155.1 Eubacterium sp. CAG:274
CCATAGTGGCAAGCTGTTGAGTCACCTACTACATAAACCTTAGGTTCATTACCAGATGGTTCAGCATTAGTAGTTGTTTCTGTTGTACCATCAGTTGTAACTTCTGTTGCTGTTTCAGTAGTAGTTTCTGTTGTGTCCTCACTACCACCCTTTTCAAATGGGAACTTAAAGCTATTGTCAAGAGATTTCTGGAGAATTAATGCTGCATCGTAAGCATTAATTACGCCGTCTACTGTACCGTCACTTACATTAGCTACTGTTGAATCAAAACCTGTAACCTGTTCAGGTCTTAAAGTGTACTGTAAAGTTAAAGCAGCATCGTTAGCTTCAACTACGCCGTTGCCGTCAACATCGCCCCAAACCTTACCAGCATCAATCTTAATTGGGTTCCAACCGTCAGTACCCTGAGTATAAGTATATGGTACAAGTTCAGTACCGTCAGCAAGCTTAGGTTCTGTTAATACAGTTGACCAAGCAACTCTATTTGCAGAGTTATCAACGCCTGCTAATTCCTTAGTATTGTATTCATAGCAGTTAGCCTCGCCACCTAAAGAAGCTGACCAACCAGCTGGAGTAACAAGAGATGTGCCATCACTAGCTACGCCTACTGTAGTATTTACAAATGCAACTTCAGAAGTAGTTGCCTGCCATGGTCTACCGAAGTAACCAGGCTTACTTACATATTCAGATGCTGTATCAACACCAGGAGTAGTAGAAACTACATTACAATCATACATTAAGTAACCTCTACCAGATGCCTGCTGAGCAGCAGTAAGATAAGCTACATCATTGTTATCTTCAGAAGTGTTCATCATAATGTCAGATTTGTAGAATGTTGCAACCATACCACCGAAGATAAAGTCAGTACCACCCATAGCAGTACACTTGTTAAATGCAGCTCTAATATTAGATGCACCGTAAAGTGTATCCTGTCTACCTACGAACTTACAGTTGTTGAAGTATGCCTTATCGCCAAGAATAGCAATAGCAGCAGCTCTTTCAACAAATGACTTGTTCTGAACAGAAGTATCGCCAGCAGTTGTAGGTCTAGTACCCTTACCACCAACTGTCCATTCCTGAACAACATCGTTAGCTTCCTTAGTTGAAATGTACTGGTTAGCAGAATTTTCGAAGATAATACCATCAGCCTCGAAACCTGTACCTCTTACAGTAACTGTTGCATTCCAGTAAGAGTTCTTTGTAGTACCAGAACCTGGGTTTTCAAATGAAAGGTAACCATTTTCTTTGTTTGTCTTTAATACTTCTTCATCATACTTACAATCGTCAGTCATTGAGAAGTAGTTGTAACCATGGATATAGTAAGATGTTACTCTTACACCGTTTTCAGTAATGTTTACACCCTTGTTAATAAGAGCAGTATCAGGGTTAGCTGCTGTATTCTTTAATGTTACATTATCAACATCAATTACAAGCATTTCCTGATAATCGCCAGGGTCAACATTGATTGTTACTCTTTCGCTATTTGGTCTATCCATTAAACGAACAGCTGCAAGAGCATCATTAATTGTCTTGTATTCCTTATCAGCACCAACATAAATGTTTTCAGCATAAGGAACCTTTGTACCTACTGTAATACCAGTAAAGTAAGTTAAAGTATTAACTGTAATAGTTAATGTACCGTCAGCATTAGCTGTAAAGTCGCTAGATTCAAACTTGCTTGTTGAACCAGAGTTAGAAGTAACTGTCTGACCATTTACAGTAAAGTCTGCCTGATAGTAGTAACCTACATTTACATTCTGACCTGCTTTAACAGGTACTTCGATTGTTGTTCCTGCTGGAGCAACAAGATGAGCCTTACCAGATTCAGTCTTAACAGCACCTGTAAATACAAGACCGTTGTAAGCTGATTCATTTGTAAGAGTATCGTTTGAAGCAGAACCGAAGCTCCACTTAGTTGCATTGTTAAGAGTAATATCCTTTGTAGCCTCTGCACCATCAGTAACTGTTAAGTTAGAGATAAGACCAGGAGCAACTGGATATTTGTTATAGCCTGATAATGCTACAGTATATGTACCAGCTCTTAATGACATTTCATCATTTAAGCCAAATGTATATACATAGCCTTCTTCATTAAGGTTAGTAAATGTAACCTTAGTGTTTGCCTTTAATTCATCAATATTAGAAATAGAAGCACCTTCGCCAACAAGATTAATCTTTACTGGGTTAAGAGTCTTCTGAGCAAATGCTACATCCTTTGTAGAATCAGCATCTGCTGAAATTGTGTTAATACCGATTGAGTAATCGTTTACACCGTTAGCTGTTAAAGCATAGCTTACGCCCTTTTCAAGTTTAACTGTGTAAGTACCAGCTTCTGCGTTGATAGCAAACTTAGGCTGATAAATCTTACCTTCTGGAACTGTTGCAACGATTGCAAGTTTTGCAAGGTTAGCTGCATCAAGACCTGTAATAGAACCTGTTACTGTTACAAGGTCAACAGCATTGATTGTTACATTTTCAGTCTTAGTTTCTTCGCCGTCAGCAACTGTAATAGTAGCTGGAGTTGCTACAACATATTCATCTGCACCCTTGAGGCTTAATGAATAAGTATAACCTGTAGGAAGTTTAGCTGATACAGTAGCACCTGTTACAGCTACATCAAAATTCTTACCTGTTGTTGTATTAGTTAATACAAGAGAAGCATCAGTTGGGAAACCAGCTGGAGTTGCTACATTAATTGTTGTGTCACAATACTTAGCATCCTGTCTTACAATTCTGTAATAACTTGGCTTACCAGTCTTGCCATAAATCTTGTATGTACCGTCCTGTTCTGCAACGAAAGTAGCAGTAACACCAGTAGATGGGTTATCAACTGTTACAGACTGAGCAGTTGGGTCATCAGCTCTTTCAAAAGTAAGTGAGCCACCTGCCTGAGAGTTTGCATATACTGTTACAATATCGTCTGCCTTTAAAGCAATAGAGAAGCATCTTGAAGAATCGTCTGCCTTGTTGACATATAATCTACCAGTTGCACCCTCTAATGTAGAATTACCTACCTGAGTATCATATCTTGTAATAGCTTCGTTAGAAGTTCTGATTCTATCGTTGATACCACCAACCCAGCTCAAGTTACCTGCACTAAAGCTAGATGGAGCAACATTACCACCTGAACCAGCAGCAATAGAAGAATCATAGAAACCATTAATAACATCAGCTGTTAATCTGTTGTTATAAACATTTGAATCAAGTTCAGCACCACCGAAATCCCAAACATCAATCTTACCGTTTGAATCTTCAGACTGCTTTTCATTCTGAATTGTTAAGCCGTGTAAGTAGCTTAAACCTTCTGTACCAGCAAGTGTAGCTGTAATCACACCGGCAGCACCCTTGTAAGAGAATGTCTGTGAACCACAAGCACCGGCACCATTGTTTGTAAATGAGCAAGAACCTAAGCTGTTGCCTTCTGCATCAGTAAAGTTCATTACTGCATCTGCCTGTGAATACTGGCAAGTAGCGAAAGTAATAATTGCATTACCTGCTACCTTAAATGAAATACTATCGCCTACACCAAGATTAGCACCATGAGAACCATCGTGGAAAGCAAATGTTTCTTTAGGAGAAGTAAATGTTACAATACCGTCATCAGTTGAGAATGTAGAATACTTAACTGATGTATCCTGAGGAAGTACATTCTTATCAGTAAACTGATAGTTGAACATATCACCTGGCTGTGGGTCAACTGTTGCATCTGTATCAGCTACATTGATTGTATAAGTGTAAGGCTTAGCCTCTGGCTTATCAAATGTAAGAACAACGCTACCGTCAACAACCTTTGCTGAACAACCAGTTGCCTCTGTAAGCATAGCATCACTAAGTGTCTGCTTACCTAAAGAAATCTTTACCTTTGCACTTTCAGCACCAGCATTTACAACTTCGCCCTTACTTACTGTAACTGTAGCGTTGTCTGTAATTGTAGCACCTGTAACAACTGTAAGAGTAGTTCCGTTTACATTTACTGTTGCTGTCTTCTGTTCGTAAGGAACAACATCAATGTCGTAACGAGCAGGAACAACTGTAATATTAGGAACATACATCTTGCCACCAGTAACTGCAATAGTTACTGTACCAGCACCACCAACATATGTAATGTCAGCTGTTGTGCCGTCCTGATGATAACAAGCTGAAGTCTGACCCTTAACTGGGTTTTCAACAAACTTGCCATTTGCATCAGATGCTGTTGCTGTAAATGAACCAGCTGAATACTGGCAACCACCGAACTTAAAGATTGTATTACCACTTACAGGGAAAGTGAAAGTATTACCGTCTTTAAATTCAACACCATGCTGTGCACCATTAAAGTTAGCAGCAAGTGAATCTTCATTAATAGTCATAAAGCCGTATGTACCAGCTGCTGTCATTGTGTCCTTTGTAAAATCAAAGTTATAAATTCTGTTTACTTCAGGAGTTGAAACTTCTGACCCGTCCTGAGAAGCAAAAATATTGATTACAGGAACATAAGTAGTAGCTGAGAAATTGATTGTAAGTACAGATGCACCACCTGTATATGCAAAATCAATTGTGCTATCATCACCATGTCCTAAACAGTTAGCAGTAGCAGCAGCTCTTGTTTCGCTGTATGTACCGTCACTGTTTGTAACTGTAATATCACCCTTTGAATACTGGCAACCACCAATAGACAATGTAACAGGACCTGCAACTTCAATAGCTATTGTGTTGCCTGCCTTGAAAATTGAACCATGGTCTGCACCATTGTATCCAAAGCCATTCTGAGTACCTGGCTGAATGTCCAAGATACCATACTTTATCTCTGCATTACCATTGTAAGATGTGTCAGCAGGAACAATACTACCATCTCTAAAGTCAAATGTGTAATCCACACCGACTTCAGCAGTTTCTGGAGCATTTACTGCTGTATTAGCAGTAGTTTCCTCTGTTACATCTTCCACTACAGTAGTTTCTTCTGTAGCTTCGTCGCCATTACCAACAGATACACCACCTGGAGTAACAACGGAGTCAGCAACTTCTTCAACTGCTGCAGGAGCAGTATCTAATGCTGGGTCAGCAATTACATTAGAAAACATTGCACCAACTACTAAAGCTGAGGCAACAATTCTGCTCAAAACAACTTTCGTGTGTTTTTTCATTGGAAAACCTCCTTTTTATTTGTGCTTTTCAGCACAGAATTGTGTAATTATAAATAGTCTTTCCTCACCTAAATTACACTATCTAGTAATATTATACCATAACCAATTTTAAAATCAATAATTTATTGTAGATTTTAAACAATTCAAAAAATTTATACAACCTTTCCAATTTCTTAACAAATTATTAAGTTCTTTTTTGTGAAAGATTATAAGTAATTCTAAATTTTTCTTATTTAATTAATAATTATTATCTTTGCAAATTATGTGTAAACCTCAGATTTTTTGTTATTTATACCATTTTATATACCAAACAATTTTTTCCTGTTATAGGCACAAAAAAAGACGCTGACAAAAGTCAACGCCTTTTTTGTATATACATCAATTACTCTGCAACTGTAGTAGTTTCAGCAGTAGTTTCTGCAGTTGTTGTTTCAGTTGTAGAAGCTGATTCATCTACTGTAGTTTCTTCAGTTGTTTCTTCAGTAGTTGTAGTAGCTGCATCCTTTACAAGGCCATCAACATAATCCTTAACGAATTCGTAATCCTTGTACATCATAACAGCCATTTCAGCTCTATTAATGTTCTTCTTAGGTTCAACATTACCGTTTGAGCTACCAGTTACGATACCTTCCTGAGTAAGGAATGCAAGGTAAGGAGCTGACCACCAAGCTACATCTGCAACATCATTGTACTTGTTGTTTACAGAAGTTGGAGTGCTTGTTACATCTACGCCTAAGTATTCAAGAGTCTTAGCTACGAGAACGAACATTTCATCTCTGTTACAATACTTTTCAGGCTTGTAAGTATTGTCACCATAACCACTTAAAATACCAGCTGTGTAGCCCATTCTTACATCGTTATAGTAGTACTTACCTTCTTCGTTATCGCTGAAGTTCTTAGTTGGAGTTACCTGTAAACCAAGAGTTCTGTTAATGAGGATAGCGAAGTCGCCTCTCTTGCAACCAAGTTCTGGAGAGTAGATACCGTCTTCAGTACCAGTTACAATACCAAGTTCAGCTAACTTGTTGATGTAATCCTTAGCCCAACCATAGTTACCTAAGTCAGAGAAGTTTACATCACTATTTACAACATCCTTAGGTACGTTAACCTTAACTTCTGTACCGTCTGGAGTTACAATCTTAACTTCACCGTTGTCACTAATAACAATCTGGTTAGTAGTAGCTTCTGTGCTACCTTCAACAACCTTAGAAGTTGTTTCTTCTGTTACTTCAGTAGTAGCTGCAGTTGTCTTCTTTACAGAAGCGCCGCCACCACCGCCGCCGCCACCACCAGAAGATGTTCTCTTAGTAGTAGTTTCAGAGCTAGCTTCAGTTGTAGTAGTAGTTGTTGGAGCAGTTGTAGTTTCTGTAGTAGGAACTACTGGAGCTGCTGTAGTAGTTTCTGTTGTAGAAACTGTTGTTGTTTCTGAAGTAGATTCAGATGTAGAAACTGTTGTAGTTTCTGTTGTAGATTCTGTAGAACCACCAGCTACAATAATGTTAGCATTTAAGCCAACTGTAGCAAGCTTACCATCAACTGTGTAAGCAACGCTACCATCTGATTCAGTTGAAACGAACTGAACAGGAATTACATCGCCAGCGTTTACATTCTTAATAGTGAACTTAACGCTTGCAAGTGTAGCATCAGGAGTACCGATTGAAGAAATTGCAGAACCATCGCTGTAGATGTAAGCAACCTTCATCTTACCAAGCTGAGCTGTAGTTAATGTGCCGTTAGCACCAGGATAATCTGGGTTAGAAGCACTTGGAGCATAAGCAATCTGTTCGTTAATCATATTAACGATACCAGTATTATTACCTTCAGCAGAAACCATTTCTACCTTGCTTGCATCGTAAACGATGAAACCAGTGAAAGCACTCATAGCTGTGTTGATGCTCTTAGCACCAAAGTCAAGAGTAACTTCTGTGTCACCAGTCTTAACTGTCTTATCAGCAAGGAAACCAAGACCACCATCAGCACCTAAAGTAGTTGTTTCAGTAGTTTCAGTTGTTGTTGTTGTTTCTGTAGTAGTTTCAGTAGTAGTTGTTACTTCTGTAGTAGTTGTTGTATCATCAGAACCTGAACCTCCTGCGATGTTAAGGTCGATAGTACAAATATTTAAGCTAGAACCCTTACCTGGCTGAACTACAACATATTCGCCAGCTTCAGGAACGCTAAGTGTACAAACTGAGAATAAGTTTGCTGTTGCTGCATCTCTATCAATGTTAGAGATAGAAACAACCTTGTTAGTAGTTGTGTTGATGAGGTAAACAGGAACTGACATTGCATCTGAAGAACCTAAACCAGCGTGGATTGTAACTGTACCACTGCCACCTAACTTCATAGAGATACCCTTTTCTACGTCAGCTGTTACATCAGAACCAACTGTAAGGTCTGCAGGGATAAGTTCGTTACCCTTACCAACCTGGAACTTCTTAAATTCTGCGTCAAATGACTTACCATCTGTAAAGTTAGTAATATTTGACTTGAATGTGAATGCAGAAGCACCTGCTGCTAACTTAATCTGAACATAGTTCTTACCACCATCAGCAAGAAGTGAATCTCCACCCTTGAGAGATGTTACGCCAGAAGCGTTAATAGCATTAGAATCAATAGTAGCCTGACCCTTGAAACCGTCAACTGGAGCTGGAGTTGAACCTTCTTCAACCTTAACTGCAGCGTCAACTGTTTCTACAGTAGCTGTCTTTGCAATAGTTGCATCGCTAGATACTGTTGAGAGCTGGTTACCTACGAATGTAACCTTGATGTTAGCATCGCCAGCCTTGATAGCCTTGAATGAAATACCAAAGAGGTTACCGTCTGTGTTAAATTCCTGTAATGCTGTGCCGTTAACCATCTGCTGTGGAACAACATAAGCATACTTAACCTTACCTAACTGAGCCTGTGTCTTAGCACCGTCAGCACCAGTAAAGTCTGTGTTACCTACAGCTGGAACATTTGCAAACTGACCCTTGAGAGCAGCTGCATCAGATGCTGTATATGTAACGCCTGCAACTTCCTTAGTAATTGTACCGTTAATTGCATCAACTGGTTCAACAATTGTTGGGTCAAATTCTACGAAAGCTGTATAGTTATTGAAACCCTTGTTACCAACAAGAGCAACATTAGCATTTACTGTTTCGCCAACCTTAACTGTTGCCTTATCTACAACAACCTTAGCTGTTACAGCTTCTGTAGAAACTTCAGTAGTAGTTTCTGTTGTAGTAGTTGGAGCTACAGTTGTAGTTTCTGTAGTTGTTTCAGTAGTTGTTACTGTTGTAGTAGTTTCTGTTGTTGGAGCAGAACCACCGTTTAAGTCAAGCTCGATTACTGCAAGATTTACACTTGAAATCTTACCGTTCTGAACAAGGTAGTAAGTACCTGCTGCAGGAACTGTAAATGTAGGAGTGTTATAAACCTTTGACTTAGCATCACCTGTATTAACAAGTGACTGTGCATCAACAACCTTGTTTGTTGTTGCATCAACGAGGCAAAGAGGAGCTTCCATAACGCCAGAAGAACCTAAACCTGCATAAATTTTAATTGTACCTGCCTTAGCAGCTTCAATCTTGAGACCCTTTTCAACAGCACCACCAAGGTCATCGCCAGCTTTAAGTGTCTGGCTTAACTTTTCGTTACCGTTACCAATCTGGAATTCAGTTGAGTAAGCTGAACCATCAGTAAACTTTAAGTTGTTAGCCTTGTAAGTGAAAGCTGAACCGCCATTAACAATAGAAACGCCTGAACCAAGTTCATTACCATCAGTTAAGCCTGATGCGAAAAGCGTTTTAACTGTTTCAGCATTGATAGTAGCCTTACCTGAAAAAGCCTCAGCTGCCGTAACAGGTGCAACATTGACAACCATTACGCTTGTAAGAGTCATACTCGCTGCAAGTACAGCACTTACAATTTTCTTGAAAGATTTTTTCAATTTTTATTCCTCCTTTATAAATTTTGAAAATACCCCATGTAGAGAATGTGCATATCTTCTCCTATAAAGTATCTATTCAAGTAGAATTATACTTGCTTTTAATATAAAAGTCAATTTTATTTTAAAAATTCTTTCATTCTTTTTGCACAAAAAATGTAAATTTTTTTAGGAAACTTGTTTTGCTACATAATTATTTTGTATATTTTTATTCATTTTCCACAACAAAACTTGTATAATAAGGCTATTCTTTTAACATTTTTATATATTTTCCACAAAATATCCAGTTTAATGAGATATTTTCTATATTTAGCACCACATACCCTGTATCTAGTTTATTTACTGAATTTGTGTAATATAAATGTAACATTCCATATTCTATAATCTCTTGAAAATCCCTGTTTACTTGTAAAAATACACAAAAAATAAAGTGTAATAAACCGTAATTAAATTTAACTCCAAAAACATATATTAACTCTATGTTAAAAATGTATAAATTTTATTCACAAAAACGAGTTTCTTCCTATTATATATGTTTCTATAGTTAAAGCCCCTTAAATTTATCTATTGGTCAGAACAAGTTAACTTCGTTAACTTGTGGCTTGTAAACAAGCCATCGGATTTATCTTTCCGATTCA
>FR888470.1 GCA_000432155.1 Eubacterium sp. CAG:274
TTCCCTACATTGGAAATAATATATACTTCAGGTGTATTTTCGTTTCTTCAAAGACAAGAGGAAATTTTTGTTTGTTTGTGGATATTTGCTACAGCATTGTATTTAAGCTCACATTTGTTTTTTTCTCAGGATTTACTTGCAAAATCTATGGGATTAAAAAAGGAATTAGCAACAGTGGTAATAGCTGTTTTTGCCTATATAATATCTTTTGTGCCGGATAATTTTAATCAAGCATTAACAGAGTTTTGCTATATTAATGTCTATGGAAGTATATTGTTTGTTTTAGCAGTACCACTTTTTGTAGGGAGATATTTGAAATGAAAAGGATTTTAGCATTATTTTTTTGCATATGTTTACTGACTGGTTGTAATGGAAGTAGAGAACCAGAGGAAAGAGATTATGTAATGGTTATAGCCATTGATAAAAACTATGACACCTATGTGTCTGTAGCACGACCTAATAGAGATAGTTCATCAGAACCTAAGGAAGATATTATTAGTAGTAAAGGAGAAAGTATAACAGATTGTATAAACAAAATAAATAAAAAATCCAGAGGACAGCTTTACTTTGGTCATACTGTAGCTTGTATTGTTGATAAAAGTTTATTAAAAAATTCAAAGGTAGTTAATGAGATAATTACAACTTGTAGAAATAGTAGTCAATTTTCAAGAAATATACTTTTGTTTTCTAGTGAAAATGTAAGGGCAGTTATGGAGGCTGAACCAGATAACACAACTGTTTCAGGGTATATAGAGGACTATACGGAAGTAAACAAAAGTTATAGCTATGATATTAATGATATGATAAAAGCAGTTACGCACAATAGAGAAATTATTCCACCTAAAATAATGGCTGATAAAAATGCTATAAACATTACAAAATAGTTAAGACACTTGTTAAATCCTTGCTTTTGTGATAAAATTTACTATTATGTTCAGGAGGGATTTAAAGTGAAAATTTCGATTAAAAAATTATTTTCATCGATACTTGCTGTTACAATGGTATGTGGTTTATTACCAACTGGTACTATTGTTATGGCACAGGCAACAACAATAACTGTCGGTAAGGGTAGTGGGTATGATTTTAGTACAGTACAATCAGCCATTGATTCTATTAAGATTATTCCTACAGAAAAAGACCCAGTAACAATAGAAATAGCTTCAGGTACTTATGAAGAAAGTGTTTCTGTAAATAAGCCTAATGTGCATATTACTCATGATGGTAAGCCGGAAGAAGTTGTTATAACTTATGATAAGGCAAATGGACATTCAAATCCGGCTAAAAATTTTGGTACCGATAACACAAGTACATTTTCATTAGGAGTTAATGCTACAGGATTTAAGGCTGATAATATTACTGTACAAAACTCATACAATATTGGTACAAATAATAGTCAAGTACAGGCTGTTGCTTTTTCATCACAGGCTGATAAAGTTGTTTTAAATAACTGTAGACTTATTGGTAGACAGGATACATTGTACCTTAGAGGTGCGTCAAAAGGACAGACTAATTATGGTAGTGCAAATAGCGTAAGAACTTATTTGAAAAATTGCTATATTGAAGGTACAGTTGATTATATTTTTGGTGATGGTACAGCATTTTTTGATAAATGTAACCTTAAAATGATGGCTTATCAGAATGGAGGACATTTTACAGCACCAAATACAACACTTTTCAATATAGGTTATGTATTTAATGAATGTAATTTATCTGTTGATAAAACTGCTACAGCAGATATATTAGGAAAAATAGATTTAGGCAGACCATGGCAATGTGATGGTGCTTATCCTAGCTATGGTTCAAATTCAGTATTTATAAATTGTACTTTACCAGATAATATTAATAAAGCTGGTTTTTCTAAGTGGGATGAAAATACTGTTTTAAATAAAGTTAGATTTTATGAATACAACTCAAAAGATTCAAAGGGTAGAACTCTTGATACAAAAAATAGAGCAGAATTTGTAAAAGAACTTACAGAAAAACAGGCAAAGCAGTATAATTGCTACAATGTATTAAAGGGAGAAGACGGTTGGAATCCAGCTTTGGCAAGTGGTACAACTGATGTTTGTGATATTACGCTTAATGGCTATAATTTATCAATACCAGTTGATGAAACATATACATTAAAGGCTTTCACATTACCTGTAAAGGCTAAAACAAAAGTTACTTACAATTCTTCTGATGAAAATATAGCATCAGTTGATAACAATGGTGTTGTAAAGGCAAAAGTTGTGGGAGAGTGTAAAATTACTGCGACAACTGAAACAGGTATGTCTGCGACAGCAAATGTAACAGTTACAGCAGAAAGAACAGCACTTCCAACTTTAAAATCTGTTTCAATAGAAAAAGACAGTTCTATTAAGGTGGGACAAAAGTTAAAGGCTGTTTATTCTTACAATTTAGATACAGATAATGAGGCTGATGCAGCTAATATTCGTTGGTATGCTGTAGATGGTAGTAAAAAAATCCTTATTAAAGAGGGTGTCGGAGAGTATTTCCAGTCTTACGAAGTAGAGGCTAAAGATGTAGGCTATAATATTATGGTTGAAGTTATGCCGGCTACAAAGACAACTTATGGAGAATATGGTGCAACTGGCACATATACTACTAAAGCTAAGGTAACAGGTAATTCTTCTACACCAAATACACTCTATAGAAGTAATTTTGATTCAATTAACGGTTGGACAACAAAAAATAAGTGGAATATATTTTCAAATGGCTACAATAACTTTGTTACAGCTGGCTGTGAAAATGGTAACACATGTTTAATGACATTTGATAAGGGTACTAACTGGAATAATGTAAATATTGACGGAAGATTTAGATTTAATCCAGACGGAAAGGGTCTTACTTCTGAGGGATTTTTCAATATTTATATGAATTATAATACTAATAGCTATTATAAGTTGACCCTTGGCAGAGGTAGCAATACAAAGAGTGTTAAGTTATATATTTATAAAAATGATGGTACAGGAGAAGTTCTTTTAGGTAAAGACGAAACAAGTCTTAAAAATAATATTTACCAAAATAGTGGAGAAGATAATCCTTATTTTTATGTTACTTTTGCAAAAACAGGAGATAACCTTACTGCTAAGGTAAGATTTGAGGGACAAACTAAACCTACAGCTATTCTCACAGCTAAAGAAACTGGAAATGCTTTATCAGCAGGTACAGTAGCTATGGAAGCTGGGGGAGATGCGAATATTGTTCTTGTAGACTCTCTTTCTGTTGAAAGTGCAGAGGAGGAAGATGATAGCAATAAAACAAGAATTTTTATACTTGGGGATTCAACAGTTAAATACTATGGCGATGATAACACTATAGGTGGTTGGGGCGAATACCTTGTAAATTATTTCAATGCCGATTCAGTTAAGTTTATAAATAAAGCAGAGGGCGGTAGAAGTACCCGTTCATTTATTAATCAAGGTAGATTGGCTGAGGCGATGAGCGAAGTAAGAAAAGGGGATTATGTATTTATTCAGTTTGGTACAAACGACCAAAGAACAGATGCAAATGCCTTTATGGAACACTCTGTAGCCCTTGGTACTCCAGACACTAATGGAATTTATCCAACAGTTCCTGGTGTAAAGTCAAAAACACCAGACTCAATATACAATTTCTATAAGGATACAGATTATCCATATGCTGAAACTTTCTATTCTTACAATACAGGTACTTTCAAATGGTATCTTGACCAGTATGTAACAGCTGTAAGACAGGCTGGAGGTGTTCCAGTTCTTTTAACTCCTGCTTGTAGAATATTCTTTGACAGTAATGGAAAAATAACTTCTCACTTTGGAGAAAATGATGGTTATGTAACAGCTGTAAGACAGGTAGCAGAAGAACAAAAAGTTGAACTTATAGATATGTTTAACATTACTAAAGATTTATATGAAAGCTATGGTGTGTTTACTACACAAGGACTTCACAATATAAAGGAAGACGGTACAGTTGACCTTACACATTATAATAAGTTTGGTGCTAACCTTATTGCTGGCAAAATGGCAGATGCAATAAAGAGTTTAAATCTTTCAGGTGTTTCAGAAAATGTTATAGCATCAAATAAGGAAGTTGCAAAAACTGATTCTCTTAAATCTGCAAACCTTGTAATAGTTGGTGGTAAAGGTGCTGCCGGAGATAATGAAGGCGATTACAGAGTAGATGCAGCTGGTTTTGGCAATTATATTAGTAATTATTTATCAGATAAAATAACAGTTAAAAACTTAGCTCAAACAGATGCAACAGCAAAAAGTTTTAGCAGAAGTGATAAGTATAATGAATTTTTAAACTCATTTAAAGAGGGCGATTATGTTATGATTGCCTTTACAAATGAAGACAAGTATACTTCTGACGATATTAAGTATTATTCTTCTCCATATGGAAATGTGGATACAACTGGCTCATACGAACAGTTCTTATATTATAGTTATGTTAAACCAGTTTTGGATAAAAAAGCAATTCCAATTTTGGTTACACCATATTACGAAAGAACAGAAGAAAATGGAGAACTTACAGCAACTGAAAATCCATATGTAAATGCTGTTAAGGATTTAGTTGTTTCTAAACAGTTGTTCTTTGTTAATATGTATGATTTATCAAAAAATCTATATGATGTAATGGGTGCAGAGGGGAGTAAAGTCCTTAACGCATATGATGCAAAAGGCAAAATATGTGGAGATACATTTAGTACATTTGGTGCTGAAACAATGGCGAAAAAAATTCTTACAGCCTTAAAGCAGTCATCAGCATCACTTAAAGATTATATTAACGATACAAAACTTACAGCAGTTTCGTATATGACAAGAGCAGATTTTACATATATGGTTATTGATGCTCTTGGTTGTGAAATAAACAATGGAAATAGCTTTGCCGATGTATCAAAGGGCAAATATTATCAGGGAGCTATTGCTACAGCAAAAAATCTTGGACTTGTTACAGCTGTTGATGGCAATAACTTCCATCCAGAAGAACCTGTTACAGCAGATTTTCTTCAATCTGTTATTGATAAGGCTTTAAAACACAAGAAGTCAAATGCAGATTTTAAGGATGTTTATGCTTTAGCAAAGGGTAAAGTGTCAAATGAAATTGGTATCTATGCCATAGATAAGTTAAATGAGGAGATAAATAAATGATGAAAATGGTTTCGTGGAATGTAAACGGTCTTAGAGCTTGCGTTGGTAAAAATTTTATGGAATTTTTCAACGAAGTAGATGCAGACATTTTCTCACTTCAAGAAACAAAGTTACAGGCGGGACAAATAGATTTAGATTTACCTAATTATCATCAGTATTGGAATTATGCTGAAAAGAAAGGATATTCAGGTGTAGCTGTATTTACTAAAAAAGAACCTATTTCTGTAACTTATGGTATAGAGGGAGAACAGCATAATAAAGAAGGTAGAGTTATTACTCTTGAGTTTGAAGATTTTTATTATGTAACTTGCTATACTCCAAATTCACAACAGGGACTTGCCAGACTTGATTACAGAATGGAATGGGAAGATGCCTTCAGAGCTCATTTATTAAAGTTAAAGGAAAAGAAATCCGTTATTCTTTGCGGGGATTTAAATGTAGCACATAAGGAAATAGATTTGAAAAATCCAAAGACTAATAGAAAAAATGCCGGCTTTACAGATGAAGAAAGAGGCAAAATGACTGAGCTTTTGAACTCTGGTTTTATAGACACTTATAGATATTTCGAACCAAATACAGAAGGGGTATATAGTTGGTGGAGTTATCGTTTTAAAGCTAGAGAAAAGAACGCAGGTTGGCGTATAGACTACTATATTGTAAGTGATGATATGAAAGATAGACTTGAAGGAGTAAAAATTCATACAGAAGTTTTTGGCTCTGACCATTGTCCAGTTGAACTTGATATAAGGTGATAAAATGTATAATAAAATTACAGCTGTAGAGGCAAAAAAAATTATGGATGACCATGAAAAGGTAACAGTTTTGGATGTTAGAGAACCTGATGAGTTAGTAGAGGGATATATAGAAAATTCAAAACTTATTCCTTTGGGAGAAGTATCCAAAAGAGCAGAAAAAGAGTTAGACAAAAATATTCCTGTTCTTGTTTATTGCCGAAGCGGAAGAAGAAGTGAAATGGCAGGAAAAGTTCTGTCAGAAAAGGGCTATAAAGTTTATGATTTTGGTGGAATTATAGATTGGCCTTTTGATAAGATTATGTAATAAAAAGCCCGTAAAGGGCTTTTTATTTTGAAAAGAGAGGAAATAAAATGTCAAAACAACAAACAGATTTAGGTAAAGACAAAATAGGTTCTTTACTGTTTAAATTGGCTTTGCCATCTATTTGTGCTCAAATTATAAACCTTCTTTACAATATGATTGATAGAATGTACATAGGACATATAAAAAATATAGGACCGTCAGCTTTAACAGGTGTGGGAGTTGCTATGCCAGTTATTGTATGTATTTCAGCTTTTGCAGCCCTTGTTAGTATGGGTGGAGCACCTCTAGCGTCTATCAATATGGGTAAAGGAGATAAAGAAAAGGCAGAAAATATTTTAGGTAATTGTACCACTATGCTTATTTTGACTGCTTTAATATTAACTTCGATTTTCTTAGTTTTTGGTAGAAAGATTATGATGCTTTTTGGAGCTAGTGAAAACACCATAGAATATGCTTGGTTATATATGAAGATTTATTCTTTGGGTACAATTTTTGTGCAACTTGCTTTAGGACTTAATGCTTTTATAAATGCACAGGGATTTTCAAAAATAGGTATGACTACAGTTGCCATAGGTGCGGTATGTAATATTATTCTTGACCCTATTTTTATTTTTGGTTTAAATATGCAGGTACAGGGAGCGGCTTTAGCAACTGTAATTTCACAGGCTGTTTCTTGCATATGGATTTTAAAATTTCTTACAGGCAAAAAGACTTTTTTAAAAATAAAAAGAAAATATATGCTTTTAAAGAAAAATATTATTCTACCTGCCGTAGCTTTGGGACTTTCTCCTTTTATAATGCAGTTTACAGAAAGTGTATTAGCAGTAAGTTTTAATACAAGTTTATTAAAATATGGCGGGGATTTAGCTG
>FR888471.1 GCA_000432155.1 Eubacterium sp. CAG:274
GCTAAATCATATTCGTCTACTGGGTAAAAACCAGGCATTTCAGCAGTTTCGCCACCAATAAGTGAACAGTTAGACTGTCTACAACCTTCAGCAACACCACTTACGATTTCAGCAATCTTTTCTGGTTCATTCTTACCACAAGCAATATAGTCTAAGAAGAAAAGAGGTTCTGCACCACTACAAACTACATCGTTTACACACATAGCAACCGCATCAATACCAATAGTATCGTGCTTATCCATAAGGAAAGCAATTTTAAGCTTTGTACCAACACCGTCAGTACCACTAACGAGAACAGGTTCTTCCATCTCCTTGGCCTTTGCAATAGAGAAAAGACCTCCGAAACCACCTATATCTGTAAGCACTTCTGGTCTAAATGTGCTTTTAACATGACCCTTCATTAATTCGACTGCCTTGTAACCGGCTTCTACATCTACACCTGCTGACTTATAATCCATAGTGTACCTCCTAATTTTTTTATATAAAAGTTTACTTTTGAATATATTATCTATTTTAGTTTATATGGCAAAAAAAGTCAATAACAACACTTACTTTACAACAATAATATTTTTAAACAATTCTGATTTTTCAATAGA
>FR888472.1 GCA_000432155.1 Eubacterium sp. CAG:274
CTGCTTGTAAGGCAGATGCTCTCCCAGCTGAGCTATGCTCCCATATATGGCGACCTGGAAGGGGCTCGAACCCTCGACCTCTGGCGTGACAGGCCAGCGCTCTAACCAGCTGAGCTACCAGGCCATATATTTCCTAGCGACAAGTGATACTATACCATAGTTCTACCACCTTGTCAACACTTTTTTTTAATTTTTTTATATTTTTTTATAAAAATGTTATGGCACAAAAGCAAAAAAGCCTTGAAACACCTTTATTTCCTGTACTTTTATTATATTACCCATTTTCAAATAAATTATTTATTTTTTTGAAAGTTGCGTTTTTTTATTATAGGAATAAACATATTTTAATAAATATTTATTTTTAAATTTATAGTAAAAACAAAAATAGCAGTCCGAAGACTGCTATTTCTGTATACCATTTTAGGATGAAATAGTCCAAAAAGGTAAATATTCCCAAACACGCAAATCGGCAAAAGAACTGGTTGCCATTTGCTCGGAGTAGATTAATACTTCATATAATACTGCGTTCTGTATATATTCAGTATATCTAACTCAGTTATTAGTATATATTATTTTTTTGCATTTGTAAAGGATTTTCTTTCGCCTTTTATCGACAAAATGTCGTTTTTTTCGTCACAAGTGTCCCTAAAGCCCTTGTTATCTAGTTTTATAACCTTTTTTATGCTTATATAATAATACAAACATAGTTAAAAATCAACAATAAAACTATATTTTATAAAAAGATACTGTTTTTTTAACAAAATATCTTATAATTTAATATTTTGTACTTATTATATAAATTAATGACCTTAATTCGTGGCTTGCAATCAAGCCATGGGATTTATCGTTATCACATAAAAAACTCCTGTCACTTTTTATGACAGGAGTTATATTTATACATTAATTAAATATAGCAGTTTTTGTTTCTGCGTCCCAATCCACCTTAGCACCAACAGCCTCTCCAAGAGTTCTGAATGGTACAAACATACGACTATCCTTTATTTCAGCATAAACGCCGTAAGCCATTTTCTGAGATTTTCCATTTATTGTTACATATTCAGAGCCGGCAGTAAACTGAATTTTATTTCCACCATAATTTATAGTAGCAGTTTTTGTTTCTGCATCCCAAGTTACAATGTCACTATTTTCACTCTTACCTGTTAAAGATGTAGTTACCGCTCTTAAAGGAATAAGTGTAGAACTACTACTCTTTTGTATAAAAGGTGCTGTATCAATAGTATAGTTAGAGTTATTTACTACTAAAACATTACTACCCACTGTAGCCTTTACAGTATTTGTAAATTTAGTTACATTACTTTCTGTAGTAGTTTCAGAAACAGCCTCTGTTGTTGTTTCAGTAGTTGTTTCCTTAGTAGCTACTGTAGTTGTAGTATCCTTCTTACCAGAATTTGTGCTACCACTTAATATAGTACCACCAGAAATTGTACTTGAATTAGAATCAATAGTAACCTTTACATCTCCTGTACCATATGTATATACAACGCAAGGAATACTATAGTAAGGCTCATTATTTACACCATTAATCTCTAAAAGATTACCTCCGGCGTAATTGCTAGGCACATTAATAAGTTTTACTTCAATCTGATTATCGTTTATCTTTCTAATCTTGTAAGGCAACTGATTAGTGCTTACCTGTGGCATTACATCGTAAAAGCCCTGTGTACTGTTCCAATCATAGTAACTGTACTGATAGCCTGTTGAATTGTAACCAAGAGCATTTGTATCAGTTGAAGTACCGTCAATAACTGACTGGTCAAAAACCTTCGCTGTTTCAAAAGTAAGAATAATAGAAGAACCTGTTGTAACTTCATCTAAAGGATGAATATTAAATGTAATAAATCCTAAAGGTGTATACTCCTTGTAAGCCCCTCCATCTCTTGAAACGCTGTTTGTAGATGCTGCAAATGTACTTGTTGTAAAAAGCATTACAAAACAGAGAAATAACGCAATTTTCTTCATATGAATTACCTCCTTATTCACTTTTTAATTCGTACTTATATTTTACCACATACAAATAAATCAAACAATAATTCTCCTCACCAATAATTATTAAATATTTTTTACAATTAATAATTGCCCTATTTCCTTGAAATAGCCTTAAAAATATGGTATATTCAAAATATCAAAATATATATTTTTTTCGGAGGTAAAAAAATGAGTTACAAGAAAGATTTTATTAAGTTTATGTGTGATGCAGGAGTTCTTACTTTTGGTGAATTTACTCTTAAAAGTGGCAGAAAAGCTCCTTACTTCATTAACACTGGTAACTACAAGACTGGCGAACATATTGCTAAGTTAGGCGAATTCTATGCTCAATGTCTTGCTGAAAACGGTATTGACTCTGATGTACTTTATGGTCCAGCATACAAGGGTATTCCTCTTGCTGTTAGTGTTGCTATTGCTGTTTACAACGAAACTGGTCGTTCTATGAACTATTGCTTCAACAGAAAAGAAGCTAAGGACCATGGCGAAGGTGGCGTAATGGTAGGCTACAAGATGAAAGACGGCGATAATGTAACTATTATTGAAGATGTTATTACTGCCGGTACAGCAATCAGAGAAACTCTCCCACTTCTTAAAGCTACAGCTGATGTAAATGTAAATGCTGTTATTATTTCTGTTGATAGAATGGAAAAAGGCAAAGGCGAAAAGTCAGCAGTACAAGAAGTTTATGATGAATTTGGTATCAGAGTATACCCTATCGTTACAGTAGTTGATATTATTGAAGCCATTGAAGACGGTACTATTGACGGCAAGGAACACCTTGAAGCTATGAAGAAGTACAGAGAAACTTACGGTATCTAATACATAATTTTTGATTTGCATATTGCAATTATTATTACACTTGCTCTAGGCAAAATAGACGATAATATTAAACATAATTATCTAAGAAATCCAAAAGTCCTAGAGGTAATATCTCTGGGACTTTTATTATTTTACATATTGGTAATAAAGTTCACAAAATATTACATAAAGTACCAAATTTTTTCAGTATTACAATTTTATTAAAACATAATACACCATTGGAAAAGCACCTAAATTTATGGTATAATGGTAGAGATTGAAATTATTCAATAATCTTTTTTCAGGGAGGAATTTTTATGAAAAGATTAACTGGGTTGTTACTTTCGTTTTTAATGATGGTAACTACACTTTGCTTCCCATCAATATCATTCGGAGCAACTGAAGTAGTCCCTGTTTACCTTAATAACAAGGCTATTACTTTCGCTGCCAATGATGCCCAGCCTCAAATTTTCCAGAATAGAACTTATGTGCCTATTCGTACAACTTGTGATGCTTTAGGGCTTACTATTGATTGGAACTCAAAAACTGAAACACTTACATTCACAAGAGAGGGCGTTACTATTGCTCATACAATGCGTTCTAAGATAGTTTATATTAATGGCGTTAAGCAGACTTTCGATACTGCTTCTATTAATAAAAACAACAGAACATTAATGCCTATTCGTATGCTTGCTGAATCTATTGGTGCTACTGTAACTTGGGATAATGACACAAGAAGTGTTCATATCACAACAAACACTACAACTGACAATAACTCAAGCAACACAAACAATAACTCAAGCACTAATACAAACACAAACACTAACACAACAACCTCAGCAGACAACCTTACAGTATCTTCAATCGCTGTAAACACAAGTGTTGTTAACTCTGGTAATGCTGTTACATTTACAGCTGTTGCAGATTCTAATACATCAGTTGTTAGATTTTCTGATGCCTCAACTGGCAATGTTTACGAAGATGTAAGCGAATATACAGCTAATTCAGACGGTACAAGAACTTTCCAATGCCGTCATACATTCACTAATACAGGTTCATCAGAAACTGTAGCTACAGTAAAGGCACAGCCTGGTAACGGAACAGCCTTCTCTAATAATGCTAATTCTACAAAAGCAGCATCTATTATTGTTAAGACTGCTAGTAGCTCAAGTAGTGATAACTCAAACTCAAATAGTTCAAGCTCTAGTAGCTCATCTTACAAGTCTGACTATATGGTTAAGTTAAAGACAGCTAGTACATCATTAAGCAAGAATGACTATGCTAAACTTACTATTACAACTAAATCTGATATTTCTAAGGTTAAGATTACTAATAACTTTAATGATGAAGATGTTGTTGTTTCAGACTATGATGAAGACGGTAGCAACAGAGTATTTACTGGCAAAGTAAAAATGAGTTCAAAGGGTACTTCTAAGCTCTATGTTTACCTTTATGTAAAGGGTCAGGGTTATGAAGACTCTTACGAAACTGTTACTATTGATGTAGATTCTTCTTCAAGCTCTAGTAGTAGCCGTAGCCTTGATATTAGTGATGTTGTAACTCCTAGTAACTACATCTATACTGATGTAGAATCAACAGTTACAATCTACACAGGTACTGGTGCTAAGAAAGTAGAAATTAGAGATGATGATGATAGAGTTGTTGCATCTTCTGGCTTCTATACTTCTAAAACAAGTAACAAAATTACTTGGAATGTAAATATGACAGTTAAGTCTAGTGGTAAGCATAACTATACTGTATATGCTTATGACAGCGATGACAATTCAGAAACTTACGACTTCTCATTTAATGCTAAGAACTGGAGCAAAGGCTCTCCTCTTATTCTTAATGTAGAACAGAGGTCATCAAATATTGAAACAGGTGATACTGCTAAGTTTAGAGTTACTGCTTCTTATGGTACAAGCTATGTAACAATAACAAGAGGTAGTAGTTCTTCTGCCCTTGATAAGAACTCAAGTGGTTCTAAGAACTCTGGTGGCGATACTAAATCTTTCGACCTTAGCTTTAAGGTAGAAGAAATTAGAGATACTTACTATGTTCACGCATACAGCTCTGACGGTGGTGCTGGTAATGAATACGCCCTTACAATTAACGGCGACAATTCAGACCCTATTAAGATTTCTAAGGTAAATGTTGACGGTACTTCATTCTCACTTGACGATAGCATTGAAGTTGAAGTTATTACTTCAAATAGTGCTCAAAAGGTTTGGGTTGAAGATAGTGCTGGCGATAGAATTTCTAAGGTTTATAAGTCACCTGATGATGAAGACGATGACGAATATACTTGGAACATCGACTTTAACCCTACTAAGACAGGTCGTAAGACATTTACTGTTATTGCACAGGGCGATAATAGCAAAGAAGAGGACTCTTATGACTTTACTGTTACAATAACTGAAAGATAATAATAATTAAAGGGCTGATTAACTTCAGCCCTTTTCTTTTTTTGGAGGATATATGACAGGTTTAATTCATATTTTAACAGGCAATGGAAAAGGAAAAACAACTTCTGCAACAGGAATGGCTGTCAGAGCCTTAGGAAACGGACTTAAAGTGACATTTGTTCAGTTTTTAAAAGGAACACCTACTGGAGAAGTAAAAACTCTTGAAAAATTGGAAAATGTAGAAATTATAAGATGTAATAGAGCAACTTCTTTTGACTATGACAATATTCCCCTTTTAAAGGAAACCCATAACGAAATGCTTTTATCTGCTATAGAAACTCAGCCAGATATGCTTATACTTGATGAAGTAATAGGTGCTGTAAACTATGGTTATTTGGATAAAGATATTCTCTTAGACTATTTAAAAAATCATAACAACACAGAAGTAGTTATGACTGGCAGAAATGCCCCAGATTACTTAATAGACCTAGCTGACTATGTAAGTGAAATAAATCCTGTAAAACACCCCTATAAAAGAGGTATTAAGGCTAGAAAAGGTATTGAATATTAAAGAACAGTTATTGTCTATATACTATTACTCCAACTGAAAATAGTTGGGGCTTTTATATTTTCAGACTTTAGAAAATTCCATCAGCATAATATTGCCACTATAGTAAAAAGCCCTAAGGATTATATCCTTAGGACTTTTGATTTTATTCTTCAGTTGTTTCAGCAGTAACTTCTGTGTTGTTTTCTTCTGATTCTTCTTCAACTGTATCTTCAGCTGAAATTTTATCCATACTAACAACTATTACGCCGTCATTAAGATTTATTAATCTTACACCCTGTGTAATTCTACCAGTAGTAGTTGCAATATCCTTAATTCTAATTCTGATTACAACACCTTCACTTGTAACCATTATAAGTTCTTCGCTGTCATTAACCATTGAAATACCTATAATATTACCAGTCTTTTCTGTAATCTTGTAAGCCTTTAAGCCCTTACCACCTCTGTGCTGTATACGGAAACTTGTAAGGTCAGTACACTTACCGTAACCACCGTCAGTTACAAGAAGAACCTTGCTATCTTCTCTAACTGGTTCAGCACCTACAACATAATCGCCATCAGCAAGGTCAATAGCCTTTACACCAGAGGCTGTACGACCAACAGCTCTTGCATCATTTTCATTGAAGCAAATTGCCATACCATTTCTTGTAGCAAGGAAAATGTTGTCGTTACCAGTAGTCTTGAATATAGAAATAAGTTCATCGCCCTCTTTAAGAGTAATAGCAATCTTACCACTCTTTCTAATACTTTCGTACTCACTAGCTGGAGTTTTCTTTATAACACCATTCTTTGTTACCATAACAAGGTATTCATTATCTGAAAATTCCTTAACTGGTATAATCTCGCTAATCTTTTCTTCTGGAGATTTTTCAATAATATTTACAACAGGAGTACCCTTAGCAGTTCTGCCTGCCTCTGGTATGTTGTATGTCTTTGTTCTATAAACTCGACCCATATCAGTAAAGTAAAGGAGATAGCTATGGTTAGAACTGAGGAATAACTTAGTTACAACATCTTCTTCTCTAGTCTGCATACCCTTTATACCCTTACCGCCTCTGTTCTGAATTCTGTAAGTATCAAGACCAATTCTCTTTACATAATTCATCTGTGTCATTGTAATAACACTCATATCATCGGCAATTAAGTCTTCGTAATTTATCTCGCCCATATCAGCTACGAAACGAGTTCTTCTTGCATCACCATACTTATCTCTGATTTCAATAAGTTCGTTTTTAATAACTGTAATAAGTTTATTCTTATCGGCAAGAATTGCTCTCATTTCAGCAATAAAGGCAGTCAAATCGTTCTTTTCAGTTTCAAGTTTTTCTCTTTCCAAACCGATTAAACGGATAAGACGCATATCACAAATGGCATTGACCTGAATTTCAGTAAATTCAAATCTATCCATTAATCTAGTCTTAGCCTCATCTCTAGTTTTAGAACTTCTGAGAATATTAATTACCTCGTCAATATTGTCAAGAGCCTTTAAAAGACCTTCTACAATGTGCATTCTTGCAAGAGCCTTGTCCAAGTCAAATTGAGTTCTTCTTGTAACAACTTCTTCCTGGAATTCAAGGTAATAAGAAAGCATTTCCTTTAAGTTAAGTGTTCTAGGAACACCGTCAACTATTGTAAGGAAGTTTACGCTATAAGTTTCCTGCAACTGTGAGTATTTGTAAAGCTGATTAAGTATAATCTGGGCACTGTAGTCCTTTTTACACTCAATAGTAATATTAATACCATTTCTGTCTGAATGGTCCTTAATATCGGCAATACCTTCAATTTTCTTATCCTTTACAAGGTCAGCAATACCACTTATCATTCTGGACTTGTTTACCTGATAAGGAATTTCAGTTACAACAATTTCTTCCTTACCATTAGAAAGAGGTCTAATTTCGCATTGAGCTCTCATTCTAATTCTGCCTCTACCTGTTCTGTAAGCAGATTCAATACCTGCTCTACCTAAGATATTAGCACCTGTTGGGAAGTCCGGACCTTTTATAATGTCCATTATTTCATCAATTTCTGTATCTCTGTTTTCTTCAATTTTGTTGTCAATCATTTTGACAGCAGCATTGATTACTTCTGTAAGGTTATGTGGTGGTATATTAGTTGCCATACCTACGGCAATACCATTTGAACCATTTACAAGAAGATTTGGAAATCTTGATGGAAGTACAGTAGGTTCTTTATACTCACCGTCATAGTTATCCATAAAATCAACAGTATTTTTATCAATATCTCTAAGCATTTCAACTGTGATTTTAGCCATTTTAGCTTCTGTATATCTTGAAGCCGCAGCCTGAAAACCATCAATTGAACCAAAGTTACCATGACCATCAACAAGAGGGTATCTCATAGAGAAATCCTGAGCAAGACGAACTAAAGCATCGTATATTGATGAATCACCATGAGGGTGATATTTACCCATTGTATCACCGACAATACGAGCAGACTTCTTGTAGCCCTTTGATGGGTCAAGGTGGAGTTCATTCATATCAAACAAAATTCGTCTATGAACAGGCTTTAAACCATCTCTGACATCTGGTAAAGCTCTTGATACAATAACACTCATTGCATAGTCTATGTATGCACTTTTCATTTTGTCAGATATTTCAACATCTACAATTTTATCATAGGTTAAATTGTTTTCATCCATAATTTCAATCCTTTACTGTATACTAAACATCAAGATTAGTAACATATTTTGCGTTTTCCTGTATAAATTCGCGTCTAGGCTCAACATTATCGCCCATAAGCTGGTCAAAAATTGCATCTGCCACTCTGGCATCGTCAATAGTAACCTTTACAAGAATACGATTTTCTGGGTTCATAGTAGTGTCCCAAAGCTGTTCAGGGTCCATTTCACCAAGACCCTTATATCTCTGAATAGGACTCATACCGTCAGAACCAATTTCAGAAATAATACTATCTCTTTCTTCATCTGAATAAGCATAGTAGGCTTTTCTGTTTTTCTCTAACTTATAAAGTGGTGGTTGTGCTAAGTACACATAACCCTCTTTAATAAGGTCAGGCATAAATCTAAATATAAATGTCAAAAGTAATGTTGCAATATGAGCACCATCAACATCGGCATCGGTCATAAGAATAATTTTGTGGTATCTAAGTTTAGATATATCAAAATCTTCGTGAATACCAGTACCAAAGGCTGTTATCATAGCTCTAATTTCTTCATTACCAAGTATTCTGTCAAGTCTTGCCTTTTCTACATTTAATATTTTACCTCTTAAAGGCAATACAGCCTGTACTCTAGGGTTTCTTGCACCAACGGCAGAACCGCCGGCAGAATTACCCTCTACGATGTAAATTTCGCTTTCAGATGGGTCATTAGATGAACAATCTGTTAATTTACCAGGGAGTCTACCTGATTCAAGAGGAGATTTTCTTCTTACAAGTTCTCTAGCCTTTCTAGCTGCCTCTCTGGCTCTTGATGCAACCATAGACTTTTCAAAAATAGCCTTTGCTATTGTAGGATTTTCCTCAAGGAAGTATTCCAACTTTTCGCTTAATACAGTTGCAACAGCACTTGTTGCCTCACTTGTACCAAGTTTACCCTTTGTCTGACCTTCAAACTGTGGGTCTGGAATTTTAACACTAATAACAGAAGTAAGACCTTCTCTTATATCTTCACCAGTAAGATTTTTGTCACTAGCCTTTAAAAGACCAAATTTACGACCATAGTCATTAATAGTCTTTGTAAGAGCACTTCTAAAGCCCATTACATGAGTACCACCGTCTACAGTATTGATATTATTTACATAAGAAAAATTAACTTCGTTATATCCGTCATAATGCTGGAAAGCAACTTCAACAGAAATATCATCTTTCATACCCTCGCAGTAGAATATTTCATCGTATGAAGTCTCTCTAGTTTTGTTTATATGCTCTACAAACTCACGAATACCACCTTCATAGTGGAACACATTTTCAGCCTGCTGACCTTCTCTTTCGTCTTTGAAAATAATCTTTACACCCTTAGTAAGGAAAGCTGTTTCCTGAAAATGTTCTCTTAAAGTAGCATAATCAAAATGTGTTTCTTCAAATATTTCAGCATCTGGCTTAAATGTAATTTTAGTACCAGTCTGTTCCTTTGGACATTGACCAACAATAGTCAATTTATCCTGCACCTTACCTCTTGCATAATGCTGTCTGTAAATATTGCCATCGTGATAAATATCAACTACAAGCCATTCACTTAAAGCATTTACAACAGATGCACCTACACCGTGAAGACCACCAGAAACCTTGTATCCTCCACCACCGAACTTACCACCGGCATGAAGAATTGTGAATACTACCTCTACGGCAGGTATTCCCTTTTGTGGATGAATACCTACTGGTATTCCTCGACCATTATCAAATACAGTTACAGTATCATCAGGGTTTATTGTTATTTCAATGTCTGTACAATAGCCTGCAAGTGCCTCATCTACAGCATTGTCCACGATTTCATAAACACAATGATGAAGACCTCTAATAGAGGTAGAACCAATATACATACCAGGGCGAACTCTTACAGCCTCAAGACCCTCAAGTATCTGTATTTGATTTTCATTGTAATCCTGTTGTGCCATTTTTATTCCTCCAACTGGGCAAGCAGAAATTTAAAATGTATATCAAGACACTTAGTCATTGAAAATACTCCAAATTTAAAAGTAGAAAAACTAAATATTCTCTAAAATATAGTTTTTTAGTTTAAATTTCATTAACTTACCTTTATCTATACCCCTCTATTATACCACAATTCAACCAAAATTTAAAGGATTTTTCCCTCTTTAACCCTAAATATTTTTATTTTATCGCCTATATTTCTGGTGATTTCATCAAGACCTGTACAGGTAATAATAGTTTGTATATTATTTATGCTTTTCAGTATATAATCCTGTCTATTTTTATCCAGTTCAGATAATACATCATCAAGTAAAAGTACAGGATATGCTCCTGTCTTTTCATTTATAAGTTCTACTTCCGCCATTTTTAGGCTAAGGCATATTGTTCTCTGCTGTCCCTGTGAGGCATAATCTCTGGCATTATTGCCGTTTATATAAAAAACCATATCATCTTTATGTATACCAACACAGGTATTTCCATAAAAAATATCCTTATCTCTGTTTTTGACCATTTTTTCATAAAAGTTACTATAGTCTACAGATTCTTTATATTCTATTTTCAAACTTTCTTTATTTGCTGAAATATCTCCGTGTATCTTCTCGGCTTTCAAGTTCAAATCTTCAATAAAACTTTTTCGTTCTTCCGCTAACTTTGTGCCATAAGCACAAAGTTGCTTGTCCCACACATCTAGGGTATCTTCTAATAATGAGCCATTTTTTGCCATTTTCTTTAAAAGTGTATTTCGTTCTTTTAGTATCTTATAGTATTTTTGTAAATTAAAATAATAGACCTTGCTTAACTGACAAAGCTCTATATCCATATATCTTCTTCTAAGAGCTGGTCCTTCTTTTACAAGCATTAAGTCCTCAGGAGAAAAAAGCACAATATTTATTGTGCCAAATAAATCCCCTAATCTTCTAATAGGAATACTGTTTACAGCAATACCCTTTTTCTCTCCATTTTTTAAATGTATATCAATTTTATCTTGATAATTTTCTTTACTTACATAACAGCTAATATGGGCAGATTGATTGTTAAACTGTATTAATTCTTTGTCATTTCTTGTTCTCTGACTTCTACCAGTAGCACACATAAAAAGGGACTCTAAAATATTGGTTTTTCCCTGTGCGTTATCTCCGTAAAGTATATTTACATAAGGAGAAAATTCAATATCTACTAAATCAATATTTCTATAATTTTTCAAACACAATCTGTCTACCTTCATAAAAAATCTCCTAAAAAATCAGCTTAAAAAAGCCTGTTACAAAACAGACTTTTCTAATAAACAATATACACTTAAAAATATTATTTTTCAGCAATAATAAAACTTTCGCCGTCCATCTCTACCTTATCTCCAGCTACAAGTTTTTTACCTCTCATAGTGCATACAGCACCATTTACCTTTACATAACCGTCTTGTATAAGCATTTTAGCATCAGAACCTTGGTCAACAAATCCAGCCAATTTAAGTGCCTGTTGCAATTTTATAAAATTATCTTTAATATATACATTCATAATTAATCTCCTTACATAAAAGAGCCCAAAACCGAAACTATGTTTCAATTAGTACAGATTTTTTGCTATTCAAAAACAACTATTTTCAAACATTTATTCTAAAAACTATCTAGGATTAATAGGTAATACAAGGTACTTATAATCGTGATTAGTAACACCTGTTACAATACAAGGACTCTTGTTAGTATTAAAGTTCATTGTTACATATTCTTCCTCAACAACTTTGAGAATATCAATAATGTATCTAGCATTAAATGTAATTACAAGTTCTTCCCCATCAAGAGTAATAGGCACATCTTCATTCACCAAACCTCTGTCAGTAGTAGTTCTGATATTCAAATTATTTTCCTTTATAGTCAATATAACAGGAGTTTTCTTATTATCCTCAGAAACAATAGTAGCTCTTTCAAAGGCACTTAAAAGTTCGTGAGTGTTTGCAGTCAATTTTACTGGACTATTTTCTACAAATAAGTTTTCATAATTTAAAAATTCGCCATCTAAAAGTCTTGAAACAATAGTACAGCCCTTAATTTCAAAAAGAATATAGCTAGAAGAATAATAAATAGTAGCTTTTTCATTTTCATCATCAGATAAAAGTCTAGCAAGCTCGTTAAGTGTCTTAGATGGAACAACCATTTCAGTATAGCCGTCATATTCGCAAACAGTTTTTCTCCAGCTTACTCTAAAGCCGTCAATAGCTACAGCATTAAAGCAATTTTCATCAAACTTAAAAAGTTCACCAGTTAAAATAGGCTTACTTTCATCAGTTGCAACAGAAAAAATAGTCTGTTTAATCATATTTTTAATATCAGCAGACTTTAAAACGATATTTTCTCTCTTATTTACAACTGGAACTTCAGGGAACTGTTCAGCAGGCTGACCATTAATAGTAAATTCAGACTTACCAGATTTAATATGACAAACATTTTTTTCATCAACAGTTAAAGTAACCATTTCAGTAGGTAAAGCTTTTATAATATCAGCAAACATTTTAGCATCAATAGCTACTGAACCCTTTTCATACAAATCAGATTCAATATTATCAGTTTCAATACTTAATTCTCTATCACTAGCTAAAAGTCTAAAGCCTTCTCTATCACCTGTAAGAAGAATACAGTTAAGTATAGGCAATGTACTTCTAGTAGATACAGCTTTACTAACTATATTAATAGCATTAAGCAAAGATTTTTTAGAACATTCTAATTTCATAAATACATCTCCTGTTAATAAGTAATAAAAAAATAAAAGAAAATAACAACAAAATTAAAAAATAGCGAAAAGCTACACAAATATACACACCCACCCAACCTAATGAATGGATATATAAACAATAAATATATAAAAAAGTAGTAGAAGTAGTAGTAGGGGCGGTGGATAACATTGAAAACACCATCAACCCCAGTTTTTACCTAGATTTTTCCTGTGTATATCTATGTGTATAACTCCTCAATTTTATACCCTGTTATTAACTTTTTAACAAGGCAAAAAAATGTCAAATTTTTACACACAACAATCCACAAGAAGTTAGCCACTTTTCCACATCGAAATGTGAAAATATATGGACAACTTTAATTACACATTTCCTATAAAAATTTTTTTCAACCTTTAAAAAATGTGTAAAAAGCTATCCAAAAACAAAAATGAAATATAATACTAAAATTCCTTCATCAAAAATATGGAATTTTACTTTATGGTTTTATATTAAAAAATTAGCCTTTAATACGCTTATCAATTACAAATAAATCCTGATTTAATTTATCATCAGATTCAAGCATAGCAGTAATCTTATCACAGCTGTGCATAACAGTAGTATGGTCACGACCACCAAACTTACCACCAATAACAGCAAGAGAGTCCTCTAAATACTTACGGCAAAGGTACATAGCAAGCTGTCTATAAGTAGCTAAAGGCTGAGTTCTTCTCTTTGAGCAAAGTTCAGAAGTTGAAGTTTTGTAATAATCAGCTACAATTTCCTGTATATACTCAACAGTAATATTAGGCTTATTAGACTCTAAAACATCTTTTAAAGCCTCCTCAGCAAGTTCAAGGTTTATTTCCTTATTAGTAAACTTAGAATATGCCTCAACCTTCTTTAAAAGACCTTCCATTTCTCTAATATTAGATTGAGAGCTATTAGCAATAAGAGCAATAACATCATCAGGTATAAACACACCCATTTGTTCAGCCTTTTTCTGCAAAATAGCGGCTCTAGTTTCATAACTAGGGAAAGTAATATCTGCTATAATACCAGACTGCATACGTGATACAAGTCTGTCTGTAAGAGTAGCGATTTCATTAGGCTTTCTATCAGAGCAAATTACAATTTGCTTATTTGCATTTACAAGGTCATTGAAAGTATGGAAAAATTCTTCCTGAACACTTTCTTTACCTGCTAAAAACTGAACATCATCAATTAAAAGCATATCAAGTCTTCTATATTTTTCCTTAAATTCAATAGTCTTTTTTTCCTGAATAGCCTTTATAAGCTCGTTTGTAAAGGCTTCACAAGAAACATAGAGTATTTTAGCTTCAGGCTGTTCTCTATAATAATAGTTTCCAATGGCGTGCATAAGATGGGTTTTACCAAGACCTGCACCACCATAGAGAAACAAAGGATTATATTCTGTACCTGGGTTTTCAGCTACACCAACAGCAGCAGCATAGGCGAAATTATTGGAAGAACCTACTATATAATTATCAAATTCATAGTTTGTTTTAAGTCCATTTTCACGCACATAGCTTTTGTTGCCAGTCATATCCTCTACTTCTTCTTTAACTGGCTTTTCTTCTATTTCATCAAACTTAGCAGTTTCAAGCTCTGCCTCAGTAAAAATTCTATAGTTCATAGGCTTGCCAAAAACAATAGTCAAAGCCTCTTTAAGGCTAGAATCAAAAGTTTTCTTTATAGTTTCCTTGTAAAAACCTATATCAACAGAGAGAATAAGGGTGTCACCTTTTACATCAACTGGCTTTATTGAACGGAAGAAAGCATTTATTTTTATTTCAGATACATTCAATTCGTGCTGCATACATTGCAGAGTTTGGTTCCAATATTCCTGTATGGATTTCATAATGTGTCCTTTCTCTAATTTGTTAATAAATATGTTGACAATAATTAACAAGTATATTTTATCATAGGTTATCAACTTATGTGGATAAGTCTGGAAAGACCAGTAATTTAATATATCATTGTGAATAACTCACATATAATTAACATATTTATAAACAGTTGTACACAAACTTATCCACAACCTGTGGATAAGTGTATAAATTGTTTTTGCTTACTAAAATTCAGTTTATTATACCACAATAAAACCAAAATTGGTATATCTAAATTTAACAAATTTAAAACTGTTGATTTTGCAGGAAAACCATTTTCATTATTCATTTTTTGGATAGTGTAAAACAATTAACACATTTTACGGGTATATTATAATGCCAACACCGTGACATTTCGTGACAAAATTGAAAAAATAGACAGTTTCTTCTATAATAAAGAAAATAAAAATATAGAGAAAATTATAGTTTAAAGAATAATATTTACATAAAAACAAAAAAGCCCTTTCGCAAAAGTGAAAAGGCTAAAAACATAGAACAAAAAAATAAGACAAAACACACAGATTTTGCCTACAACTCCCTTGACAAAGGGCTTTAAAAATGATACAATATTGAATTGCACCTAATAAGGTAATCTAAATATCAGATTGAAATTATTATAGCATTAATGATTTAAAAAATCAATAGATTTTTGTAAATATTTTGTGAATAAAATGAATTGATGTTTACAATTTACCTTTAAGGAAAGATAACATATAGAAAAGTTTCTATAAAAATTTATAAGGAGTGAAAATGCCAATGGAAAAGAACAGAATACGCCCAGTCTATTATGGCGACGCAATGCGTATGAGTTATGCCAGAGTAAAAGAAGTACTCGATATGCCTGACTTACTGGCGTTACAGACTGACAGCTACAAATGGTTTTTGGAAGAGGGCCTGTATGAAGTATTTGACGATATTTCACCTATTACCGACTATAGCGGTAATTTAATTCTTGAGTTTGTGGACTTTACCTTTGACAAGGAAAATGCTAAGTGGTCTATTTCTGAATGTAAAGACAGAGATGCAACATACTCAGCACCTATCAGAGTTAAGGTAAGACTTCGTAATAAGGAAATTGACGAAATCAGAGAACAGGAAATCTTCATGGGTGATTTCCCTATTATGACAGATACAGGTACATTCGTTATTAACGGTGCCGAAAGAGTTATTGTCAGCCAGCTTGTTCGTTCTCCTGGTATTTACTATGATATAGCTAAGGATAAGGTTGGTAAGAATCTTCTTACTTCAACTGTAATCCCTAACAGAGGTGCTTGGCTTGAATACGAAACAGATTCAAACGATGTATTCTCTGTAAGAGTAGATAGAACAAGAAAAGTTCCTGTAACAGTTCTTATTCGTGCTTTAGGTATTGGTAATAAGCAGGATATTATTGATTTATTTGGTGAAGAACCAAAGATTATGGCTACTCTTGAAAAAGACCCTACTGACAGCTATGAAGAAGGTCTTATTGAAATCTACAAGAAGATTCGTCCAGGCGAACCACCTACAGTAGATTCAAGTCAGCAGCTTTTAAACAATATGTTCTATGACCCTAAGAGATATGACCTTGCTCATGTTGGTCGTTATAAGTTCAACAAAAAGCTTCTCTTAAAGAACAGAGTTTCTGGCTATATTCTTGCTGAAGATGTAGCAGACCCAATGACTGGCGAAGTTATTTGTGAAGCAGGTACTAAGCTTACTGATGAACTTTGTGATAAGATTCAGAACGCAGGTGCTCCATCTGTTACAGTAAGAATTGACGAAATCGAAGAAGGCAAAACAACTAAGGTTCTTTCTAACCTTGCAGTTGATATTGACGGTTACATCGAACAGTTTGGTCTTACTAAAGAAGATTTAGGCATTGAAGAAAAGGTTTACCTTCCTGTGCTTATGAATATTCTTGAAGCAAATGATGATGCTGATAGCTTTAAGGCAGCAGTTAAGGCAAATATGCACGAACTTGTTCCAAAGCATATTACTATGGAAGATATTATGGCTTCTATTAACTACTGTATCCACCTTGACTACGGTATCGGTACAAGAGATGATATTGACCACCTTGGCAATAGAAGAATCAGAGCCGTTGGCGAACTTTTACAGAACCAGTTCAGAATTGGTATGTCAAGAATGGAAAGAGTTGTAAGAGAAAGAATGACAACTCAGGACCACGATTCTATTGTTCCACAATCTCTTATTAATATTAAACCAGTTACTGCAGCTATTAAGGAATTCTTTGGTAGTTCTCAGTTATCACAGTTTATGGACCAGAATAACCCTCTTAGTGAATTAACTCACAAGAGAAGACTTTCTGCCTTAGGTCCTGGTGGTTTATCAAGAGATAGAGCCGGTTTCGAAGTTAGAGATGTACATTCATCACACTATGGTAGAATGTGTCCTATCGAAACACCTGAAGGTCCTAACATCGGTCTTATTAACTCTCTTGCTTGTTATGCAAAGATTAATAAATATGGTTTCATCGAAGCTCCATACAGAATTGTAGATAAATCTGGTGAAGTTCCTGTTGTTACTGAAAATGTTATTTATGTAACAGCTGATGAAGAAGAAAAATACATTATTGCTCAGGCAAACGAACCATTAGACGAAAATAACCATTTCGTTCACGATAAGGTTACTTGTCGAGATGGCGAAGAAAATGTACAGGTTGCTCCAGTAAATGTTGACTTGATGGATGTATCTCCTCGTCAGCTTGTATCTGTAGCCACAGCCCTTATTCCTTTCTTACAGAACGATGACGTAACAAGAGCCCTCATGGGTTCCAACATGCAGCGTCAGGCTGTTCCACTTCTTACTACTGATTCAGCAGTTGTAGGTACAGGTATGGAAATGAAGGCTGCTAAGGACTCAGGCGATGTTGTTGTTGCTGAACAAGACGGTGTTGTTGAAGCCGTAGATGCAGCTAAGATTGTTGTTAAAAATAGTGATGACAGAAGACAGGTATACGAACTTCTTAAATTTAAGCGTTCTAACCAGTCTAACTGTGTAAACCAGAGACCTATCGTAAACAAAGGCGATAGCATTAAGAAGGGTCAGATTATTGCTGATGGTCCTTCTACTAAGAACGGCGAACTTGCCCTTGGTAAGAACCCACTTATCGGTTTCATGACTTGGGAAGGTTACAACTACGAAGATGCCGTACTTTTAAGTGAAAGACTTGTTATGGACGATGTTTATACATCTATCCATATTGAAGAATATGAATCAGAAGCTAGAAATACTAAGCTTGGTGATGAAGAAATTACAAGAGACATCCCTAATGTAGGTGATGACGCTCTTAAGGACCTTGATGAAACAGGTATTATCCGTATTGGTGCAGAAGTTTCACCTAACGATATTCTTGTTGGTAAGGTTACACCAAAGGGTGAAACTGAATTAACAGCAGAAGAAAGACTTCTTAGAGCTATCTTCGGCGAAAAGGCAAGAGAAGTTAGAGATACTTCATTAAGAGTACCTCATGGTGCTGGTGGTATCGTTGTTGATGTTAAGGTATTTACTAGAGAAAATGGTGACGAACTTGCTCCTGGCGTAAATCAGAATGTAAGAGTATATATTGCTCAGAAGAGAAAGATTTCCGTTGGCGATAAGATGGCCGGTCGTCATGGTAACAAGGGTGTAGTTTCAAGAGTTTTACCTGTTGAAGATATGCCATACTTACCAAATGGTCGTCCACTTGACATCGTTCTTAACCCATTGGGTGTACCTTCTCGAATGAACATTGGTCAGGTACTTGAAATCCACTTAGGTCTTGCAAGTAATGCCCTTGGCTGGAAGGTTTCTACTCCAGTATTCGAAGGTGCAAACGAAGAAGATATTATGCAGTCCCTTGATATGGCAAACGATTATGCTAACAAGTCTTGGGAAGAATTTAAGGACAAGTGGGCTGAAACACTCAAGCCAGAAGTTCTTGAATACTTAGGTAACCACCTTGACCACAGAGATGAATGGAGAGGCGTTCCTATTGACCATACAGGTAGAGTTAAACTTCGTGACGGTCGTACAGGCGAAGAATTTGATAACCCAACAACTATTGGTTTCATGCACTACCTCAAGCTCCACCACCTTGTAGACGATAAGATTCACGCTCGTTCAACTGGTCCTTACTCACTTGTAACTCAGCAGCCACTTGGTGGTAAAGCTCAGTTCGGTGGTCAGAGATTTGGTGAAATGGAAGTTTGGGCATTAGAGGCATATGGTGCATCTTACACATTACAGGAAATATTAACAGTTAAGTCTGATGATATTGTAGGTCGTGTTAAGACATATGAAGCTATTGTTAAAGACGAAAATATACCTGAACCTGGTGTTCCAGAATCTTTCAAGGTTCTCTTAAAGGAATTACAGGCATTAGGTCTTGATATTAAGATTTTAAGAGAAGATAATACTGAAGTTGAAATTCAGGAAAGCATTGACGATGTAGACGATTTCAATATTAATGTAAATATTGAAGGTGTTGAAAGTGATGTTGAAGAAGAAAACAAGAATGACGGTAAGGTTTCTCTTGAAAATGTACTCGGCGACATTGATTTAGATGATATTGATGTAGACGAAGAAGATAGTGATGATGATTTTGTTATCAGCGATGAAGATGTCCTTGAAGAAGCAGATATGCTCAAGGAATTTGAAGATTTAAACAAATTTTTAGATGCTGATGATAGTGATAAGTAAGAAAGGAGAAATATCCAATGAGTGATAATACTGAACAGGGTATAGTTTTTGATTCAATAAAAATCGGTTTAGCTTCTCCTGAAAAAATTCTTCAGTGGTCTCATGGCGAAGTAAAAAAGCCTGAAACTATTAACTACAGAACTTTAAAGCCTGAAAGAGATGGTTTATTCTGTGAAAGAATTTTCGGACCAACAAAGGACTGGGAATGTCATTGTGGTAAATATAAGAGAATTAGACACAAGGGCATTGTTTGTGAGCGTTGTGGCGTTGAAGTAACTAAGAGCAAGGTAAGACGCGAGAGAATGGGTCACATTACTCTCGCGGCTCCTGTGAGCCATATATGGTATTTCAAGGGTATCCCAAGTAGAATGGGTATCATTCTTGGTATTAGTCCAAAGGCCCTTGAAAAGGTTCTTTACTTTGCAAATTACATCGTTCTTGATAGTGGTGAATCAAATCTTGTTTATAAGCAGATTATTTCTGAACAGGAATACAGAGAAGCTTACGATACTTACGGCAACAACTTTAGAGTAGGTATGGGTGCTGAAGCTATTAAGGAACTTTTACAGGCTATTGACCTTGACAAAGAAGCAGAAGATTTAAAGAAAGAACTTTTAACTGCTGCTGGTCAGAAAAAGGTTAAGGCTATTAAGAAGTTAGAAGTTGTTGAAGCTTTCAGAAATAGTGGCAACAGACCTGAATGGATGATTTTAGATGTACTTCCTGTACTTCCACCTGAATTAAGACCAATGGTTCAGTTAGACGGTGGTAGATTTGCTACATCTGACTTAAATGACCTCTATAGAAGAGTAATCAACAGAAATAATAGACTTTTCAAGCTTCTTGAAATGGGTACTCCAGACATTATCATCAGAAATGAAAAGAGAATGTTACAGGAGGCTGTTGATGCCCTTATTGATAACGGTAGACGCGGTAGACCAGTTACTGGTCCTGGTAACCGTTCACTCAAGTCACTTTCTGACTTATTAAAGGGTAAGCAAGGTAGATTCCGTCAGAACCTCCTTGGTAAGCGTGTTGACTATTCAGGCCGTTCTGTTATCGTAGTAGGCCCTACACTCAAGATTTACCAGTGTGGTCTTCCTAAGGAAATGGCTATTGAACTTTTCAAGCCTTTCGTTATGAAGAACCTTGTAAAAGACGGTTTAGCTCACAACATTAAGTCAGCTAAGAGAATGGTAGAAAGATTACAGCCAGAAGTTTGGGATGTCCTTGAAGATGTTATTAAGGAGCATCCGGTTATGCTTAACAGAGCCCCTACTCTTCATAGACTTGGTATTCAGGCATTCGAACCTGTACTTGTAGAAGGTAGAGCTATTAAGCTTCACCCACTTGTTTGTACAGCTTACAACGCCGACTTCGATGGTGACCAGATGGCGGTTCATGTTCCTTTAAGTGTTGAAGCACAGGCAGAATGTAGATTCTTACTCCTTGCTCCAAACAACCTTTTAAAGCCTTCTGATGGTGAACCTGTAACAGTTCCTACACAGGATATGATTCTTGGTATTTACTATCTTACACTTGAAAAAGATGGCGAACCAGGTGAAGGTAAGATTTTCATGGACGAAAACGAAGCAAGACTTGCTTACGATAACCATGTAATCACTTTACATTCAAAGATTAAGGTCAGAAAGACTCTTACAAATGCTGACGGTACTACTGAAAGCCAGATTGTTGACACAACAGCTGGTAGAATTATCTTTAACGAGATTATTCCTCAGGACTTAGGCTTTGTAGATAGAAAAGACCCAGAAAATAGATTTAAGTATGAAATTGACTTCCTTGTAACAAAGAAGGAACTTGGTAAGATTATTAACAAGTGTATCCATAAGCACCCTTCTACAGAAACTTGTGTTGTATTAGATAACATCAAGTCTCTTGGTTACAAGTATTCTACAATCGCTGCTCTTACAGTTTCTGTATCAGATATGGTTATCCCACCTGAAAAGGAAACATACATTGAAGAAGCTGAAGCAGAAGTTGCTAAGATTAATAAGATGTTCCGTAGAGGTCTTATGACAGACGAAGAAAGACATAACAAGGTTATTTCTGTTTGGGAACAGGCCGATGGTAAGATTACTGATGCCCTTCTTGCAGGTCTTGGTACTTACAACGAAATCTACATGATGGCTCACTCTGGTGCCAGAGGTTCTAACAGACAGATTAAACAGCTTGGTGGTATGCGTGGTTTGATGGCATCTCCTAGTGGTGAAACTATCGAACTTCCAATCAAGGCTAACTTCCGTGAAGGTCTTTCAGTTCAGGAATACTTCATTTCTGCCCATGGTGCCAGAAAGGGTCTTTCTGATACAGCCCTCAGAACAGCCGATTCAGGTTACTTAACTAGACGACTTGTAGATGTATCACAGGATATTATTGTTCGTGAATATGACTGTTCTGAACATAATAATGGCGAAATTCCATATATGGAAGTTGAGGCATTTATGGACGGACAGGAAACTATCGAACCATTAGTAGATAGAATTAGAGGCAGATATTCTGCTGAAGATATTGTAAACCCAGAAACAGGCGAAGTTATTGTTCCTGTTAACACACTTATTACTCCAGATATGGCTGATGCTGTAGTTGGTGCTGGTATCACAAAGGTTAAGATTAGAACTATTATCACTTGTAAGAGCCACAACGGTGTTTGCTCTAAGTGCTACGGTTCTAACATGGCAAGTGGTAGACAGGTTAGAATTGGTGAAGCAGTAGGTATTATCGCTGCTCAGTCAATCGGTGAACCTGGTACACAGCTTACAATGAGAACATTCCATACCGGTGGTGTATCTGGTAATGACCTTACACAAGGTTTGCCTAGAGTAGAAGAACTTTTCGAGGCAAGAAAGCCAAAGGGTCTTGCAATTATTGCAGAATTTGGTGGTAGAGTAAGCGTTACAGATACAAAGAAGAAGAGAGAAGTAGTAGTTACAGCTCTCAATGGTGAATCTAAGGAATATCTTATCCCTTACGGTTCAAGAATTAAGGTTATGAACGGCGATGAAATTCTTGCCGGTGACCCTATTACAGAAGGTTCAATCAACCCTCACGATATTCTCAGAATTCAGGGCGTAAGAGGCGTTCAGGACTATGTTCTTAAAGAAGTTCAGAGAGTATACCGTTTACAGGGTGTTGATATCAACGATAAGCACATCGAAGTTATTGTTCGTCAGATGCTCAAGAGAGTTAAGGTAGAAAATAACGGCGATACTGATATGCTTCCAGGCTCACTTGTAGACTGGCTTGATTTTGAAGACAAGAATAAGGCTGCTATTGAAAACGGTGGCGAACCAGCAGAAGGCTCAAGAACTCTTATGGGTATCACAAAGGCTTCTCTTGCTACTGATAGCTTCCTTTCAGCTGCATCATTCCAGGAAACAACTAGAGTATTAACTGAAGCTGCTATTAAGGGTAAGGTTGACCCACTTATCGGCTTAAAGGAAAATGTTATCATTGGTAAACTTATTCCAGCTGGTACTGGTAT
The DNA here is from genome assembly GCA_000432155.1 of Eubacterium sp. CAG:274. Taxonomy (GTDB): domain Bacteria; phylum Bacillota; class Clostridia; order Lachnospirales; family CAG-274; genus CAG-274. The sequence goes on from FR888472.1 coordinate 23,210, forward strand.
GAACCTTTACAGAAATATTGACTTAAAGCTCTCTAAGGGCGAGGCTATTGTAGATAAAGATGCTGTAATCGAAGATGACGATACAACAGAAGAAAACAATAGTACAGAAGAATAATATATAATAGCTAAGGCGAGGGATTTTCCCTCGCCTTTTTATGTTTTTATGACTTCTAATGCCAAGCTACAATAATAAAGATAGATTCGGCGGTATAACGCCATTATTTTAGCTATTTTACATAAAGAACATTAAAATATACCTGTTGATTTAAAAACATCAAAAATTATCGGTTTAATAAATTGTTTTGTGAGTGTATAAGGCTATCCTACAGCTATATAAGTTATTTTATCGTTAATAAATCAATTCCCCTATCCCAAATTTCTATATATGGAATTTAATGTGCATAACTCCCAAAATAATAAAATCTAAATATCAATAGTGGAAAAATCCAAAATAAAAAATATTTCTAAAGTTATCCACAATGCACTTCAAAAAACTAAAAAATCAGACTTATCCACCACTTTTCTAAATTATAGGGGCATAAGTCTAAAATCTCAAAATCCTATATTTCCACTAACATTATAGTTACCACTATAAACAAAACCACTAAAACTGCTTAAATGCCCTGTTTTTGCCCTATTTTGTGGATAAATCCATATAGACAATTATTTATCCACATAAACTCCAATTATGGATTTTAAGGGTAAAAACGGAGGCAAAAATGAATAAAGGTATTTTACAATATGGAAAACTAAAACATAGCTGAAACAGGCTTATTTACATAGTTATAATATTTTACTTATATATATCTGTCTTTGGTAGAAAAACAAAAATCGACAGAACAGATATATCAATATACATTATTTTGCATAAATATAAATGTATATACAAATATTGAATATTGCATAAATGGAAAAACTTGTTAAAAAATAATACAAAATTTATAGTATTTTTAATATCGAATTTTGCAATTTTTATAATTAAAAAATTCAAAAAAATGGAGTTTTAAATTTGGCGTAATGAAAATTTGGGTATACACTACGAAACCCTGTATATAGCCTATGTTTCACGTGAAACAGTATATATGCCCTAAACAGGCTGTATAATACAGTTTTTTTGTTTAATGTATATGTTTCCTTTGCTAGGGAGAAATGACTGAAAAATGAATTATACAATGATATATCTTGCAAAATTTAGAGTAGATGCAAAAATCTATAATTATGGAGGGAAATAATGAATATGAATAAGCTAAATATATATTGTATAAGAATTAAGGGCTAATTTTAATAAAAATGTCTTTTAGAAAATGCTAAGGACTTTCCCTTCTCCCAAATTTTAGACTAATAATGTAATAATAATGCTTTTAAGATATAAAAAATAAAAAATATGCCTAATTTTATATAAAAATAGCAAAAATTAAGAAAAATATTATATTGTTCGAACCTTTGTTCATTCTGGAAGTTTCCCTCCTCCCAAATTTTTAAAATGCACTTATTTATATAGTAGAAAGTAGATATTTAACATAAAATAGCCCTAAAAAGGCACAAAAATGTTTCACGTGAAACATTTTTATTACCAAAAAATCAAAAATTATAAATATGTACAAAAATATACCTATAATTTTGTCAAAATCTTTATAATATTAAGGTTTCTAGTGAAAGGAATTTGTGTTATACTTATCTAAACAAATGAATTATAGACACAGGAGGACAAATAATGGGTAAAGTTATAGCCATTGCTAATCAAAAAGGTGGAGTTGGTAAAACTACTACAGCCATTAATCTTGCTGCATATTTAGCTGAAAAAGGCAAAAAAGTATTAGTTATAGATTCTGACCCTCAGGGAAATGCCACTACAGGACTTGGTATAGATAAAAGAGATGTAAAAAACACATTTTATACTGTACTTATTGGCGAAGCAGACATAAATGACTCAAAAGAAAGCACAATGTTTGATACATTACAGGTAGTTCCTACAGATATTCAGCTATCTGGAGCAGAAATTGAGCTTATAAATTTTGATAATAGAGAATATATTTTAAGAGATATACTAGAAAAAGGTAGCGTGAGAGAGCAGTATGATTTTACAATTATTGACTGCCCACCATCTCTCAATATACTTACATTAAATGCTCTTACAGCAGCTGATAGTGTGCTTATTCCACTTCAATGTGAGTTCCTTGCTCTTGAAGGTTTAAGCCAGTTCTTACATACTTATAACCTAGTTAAGGATAGACTTAATAGCAAAATTGAGCTTGAAGGTGTAGTATTTACTATGTTTGACGCCAGAACTAACCTTTCTATGCAGGTTGTAGAGGAAGTTACAAAGTTCTTAGGTGCAGACTTATTTAAGTGCATTATTCCAAGAAATGTACGCCTTAGTGAAGCTCCAAGTTATGGCGAACCTATTAATGTTTATGACCCTAAATCAAAGGGTGCAGAAGCCTATGAACTTCTTGCTGATGGTATTATCGAAAGGAGTGAAGATTAATGGCTTTGAAAAAAAGAGGAGGTTTAGGTTCAGGTATGAGCTCCCTTTTTTCTTCTAATGAAATAGAGGAAAAACATAGCGGTGGAGTGTTAGAGGTTGACATAAATAAAATTACACCTAATCCAAAACAGCCAAGAAATAAATTTGATGATGCTACACTTATGGAATTGGCTGATTCTATTAAGGAAGTAGGCGTTTTACAGCCTATAACTGTTAAAAAGAACGGGGATTTCTACATTATAATTGCTGGCGAAAGAAGATGGAGAGCTGCTAGAATTGCAGGTTTAGAGAAAATTCCGGCTATTGAAAAGGATTTAGATGAATTAAAAATACTTGAAGCTGCTCTTATTGAAAATGTTCAGAGAGAAGACTTAAACCCTATGGAAGAAGCCTATACATATAAAAGACTTTCAGAGGAATATAGCCTTAGTCAGGAACAGATTGCTAAAAAAGTAGGCAAAAGTAGAACAGTTGTAGCAAATGCTATTAGACTTTTAAACCTTGATGAAAGAGTTCAGACATTTATAAAGGAAAATAGAATATCAAATGGTCATGGTAGAGCTTTAATTCCTTTAGATAAAGAACAGCAGTTTGAATTGGCAGAAAGAATAATTGATGAAGGTCTTTCTGTAAGACAAATTGAAGAATTAGTAAAAGAAATACAAAATCCTCAGCCAGAGGAAGAAAAAAAGACAGAAAAGACCATTGCTCCTAACCCAGAGCTTGCCAGAGCTTGTGTAGAGATAGCAAAGGATTTAAAGTCTATTTTTGGCACTAAAGTTACTATTAAAAATGGTAAGAAAAAAGGCAAAATTGAAATTGAATACTATTCTCCAGATGAATTAGACAGAATTGTAGGTTTAATGAAGAAAAATATGTAAATGTTTCACGTGAAACATTGGAGGAAATTATGTATAAAATTATTTTTTGTGACTTAGACGGAACACTTTTAAAAGATGATAAAACACTACCGGAAGAAAATGCAAAAGCAATTTCCTATGCTCTTTCCAAAGGCGTAAAGTTTGTTCTCTGTAGTGGTCGTTCAAATATGAGCCTTGATGTTTTAAATGAACAACTGGGACTTGTAAAGGAAAATAACTATACTGTTGCCTTTAACGGCAGTACAATATATGAAAATGTATCTAAAAAGAAACTGGTAAATCATTTGCTAAAAGGCGAATATGGTAGTGAAGTTTTGGACATATTAAGACAGTATCCAGTAAATGTATTGGCCTATGAAAATGAAAAATTATGGTGCGATAAGCCTACGGATAGAATAAAAAGATATGCCAAAAATTCTTTTATCCCCTATTATGTTACAGAGGATTTAAGAGAATTGGTTTCACAGGATTTTAGTAAAATCATAGCTATATCTGATAATGAAAAACTTTCACAAATACAACAGGCTTGTAATTCCTGCGGGCTTACAGAAAAAGTTGGTGTATTTTTCTCTGGAGAAGATATATTGGAATTTAATCCTTATAATATAGATAAAGGCACAGGAGTAAAAGATTTATTGGAAAAGATAAATATTGACCCTAGTGAGGCTATAGCCATTGGAGATAACTTTAATGACATTCCTATGATTGAAAATGTAGGTATGGGAGTGGCAGTAAAAAATGGTGTTGATGAAATAAAAAGTGTGGCAAACTATGTTACGGAAAATGACAATAACCATAATGCAGTAGCAGAGGTTATACAAAAATTTATTTAAAATGTCAGGTCTTTTTTAACAGTTTTCTTTTTTGTAAAATATGAAAATTATTCTGTAAAATTTTCAAAAAAGCCTTGAAATTCTTGGTTTTTGTGATATACTATATACCATAAGTTAAGCGTATGAGAAAGACTAAGCTATGTAGCACTTTCAGAGAGCTGTCGGTGGGTGAAAGACAGTAGTGTGAAATGGTGTTCCACCTTTCCAGCTTTCGGTGATGAATCGAGGGGTAGCCCCTTACAGCAAAACAGAGTGGCATTTTTATAATGCAATTTGGGTGGCAACACGGGTGTTCAACTCGTCCCTTTTTGGGGACGAGTTTTTTTATTGTTTTGATAGTACCTGTTTGCCAGCTATTTAAAATTTTGGAGGTAATGAAATGTTAGATGTAAAGAGATTTAGAGAAGATTTTGATGGTGTAAAGGCAGCTTTAGCAAAGCGTCATAAGGATTATCATCTTGAAAAGTTCACAGAACTTGATGAAAAAAGAAGAACTTTAATTAAGGAAATTGAAGAATTAAAGGCAAAGCAGAATTCAGAAACTAAGCAGATTCCTGTTTTCAAAAAGGAAGGCAAAGATGTTGCACCTCTTATGGCAGAAATGAAACAGCTTTCTGAAAAGATTAAGGCTTTAGACCCAGAATTAAAGGCTCTTGACGAAGAAATTAGACAGTTTCTTTTATCAGTACCTAACACACCTAACCCACTTGTAGCAGACGGTGTTGATGATTCTGAAAATGTAGAAATTAGACGCGTTGGCGAACCTACTAAGTTTGATTTTGAACCAAAGGCTCATTGGGATATTGGTAAGGATTTAGATTTATTTGATGCAGAAGTTGCAGCTAAAATTTCTGGTACTAGATTTACAGTTTACAAGGGTCTTGGTGCTAGACTTGAAAGAGCTATTACACAGTTTATGCTCGATACTCATGTTGAAAAGCATGGCTATACTGAAATTTTCCCACCATTTATGGTAAACAGAGCATCTATGACTGGTACTGGTCAGCTTCCTAAGTTTGAAGAAGATGCTTTCAGAGTAGCTAACAATGATATGTTCCTTGTACCTACAGCAGAAGTACCTGTAACAAATCTTCACAGAGATGACATTCTCGAAGGTGCAAAACTTCCTATTAAGTATTGTGCATACACTGCTTGCTTTAGAGCAGAAGCTGGTTCAGCAGGTAGAGATACAAGAGGTTTAATTAGACAGCACCAGTTCAATAAGGTAGAACTTGTTAAGTTTACTAGACCAGAAAACAGCTACGAAGAACTTGAAAAGCTTACTAACGATGCAGAAGATATTCTTAAAATGTTAGGTCTTCCATACAGAGTTGTTAGACTTTGTAGTGGTGACTTAGGTTTCAGTTCTGCTATGACTTACGATATTGAAGTTTGGATGCCAAGCTACGGTAGATATGTAGAAATTTCAAGTTGTTCTGACTTCGAATCTTATCAGGCAAGAAGAGCTAACATTAAGTTCAAGGACAACATTAAGGACAAGGCTCAGTTCGTTCACACATTAAATGGTAGTGGTCTTGCTGTTGGTAGAACAACTGCTGCTATTCTTGAAAACTTCCAGAATGCAGACGGTACTGTAACTATTCCAGAAGTTCTCCTTCCATATATGGGTGGTCACAAAGTAATTAAGTAATTAAACTTTTTTAACATTGTTGCGTATATAATATAGTAAGTAATGATTTACTCCCTTCCCTACTTTTGGAAAGGGAGTAAATGCTTTATAAGAAAGGAGATTGTACAAAATGGCTTTTGAAAAGGAATTAGAAAAAAAGGCTGTAGAAATAGCTGAAAAGGTTGGCGAAGAAACTGCCAAAATAGAAAGCGAAGCTAAGGAAGTAGAAGAAAAAGTTCTTGAAGAAACTGTTGAAGTAATTGAAAAAGTTGAAAACAAAATGGACAAACTTGTAAAGAGAATAAATGAGCTTGCCCATAAAAATAAAACACAGGGACTTACTGATGAAGAATTAAAAGAAAGAGATGTTCTCAGAAAAGAATATATTGCCGAATTTAAAAGAGGTATGAAAAAGAATATTATGGATAATCTTTACATTATGGATAAGGACGGAAATAAGGTAAAGGTAGAGCCAAAGAATAAAAAAGGTAAATAATTGAATTTTACTAAGAAAAATATAAAAATACTAATGCTCCTTATTGTTTTTACAATAGGAGTTTTGGTATGTTTTCAAAATCTTGATGTTGTAGGGAATTGCTTTCGATATGCCTTTGGAATGATAAGCCCTTTTATACTGGGTGGCTGTTTGGCTTTTATGCTTAATATTCCAATGAACTTTTTTGAAAGAAAGCTTTTTGTAAAGGATAATAAATTTACAAGAAAGGCGAAGCGTCCTTTAAGCCTTATTCTCGCAATAGTAGTTATTTTGGCTGTTGTTACAGGGGTTGTTGTTATTGTAGTGCCTAAATTAAGCGACACATTGGCACAGGTTGTATACACTGCCCAAAGGTCAATACCTAAATTAAAGGTATTTGTAAATCAGTATGTAAATGATGACCAAATTAACGAAATATTAAATCAGTATTCTAACTTTGATGCAAATAAACTGTTTAATATGTTAATAGACTTCTTCAGAAGTGATGTTACAACTAACTTTTTAGGCTCTACAGTGGGAGTTGTCAGAGGTATTGTAAATTCTGTTGTAAATGTGGCTATTGGCTTTGTTTTTGCCATTTATATACTTTTGGCAAAGGAAACCCTTTCAAGACAGATTTCAAAGTCTTTAAAGGCTATATTTAATAAAAAAATCTATGACTATATTATAAAGGTGTCAGAGCTTAGCTATACTACATTTGCAAATTTTATTACAGGACAATGCCTTGAGGCTGTAATAATTGGTACATTGTTCGTTGTTTCAATGTCTGTATTCAGAATGCCTTATGCCCTTTTAGTAGGTGTTTTAATAGGTTTTACTGCTCTTATACCTTTTATAGGTGCATTTTTAGGCTTTGTTATTTCTGCCCTTCTCATACTTATGGTTAGTCCTATAACTGTAGTTTATTTTGCTATATTATTCCTTGTAATACAGCAAATAGAGGGTAATTTGATTTATCCTCATGTTGTAGGTGGTTCTGTAGGTTTGCCGTCAATTTGGGTACTTGTAGCCCTTACTTTAGGTGGAAATATAATGGGTATTGTAGGTATACTCTTGTTTATACCTCTTTCATCTGTTTGCTATACCCTTTTCTGTCAATGGGCAAATAAGAGGTTAGAAAAGAAAGAACAACGGGAAAAAGTAATTGAAGAATAAAAAAAGGATTGACCTTAAAAAAGTCAATCCTTTTTGCGTTTTATTCATTTTGACCGTATATTATTTTGTAAACATAGTTGGCTAAATCCATTCTTGTGGCATTGTTGTCCAACCTCTCAGCATTTTTAATTGCTCCTATATTTAAGGCAATATTTGTATATACATCGTTGTCCTGATTTTTAAATGCAGAGCTTAACATTGGTAGGTTATAAGTTCTATATTTCAAACTTTCAAGTATTATAATAACTTGCTTTACAGTTAAAGGAGTATCAATATCCTTTTTAGTAAAGTCAGTATGCAAGCTTTTGTTAATAGACAACAATGAACATCCACCGTTTAAATATTTTAATAAATTTCTTAAAGTAAGGGCTTTGTCTGGTTCAAATTTAGTTAAATCATCAAAATTGTAACCAGCTTTAGAAAGGAATAATACAACTGCCCTATCCTCTTTATCAGTTACATCAGCATAAATTTGACTTTCTTTGTAATATTTTTCTCCAGTACCTGCAAGAGCATTACCGTCACAGTCTACAAAAGGAGTAGATTTAAAATAATAAGCCAAACGGTAATTACTAGGATTGTTAGAATCTCTGATATATTCAGGAGTAAAATCAAATGTCCTGCTTGCAATATCAAAAGCATCATCTGTTGCTATTGTAGGTGTTGCATTTATGAAAGTGTAATTTAGGTCTAAACCATTTTCATAAGATATTACTTTTCCTTGCTTGTTAAAAGTAATATCAATATATAAGGGTTCACATGGAATACCATTTTTCTTCTTGTAATAGCGTATAGTGTCTTTTGAAATATTGAAGCTATAGAAATCCGGTAAATTATATCCATTTTTCTTTATTATTTCATTTGCGGTATTTTCAAATTTGTTTGCATCTGCTGAATTACCGTATTTAGTATCTTCAAAGTAATAAAGTATATTATTATTGCTGTCTATAGAAAATGAACTGTAGCTATTGTCATCAGACTTTGAAAAAACGGCAGTTTTTAATTTTTCATCGCCATATGAATGATCCAATTTAAAATCTTTACTTTTACATGTAGTGCCTAATTTTTTATTAAGTACTTTTACTGCATCTTCGGCACTTATAAATTCGTCATCGTTTGATTTACTACTACTTTCAAATTTACCTGAATTACTAGCTCCACCACTGCCACCAAGCTCAGCTTTCAAGGAATGAATATTAGCTAATCCATAGAAAAATTCTCCTGTTTCGGCATCTACACAAGGAATAACATCTGAAATGTTATATCCGTCAGTTAATTTAGGGTCACCAACACTGGTAGTAAGATATGCAAAAACAGGCTTTTTAGATAAATCTGTGTACCAAAGTCCAAAATTTGAATTCTTTAAATATGTATCCTTAGCATCAGTTTTGGAAATTATATTTTTTGGTGTAGTAATATCAGGAATTTTATCTAACTCTCTAGTATAATTGTATATAGAGCCGTCATTATTGTTTAAATTTATAGTGATTAAATCCCCGTCTACAGGATACCCTCCAACATATCTTTTGTAAGTAAATTCTGTTGTATATTTATCGTATTGATTGATATATTCTAATTTCCAATTTGCAGAATCCTGACCTAAAATTTTGGATATATTCTTATCACATATTTTTCTAAGTTCAATTTTAGATAAAGTCTTTGTAGCGTTTTTGTTATCTTCATTGTAGTTAGAATATATTATTATAGTGCCGTTTTTTATTCTGGCAAAAACATATTTATCTTTACCATCTTTCCAACTTAAAGATAGTGTGTCATCGTTATCTGAAACTTCAAAAGTTTTATAATCTGGCACAGTAAATGCACTTTTTACTTGTTTTATAGCACTTGTGTAGTCCGTATTTGCCATAACAGGTATAGATAACAACATAGTTCCAGTTAATATTAAACTAATAAATTTCTTCATAATATCGCCACCTTTTCTATAATAAAGAATTGCCAGTATAATTGTAGTATATATCAATAAAGTTATATAATAACTGGGCAAATTCCCCTCTTGTTATTGGAGAATTGCCATTAAATTCAGTACCACCACTAAATATACCAAGGCTTTCGCAAAGTGCTACATAAGGCAAGTTTTCGCCATATACATCGCTATAGCTACTGCCATATCCCTTACTTCTTTGGCATAAGTCATCTAATTTTAAAACATTACAGAATATCTTCGCCATATCGTATTTAGTCAATATATGGTCATCATTAAATTTAATAGTTATATAATAAGTTTTCCAAAAATCCTTTAATTCTTTATATGTTAATGTAGAATTAGGAGAAAATTTAGCAGAATTAAATTTTAAACCTAAATCAGCCAGTTTTTCAATGTATTCTTTTTGTGGACTATCGTCAATATCAGTATATCCATTATTGTATTTAGGTACATATTCTTCATTAGTGCTAGTTATAGGATTTCCTTCAGGGCTTAAATGAGGGAAATTATCAAAAGAATAAGCCAAAGTAGCCTTATTTTCATCAGTTAAAATGTATGATAAAGTAAATCCAAAGGCATCAGCACACTTATCAAAGGCTTCCTCAATTGATAAGCTACTTTCAAACTTAGGAACTTCAAGATTACTGTTTGAAAAATAGAAATATGTTATACTTCCATTAGTATCAATATTTACACGAATATAATCATTAAAGTTTATAATATTATCGACATATTTATACAAAGTATATGCAGTATAGTCTTTATATTCCTTACGGTAATTGATTTTATAATCATTGTAATTTAAAGAATTTACACATTGTAAAACTTTTTCATCTAATTCAGAACTGGAAAGAGTTTTATCTTGCTCATTTTCTTCATCTTTATATGAGAATGAAATTATTTGTCCATCTGATGTGACATTAGCTACATATTTATTATTTTTAGAGTTATAAATAGAAGTATAATACTTGCCATCTCTGCTATAATAACTAGCCTTTAAGTCCTCAGTTGGAATATTGCAATTAAATTTGTTATTTACTATTTCAACGGCTTTTTCTATTGAAAGTACAGACTTAATATTGTCAACTGTTTCCTTTTCTGCGTCAGTTAATTGATTTTCTAATTGCTTACTATCAGAAAATGCCTCATTACTACTGCCACCACCAGCACCAACTTTGTAGTGAGTTGATACGAAAGGAGCTATTTTTTCCCCAGTACTGGCATTTATGTGTGAATAATCAAAACCTATTTTAGTAAAGCAAGGAAATGGACAACGAGTTCTAGTCTTATAATCATAATAGCTTGAAATAGCCTTACCAAAACCAATGTTTTCAATATATTTCTTTTTTGCAGTTTCGTAATCTAAAATATTGTCAGAATTTTCAATATTAACATCAAACATATTGTCGCACTCGTAGCCTAATAAATCTCCGAAATTGTTAATCTTAATAGTAGCTGTATTGTATACAGCCTTGTAACCCCCAATGTATTGGCAATAATAAAGTTCACATTGATTTAAAGATAAATCACAGCTTTCTAGTTTCATTTTATCAGCATTTTCGCCTAATAATTTCTTTAAATATTTGTTGCCAAATTCTATAGCTTGTTCCCTTGTAATTTGGTCTTTTGTACTACCCCTATTGCCGGTTTTCCATTTTGAAAAGGAACTAACATTTCCCTTTGTGTCAAAGGATATGGAGCAATTATCCCAAGTCAAAGTATAGGAATACAAATCGTCATATTTGTTAAAGTTGTACTCATAGTTAGTATCAGTAATACCAAACAGCTCCTTAGCTTTTTCAGCATACACTTCAGCATAGCTCTGACCTTCTGTGTCGGCAAATACGGGTACAGCAAATGCCATAGATGTTGCCAAAAGTAATGAGATAAATTTTTTCATAAAAACACCCTCCCTTTGTTAAAATATTATCAACTCTTTAATTTAATTATATATGTTATGAGCAGAATTATCAATCATATTTTGTAATATATTTGTATTTATTAATAATACAGTTGAAAATATTAAATCGTTGCAAAAAAACAAAAAAATAAGCCACGCAATTGTGGCTTATTTAGGATTGTAAGTAACATCATTACATTTCACACTTCATAATAAATGTACTGTCTAAGGCTTTTTGAAGTATATTTGCTACATCACTAGAGGATATTATACCGTCACAATCCACATCACCATTGTCTACATCTGTACTGTTCAAAACATTTTGAAGTAATAAAGAGGCATCATCAGCAGTTATACTTCCGTCATTGTTTATATCGCCGTATTTTACAAAATCCCCTATTTTTTCAATACTGTCCCAGTATACCTTTACAAAACAGTTGCTATTAAACTTACCATTTTCAAATTCAACACCTGAAACATTTCCATTAAGAGCTTTCATAGCTGGAACATACATTCTAGCATTTGTATTGTAAATTACAGAATACTCTCCCTCTAAAGGAAAAGTTACTTTTGTTACAACATTTGTGCCGGCAGTAATGTTTTCGTCTGTGTAAGTTGTAGGAGTTTTTTCTACAATAGCATTTTCCATTGTAAGGCTGTTGTTTAAATTATTATCTTTGTAATAACCGTTAAAGTCTAAAATATATAAAGGCTCTTTTACTGTGCCGTTAACTATATCAGTAGATAAATTCATATTGCCATTGTTGTCTACTGTAATAGTAGCTTTAGCTTTTTCATTTTCAATTAGACTGTGGGCTACATTGTCACTGTAATAGGCTATATCCACACTGTAAATGCCGGCTTTAAGCTGTTCTGTAGGCAAATTAATAACTTCGTCTTTAATAGCCAAATTTAAGGCATTCATTACAGCATCTCTGATACCATTACTGGAATATGTTGCACCAGTTACAGCATCAATATTGTGTACTTCTTCAGTATTAGTAGCATCTTTTCCTGTAAAAGCATCTTTCAGCCCGTTAAAAGCTGTTTGTAGCATATTTTTATTTATTGTAGCATATGTACCCTTAAAGTTATCTCCTGTTACTGTAATACCTTTGATTTTGCCGTCTTTTACTTCTACTGTAGCATTTATGTCATATTCTCCAAACTGTGAAATATGGGCAGTACCTGTATAAAATTTGCTGGTATTTGTATCTACAGCATTGTCGTAGTCAAAAGCTAAATAAGCATTGGTATTAAGGCTTATAGCCGGAACAAAAAGATTTACATATACACCGTCATAGGTGTTGTCAGGTATTTCAAAGGAAATTTGGTCAATTTTGTTTTCTTCGTTTGTATGGGTGTTGGCATTAAAGGTTTCTCCATTAGCTGAATTGCCCTTGTATATTTGCCAGTTTTCAGCCCAGTCACTAATACCCATTATTGATACAGCTTGAAGGTCTATAGTTACAGTAGCCTTGCTGTCATTTCCAATGTCAATAGTGGCATTCTTAATACAAGAACTTGCCATTGACGGAGAAGTTATGTTCGTAGCTTTCATCATTTTCACAGGCAATGAATATGTGCTAGGCTGTAGATTTACCTTATTTGAGCCAAATTCAAAATTGCTGTTTGCCATTGTATTACAGGCAAATGCACTTATTAAAATGACAAAGGTTAATAAAAAAGCTGTTAATTTATTGTATTTCATATTTGTCCTTTCTTTCTAAAAAAGAGATAGGCAAAATTTAAACCTATCTCTTTTTTTATAGTGAATCGGAAAGATAAATCCGATGACTTGCAAAGCAAGTCACAAATAACGAAGTTATTTGTTCTGAATTTCATAGTATTTAGAATGTGATTTCGTCCATATCTATAACAGTAACTGTTTTAGCTTTTGTCATTCTGTTTGTTACAGCACTAATATTTGTTACTGATGTAGTATCTTGAGAATTAAAGGAAATAATATCTAAATTAGGTTTGTAATATATCTTTTTCATAATGTCCTCCGATTATTTTACTTCTGCTGTTACCTGTACATTGTCTGGCAAACCATAGCTATTTGCCTTGTCCTGACTTGCTGAAAGTATTAAACCAAATACAGAAGATTCAGTTTCACTAGCAGAAATATTTATATTTTCAGTAAATTCCTTTGTACTGTTTTTATCTTTGAAAAATACCTTCCATACAATTTGACTAAGAGAATTACCATTAGGCTGAACCTCTGCTGTCCAACCGTAAGCATACTTGCCACCGTCAGCATTTTCAGAAACAATACAGTCAGATACTGTAACAACAGGGTCGCTTACTTCGTTGCCCTTTACAGTAGCGTTAGCATAGTCCATAGATAAGAAAGCATCAG
>FR888473.1 GCA_000432155.1 Eubacterium sp. CAG:274
CAAGCAATAGCACTTTGGTCGCCATTAAGGAGATATGCCACTTCGCCACTTGATAACTGGGCTGCTGTAACTGCTGTGGCTCTGTCTGATGAAAGTCCACAATTCTCGTTGTAATAGCAATTTGTCAATTTTCCATAGCTTTTATAATCACTAGCTATTGCGTTGGATTTACCTTCTGCTATTATTTTACCATTGTATAAGCAGTTAGATATTGTACCTCTTGTCTCTCCAACAATACCGCCACAGTAAATACTTCCCACTATTGTGGCATTACTGTAGCAATTTTCTATACTACCACCACGCCAATCATAGCCAACAAATGTGCCTACCTTTAAACAACTAGTTCCTCCAAAATAACTATCTAATACGGAAAGATTTTTTATTGTACTCTTATACACTTTTCCAAAAAAGCCACAATAATCTCCCGTACCATTGGAATACAATCCACTTATGCTATATCCTGCTCCATCAAATACACCATTATAGCTATCACTTGTGTTTGAATAAACCCTTCCTATTGGTGTCCAATTATACTTTGGTGTGTCCTGTACATTGCCACTACTATCTAACAGGTTTTCATTAGCAACTATATTTGTTGTAAGTCTGGCATTTATATTTACATTGCCTGCGTCTACATACTGCTGAAACCATACTAAATTGCCATAATTGGCTATTTCATAGTAATCGCCTACAAGTTGTGGTTCTTCTACACCATATTCGCAATATGTACAAATACCATTTTTGTATTTTCCATGAGTACAAGCCTTATTACATATATCACATATACCATTATTGTATACATGGCTATGTTTATCTAAATCGTTTGTATATATATTGTCACCCTTGTAAACTCTATAATGTTCTGAGTTAAGTGTCGGTGCATTGTCCTTTTCGCCCCTATCTACATTCTGATACCAAGCAATAGCACTTTGGTCG
>FR888474.1:0-37938 GCA_000432155.1 Eubacterium sp. CAG:274
TTTTAATGAATCGGAAAGATAAATCCGATGGCTTGCTTTTCAAGCCAAAAATAACGCAGTTATTTGTTTTGAACTGAAGATTTTTGAAAATTACTTGTGAATAAAGTATTAATATTGTATAATAATTTAAAACAAAATTAAAACGGATTTTTTAGGTTATAGTTTTGTTTACGCAACAAAAATGCTTATTAAAAAAAAAGGAGGAATTTTATGAAAAAATTCAAAAAAAGCATAAGCAGTTTACTTGCCTTTGTTATGGCAGTAGGACTTATGCTTTGCAATGTAGTTGTTGCAAGTGCTTCAACAGCAACTACTTGGAATTTTGGCTCAGGTTCTAGCTACAGAGGTAACAGTAGTTACACTCAAACATTGCAAGGAGATGGGTCAGCAGAATATGACGGATTAAAAGTTACGACTAAAAGCTCTGGGGGTAAGTTTTCTTTGTCTAATTCTAGTTGGGCACAAGTAAATACAGGAACACAGTTTGATATTCCTGTAGAAGGAAATTCTACCATTACGGTAGCTACATATGCTGCAAATATGGCTTTTACTTATGGTAGTGATACTGTATCAGCAGAAAACAATGTTCTTACTGTAAATTACACAGGTGGTAGTGGATATGTAACTTTAGTAGCTGTAGACAGCAGCTACATAAGTTCTATTACCGTAACTCCAGTAGCTGATGAAGATGCACCAACAGCTTTTGCTGATGAATGGAACTTTAGAAGTGGTTCATCATTAATAAATAACGGTGTAACATTGCAGAAAACTACTGGTACAGTTACTCAGGGAGATGCTGTTTTAAAGATTGATGCCACAAGTGGTAAATGGAGTACAGCCAGAAGTGATTGGGCACAGGTAAATGCTGGTGTTAAAATTGAAGTACCTGTAAATACAGGTGTTTATACAATATCTGCAACAACTTATGGTGAAAATGTAGATATGACAATTAACGGAGTAAGTACAAGTTCAGGTACAGCTAAGTGTGCCTATAGTATTGTAAATAACTCAAGTGCTAAGTATATTCCAATAGTTATTAACAGCAATAGCTACTTGGGTGTTATTAAAGTGACAGAGGAAACAGAGCTTGCTATTCCAGTTACAATAAGTGGTTCATTAGGCAGTTCAAAGGTAATATTTACAGATACTTTAACTGGTACTGAATACACTTCTGTTTCAGAAAGTGGAAATGTTACTTTATTAAAAGACCATACTTATACAGTAAGTACAGATAATTCAAATATTAGTGCTAAAATTGACGGAAGCAATACATTTACATCAGCTGATACTACAGCAAAAACTATTACTGTTGAAGGTTCAGCAGATATAACTGTTTCCGGTAAGATTACAAGTAAGGACAATGCTTTACAGGCAAGCAATATTACAAGCCTTACATTTGTAAATATGAATGATTCAAGTGTTACAGGTACAGCTACAGTAAACGATGACCTTACATACAGTGTTGAACTTAAAGCAGGTGATTATAATACAGTTGCTGTTACAAACAATGGTTATTATACAAGTAACAGAGTAAAGGTTGGAGAAACAGCAATTACAGATGAAGAAGTTTACTTTACAAAGAGTACATATGAAACTTATTGTTTACCAATAGATTTAAAGAGTAGTTTACCGGCTTTAACATACAGCAGTGGCATTTTATATAACAATGACACTTCTGTAAAGGCAAACAGTGGCACTACAATTACTGTTCCAGTAAGTGGAAAGCAGAAGGTTACAGTTGCCGGTTGGTATTCAGGTACTTGGAATATAAACGGTTCAAACTCTGTTACAGCAAGTGACTTAAACAGTGCAAACAATCCAGCTACAAATTCATATATAACAGACGGCAGTGAAACAACAGTTACTGTAAACATTACAGCTAACAACACATATCTTTACTGGATAAATGTTGAAGATTATAGTGCCGTTTCATACACAAACATTATTAATGTTCCTGGTGATTACGATACACTTACAGAGGCTGTTTCAGCAATTCAAAATATGACAGACAGACCTGACGGTGAAGCCGGTAGAGTTGTAATTAATCTTACAGACGATATTCAGGAACAGGTACTTGTAGATACACCTTATGTTAGTATTAATGGTAATGGACACACTATTTCTTGGTACTATGGTACAACAGGTAAATATTATTCTGTTGATAAAAATGGCTACTACAACGAAGAACTTTTCCACGACAAGTATGAATTGACAAGTGCAAGTGGAAGCCTTTGGGGTGGTGTAGTAATTGTAAAAGGTGACTACTTCTATGCTGAAAATGTTACATTTAAAAATACTTACAACTATGAAGTAACAGATAAGGAAGTTGAAGACGGTGCTGTTCAGACTTTAAGCACAGGAGATGTTACAAGAACAAAGGGAACTGATGTAACAGCTTATGCTTACAAGGAAAGAGCTAATGCTCTTATAACAGATGCAAATTATGTTGAGTGCTACAAATGTAATATTTTAAGTAGTCAGGATACTTTAGGTGTAAATGGTCAAAGAAGTGGCACTTATGCTTATTTCAAGGATTGTAAAATTGGTGGTAATGTAGACTATATTTGTGGTGGCGGAAATATGGTATTTGATGACTGTACTCTTGAGCTTTACGGATATAGTGACAAGGGAAATGCTGGATATATTACAGCAGCACAAAGTACAAAATATTTATTCAGAAATTGTACTATAACAGGTAATGATAATGGAAATTCTACACAGGCTACAGCATACTATGGCAGACCTTGGACATCAGGTGCTGATGTTAAGTTTATAAATACTCAGACAAATGGTCGTGTAGTTGCAAAAGGCTGGGCAGATTGGTCTAATGGTACAACAGCAGAAGATGCTACAGGTTTTGGCGAATACTGTAACTTAAATAGTGACGGTACTGAATTTAAGTCAAGTATTACATCTAAACAGCTTACAGCGACACAGTACAACAGCATTGTTGCGACAGTTGAAAGTGATTACTTAGGAAATTGGACACCAGCTCATTATGTGTCAACTATGGCTGTAAACAACAGTGGTTCCATCGGAGCAGATGCTATTAACAATGTTAAAATAAATAGTGGCAATGATTTATTGCTCTACAGTTTTGTAAATGACAATAGTCTTGAAAATGCCGGTGAAATTGGTTTTGTACTTTCTACAGTAAATAGTCTTTTCAACAAAGAAACTGTTTACACAGATGAAAATGCCTATAAGAAAATAGTTTACACAGATGAAAATGGTGCGGAGAATACAATAACAGCTCCTGATAATATGAGTATATTTGCCTATGTTGTTAACGATATTGGTGATAGCAACGATACATTATATGTCAGAACTATCCAGAAAAATGATGGAGAGAGCATATATGGTATTTGTGCAGAAATATCACTTGGTTAATTTAGATATATAGGAGGTAGGATATATGAAAAAGACATATTATAATCCAGAAGTTGATATTGTGGAATTTAAGTTAATTGATAAAACAAGCTTAAATGCTTTATCAGCTGGTGGAACAAATACTACTGTTACAAATCAGTTGAGAAATGTAAGTTTAAGTAGGTTAAATAAATAGTAAAGGTCGAGGTGGTTTAGGCTACCTCGATTTTTTTGGTATATTAAAGGCAAAATAGGGCAAAAAATAATTATATAAATTATATTTAATGCCTTATTAATAAAAATGCAAATTTGTCGAAATACAGTAAAAAATGTACTTGGAAACAACCGGTTAAATGTAAATTGTGGTATAGACAAGTGTATAAAAAAATGTTATAATAAATATCACGGATAGTTTAATTTGGGTTAGAATACCGTATTTTGTAATCGGTTTTTTTAGAAAGAGAAATTTACATTTCAAAGAATGAGGTAATTAAATGAAAGAATTAGTAATCGGTGATTTAGTAGCCAAGGTACCCATTATACAAGGTGGTATGGGTGTAGGTGTTAGCCTTGGTGGACTTGCCGGAGCAGTTGCCAAAGAAGGCGGCATAGGGGTTATTTCTGCAGCTCAGCCTGGTTTCAGAGAAGATGATTTTTATACTAATACATTTGAAGCCAATATGAGAGCCTTAAATAGAGAAATTAAAAAGGCAAAAGAAATTTCAAACGGCGGTATCGTTGGTGTAAATATTATGGTTGCTGTTACACATTACAGCGATTTTGTAAAGTGCTGTATTGATAGTGGTGCTGATATTATTATTTCTGGTGCAGGTCTTCCTATGGACCTTCCTAAGTTTGCTGAGGGTAGCGATATAAAATTAGCTCCTATTGTATCTTCAGCTAAAGCCTGTAAGCTTATACTTGGCAGATGGATTAAGAAATTCAACAAGGTTGCTGACCTTGTTGTTATTGAAGGTCCAAAGGCCGGTGGACATTTAGGCTTTAAGGTAGATGAAATATCTGAAAAACAGGATAATTACGATAACGATATAAAGGAAATAATTGCCTGTGTCAAGGACTTTGAAGAAAGTACAGGAAAGAAAATTCCAGTAGTATTTGCTGGTGGTGTTTTTGATAGAAAAGATATTGACCATTGTTTTGAATTAGGTCTTGACGGTGTTCAGATGGCTACTCGTTTTGTAGCAACAGAAGAATGTGATGCTGATGTAGCATTTAAGCAGGCTTATGTTGATGCAAAGCCAGGAGATGCTGTTATTGTTAAAAGTCCTGTAGGTATGCCAGGTAGAGCATTAAACAACAACTTTATTGCAAATATTGTGCCAGAGGGTTGTAAAATAAAGAGATGTTTTAACTGTCTTACTCATTGTGACCCTAAAACAATACCATACTGTATATCGCAGGCACTTTTCAATGGTGCAAATGGTGATATTGACCATGGTCTTATTTTCTGTGGAGCAAATGTTGCAAAGGTAGATAAAATAACTACTGTCCACGAAATTTTTGAAGAACTTACAAAATAATTTTTAGAGGTATAGATTTATGAATGACTTAAATGTAGATAACAAAAAATTGATTGACGCAATGAAGATGATGCGTGAAAATCCAACTGAAATTGTAAAAAATGAATTTCTTGAACAGGTTTTTGCAGCTAACTTTATTGTTCCAGCAACTATTACTCCAGAACCAGTAGACGGTAAAATTCTTGAAGATTCTAAGATTTCTTTCTTCTTCTTACAGAATAAAGAAAAGAAGAACTATATTTTAACTTTCTCTGCTCCAGAACAGTACCTTTTCTGGAAGGAACACAGAAGAGATACTAGCAAGAAGATTACTGTTTTAAATTATGGTTATGACCAGCTTGCAAAGATTGTTATGGATTATCCTACTCTTTTCGGTGGTTTCCTTATTGACCCTAATGGTTATAACTTTGCTATTGAAAATGACCTTATTCGTGATATTGATAAGGCTAAAAATCCAGAAGTTGCAGTTGAGCCTGTAAGAATTCTTCCTAAGGAAGGTATGGGTCTTGAACCAGCTGACCCTAAGGGTCTTGAACCTTTATTAGAAGCAATTTCTAAGTATTTAGATACTGAAAATAGTGTTAGAGCTGCTTACCTTATGAAAACTGTAAGAAGAGGCGATACTCTCCCTACACTTATTGTTGTAGTTGACTTCGTAGGTGGTAGAATGAAGTACCTCTTTGATGGTATTGCTACAGTTGCAAGAGGTACTGTTGATAATTGTGAATCTCTTGGTCTTATGCCAGCAAGTGACAAGATTGCTGGACATGCTATTGAAAATGTAGAACCATTCTACAAGAAAAAGAAATAATTGATAAATTTTGGCTGTCATAGAAATTATGACAGCCTTTGTTTGTGTTATAACGAAATAATCTAATGGCTATGACAAATTAAGCCATTTTTTTGTTATTAGGGTGTTTTTATGGAAGTTTTAGACTTATGATTTAAGAATTATTGAATATTAGGTCTTATTTGCAAAAAAATGTTTTTTTTGAGTTGGATTTAGTGTATAATATAACATTATACTATAAAATAGGAGAGGTATGCAAAAAATATGAAAAACCATTCTATTAAATTTGTTAAATATATATTTTATATTATATTATTAATAATAATGTTTTTTTTATTTAACAATTTTTTTGAATCATTTTACAAGGTAACAAGTGTTAATTTAGATATTCAAGGCAACGATATGGGTCGAAGACCTATAGAGGTTTTCTATGCCTTTAATGGAACTGACGATTATAATGGAGAAAATATGGTGGGCATTGATAGCAAAACCAACGGAGAGTTTAGCTACAATGGAGGTATTGCTTTGCCTTGCGAGGGTGTAAGCAAGTTTAGAATTGATTTAGGAAACGGAAAAGACAAGCTGATTACCATAAAAGATGTAGAATATAGAGATTATTATGGCAAGTGCAAATTTGATATTAGAGATATTGCAAAATATTCTATGAATGATATTGAAGTAGTAAGTGTTGACGATAATGAGCTTGTAGTCAAAAGTGTAAGTCGTGACGGCATTACAGAACCTGACCCATATATTGAATTTAAGGATTTAAAGGTTATTCCATACAAAAACCATAGTAATGTATACGCCTTAATTTCTGCTATTATAATGACTATAATATTATATAGATTTGTTAGATTAAAGGCTATATACACTCTTTTTGCTGATTTTTGGAGTTCAAGAAAATTGATTTTTGCTCTTGCAAAAAATGATTTTAAAACAAAATATTCAGGTTCTTATTTCGGTGTTATTTGGTCCTTTGTACAGCCTGTATGTACAATATTGGTATTTTGGTTTGTATTTCAGGTAGGCTTTAGAAGTAACGATATAGGAAATATTCCTTATATACTTTGGTTTGCTAGTGGACTTATTCCTTGGTTTTTCTTTTCTGAGGCTTGGAATTCAGCTACAAATTCTCTTACAGAATATAGTTTCTTAGTTAAGAAAGTAGTGTTCAAGGTTCATATTTTGCCTCTTGTAAAAGTAATATCTAATCTCTTTGTCCATATTTTCTTTGTTGTTTTTTTAGTATTATTCTTTATTGTATATGGTATAGAGCCTCAGGTATATTGGTTACAGATAATCTATTACAGTTTTTCAATGATAATGCTTGTAATAAGTTTAAGCTACATTACAGCTACTCTTGTAGTATTCTTTAAGGATTTAGGTCAGATAATGAATATTATTTTGCAGTTCGGTATGTGGCTTACACCAATAATGTGGCAAATAGATATGATACCAGATAGATTTATGTGGTTGTTTAAACTTAATCCTATGTACTATGTTGTACAGGGATACAGAGATAGTATGATATACAATGTGCCTTTTTACAACAATATTAAGCAGACATTGTATTTTTGGCTTGTAGTTATGGTATTTATGTTAATAGGAAGCTTACTCTATAGAAAGTTAAAGCCACATTTTGCAGATGTGTTGTAAGGAGAAAGTAATATATGGATAATGTAATAAGTGTAAAAGATTTAAGTAAGGTTTATAGATTATATGACAAGCCTATAGACAGATTAAAGGAAAGTCTTAATATTTTTCACAAAAGTTATCATAAGGAATATTATGCACTTAATAATCTTAGTTTTGACATAAAGCGTGGAGAAACTGTTGGTATAATTGGTATAAATGGTGCAGGTAAATCAACACTTTTGAAAATAATAACAGGTGTTCTTACGCCTACTGGTGGAAATATTGAGGTAAAAGGAAAAATATCTGCGTTGCTTGAATTAGGTGCTGGCTTTAATATGGAGTATACAGGTATTGAAAACATATACTTAAATGGCACAATGATGGGCTTTTCTAAGGAAGAAGTAGATAAAAAACTTGATGATATTTTAGACTTTGCAGATATAGGAGATTTCGTAAATCAGCCAGTAAAAACATATTCAAGTGGTATGTTTGTCAGACTTGCCTTTGCTGTAGCTATTAATGTTGAGCCGGATATATTGGTTATAGATGAGGCATTAAGTGTTGGCGATGTTTTCTTCCAGCAAAAATGCTATAAAAAAATAAAGGAATTGGCAGGTAAATCTACAGTCCTTATTGTTTCTCACGACTTAAATGCTATGACAAAATTCTGTGAAAGAATTATAGTTATGTCAGCAGGACAGAAAGTTTTTGACGGAGAACCTAATGAGGCTATAGCTAAGTACTTTAAATTAAAGCAAGGTGCGTTAAGAAATGACAAAAAATCTATAGAATTAAATAATAGCGATTTTGAAATGTACAAAGCCCCTGATGAAAATTCATATAGTGGAAAAATGGATGTTATTATAGAAAAGTATTTTTATTCTATTGATAATGAGCCTTTTTCAGAGGTATGTCAAAAAGATGACGAGTTTAAGATTTCGCTAGTTATTAATTCTAAAATAGATATAGAAAGCCCAATTATTGGTTTTCAGATAAGAGATAAATATGGTAATGAGGTTTTTGGACAGACTTCACTTACATCTCCTGTAGAGCAGGGGGCTATAAAACAGGGCAGAAATATTATAAACTTTGCCTTTGATTGGCCTGAAATAAGAGAGGGCGATTATTTTATTACCATAGGTATAGGTAATGGTACAGAGGTACTTAATCAGGTTGAGGAATGTTGGATTAATAATACTATTCATATTACAGCAACAACTCATGGAAAAACTATATTTGGTATTTTTAATCACGATATGAAGGAATTTGAGATAAGTAAAATAGACTAAGGAAGGTAAAAAGATATGAACGACTGGAAATACTATACTCCAAAGTTTGAATGTGATGAATTAAATTATGATTTACTTACATTTGCACCATGGTCAGGACATAGAAACTTTGTATATGATTTTGTTGGAGCTTTTGAGCCAAACAGTATTATAGAGCTTGGCAGTCATTATGGTTGTTCTGCCTTTACTTTTGCTCAGGCTGTTAAGGATTTTGAGCTTAATACTAAAATGTATTTTGTTGATACTTGGCAAGGCGATGATTTTACAAAAAAATATGGTAATGATGTATATACTATATTTAGTAAAACAGTAGATAAATTCTACAGCAATCAAAATATAAATATGATGAGAATGACATTTAATGAGGCTGTTGAAAAGTTTGAAGACAAGTCTATTGATGTATTGCATATAGATGGCTCTCATCATTATGATGATGTTAAGGGGGATTTTGAAAACTGGTTCCCTAAAGTAAAAGATGACGGTATAATAATGCTTCACGATGTTAGTAGTGACATAGTTTTAGGCGATGTTATGGGCTCTTACAGATATTGGAAAGAGTTAAAGGAGAAATTTAAGTATACTTTTAAATTTGATTTTAGCTGGGGTCTTGGACTTATTTTCCTTAGCAAAAGTAAGTATGAAGCATTTAAAAAGTCTGTTAATGGAAATAAATATCAGAGAATTAATAATGCTCTTGATGTAGATTATAAGGATAGATTGAGAAAAAACTATTTTGAAATTAAGGACAAGCAGATGTACATTGACGATTTGCTTGAACAGAAAAAAATACTTAATTCTCACTTAGAGGCATACAAGGAAAATGTACAGGCTAAAGATAAATATGCCGAGGAGTTAAAACAGCAGAATAAGGCAACTGTAGAGGAAATAAACAATAATTGGCAAAAAGAGAAAGCTACCTTGATAGATGCCTATGAAAAAGAAAAGAAAGATGTAGAGGCTGTTTACGATGAGCAAATGTCAAAGGTCAAAAAGGAGTTTAATGACACTATTTGTGGTAAAGACAGCTATATAGCTGAACTTGAGCAGGGTATAAACTGGTATAAAGAACAGTTAGATGAACTTAATAATCGTATAAATCAGCTTACAGACTTAAATAATGAAATTGTTGAACAGAAGAATGCTCTTGAGCAGGTATATCACGATACTATTAATTATAAACTTGGACAGATAAAGAGAAAGATTTTAAAGTAGGTGGAATTGAATGTATAAATTGTCTGTAGTTATTCCCGTGTACAATACGGAACAGTATTTGCCACGATGTATAGAGAGTCTTATAAATCAGACATATAAAAATATAGAGTTTATATTTGTTAATGACTGTTCTCCTAAAAATGCAGAGGAAATTATAAAGGAATATCAGAAAAAGGATAGCAGAATTAAGTATGTTACCTATGAGAAAAACAGAGGTCTTTTTAGAGCAAGAATGGCGGGAGCAGAAAAGGCAACAGGGGAATATATTGCCTTTATGGATAGCGATGATTATGCAACATTGGATTATTACAATACATTAATAAAATGTGCAGAAGAAAAAAATGTTGAAATAGCCGTAGGTAAAACTATTTTCAGAAATGTAAATAATGTTGACTATACAAGAAATCTTCATGATGAATGTTTCTTATTTGACAAAATAGAGGGCGAAGATGTCAGAAAAACATATTTTGGTCAGAAAGGTCTTTGTTTTTCTTGGCATACAGTTTGGAACAAGATTTATAAAAAAGAATTATGGGACAAGTGTTTCCCTTATTACAAGAGAATAGACACCCACCTTATTATGACAGAGGATATAGCTTTTTCATCTGTACTTTTCTATAATGCAAAGTCTGTAGCAGCTGTTGAAAATGACGGATATTACTATTGTGAAAATGAGGGAGCATCTACAAATGCGTCAAAAACTACTTTAAAGCGTTTTACTAAAAATATGGCTGATATAAAAAGAGTTTTTGAGTTTGTGAACGAATATCTTGGCGAAGTAGGTGCAGATAGCTATATAGTAGATAGTTTTGGTGAAACCAAAAAATACTATGCAAGAATGTGGCAGGAATTAGCTGACTTTACATTTAAGGGCGAGGAATTGGAAACTGCCAATAAAATAATGAGAGATTTTATTGGGGATTTTAAAGAACATACAAACAGAGATTATCACTTCTTTGAATCAATAAGCAGTAAGTGGAATGGTGGACTTGAAAGTATTAAGGAAACTATTATAAAAAGCAAGTGTAAGTATGTTAGCTTTGATATTTTTGACACTCTTATAATGAGATATGTTTACAATCCAGAAGACATTTTCTTATTAATGAATAAGAAGTTTGAAAAGTTATATAAAACAAATATTAGCTTTGATAAATTGAGAATTGGTGCTGAAAAAGTATGCCGAATGAAATTTGGCGAAAGTAATCCTGAATATCAAGATGTCAATATTGATGAAATATATGACGCAATGGCTGAGTATTACAACATTCCTTTGGAAATAGTAAAACAAATGGAAAATGAAGAAAAAAATCTTGAAATTCAATTTTCAAGAAGAAGAAAATCAGCTTTTGAACTTTTTGATGTAGCTAAACTTTCAGGAAAAGAAGTTATATTAATATCAGATATGTACCTTGATGAGGATACAATAAAAGCCGTACTGAATAAAGCAGGGTATGAGGGTTATAAAAAGCTTTATATTTCTTCTGCTTTAAGAAAAACAAAGGCAAATGGAGATATTTTTAAGGCTGTTTTAAAGGATTTAGGCATTAAAGCAAGTGATATGCTCCACATAGGAGATACTTGGATAAACGATATTGAAAGACCAAAGAGCCTTGGCATTGATACTATATTTTTCCCAAAGGCAAGGGAAGTTTTTGAAAACAAAATTAATGGAGCAAATACTAACCTTTGCCACAATATTGGAGAGTCAGTTTGTGGCGTAATGTGTGATTCATCTAAGTTCAAGGAGAGTTTAGGCTACCGTTGTATGATGGCACTTGTAGCAGGCTATTATTTTGACAATCCATACAGAAGTTTTAATGATGAATCAGATTTTAACGCATCTCCTTATTTCATAGGCTATTATGCCGTAGGTGCTCATATGGTTGCATTGTCAAAATGGATATGTGACAACAGTAGTGAGTATGATAACATTTACTTTATGGCTAGAGATGGCTATCTTCCTATGCTTGCTTACAATATCTTTAGAAACGAAGAAAATCCTAAGGGAGAATATATCTATACATCAAGAAAAATGCTCTTACCGGCAATGATTGAAAGTAAAGAGGATTTTTTTGATTTACCAGTAGAATACAGAAACCATACACCAGCTACAATATTAGATTTATTAAGTTTTTGTTGTAAAGACTATAGTGCTGAAAAACTTGGTTTTGATATGAATAAAACATTTGTTGATGAAAACCAGTACAATAGGTTTATAGATTTTTTCATTAATAACTTATATGATGCTGACAAGCATATGGAGGCTGTTAATAGATGCAAGAAATACTATGAGCCTTTGGCTAAGGGAAATAATGTATCTTTCGATATGGGTTATAGCGGAAGAATACAGACAGCTGTTTCAAGAGCCTGTGGCAAGGGTATAGACGCATTATTTGTTCATAGTGACTCAAAAAGACACGCCAGTATGGAGAGAAAGGGTAATTATAAAATAAAAACTTTCTACGATTTTTACCCATATATGTCTGGACTTATAAGAGAGCATATATTGTCAGATAGTTCATCATCTTGTATAGGAATTGACGAAAATATAAACTTAGTATTTGACGGAATAGAAAAGTTATATCAAGACAGTTTTGTGGTTAATAACATTCAGCAAGGTGCTATTGACTTTGTAAGAGATTTTAAAGATATTTTTGGCGAATATTTTGATTATATTGATTTAAAGCCTTATGAGGCGTCAATGGTATTTGAAGGATATTTAAGATGTGGAAAAGATATAGACAGGCAAATCTTTAAGGCATCATATTTTGAGGATTTAGTTTATGGTTCAAAGGATAATATTAATATCTATGAATTTATAAAGAACTATTTAATGACTCTCCCTATAAATGAGGGTGCTAAAAATGCAGTAACAAAGAGAGATATGCTTGAAACAGTTGTAGCAGGACATAGCAGAATAGTGCGAGCTATAGCCTATATTATTTTTGATTCAGAGCTTTTTAAGTTATATATTATAGACATACTAAATAGAAAGCCAAAGGTTTTAAGAACGCTGGTTAAAATTAAGCATATGCTTTTTGGAATGCCTAAGGATAAATAATATATGATTTGGAGATGCTGTGATAAAAATGAATTTTTTTAAATTTATTAATGACAAAACAAAGATTAATTTTGTCAGACTGAAAAATGGTATTAATACAGGCTTTTTTGCTGTTATTATTTTTGTATTGCTAACTACTATTTTTCAGAATTTTATATATGAAAATGTATACAAGAATAATGTCAGCTTAACCATTACAGCTACAGGGCAAAAGAATGAAAAAGCACTTGCTAGCAATGTGCGTATAAGAGATATTTTTGTAAATGGAAGTGAGTATGATTTTACAAAAATACAGCTAAGTGATGGTTGGGAATACAGTACAGTTGACCATTTAATATCAGCTTACGAGCCTACAAAGCCTGTGTCTTTTAATGTTAATTTTGACGAAGATATAAGAATGCTAGAAATTGTCTATGTTCAAGAAGTAGGTTCAGGTCAGGTTGAGTTTGCTATTAATGGCAAGAATTTTAAAACTATTGACACCTACAAAGATTGTGAGTGGAGTACCTCAAGCAAGGTTTATAAGGTATCTCAGCTTATAAATCCTTATAGCTCTTATAGTGTGTTTATCGTATTATTTGTGTTGTTTACGATTATTGGCTATTGGTTAATAGGAAACAATAAATATTATAAGGTGTTTAACTATTTAAAATACTTGAATTTAAGTATTATACTTGCCTTTATAATATATATGCTTATGGCATTAATGCAGAGGGAAAGCATAAATGATGTATTTCAATGGATAAGCAGTTATCCGTCAAACTTTAACAATGGCTTATGGATAATAGTATTGTTGAATATTGCAGTTACAGCAATATTTAGCAATAACTACAGAGGGTTTTTAACTTTATCTGTAATTGGTATGATACTTTTGACAGTAAGTTATTTTAAGATACAGTTTAGAGATGTACCTTTACTTCCATGGGATTTTATGCTTATTTCTGTTGCCGGTTCTGTAGTATCAAGATTTAAGCTAGTGCCGTCAGTATCCTTTGTGGTTGCCTTAGTTGCCTTTATTGCTATTGTTGTTTTAATGAAATTTGTAACTAAGAAAATATATGTAGACAAGATAAAGTTATCTGTAAGAATAGCAACTTTAGTAATTTCAGTAGGTCTTTTGGTGGTGTATGCCTTTTCATTCTTGTTTACCAGAGAAATTGATTTATTTGAGGCTAAAAACTTCTATTCAAATAATGGATTTGTACTTGCCTTTACTGAAAGTATGCAGTACATTAACCCTGTTGATGAACCGGCTGAATACAATGAAGCTACAATGAATGAAATAGCTAAAAAAATAGAAAGTTCTGTAAAAGAAGAAAATGGAGTTAAGCCTAATATTATAGTCCTTATGAGTGAATCTTTTTGGGATATTACAAGAGTTAAGGAACTGGGCTTTAAGGAAGAAATGTTCCCAACATATAGAAATCTTCAAAAGACATCTCTTACAGGAGAACTTCTTACAAATGTGTACAATGGAGGTACTGTAAATTCAGAATTTGAGGCTATGACAGGTTTTTCTGTTTCTTACTTGCCATCAGAGTATATGCCATATCAAAGATGCTTGCGACCTAATTTTTATTCAATTAACAGCTTTTTGGAAAGTAGTGGCTATGATAGCCTTGCAATTCATCCTTTTGAAAAAACTAATTACAACAGAAATGCTGCCTATGAATATATGGATTTTGACAAAACAGTATGGGAAGACGATTTTGACGCAAATGCGGACAGAATGAGAGGATATATTTCTGACCACGCATTGACAGAAAAAATTATTGAAGAATATAAAAAGCATAAGGCAGAAAGTAATTCCCCTTGGTTTAATCTTTCAGTATCAATGCAAAATCATGGTGGATATTGGGAAAGTACATTAGACAAGAATAAAAAGGTTGATGTAGATGATTCAGCCTTTACTGAAACTTCAAGAGGTTCTATTGAGGACTTGGCAACAGGTTTGCATTATGCAGACCTTGCATTGGGCGAACTTATTGACTACTTCAAGACAGTTGATGAACCTACTGTTATTGTTATGTTTGGCGACCATATGTCTAATGCAGGGCAGATTGGCGACACACTTCTTGACCAATCTTCCCTTATTGCTAAAAGTGATTATGACCTTTCAGGTTTTGGAAAGACTACTAATGATACTAATGCCTCTAATATTTATGAGCAAAGACGAGTTCCTTTTATGGCTTGGAGTAATTATGAAAATGTAAATAAAAACTGTGGAACATTAAGTGTTACTCAGCTTTTACCAACGGTATTATCAGAATACAATTCTATTATGCCTAGCTATTTCTACTATTTGAAGAATACACAATCTATTCTTCCGGCTTGTGCTTCCGGTATATTTGTAAATAAAGACGGGGCTTGCGATTTTGTAGGTAATATGAGTGAGGAACAGAAAAAACAATATGAGGAATATTGGCTTATAGAATATGATTATATATTTGGCAAAGATTATCTAAAGAATATATTTGATTATAGTGACAAGTAATTTGAAAGGAGGGCTTTGTATGCTGTTAAATAAAGTATTTAATAACAGATATACTTTGAAAATATCTAAGTTTTTAAAGTATGTAGATAAATACGGTGTTTATAATGGCTACAGGCTCTCCTTTAATAATTTTGACTACGAAACAATAGCTAGAAAAAATAAAAATAGCAAAGCCTTTGATTTAGTTAATAAAAAAATAAATAGAGGTAAAATAAATAATGAATTTGATTTTGGGTACTGTGTTTTTGGCCCGTTAATATACGAATTTGTAAAGTGGTTAGATAATGAAACTAAAGAGTATGAGCAAATTTTATTTTTAGCAAGAGAGGGCTGGCTGTTAAAGACGGCTTATGATACTTTTAAAGGAAATAATGACAAAAGCAAATATTTTTTAGCATCAAGACGAGCAACTTCTGTGTCAGCTATTTATACAGAAAATGATATAAAAGATATTTTAAATCAATATTATAAAGGCAGTATAAAAAATTTGGTGTATTCAAGATTTGGCATATCTATATCAGAGGATTATTATGTTACAATGCCTCAGGATATGGAAAAGGTTATTGAAAAGCTAGATATTGAAGATATACTGAATAAAGCAAAGACAGAAAGAAATAATTATAAAAAGTATATAGAGAAATTTAGTGAAAGTTGTGCTGTAGTTGATGTAGGCTATAGTGGAACAATACAATATTATTTGGCTAAAATGCTAAATAAAAAAATAGACGGATATTATATTTGCTCTCACTTTAATAATAAGCCTGAAAAAATAGGTTGTAAATGTGAAAGTATTTATGGTGTTTTAAATTTAGTTGATGAAAGGGAAAACATAGTATTTAAAAATCAGCTTTATGTTGAAGCTGTATTGAAAGCTCCCTATGGTCAATTAGTGTCTTTTAATAGTGACGGTTTGCCTGTGTACAATAATGATTTAACATATAATGAAGGCATAGAAAAAATTCATAAAGGTATTTGCAGTTATATTGAGGATATGAAAGGTATAACTGAAAAAACAAGTGCCTTTGCGTTGATGATGTTTCAATGGGGAATTAAAAATACAGAAAACAAAGTGTTGAATAGTTTATCTGTTGAAGACAGTTACTGTTCAGACGGTACTCTTGTGTCAAAAAATGGCAAGTGGAATAAAGAATAAAATTGAATATCAAGATAAAACAAAGGCACAGCTAATAAATGCTGTGCCTTTGTTGTTTATATTATAAATATATGTATATGTCTAATTACTGTAACTTGCTCTTAACATATTCCTTAATAGCATCTCTTTCAATAACATCTTTGTGGAGAACTTCTCTAGTACCAATACCCTTGATTGGAGCAGGGATAGCAACACCACTTACCTTTTCAAGTTCGTTAAGTGCATCGAAAGGATTTACATTAGCATACTTTTCGCCATCAATAGCTCTTAAAACATCCTTAGCAAACTTATATGGACTAGCTGTTGAAACAACAACATTAGGAGTCTTATCGCCAGTCTGTGCAAGGTATGTAAGGTAACCGCTATATGCAACTGCTGTATGAGTATCCATTACATAGTGAGTTTCTTCGAATAAGTCCTTAATAGCCTTGAAAGTTTCTTCAACTGTAGCATATTCGCCTGTGAAGTTAGCTTCAACCTTAAAGCTGTACTTACCGTCTTTAGAAAGAGAATCCATCATAGACTTAGTATCTACAGTAGAGTTACTTAAATGATAGAGTAATCTTTCAAGGTTAGAAGAGATAAGAATATCCATTGATGGAGAAACTGTTACAATGAAATCTCTGTTAATATCGTAAACACCTGTGCTAAAGAAATCGAAAAGAACCTTATTGTCGTTAGAAGCACAAATAAGCTGTTTAACAGGAAGACCCATATTCTTAGCATAGAAACCAGCGAGAATGTTACCAAAGTTACCAGTAGGAACAGTAAAGTTGATTTCATCGCCCATATTGATTTTGCCAGCCTTTACCATCTGTGCATAAGCATAGAAATAGTAAACAATCTGAGGTGCAAGTCTACCAATGTTAATAGAGTTAGCAGATGAGAATACATAACCATTCTTCTTTAACTCTGCCTTTAATTCATTATCAGTAAAAATTCTCTTAACAGCACTCTGAGCGTCATCAAAGTTACCCTTAATAGCTGCAACACAAGTGTTAGCACCTTTCTGAGTAACCATCTGCATTTTCTGAACATCAGAAACACCGTCTTCAGGATAGAAAACAATAATCTTTGTACCTTCTACATCAGCAAAACCTTCAAGGGCAGCCTTACCAGTGTCACCACTTGTAGCAGTAAGAATAACAATCTTTTCTTCAACGCCATTCTTCTTTGCTGCTGTCTTTAAAAGATAAGGAAGAATAGAAAGTGCCATATCCTTGAAAGCAATAGTCTTACCATGGAAAAGTTCAAGGAAGTTGCCATTACCAGCACTTACTAATGGAGCAATAAGCTTAGTATCGAACTTTTCATCGTATGCAGAGTTAATACAATACTTTAATTCTTCTTCTGTATAATCAGTAAGAATAAGCTTTAATACTTCGTAAGCAAGTTCCTGATAAGACATTTCAGTAATCTTTTCTAAAGGAAAGTCAATTGTAGGGATGGTTTCTGGTACGAAAAGACCACCATCATTGGCAATACCCTGAACAATAGCCTGACTAGCTGTAACATAGTTTTTGTCGCCTCTTGTGCTTTTAAACATAATATTCATATTCACATACCTCTTTAAAAAATATTCTTGTTCAATGTTCTATTTCCAATTTTATAATATTTTTATAGGTTTGTCAATTAATAGTTGTTTTTTGGCTGTATATTTAATAATTTTTCTTGTATAAAATTCTTTTATCATTTATAATGAAGAAAAGGGAAAGTTTTTGGAAAATTGTTATACAAGGAGGAGAATAAGTATATGAAATGTCCTTTCTGTGGAGCTTCTGACACAAAGGTTGTAGATACCCGTACAATGGAAGATAATTCTGTTATTAGACGCAGACGCTTTTGCCCAGAATGTAGCGAAAGATTTACTACATATGAAAGAGTGGATACAATACCTCTTACTGTTGTAAAAAGCGATGAAACAAGAGAATCTTTTGACAGAGGAAAAATATTGAAAGGTATGCTTATGAGCTGTAACAAGCGACCAGTTTCTGTTGAAGAATTGGAAAAGGTGGTTACATCTATTGAAAATTCATTTATTAACTCAACAAGAAAAGAAATAAGCAGTAAAGAAATAGGGGAAATGGTTATGGATAAATTAAAAGATATTGACCAGGTTGCCTATGTAAGATTTGCATCAGTTTACAGACAGTTTAAGGATATTGACAGCTTTAGCGAGGAACTTAAAAAGTTAGTGAAAGAGAATAAAAAATAAGTAATAACAAATAAAAGGGAATATTTTCTGTAAAAAACACATATTTATTGTAAAATATTATACTTTTATTGACAATTTTTTTTCTATTTATTATAATCAAAATTTGGAGGCGATAGAATGAATGTTTATGTATGTGTAGGAAGTTCATGTCATTTAAAAAATTCGAAAGGAATTATTGACAAACTTACTAAATTAATTGAAGAAAACAACATTAAGGCTAATGTTGAATTAAAAGGCTCTTTCTGTATGGGTCAATGTGGAAAAGACGGCGTTTCTGTAAAGATTGACGATGAAGTTTACTCTGTAACAGAAGAAGATGTTGAAATGTTCTTTAAAAAGAAGATTTTACCATTAGCATAGGAGAGTTTTAGCTCAGGTCTGTTTTGGGAGAGATGTCAATGGGTTACATTAAAGTAAGAAAAGCCAACTGCAAAAATTGTTACAAATGCCTTAAAAACTGTATTTCTAAGGCCATAATGTACAAGAATGAAAAAGTTGAAATAATAGAAGATAGATGTATACTCTGTGGAAAGTGTATTACAGCCTGTCCGCAGGGAGCAAAGAAAATAGACAATGATGTTTCTATTATAAAGGAATATATTGAAGACCCTAATATAAAGGTTGCTATTTCCGTTGCTCCCAGTTTTGTTTCAGTTTTTAAAGAAAGTAGAAAAAATCTTGTATGGGCTTTAAAGCAGTTAGGCTTTGACTATGTTGAGGAAACTGCTGTTGGAGCAAAGTATGTTACAAGGGAGTATTTACATCTGTTGGAAAAAGGAGAAATGGAAAATATAATTTCTTCAGCTTGTCCAAGTGTGAATATGTATATTGAAAAGTATTATCCTAAGTTGACAAAGTACATAGCACCAGTTATGTCACCGGCTCTTGTACATGGCAAAATGCTTAAAGAAAAGTATGGCAAAGATACGAAAGTAGTTTTTTTAGGCTCTTGTCTTTCAATGCTTAAAGAGGTTAATGAGTCAGAGTATGTGGATAATATGATTACATTTAACCAACTTACACAATGGTTTATACAAGAGAGGATTACTCCGGCAGAGGGAGAAGAAATGCCTTTTGATGTGCCAAGTTCCTATTCCAGAATATATCCTATTGTAGACGGTATAGTTTATGATATTAGACATATAAGTGGTAAAACTCAAGGCACTGATAAGATTGGTGGCTATGATTTAGTTTCTGCTAGTGGATTACAAAATGTTCAAAGGCTTTTAGATGAAGTTCAAAAGGGGAATATTAAAAAAGCCTTTTTAGAAGTATTTTCTTGTTACGGTGGCTGTGTTCATGGACCTTTTAAGGTAAGCCATGGTTCTACTAGCTATAGAGCTAGAATAGAAGTTAAGGACTATGCTGACAGGGCGAATGATACAGCAGATGAATATGTTGGAGATATTTCTGCAACATTTACTCCTAAGCCCGTAATAGAAGATATGCCTACAGAGGAACAGATAAGAGATATTCTTTCTCAAATAGGTAAAAACTCTAAAGCACAGGAATTAAACTGTGGTTCTTGTGGTTATGCTACTTGTAGAGATAAGGCTATAGCTGTTTATCAAGGAAAAGCCGATTTGTATATTTGTATGCCTTATATGACAGATATTAATCAGGCTTTATCTAGTGTAACACTTGATTTGACACCTAATTATATTATTGCTGTTGACAACAATATGGTAATAAAAGAATTTAACAGAGCTGCACAAAAACTCTTTGGAGTAACAAGATTACAGGCACTTAATAAGCCTTTATCTAACTTTATAAACCCGGTTGATTTCCAGCAGGTTATTGCTAACCAAAGTAATATATACAACAAAAAGGTTAGTTATACAGAATATGGAATTATAACAGAACAAACTATTGTTTATTCAGAAGAAAAAAATATGGCTATTGCCATTATAAATGACATTACAAGAGAAGAAGAAATGAAAAAGGCTGTTCATCGCAGAAAACTTGATTCTGTAGAAATGGCACAAAAAGTTATTGATAAGCAAATGGTAGTTGCTCAGCAGATAGCAAGTCTTTTAGGCGAAACAACTGCTGAAACTAAAGTTACACTAAACAAGTTAAAAGACCTCATTGATTCGGAGGTAGATTAATCTATGGATAAAGTGTATGTAGAGGCTACTTATAAAAGTTTAAATAAGTTAAACGAGGAACTCTGTGGCGATAGAGTTGAAATAGTGAAAAATGACGATAGCTATTTTGTAGTTTTATCTGATGGATTAGGAAGTGGTGTTAAAGCCAATATACTTTCTACATTAACATCAAAGATTATTTCTACTATGATGTTTCAAGGTGCAAGTATTGAAGATACTGTTGAAACAATAGTCCATACATTACCTGTTTGTAGTGTAAGAAAAGTTGCTTATTCCACTTTTATGATTTTGCAGATAGACTATGACGGAAATGCTTATCTTGTGGAATTTGACAGCCCTGGTTGTATTTTTGTAAGAGATGGTCGACTTATGAACATTGAGTATAATTACAGAAGTATAGCCGGAAAAGAGATAAAAGAGGCTCATTTTAAAGTAAAACCTAATGATTTTATGATGCTTTTAAGTGACGGTGTTGTATACGCCGGTATTGGAGAACTTATGAATTTGGGTTGGACTTGGAAAAATGTAAGCGAGTATGTTGTAAACAGTATTACGCCGGATATGACAGCTGCAAGGCTTACCAATATGTTAAGTGAAACTTGTAAGCAGTTATATATGAATAAACCTGGCGATGACACTACAATAGCTACAGTAAAGATAGTTTCCAGAAAAAATGTATGTCTTTATAGTGGACCACCAATGGACAAAAGCTGTGATGAAAGATTGGTTACAGAATTTATGATACCGGAGGGCAAGAAGATTGTGTGTGGAGGTAGCTCTGCCAACATTGTTAGTAGAGTGCTGAAACAGCCACTTATGCCTAGTATTGAATATTCTGACCCAGAAATACCACCTACTGCAACAATAGCAGGCATTGACCTGGTAACAGAAGGTGTAATAACATTAAAAAGAACTGTTGATATTTTGAAAAGTTATGTGGAAAATCCTACGGGCAAAGAGGTTTTGGCAAGTCTTGACCTTAAAAACGGAGCATCTCAAATTGCGAAGATGCTTATTGAGGATTGCACACATTTGTATTTATACATTGGACAAAGTATTAATCCGGCACATCAAAATCCGGATTTACCCTTTGATTTAAGTATTAAAATGATTATCCTAGACGAGTTATATTCACTTATGATAAAGCTAGGAAAGGTAGTTAAGCGATATTATTATTAATTAAGGAGAAAATTATGGAAAATATTACTGACATTAACCAGATTAAGATGGCTGTACTTATTAAAACAGCTCAGTATGCTTTCGAGGGCACTCTTGATGAAAAGCAGGAAAACATACCTTATGAGCTTACAGACCCAATTAAGCCTAATTTCAGATGTTGTGTATACAGAGAAAGAGAAATTATCCGTCAGAGAGTAAGACTTGCTATGGGTCGTATACCTTCAAATCTTCACTATGAAAAGTCAGATAATACTCAGATTGTTCATGTTATGCAGGCTGCTTGCGAGGGCTGTCCTATTGACAGATTTACAGTAACAAGTAACTGCCACAACTGTCTTGCACAGAAGTGTATCAAAGCCTGTAAATTTGGTGCTATTACAAAAACTCCTCAGGGTGCATACATTGACAAGTCTAAGTGTAAGAAGTGTGGTCAATGTCTTAAAGCCTGTCCATACCACGCTATTGTGGATATTGAAAGACCTTGTAAAGTTACTTGCCCAGTAGATGCAGTTCAGATTGACGAAAACGATTTAGCTATGATTGATGAAGCAAAGTGCATTAACTGTGGTCAATGTGTTGTTGCCTGTCCTTTCGGTGCTATTGGCGATGCGTCAATGATGACTAATGTTATCAACTCTATTAGAACAAGTGATAATGTATATGCTATGATTGCACCTGCTATTGAAGGTCAGTTTGGTGATGTAACAGTACCTCAGTTAAAGGAAGCTATTAAGGCTCTTGGCTTTAAGGACTGTCTTGAAGTTGCTCTTGGTGCTGATGTTGTAGCTTGGAGAGAAGCTGAAGAAGTTGTTGCCAACATTAAAGATGGCAAAAAGACAACTACATCTTGTTGTCCAGCTTTTGTAAACCTTATTGAAAAGCATTTCCCACAGTTAAAGGAAAACATTTCAACAACTGTTTCTCCTATGGTTGCTACTGCTAGACTTATTAAGGCAAGCAATCCAGATGCTGAAATCGTATTTATTGGACCATGTATTGCAAAGAAAAATGAAGTTGTTAGCCATTACTTAGGCGAAATTAGTGGTGCTATTACTTTTGAAGAACTTTCAGCAATGTTTACTGTTAAGGAAATCGACCCAGCATCATTTACTGGCGAAAATGAAGAAGCTACTTGCTATGGTAAGGGCTTTGCTAAGAGTGGCGGTGTTACAACAGCTGTTCTCAAGGTTGTTGAAGAAGAAAACATTGACCTTGATATTAAGGCTTGCAAGTGTAGTGGTGCTGCTGAATGTAAGAAGGCATTACAGATGCTCAAGGTAGGTAGACTTCCAGAAGATATTATTGAAGGTATGGCTTGTGAGGGCGGTTGTATCAATGGACCTGGTAAGGTTACAGATGGTATTATGCAGAGCAAGAAGATTTTCGATAAGTATGTAAAAGTACCTAATACAGAAATCATTGCAAACAGCGAAAAGGCTGGTTTTGCAGATATTAACATACATAAGCATTAATATAGAGTTTGCTATATTTTAAACATTGCAAATGTTTAAGGGCTATCACTAAGGGTGATAGCCTTTTTGTTGGGGTAAAGAGAAAATATTGACAACATATTTTAATATAAAAATATAGAAATGTTTATACAATTATGATATAATTTGAAAGCGTGTGCAAAAATCAGTATTTTTGTGTAGAAAAGAAAAGAATGGAGTTTTATAAATATGAATCCGGCGATTTTTATTGGAACTTGGTGGTCCTTAGTTCCACCGTTGTTGGCGATATGTTTAGCACTTATAACAAAAGAGGTTTACAGTTCACTTATATTGGGAATTGTAGCCGGTGTGTTAATGTATACAGGGTTTAACCCATGGCAGGCTTTCATAGCCTTTTATGACATTATGAAAGACAGTATGAATTTGAATATTTTAATATTTGATATTATGCTTGGTGTTGTAATTGTGCTTATGGTAGAGTCCGGTGGCTCAAGAGCCTATGGAGAGTGGGCTGCTAAGAAAGTGAAAACTAAGAAAAAAGCACTTTTGGCTACAATGGGTTTAGGTATACTTATTTTCGTAGATGATTACTTTAACTGCTTGACAGTAGGTTCGGTAATGCGTCCTGTAACTAGCAGATACAAGGTATCTAAGACTAAACTTGCCTATATTATTGATGCTACAGCAGCACCAATTTGCATTATTGCTCCTATGTCTAGTTGGGCAGCAGCCGTTAATTCATATGTTCCAGAAGATGTGAATATTACAGGCTTTCAGTTATTTTTAAGAACTATACCTTACAATTTATATGCTTTACTTACCTTAGTTATGGTTTTATACATTATTTTAACAGGCTTTGATTTTGGTAAGATGAAAAAGTTTGAGGATAAGACACAGCAAGCAGATTGTGAATTTGATGAAATAGACAAGATTGAGCAAGAAGAAGGAAGTAAGTCAAAGGGTAAAATAATGGACTTAATTCTTCCAGTAGTTGTTTTGATTGCTTTAACCGTTGGAACAATGATTTATACTGGATTTTTAGGTGGAGCTAAAAATGTGGTTTCAGCTTTTGCAAATTGCGATGCCGAGGTTAGTTTAGTTTTTGCTAGTACAGTTACTTTAATATTTATGTTAATTTTATATATTCCTCGTAGAATTATGACTTTCCAAAAGTTTATGGAAAGTTTGGCAGAGGGCTTTAAATTAATGATTCCGTCTATATTGATTTTAGTATTTGCCTGGTCATTAAAGGGCGTAGGCGATGCCTTACAAATATCAACTTTTGTTGAAAACACTTTAGGTGGTAGTGTAACAAATGGTGCAATTATTCCAATGGTTATGTTTATGATTGCTATATTCCTAGCTTTTTCAACTGGTTCAAGCTGGGGAACATTTGCTATTTTAATACCTATTGTAACCGCTATATTCTCAGGCGGTGGAAATATGGAAATGATGGTTATTTCTATATCAGCCGTATTAGCCGGTGCAGTATGTGGTGACCATGTTTCTCCTATTTCAGATACGACTATTATGTCATCTGCCGGTGCTCAATGTCATCATATTGACCATGTTTCAACCCAAATGCAATATGCTATTGTTGTTGCTGTGGTTTGTGTGTTTGGTTATTTAATTGCCGGTTTTGTGCAGGTATGGTGGATAGTGTTGTTGATAAGTATTGCTGTATTGTTGACAACTCTCACTATTATGAAAAAATATGTTAATAAAAAATATTTGAAGAAATAGAAAAAGGCTTTGCGTTGCAAAGCCTTTTTTGTTTACTTTTGCTATTTTTCAGGAGCATCAGGAATAGTAGGAGCTGTATTGGTAGTAGTAGAAACAGTAGGTTCTTCAATGGTAGCACTTGTTGCCTCTGTAGTGCTTTCAAGACCTGTTAAAGTTATATACACACTTTTACTATTTTCTCCCCAAGAAACATTAGCATCAATTGCCTCTGCCAACATTCTAATAGGAACTAGAGTAGTGCCGTTGGCATTTATAGAACTTGTGTCAAACTTTTTTGCTTCTCCATTTACATAGACAGTATTAGATGGAACTTGATGCTCAATTACGGTATAACCTCGCTTGAAAGTAAGCCACTTTGTAGTGGGACTCCATTCCATAGAAATCCCCATAGCCTCACATACTTTTCTAAGTGGCACATAGGTTCTGCCCATAAAAAGCTGAGGTTTAACCAATTCACTTGAAAAATCAATAGCTTTTCCGTTTAAATAGACAGGAATTGTCCTTGTATTTGCAAAAGATACAAAAGAACTGGAAATGCACATTGTACAAGCTAAGAGAATACCTAAAAATTTCTTCATATTAAACACCCCCTATAAAAATTTCCGATTATCTATGATATTATTGTAGCATATACAAAAAGTATTTACAATGTAAATAGAATACAAATAAAAAGTCAAAAATTTAGGTAATATTACTTTATGAATAAGGAAACAGATAACAATTATTATTGTTTTGTATCTAAATATTTACAATTATGTGAATATATTGTAAAATTAAAGGAGTTTAAAAAAAGGAGGAGAACTATGAAAAGACTCAAAAAAAGCGTTGCTACTGTTTTAGCCTTCGTTATGGTTTGGTCATTAATGAGTTTACAGAGTTTTGGTGCTACAATTACAAAAAGCACAACTTGGAATTTTACAAAGTGGACAGCTCAGACTCTTACAAATGACTATTCATACGACAATTTAACAGTTACAGCAACAAGTGCAAAAACAGTTAGTATTAATAGTGGCATTAACCTTGGTGGTGGTGGTGCAGTGGACTACAGAAGTATTGCATTTACTGCTACAGGTCCTTGTACAATAAGTGTAAATGCCAAAGGTGGCAGTACAACTAGATACCTTGTATTGGCTAATAGCAACGGTGCTGAATATGGCAGAATTGCTACAGGTTCAAGCTATGGAACTGGTACTTTCAACTACACAGGTGTAGGTGAAAATCTTTACATTTATTCTGCTGGTAGTGGTATAACTCTTTCATCTATGTCATTGACTTACAGCACAACTGCTCACAAAAAGGGCGATGTAAACAATGACGGAAAAGTTGATAAAGCAGATGCCGCTATTGTTTTAAAGCATATTAATGGTGTAAGCACAATTACTGATGCTGACCAACTTGCAGCAGCTAATTATAACAATGACGGTGTTGTAAATGCCTTAGATGCAGTTGCAATACTTAACAATCAGTATGTGCCAGAGGAAACAACTGAAACAACAACAGAGGGTGTTGCTCTTGATACAGTTGCAGGTTATGAACCTAGTGGCGTTACTCCAGACGGGGTGGCAGAGGTTGTATATCAGTCTGACACAGACGATTATTTATTAAAGGATACATCAACAAATTGTTCAGCTACATGGAAGAACAGTTTTGATACAATTTCTTCAGGCAAAGTTACAATTACTGGATATGCTACACCTTCAAAGGCTTCAAGTAAGTGGGCGTTTGCAAGAGTTTTAGGTAATGATTCAGATGGAAATAGTGTTTATTTTGCTCTTGGTACAGATGCTGACAAGAATATTTCTCTTTGTTTAAGTGACGGTACATATGTTTCAACTGATTTAGCTATTACAGCAAATCAGAAGTATACTTATGAATTTGTAGTTGATTTAGATATGGGTGCAGTACAGCTTACTGTAAATGGAAAGACAGTTACAGGCTCAATTACAGCAAAGTCTATTAATGCTATTTACAATGTAACAGCTGTAAGTGATAATGCTAGAAATCTTACAGTTTCTAAGCCTGTTGTAAAATTAGGCAGTGATGTAGTAATAACAACTACAACTGAAACTACTACAGAAACAACAACTACTACAACAACTGAAACTACTACTGTAAATACAGCTGACGGTGTAGAAGTTAAGGACTACAGTAGTCTTGCAACAGCTCTTAATACTGCCAATGCTAAAATTTATGTTATGAATGACATTGATTGTGAAGAACAGATTAAGTTATCAAAGGGCGAACAGTCTATTATAGGTGTTCCTGATGAAAATGGTGTTTTACCAGTTCTTAATTTTGAAAATATGGTAGGTAAGGGTACAGATATTATAAATGCTTCTTCATCTGACGGTGATGTAGGTTTGAGAATTACAAGTAAGGATAATGTTGTCAGAAACCTTGTAATTGAATTTGCCCATGACAATGGTATTCAGATAAAGGGTTCAGAAGTAACAGGAAATGAAGTTAAAAACTGTATTTTAAGATACAACAACGATAGTGGTATGCAGATTACAGGTGGTGCATACAACAATGCCGTTGAAAATATTTACAGCTACAGAAACTGTGATGTATACACTTTAGGTAGTAATGCTGACGGTTTTGCTGTTAAGTTAAGTGCTGGTCCAGAGGAAGTTACATCAGCTTCTGAATTCCAGAATTCAAAGAATACTTTTGTAAACTGCTATTCTTGGGAAAATAGTGATGACGGTTGGG
The DNA here is from genome assembly GCA_000432155.1 of Eubacterium sp. CAG:274. Lineage (GTDB taxonomy): Bacteria > Bacillota > Clostridia > Lachnospirales > CAG-274 > CAG-274. The sequence continues at coordinate 27,956 of FR888474.1, forward strand.
ACAGTTTTGACTATCCATCAAGCAAACAGAACTTTAATCCTAACAGATGGACATACAAAAATGTGTATGAAAATTGTATTTGCTGGGGTAATGGTTCAGCACCTTTACAATTAGGTTATACAGATTATGTAAATGGCAAAACTCTTGATGAAAACCTTCCAGTAATACGAAGAATTAAGGCTCTTGTGTCTTCTGATGTTTACAATAGTTTCGTAAGTGACTATAACAATGGTAATTTAGGTTCAAGAACAATGAGTTCAAGCACTTATTTATCAACTTTAGACAGCAAGTTAAGTGTTTCTATTCCTAGTTCAAAGGGTACTTTAAGTATTACAAATTACTGTAGTAGCTCAAACTGGGGTGGAAATCCTAACGGCTTTAAGTTAGGTAGTGCCTATACTCAGTCAATTTCTGAAAGAACTTTAGTAAATTGTATTTCTTTTGACCACACATCTGCAGGTTTTGATAAGAACAATGCAAAGTGTAATGTAGAACTTAAAAATTGCTTGTCTTTTGACAATGGTTACAACTATCATTTAAGTGGTACAACAGCTAAAGCTTTCAGTAATGTACTTGGTTGGAATTATAGTAAGTCAGATGATTTGCCAACTGCCGGAAGTGGTGTGGCTGTAAAGGTTTCAAAGCCATCTAATTACAGCACTATTGAAACAAATGTAAGAAATGCTTCTGATGAGCTTGTAAGCTGGGCAAAGAATAACACAGTTAATCCATCAGGAATTTTTAGTCAGATATTTTAATAGATGATTATGTAGGGAACGCTTTCGGGCGTTCCTTTTTTTACTCAAAAATATCGTTCATAGCCTTACGAAGTTTTGACAATGCTTTTTTCTCTATTCGAGATACATAACTTCGGCTAATACCAATAGATGAGGCTATTTCCCTTTGAGTTTTTTCCTGTGTGTTATTAAGACCATATCTTAGATTTATTATAAATTTTTCTCTGCTCGTAAGGACTTTATCTATAAGAGATTGAAGGACCTTTTGCTCTGCGTTACTGGAAAGAGTTTCTTCAACAGATGGTGTTGGGTCAGCAAGTTTTTCTTCAAGTGTTACTTCGTTTCCCTCTTTGTCTATGCCTACGGCACTTTGCAAGCTAATATTGTTTTGGAGCTTTTTTGCCGAACGCAAATACATCAGAATTTCATTGTCTATACATCTGGCTGTATAGGTAGCAAGTCGACTGCCTTTAGTATTTTTATAAGTTGAAATACCTTTTATAAGTCCTACAGTACCTATAGATATTAGCTCGTCACTATCTTTTTGATAATTAGTATATTTTTTTGCAACATGGGCAACAAGCCTTAGATTATGCTCAATAAGAATGTTTCTAGCATTGGTATCGCCTTTTAGCATAAGGTCAATGTATTTTTCTTCTTCCTCAGGAGAAAGAGGTTCAGGAAAGGCTGTTGAAGTATAAGCTACCATAGAATTAAATTGCAAAAAATTCAGGAGCATAAAGCACCTCCTGTACTTACAATTAAGTATATGCTTATAGTTTGCAAATTTTGATATTAAAATAAAAAAATTCCCTCTTTACTGTTTATTTAGTAAAAAGGGAATTTATTAAAATGATGTTATTGAGTTCCAAACATCTTCGTTTTTCTTAACAGAAGTGTTACCAGACCATTGTGTTATTTGAGCCTGATATATTTGTTGTTTTTTGCTTTCTGTATACTGATTTTCTAGTTCTTTTATTTTATCGGTATTATCTGTTGGAGTAATATCATTTACTTTAAAGATATAGTAGCCGTCAGTAGCAGAAATAAAAGTCACATTACCTTTAGCTGTTTTATAAATAGATTGAAGAACATCTTCGCCATAGAGATTTATATCCAATGTTTTAGAATTTGTATTTAAATCTGGAGAAATTTCTTTAGCTACAGATGAAAAATCAGCACCATTTTTAATTTTATTATAGGCATCTTGTGCCTTTGTATAGTTTTGGTTGCTGCCTTCAACATCTCCCTGTACAAAAAGCTCCTGTACAGTATATGTGTTAAATTCTCCGGCATTTTTCTTTTTATATTCTTCAATATATTTATTCATTTCATCTGAATTTACAACATAATTGGAAGTAACATAGTCGTAAACCTTGCTCTGTAAAGCACTTTCTTCTAATATAGAATGAATTTTATCATAGTCTAATGATAATTCAGTTAATTCTTCTGATGAAAATTCACTCATAAGACTTTTAGTTTGATTGTCTATATCAGATATATCTTTTTCATCAAGTTTAATTCCTAAAGAGTCAGTTTGCTTTACCGCACTTTTTACCATAGTAATAGAGTCAAGGGCATTTTGTTTTGCTACCTCTATGGCACTTACTCCGTCAAAATCAGCTTCCCATATATCTGAACCACCTTGTTCTTCGAAATTTTTCTTCTGTTCTATCAGATAAACCATAAATTCGCCACGACTTATTTTTGTGTTACCAATTTCGGCAACATAGTCGCCACCTTTACCTAAACAGCCAGATAGAGAAATTAAAGCAATAATGGTTACAAGTATTGCAGAAATAAATCTTTTCATAATCTTTCACCTTGAAATAATTTTGTACTGTTATTAAATTTCAATATGAGATTATTATACAAAAAATAAGGCAGGTTATCAATAATGTTGAGGGGATGTAATGAAAGTGTAACATTAGAAAAGGGGTGAAATTAAAAAAATATTAAATCTTTACATTTAACTAAGTAAAAATACAGCAAAATTTATATTAATAAATTGACAATGTGAAAAAATAATGTATAATATATAGTACAGGTTTATATTTTGTGATATAATGTTTGAATAAATTATATAAAGTGTAAGGTGTTTTTATATAGAAATATATAGTGATTTTCTACATATTAGTAGTAAATTATTAATATATATATTTCTTACCTAAGGATGTAAATTATAATAATGTACTGATAGAGTATATTATTAAAGGCTAAGAGGAAGGGGAAGATTATTGATTTGGATTAGTCTATTTTTGAATAGTATTAGCTGTTAAGGAGTTTTGATTTGAAATAGATTATTTTTATAATTAAATAATTAAAAATATATCAACATGGTTTTAAGGTAAGGGATAGGAAACATGTAGATTAGACAATAGGAGGGGTTTTATGAAGTTAAAAAGAATATTATCAGGTACGTTGGCTTTTATATTAGGATTATCTGTAATAAACTTTTCTGCTTTTGCAGAAGATAGATTACCAGCATTTCCGGGAGCAGAAGGTGGTGGCATGTATGCCTCAGGAGCAAGAGGCGGAAATTCTATTGTAGTTTACCACGTTACTAATTTGAATGACAGTGGAGAAGGCTCTTTTAGAGATGCAGTTTCTGAAGGAAATAGAATAATTGTATTTGATGTTGCAGGTACAGTAATGTTAAAGACACCAGTTAAAATTCAAAAAAGTAATATTACAGTTTTAGGACAAACTGTACCGGGTGAAGGCATTTGTATAGGTGGAGATTCAGTTATGTTGTCCAATGCTGACAACATCATAATGCGTTATTTACGATTTAGAATGGGTGATGACCACAATACACAGGAAGATTCGTTAGGTATAAGACGTGGACAAAATATTATAATTGACCATTGTTCAATAAGTTGGTGTCAAGATGAATGTTTAAGTGCTTATCAAAATAAGAATTTTACTGCACAATGGTGCATAATAAGTGAAAGCTTAAAAGAGTCTTATCATGAAAAAGGAAGCCATGGATATGGTGGTATTTGGGGTGGTATAAATGCAAGTTTTCATCACAACCTTATTGCCACACATGATAGTAGAGTACCTAGAATAGGAACAAGTCAAACTGTACATACATATGAAGATTCTTTGGATACAGACAACTTAATAGATGTAAGAAATAATGTAATATATAATTGGGGATTAAATAGTTCTTACGGTGGAGAAAATGGTACAAGAGTTAATTTAATAAACAATTATTATAAACCAACTGAAATGGCAAAAAGAATAGGATTTTTTGAAATTTATAGAGGAACAAAAGGAATAGGTGGAGGAACAACTCTTTATGTCGATGGCAATATTATGGAGAATAATGCTGCATTGACAGCTGATAACTGGCAAGGTGTTACTAAGGAAATAGATAGCACCAAGTGGAACAAATGTGAAAATATTACTGATGGAGTAGTTGTAGATGGTGTTCTAAAATCTAATAATGAGTATATAGAAGATTATCCTATAAGCACTGACACAGCACAGGAGGCTTATAACAGGGTTTTACAAGAGGCAGGAGCAAGCTATAACAGAGATAATACTGACAAAAGAGTTGTAGATGATGTAAAAAATGGTACTCTACCTACAGGTAATAAAAGTGGAGTAGGTTTTGTTGATTCACCAAATGATGTGGGTGGATATGATTCTCTTTATGGTAATAGTCAATTAGATTCTGACAATGATGGTATTCCAGATGATTGGGAAAATGAACATGGTTTAAATCCTAATGATAGTAGTGATGCTATTCAGTTGAAAAATGGTTATACAAATATTGAAGTATATGCCAATAGTTTAGTTGAAAATAAAATTAATTTATCTACAAAGGATATAAAGGAAAAAATAAAATATGTAGATATGTTAAATTCAAGAGAGTATACAACTGGTAGTTGGAAAGCTCTTATGGCTGCTGTTAATGAAGCAAAAACTGTACTTGGAAATAATAAAAGTACACAAAGTGATGTAGATAACAGTCTTAGTAGTATAAATACAGCTATTAGTGGATTAATAAAGGGTGGAAGTGAAGAACCAAAAAGTTATACAGGGGATATAGACCTTGATGGAGAGGTAACTGCTTCTGATTCGGCTTTGCTTTTTCAGTATGTATTAAATAAATCATATATTCCTATAGAAAGTGTTGATTTAAAATATGCTGATATAGACCATAATAATGTAATAGATTCTATTGATGTAGCACACATATTACAAAAATCTCTTGACAGTAGTTATAATATAGAAAATATTACAAATCCAATAACAACTGAGGTAACTACAGAAACCAGCACAGAAAATATTGAAACCGTTACAGAAGAATCTACTTCACAGGCTCTTGAAAAAATAGGCTCATTAAATATAGGAGATTTATCAGGATATAAATTAACAGAGGAATATTCCAAAGACGGATTTATATTAAGAGGAGCTATGGATAATATTATTAATATAGGAAACTCTCCTAAAGTTATATATAATGGCTCTATCTATAGTAAAAATATATTATTTGTAAACAACCATTTTTATAATATAAACTTTAAGTGTGATGACAAGTGCACATTAGGCTTATTAATTGGTAATGTAAATAATAATGATAATTACATTAGAGTGATTGATAATAACACTAATGAGCTTGTTAAAACAGAACGAAACGAAATCAAAAATGGATATGTTTATGTTGAATTGCCTTACGGTGGAGATTTTAGAATTGCAACTAATCAGTATGATACTATATGTTATAGAATGGATTTGTATAAAAATATAAATTAGTTAAATTTATAAAAAAGAGAAAAATAACTAAAACCACTAAAACCACAACATAAATTACTATAAAGGCTGAAAATATAGGAAAAACAATTAATAGTCCTAGAACTGTGGAATTAGAAAATGAAATTAAAAAACGCATTGGAACAAAATCCAATGCGTTTTTGAGTATTTATAACTTTTTAGGCTTCTTCTGCTACTACCTTGCTTTTGCGTTCTCTAAAGATAAGACCAAAAACAAATCTTACAATAGGACCAGCAAAGAATATCTGCCATAAGAGGGCAGGGGCAAAGTTGAAGAACCATTTCTGTAACCAGTTTGTGAAAAGTGCTTGTGTACCACTGTGCATTAATGTAGCAATAAAGCTCATTACTGGACACATACAGCAAACAGTCATTGCTGAAATGGCTAAAATAATTACCATTGGCTTATCAGTAGCTGGGTTTACAAATCTAAAGGCTAATATTTTAGCAAGTTTTCCTAAAGCAACAAACTCTAATACAAAAGCAATAGCTGCCATAATTGGAAGTTCCTCAAGGGCTAAAAGGAATACTGTAGGAGTAAGACCTCCCATATCCATAGAAATGTTATAGCAAATCATAAAATAAACCATTACTATAACCATAAGTACACCGAAAACGACACTTTGACCTAAATTTTTTGGCATTGTTTTTTTCTCCTTCTTAAATAAAATAATATATTATTAAAAAGAATTCTGTGTTGTTCATAACCACAGCAATGCTGTGTACCGTTTCCAATAAAACCATAGCTCTTTTTACCGAGCGATTATTATAGCACAAACCTAAAATATTGTCAATTACAATTTTCTAATAAAACTGCATTAATATCCACAAAGTGTTTATCAAAGTCTGGAACTTTATTTGTTGTCATCATATTAAAAGCAGTAAGTATAGCCGTTTTGCCCTGTTCAGCTGGATTTTGAGATATTGTAGCAGTTACAATGCCGTCTTTTATAAGGCTTTCTATTACAGGGTTTCTGCCAGTAGATACAATAGTAATTTTACCAACCTTATTAGCTTCTTTAATGGCTTTACAAATACCTGAAATACCACCAGAAGAAATGAAAAGGGCGTTAATATCAGGGTAATCTTCTAACAACTTTTTTGTTGTAATATAGCCGTCTTCATCATTATCTGAATTTTTAACTGTTGTAACAATATCTATATCAGGTCTGTATTGGTTTATATAATCTCTAAAGCCATCAAGTCTTTCTTTATGACATAAAACATTGTCAGAACCATATAATAGGGCTACTTTTGAATTTTCTTTAACAATAAGCCCCATAAGATTAGCGGCTAAACGACCTACCTTAATGTAATCCACACCGATATGATATAATCTTTTACTATTTTCTACATCAAAGTTTAATGTAATAATTTTTTTACCCTTATCAGTTAATTCGTTTATTTTATTTATAATGTCAGGGTGATTAATTGGGGTAATAATGATAACTTCGGCTTTTTCACTAAGCTGGTCAAGAAGATTAATTTGACGCTCTATATCATAGCCTTTCATAGTTTCCAATATTACATTGTAATTAAAGCTAGAGATTTTCTCTGCTGATAATTTAATGCTGTCAATAAGGCTGTTATAATAAATATTGTCATCGCTAGTCAATATTACACCAATAGTAGACTTAGTACGATTGATTTCGTAACCTATTTCTTTTGCAGCATTGAAAATTTTTTCCATAGTTTCTGGTTTTACATTTGTACTGCCTTTAAGTACCCTCATAACAGTAGACTGGGAAAGACCAGTTTTTAATACAATTTCTTTAATACTACTCAAAAATACCACCTCGTTGCATTTGTTACATATTTGCTAGAATACATATTAACATACTATGTTACAAATTTCTACAGTTTTATTAATAAAAATGTAGAAATATTAAAAACTTCGGTATTTTGTATAGTATTGAATGAAAATTTTTTTGAAAATTACAGCAAGTATTTTTGACATACAAATACAAATGTGATAATATTACTTTGTTTGAACGGAGGTTGAAATATGAATAAAACTAGAAAAATGACTATGATGGCTATGCTTTGTGCCATAGCTCTTGTGGCTGTTGCAGTATGTAGAATACCAATTATTCCGGCTGTAGACTTTATAACCTATGACCCAAAGGACATTGTTCTTACAATAGGTGGTTATCTTTTTGGACCAGTTTCTGCTTTAGTTATGTGTTTAGCAGTATCTTTTGTAGAAATGTTTACTTTAAGTACAACAGGTTACATAGGTTTTATAATGAACTTTTTATCTAGTGCAGCTTTTGCTTGTACAGCTACATATTTTTATAAAAGAAAGCACAGCATAAGACACGCTATATTTGGACTTGTTTTAGGTACTGTTTTTATGACAGCAATTATGCTTTTATGGAACTATATTATTACACCAATATATATGGGTGTGCCTAGAGAACAGGTAGTTCCACTCCTTATACCAGCAATATTGCCGGTTAATTTATTAAAAGGTGGTATAAATACTGCCCTTACTTTATTACTTTACAAGCCTATTGTAACTGCTCTTAGAAAGGCTAATCTTATTCCTCAGTCTGAGAATCATAGTAAAGGTGGTTTCAATGCTTGGGGTATGGCTATAGGTGTATTTATACTCCTTAGTTGTATTGTAGCCATTATATTATTTAACAAATAAGAAAATTTGCAATAAAAAAAGCAATCGTTTTGGCGATTGCTTTTTTTGTTAGATAATTGATGAAACTAATGATACAATTTTTTTAGCAGCTGTATTACTCCATTGGTAACCAATTTCCAAAGTAGCAGCATACTTGTCGGCAAGTGTAACTGCGTAAGATTCCTTATACTTTGGAATACCTCTATAGAGTGGCCACATATGCTTTAAAATAGCATCTTCTTCTCTTGAAGAAAGTTCTGTAATCTTACTTGCGTTTTTAAGAGCCAGTCTTGGATGGAGAAATGCGTGCATCTGTGGAGTTTTTTTATTCCTCCAATCATACCAGAAAAGGTCGTGTAAAAGACCAGCTCTGGCAGCGGCACGACAATCACAACCAATGACCTTAGCTATACGATAGCTATAGTATGACACATTAAGACTGTGCTGTAATCTTGAAGTATGAAAATGCTGAGTAAAGCGGTCAAGTTTTTGAACTGTATCGTTATCAAACAAATCTTCTATATAGGTACGGAACTCAACTGCATATTTATTGTTATCATCATTTAGGTCAACTCTTGAACCGATAACCTTATTCATTAAAAATCTCCTTAAACACTTTACTACTACACTACGCTTACGAATACATTATAGCACAGCATTATTTTATTTACAATGGAAAAATATGTATTAATTATGAAAAATAAATGATAAAATACAACAAATAATCACTAAAAATTTGTAAATATTTTAAAATGGTTGTGCTAAAAAATTTCCTCTGGGTCTTTATCCATATCAGGTACATATTTTCTGAAAAGTTTCATAAACATAAGGCTTGATACAAATATATACAATCCCATACAAAAAAGAACTACAAAAAATATTGGAAAAGTGTAGCTTATGGAAAGCACACCTAATGACCTTGTAATCAATGTAAAACCAGCACCTAAAAGTATAAGGCAGGAAATAGTTGTTAAAAGGTGTTTATTTGCCATTAAAAAGGCTGTTTTAAGGAGCTTAAAAAACTTAAAATTAAATCTTGAAAGTAATGGAAAAGTGTAAATCACAGTTATTGTAAGCTCGTATAAAAGTACAAACTGAACTGGGAAAAATATTGAGCTTTTCTCTAAAAATTCAATGTTAATATATATTACAGCACCTATTATACCAAATATAATTGTTGAAAGTGTTGATTGTATAAAATTGGATTTAAAACTCTTTAAAAAATCTTTCCAAATGTAACCTTCTCTTGATGAAAGCTGACGAGTAGCAACATAGTAAGCTGCTGTTGTAGATGCTCCTACAGTAATGACAGGAAGTGAAAAAATAGCCCAAAGCACCATTAATATTATGAAATCTCCAATATATGAGCAAAATCTATAAAATTTGGAGTCAATGTTAAACCAACCACCCATAAAATACCTCCTTAAAGTAGTTAAAATGCACTAATTAAGCATATGATAACATTAAAAACAGGGGTTGTCAACGAGGGTAATAATATGGGAGATTATAAAAAATAGAACGGTATTAAATTTGCTGAATAAAATATATATATAATTTTTTGAGGTGGTATTTTGGCTCAGGGAACTTTAGCTGTTCAGCTGACTATAGGCGGAGCAGAGCCTATAACAAGTGGTAAAGTTGTTATATCTGATGATACAGGTCAGGAGTTATATACATTATATACTAATGAGTCAGGCAAAACTATTCCTGTTACTTTGGAAGCACCTCCGGCAGAGTATTCTCTTGGAGTTGGAGAACCTCAGCCTTATTCTTCATATAATATCAGAATAACAGCTGACGGGTTTAAAGATGTGGTTATAAATGGAGTT
>FR888474.1:37966-54658 GCA_000432155.1 Eubacterium sp. CAG:274
AATGGAGTTCAGGTTTTTGCTGGCACAGAGGCACTACAAAATGTAGCTATGACAGCTGGTCAAGGCGAAATTGTGATAAATATTCCTCCACCGGTACTTTGGGGAGATTATCCGGAAAAAGAACCAGAGGAGGAAGTTAAAGAAATACCTCCGGAAACTGGTTTTGTTGTTTTAGACAGGGTTGTAATTCCTGAATATGTTGTTGTAAAAGACGGGCCTCCTAGTGGTGGTGGTGATGTTTACTATGTGCCATACAAGGACTATATTAAAAATGTGGCATCAAGTGAAATTTATTCTACTTGGGACGAGGCAGCTATTAGGGCAAATGTCCTTGCTATACAGTCTTTTGTTTTAAACAGGGTTTTTACAGAATGGTACAGAAACAAGGGCTATAACTTTACTATTACAAATTCTACAAGATATGACCAGGCATTTAACTATGGCAGAACTATATATGAGGATATAAGCATAATTGTAGATGAAATGTTTACCAACTATATTAAAAGAGAGGGAGAAATACAACCTCTTTTTGCACAATACTGTGACGGAAGAAATGTAGTTTGTCCTAACTGGTTAAGTCAATGGGGTAGTGCTGCTTTGGCTGAACAGGGCTATTCGGCTATGGATATATTAAGGTATTACTATGGTGATGATATTTACCTTGAACAGGCTGAAAGTGTAAGTGGTGTTCCTGTAAGTTTTCCTGGGGAAAATCTTACTATTGGTTTAAGGGGAAATGATGTAAGGACTATACAATCACAGCTTAATACAATATCAAGAACTTATTCGGCTATTCCTAGACTTGCTGTAGACGGAATATATGGGGAGGCTACTGTGGAAAGCGTAAAGGCTTTTCAGAATATTTTTAATATGCCACAGACAGGAATTGTTGACCTAGCAACATGGTATCAGATTTCCCAAATTTATGTGGCTTTGGAGAGGTTGGCAGAATAAAATTTGTATATATTTAATATTGTTTTTTGAGTGTTAGATATAGTATAATAATTATGAAATAAATGGAGATTATTTTGTTAAGATTGGGAATACTTCTTATATTAATATATATGGAGGATTCATATGGAAAACAATCAAAAAAACAGAATGGAGGAGGATACTATGGCAACAGCAACAAAACCTTTAAATCACGCATTTGTTTTAAAGAGTGATAAGGCAGAGGCTTTTTTAAATCAGGATAATAGTAATTTTAAGAAAGTTATGGAAAAATTTGAAAAATTTACAAATAAGAAATGTCATAGTAAATCTGAAAAGTAACAAATGTATGGATATAAGTATGGTGAGGAAATAGATTATTCTATTTCCTTGCTTAATGTTACAGACAGTATATAAAACTGAAAGAGTTTGATTGTGATAATTTTAAACTAAATTATTATATACATAATGAAATAATTGTAAATGGACAAGTTAAAAATGAAGATGGATTGATTTTTAAATTTGTTGATGACAAAAAAGATAAAATTATTGCTGTTGTATCTTTAGCTGCGTCAGCTATTATTCATACTGAAACAAATTATATGGAACTTTTGCCATCGGCTAAAACAGATGTTTTTGCTATTGATAAGAGTTACCAAAAATTGCATTATGACAATGAGTCTGAAACGGCTATAGATAGGGAGAACCATTACTATTTTAGTGATTGTATATTGGCTGAAGTTATAAGACATTGTGTTGAAATTTCTGAGAAAAGTATTTTAGTGAATTTTATACTTTTATATGCAAATAGAGAAAAAATTCGATTTTACGAAAGAAATGGTTTTTTAGAGTTTGAAGAATATATGGAAAAAGAGAATAAAGCAGAGATTAATGCAAATTTACCTATGTATATGAAATTATGTTAGATTAAATGGCTACTTTTTTTGAAGTGGCTATTTTTTTATATAGTTTTGACAAAAGAGAATAATTGATGTAGAATGGGGAAAGATTATGATAAACGGAGGTAAGAATATGAGTGATTGCAGTTCATGTCCATCACATGGCAAGTGTGGAAACGACAGTGGCACTTGTGGTGTAAAGAACAATCCACTTAACAAAGTTAAGCATGTTATTGGTGTTATGAGTGGTAAAGGTGGTGTAGGTAAGTCTACAGTTTCTGCCATGTTAGCAAAGGAATTAAAGAAAAAAGGCTACAGCGTTGGTCTTTTAGATGCTGATGTTACAGGTCCTAGTGCTGGTCGTCTTATGGGTCTTGCTGGAGAAAGAGCTTATGCTCAGAACAATATGATTATTCCAGTTGAAAACAAAGACGGAATTAAGGTTATAAGTCTTAATTTTATGATAGAAGATGAAAATCAGCCTGTTGTATGGAGAGGTGCTATGCTTTCTAGCTGTGTTACACAGTTCTGGAACGAAACTCTTTGGGGTGATATTGACTTTCTTATTGTAGATATGCCTCCAGGAACTGGCGATGTTTCACTTACTGTAATGCAGAGTATTCCTTTAACAGGTGTTGTAATGGTAAGTATTCCTCAGGATATGGTATCTATGATTGTAAACAAGTCAATAAACATGACTAAGATGCTTAAAGTTCCTGTATTAGGTGTTGTTGAAAATATGAGTTATATTCTCTGTCCTCATTGTGGAGAAAAGATTTCTCTCCACGAAAAGAGTTCTGTTGATGATTTCCTTCATATTAACAACATTGAATTACTTGGAGAACTTCCTACAGATATTTCAGTAGCAAATATGGCTAACAATGGTGATGACCAGATTAAGGAAGAAATTGCAAAAGAATTTACTTCAATAACTGATAAAGTTTTAGCTAAAATAAAATAAAAAGTATTAAATAACCTTTCTGAACATAAGTTGTATTGTACTATAGTTTCGGGGAGGTTATTTTTTATGGAAATAAAGACAACCGCTGTTTCAGCTAACAGATTGACAGCTAGAGAAAATGTGCAGTTTTTACAAGAAGGAGATATTATTGTACCTGATAACAAGCCGGATATTGAAAAAATATTGAGAACTTCCGGAAATGTTGTAATAGACAGTACAAATATTGCTGATGGTAGATTAAATTACAGAGGTCATATTGCTTTAGATTGCCTCTATTTATCAAAGGGCGAAAATAAAAAATTACATACAATGTCTAAGGATATTGAAATTAATGATTTTATAGCTATAAGTGGCATTGAGGAAAATATGTCGCCTAAATTAAAGTGTACTATTGAAAATATTGATACAGGAATTTTAAATGAAAGAAAGATTAATTACAAAATATCAGGAAATGCTTTTGCTGATGTAAATGAAGTTGTAGAAATTAATGCTGTTTCAAGTATTGATGATTTATCTGAAAATCAGCAGAAATTGACTACAATAAAGACTACAAAAAACATTTGTTCAAAAACTGAAAAAATAAATATAAAGGAAGAAGTTGCAATACCTCCAACTAAATTGCCTATTGATGAAATAATAAGTATTGAACCCACTTTATTAAATACTGAGGCTGTTCCGTCACAGGATAGTGTGAAAATTTCAGGAGATATTACAGCATCAATGCTATACACAAGTAATGAAAGTTCTGTGCCAGAGGTTTTTGACATTGACATTCCTTTTGACGGTATGATTGAAACAGAAGATGTAGAGCCTAATATGGAAATAAATACAGATTTGACAATAACTGATTTTTACTATGATGTTTCAGAAGATGAAAATGGGGAAAACAGAATTGTTAATTTGGAATTTGTTATAAATGCTTGTATTGAGGCTTATGCAACACAGGAAAATGAGATTTTAGAAGACGCCTATTCTGTAAATAACAATATCACAATGGAAAATGAAACTTTATGCTATGACAGAGAGGTGTGCAGAAATAAAAGTCAATGCCCTGTAAAGGATATTGTGTCAATAGACAATGACTGTCCAGCTATGCTACAGATTATAAAAGCTGTAGGCACTCCATATATTTATGTTATTAGTATTTTTGACAACAAAGTTGTTATTGACGGTGTAATTAATGTGAGCATATTATATGTTACAGGCGATGATACAATGCCGGTTTACTGTGCTAATGGTGCTGTTCCTTTTTCTCAGACTGTAGAGGCAAGAGGTGCAGAGGAGGGTATGAAAGCTGATGTGGATTGTGTATTATCCCACATTGGTTTTAATATGATTTCTGACAGGGAAGTTGAAGTAAGGTGTGCTTTAAACACAAATACCATAGTTACAGAAAAGATTTGCGCTGTATTGGCTACAGATGTAAATATTGAACCTATGGATAGGGCTGTTATAGATGGTATTGCAGCTTTTATAATTTACACAGTTCAAAAGGGAGATACTCTTTGGAAGTTGGCAAAGAGATTTAATACTACAGTAGAGGATATTTTGGCTGTAAATGACATTGAAAATCCTGATTTAATTTATCCGGGACAAAGACTTATTATTGTAAAACACATTGATTGACAAAGAATATATGATGTTGTAAAATTATTGGGTATGCAAAGGAGAAGTTTATGAAGGTAAATTATCAGCTTGTTTTAGATAAAAAAATAGAAGAATTAAAAGGCACAATTCCAACACTTTTGCTTCATAGCTGTTGTGGCCCTTGTAGCACATATGTGTTGGAATATTTGTCTAAATATTTTAAAATAACAGTAGTTTACTACAACCCTAATATTTTCCCTCAGGAAGAATATGAACACAGATTGAGGGAACAGAAAAAAGTTGTAGAAAATATGCCTTTTGAAAATCCTGTAGACTTGATTTTTGAAGATTATCAACACAATGATTTCATTAAAAATATAAAAGGATTGGAAAATGAACCGGAGGGTGGAGCAAGATGTACTGAATGTTTCAGATTTCGTCTTGAAAAAACTGCTGAATTGGCAAAAGAGAGAAAGTATGACTATTTCACAACTACACTTTCTGTATCGCCACATAAAAATTCTCAGCTTTTAAACGAGCTTGGAAAAGAAATTGGCGAAAAGTACGGCGTAGAGTACCTTTTTGGAGATTTTAAAAAGCGTGAGGGCTACAAGCGTTCTATTATACTTTCAAAAGAGTATGATTTATACCGACAGGAATACTGTGGTTGCGAATTTTCACTTAGAAAGGAAGATTAACAATGGGATTAAGAGTAGGTTTAGGTTACGATGTTCACAAATTAGCAGAAAACAGAAAACTCATTATGGGTGGCGTTGAGATACCTTATGAATTAGGTCTTTTAGGTCATTCTGATGCTGATGTTCTTGTTCATGCTATTATGGACGCTTTAGTTGGTGCTGTAAAGTTAGGAGATATAGGTAAATTATTTCCAGATACAGACCCACAATACAAGGATATAAGTAGTCTTAAACTTTTAGGCTTTGTAAAAGATAAGGTTTATGAAATGGGCTATAGTATAGTAAATATTGATTCTATTATTGTGGCACAAGCTCCCAAAATGCGTCCTTATGTAGACCAAATGGAAAAGAATATTGCTGATGTATTAGGTATTAGTGTAGATGATATAAATGTAAAAGCCACTACAGAAGAAGAACTTGGTTTTACAGGTAGAAAAGAGGGTATTTCTTCAAAGGCTGTTTGTCTTTTGAGCAAGTAAAATCTTACAATAAATTAATGTAATTTTGGTTGACAATATCCTATTTTATGTTAAAATGATTGTATATGTAAAGGCTGAGAAGAAAAAAGTAGTATTTACGGAACGCACAGAGAGGTCGGCAATTTGGTGTGAGCAGACTGCGGGAAAGAAATACGAAGTGCGTTTCGGAGCTGGTTAAGTGAAACAAAGTAGCTTAACACGTTGACCGCGTTACGGTTTTTGAGTGAGGGTATATCCCTAACTAGAGTGGAACCACGAAACTTCGTCTCTAATGCAGGCGGAGTTTTATTTTTTTGAAAGGAGAAATATTTGTGATTGGCAGATTATTTTTAATTTTGGTCATTCTCTTTGTTATTTATGTGGCACTTACAACAGGGGAAGATGTTAAAAATATTAAGAGGAAAGATGCAGCTATAAGAAGCTCTATAGAGGTTATTCTTTATTCGTCTTTCTGGGCTATGGTATTTCACAGAATTGCCCACAGGTTATACAACCACCGTCTTTTCTTTCTTGCCAGAATTATTTCACAGTTTTCAAGACTTTTAACTGGTATAGAAATTCATCCCGGTGCAAAAATAGGAAAAGATGTTTTTATTGACCATGGTATGGGAGTTGTAATTGGGGAAACTGCTGAAGTAGGCAACAATGTTACAATATATCAAGGGGTAACTCTTGGTGGTACTGGCAAAGATGTAGGTAAAAGACACCCTACTATTGGTAACAATGTTATGATTGGTTCTGGAGCAAAGGTTCTTGGCCCAATCAATGTAGGGGATAATTCTAAGATTGGTGCAGGGTCTGTTGTTGTAAAGGATGTGCCTCCATTTACAACAGTTACTGGTGTTCCAGGTAAGGTTGTAGCTAAAAATGCACCAGAAAAAGAATGTCCGGCTGACTCTTTAGACCAAAAGATTGATGACCCAGTAGGTAGCGAAATTGACGCATTAACTGCGAGAATAAATGAACTGGAAACCGAACTTAAAAAATGCGAGGAGGAAAGAAACAATTATGAAGCTTTATAATACACTTACTAGAAAAAAAGAAGAATTTGTACCACTTGAAGAAGGCAAGGTAAAAATGTATGTTTGTGGTCCTACAGTTTATGACTACATTCACATTGGTAATGCAAGACCTTATGTTATCTTCGATACTATCAGAAGATATATGGAATACAAGGGTTATGAGGTAAAGTATGTTCAGAACTTTACTGATGTAGACGACAAGATTATCAACAAGGCTATTAAAGAAGGCGTTGAGTCAACTGTAATTTCTGAAAGATATATTGCAGAGGCTAAAAAAGATGCTGAGGGTCTTAATGTTGAACCAGCAACTTACAATCCTAAGGTAACAGAGGAAATGCCAGAAATTATCGAAATGATAAAGACACTTATTGAAAAGGGTCACGCATATGAAGTAAATGGTAGTGTTTTCTATGACACAAAGTCTTTCCCAGACTACGGCAAGCTTTCTGGCAAAAATATTGATGACCTTGAGGCTGGTGCAAGAATTGAAGTTGACACAACAAAGAAAAGCCCAATGGACTTCGTACTTTGGAAGCCTAAAAAGCCAGGCGAACCAGCATGGCAGTCTCCTTGGGGCGAGGGTAGACCAGGTTGGCACATTGAATGTTCAGTAATGGCTAAGAAATACCTTGGGGATACTATTGACATTCACGCAGGTGGCGAAGATTTAATTTTCCCACACCACGAAAACGAAATTGCACAGAGTGAGGCTGCTAACGGTGTTCAGTTTGCTAAATACTGGTTACACAACGGTTTCATTAATGTAGATAACAAGAAGATGAGTAAATCCCTTGGCAACTTCTTTACATTAAGAGATATTGTAGAAACTATTCCTTATGATGTTGTAAGATTCTTTATTTTAAATGGTCATTACAGAAGCCCAATTAATTTCTCAAGAGAACTTATGGAGGCTGCTGGTAACGGTCTTGACAGAATTAAAAATTCTTACAAGAGTCTTTTATTCCTTGAAAAGAATGCTCAAGGGGAAATGACAGAAGAAGAAAAGAAGTTAAGAGATGAGTCAGATAAGTTCAGAGTACAGTTTGAAAAGGCTATGGACGATGACTTTAACACAGCTGATGCTGTAACTGCTATTTATGAAATAGTTAAGTTTGCAAATGTAAACTGCAACGAAAATTCTTCAAAAGAATTTATAAAAGTTATTAGAGAAGAAATGCTTTCACTTTGCACTATTCTTGGTATCATTCCAGAGGAAAAGGTAGAAGAAGGCAAGATTACAGAAGAAGAAATTCAGAAGCTTATTGACGAAAGAACTGCTGCTAAAAAGAGCAAGGATTTTGCAAGAGCTGACGAAATTAGAAACGAACTTTTAGAAAAGGGCGTTGTTATTGAAGATACAAGAGCCGGTGTGCGTTGGTCATACAAATAGGAGAAGTTATGGATATTTTAAATGAAATAAATTCAGACCCTAAGTCACTTTCTCCTTTGGTATTAGCTTATATTGGAGATGCCGTTTTTGAGCTTATGGTCAGAGGCTATGTGCTTAAAGACGGTAATGCTCCTGTAAACAAGTTAAACAAGAAATCAAGAAACATTGTAAATGCAGGGTCACAGTCTGAAATGTATGAAAAATTGAAAGATGTTTTGACAGAAACTGAAATGGCTGTAATGAAAAGAGGTAGAAATGCCAAAAGTTTTACAACAGCTAAAAATCAGAGTGTTTCAGATTACAGACGCGCAACAGGTGTAGAGGCTATTTTCGGATATGTTTATTTGTCTGGAAATTTGGAAAGATTAAAGGAACTATTTAAAATTTGTGTAGAAAACGAGGTGCTGTAATGAAAAGAGACGAGAGAAGAAAAGCAAGTGGTAGAAAGAATGACTCAAGAGGTCAGAGAGGTTACAAGGGAGATACTAGACGAGCTGAAAGAAGAGCTATGCCTAACAGAGATAGACGCGAAAACCCTAACAACAAGTATGAGGATAACTCAGCTTTTGATGACGGTTTACAGTTAGAAGGTAGAAATCCTGTACTTGAAGCACTTAATCACGACAAGCCTATTGACAAGCTTTTTGTAAAGAAGGGCGAAATTGAAGGTACATTAAAGGTTATAGTTGCAAAGGCAAGAGAAAAGGGTATACTTGTTCAGGAAGTAGACAGAGAAAAAATGGCTGCTATGTCAAGAAGTAATAATAATCAGGGTGTTATTGCTTTCTGTCCTGCTCACGAATACTGTGAAGTATCTGATATTCTTGAAATTGCAAGAAAGAAAGGCGAAGACCCATTCATCATTATTTGTGATGAAATTACTGACCCACACAATTTAGGTGCTATTATCAGAACTGCTGATGCCTGTGGTGCACATGGTGTTATTATTCCTAAAAGACGCGCTGTAGGTCTTTCTGCTATTGTTAGCAAGACTTCTGCTGGTGCTGTTGAATTTGTTCCTGTTGCAAGAGTAACTAACCTTGCAAGAACAGTTGATGAACTTAAAAAGGCTAATATTTGGATTGCTTGTGCTGATATGAGCGGTAGAGAATACTTTAAGGCTGACCTTACAGGCGGTATCGGTATTATCGTAGGTAATGAAGGTAATGGTGTAAGTGAGCTTTTAAGAAAGAAGTGCGACCTTACAGTAGGTATTCCTATGTATGGCAAAATTTCTTCTCTTAATGCCTCTGTTTCAGCTGGTCTTATTATGTATGAAGTAGTAAGACAGAGAAAATTTAAGTAATATATGAACAAAGATTATTTATTGGTTGACGGATACAATATTATTTTTGCGTGGAAGAAGTTAAACAAATTGGCAGAAGATAATATTGAGGCTGCCAAAGATGCCCTTATTAATATGCTTTGTAATTATCAAGGTGTAAGGAAAATGAATTTAATTCTTGTGTTTGATGCTTACAAGGTTGCAGGAGGGCAGGGAAGTGTTGAAAAACAGGGTGGTATATATGTAGTATATACTAAGGAGGCAGAAACTGCCGACAGTTATATTGAATATACTACCCATGTGCTTTCAAGAGATTACAATGTAACAGTTGCAACTTCTGACGGATTGGAACAGATGATAATTACAGGTCGAGGTGCTGTGAGAATGAGTGCCAGAGATTTGTATGAAGAAGTTAATGCAACAAAAAAGCACATTACAACATACATAGCTCAAAACAAACCGGTCAAAAATAATATGCTTATGGACAATTTAGATAAAGCCTCTGCTCAATGGCTAGAAGATTTAAGGAGAGGAAAGAATAAATGAATTCAGAAGAATATAAGGCTAAAACCGATGAAGAAATTATTGAATTAATACATAAGGGCGAGGATAAATATGCTCAGGAATATATGCTTGTAAAGTACAAGCCTTTAGTAATGGCTTGCTCTAAAAGCTGTTTTATATCAGGGGCAGAAAAAGATGATGTTATACAAGAGGGTATGATAGGTCTTTACAAGGCTATAAGGGATTTTGTAGCTGAAAAAAATGTAGGTTTTTATCCTTTTGCAAAAATGTGTATTGAAAGACAGATTGCTACAGCATTAAAAACTGCTAACAGACAGAAACACAAGCCTCTTAATGAGTCTTATTCTTTAGATAAGAACATATTTGAAGATGATGAGGAGGCTACTTATATAGAAATGCTGAAAAGCAGAACTAACGAAAGCCCAGAAAACAAGTACATTGACGATGAAAGCAAGAGAATGCTTGAAGAAAATGTTATGGCTAATTTGTCTGCTATGGAAAAGAAAGTTCTTTCACTCTATCTTAAAGGAAAAAAGTATACTGAAATTGCTATTATAGTGGAAAAAGACGAAAAAAGCATTGATAATGCGTTGCAAAGAATAAAAAAGAAAATAAGCAAAATAGTTGCTGAAAGACAGTAGTTAGTTCGTTAAAGTATATAAATTTGTGTATGCTATTTTTTGCATATTGACCATGGAACTACTACTTGCAATATTCCAATATGTGTGATATAATTCAAACAGTTATTTATGCGAAGGAGGATATAGAAATGAAGCATGTTAAGACATTAAACACTAAGTTACTTCAGAACACTGTAGTTACAGGTGGTTGCGGTGAATGTCAGACTTCTTGCCAGTCTGCTTGCAAGACTTCTTGTACAGTTGCTAACCAGGCTTGTGAAAACAGATAATTTTATTTTTTTATTTTAAGTTTAAGCTAAGTTTGGGTAAGTCCTAAACTTAGCTTAATTTGTGTTATTCTGCCCTTGTGGCACGAAAAGGAGATTTTTTATGATACACAAGTATAGTATGAACGGCTTACACATAGTGCTTGATGTTAATAGTGGTGCTGTTCATATTGTAGACAAAGTGGTTTATGATGTACTTGATTTTTACAAAGATTGTTCTTTTGATGAAATTTGTGAAAAATTAGGTGATTCATATTCTGAACAGGAATTAAAGGAAGCCTGTATCGAAATTGAACAGCTTGAAAAAGACAAAATGCTCTTTTCAGAAGATGTTTATGCACAGGTTATTCCTAAGATTGAAAGACGAGACCCTGTTGTAAAGGCTCTTTGCTTACATATTGCTCACGATTGTAATCTCAAGTGCAGATATTGCTTTGCCGAGGAGGGTGAATACCACGGCAAGAGAGAACTTATGAGCTTGGAAGTTGGTAAAAAGGCTATTGACTTTTTAATTAAGGCTTCTGGTAAGAGAAGAAACCTTGAAGTTGACTTTTTCGGTGGAGAACCTCTTATGAACTTTGGGGTTGTAAAGGGTATTGTTGAATATGCTCGTTCTATTGAAAAAGAACACAACAAAAATTTCAGATTTACAATTACTACTAATGGTATATTGCTTAATGATGAAATTATGGATTACATTAATAAGAATATGCACAATGTTGTTCTCAGTCTTGATGGTCGTAAGGAAGTTAACGACAGAATGCGTCCTAGAGCAGGTGGACAAGGTTCATATGACAACATTGTTCCTAAATTCCAAAAACTTGCGGATTCCAGAAATCAGACAGATTACTATGTAAGAGGTACATTTACTCATTACAATCTTGATTTTGCTAAAGATGTAATGCATATGGCTGATTTAGGCTTTAAGCAGATTTCTGTTGAGCCAGTAGTTGCTGATCCAGCTGAACCTTATGCAATTAGCGAAGAAGACTTACCTGTGATTTTCAAGGAATATGAAGATTTGGCAGTAGATATTATAAAGAGAAGAAAAGAAGGTCAATGGTTTAATTTCTTCCACTTTATGATTGACCTTACTGGTGGTCCTTGCGTTACTAAGCGTCTTGTAGGTTGTGGCTCAGGTACTGAATACCTTGCTGTTACACCAACAGGGGACTTATATCCTTGTCATCAGTTTGTAGGTAAAACAGAGTTCAAGATGGGTACAGTAGATACAGGGGTTGTAAATACTGATATTCGCCATAATTTTGAACAATGTAATGTTTACAATAAGCCTGAGTGCCAGAAGTGTTGGGCTAAGTTTTATTGTAGCGGTGGCTGTGTTGCAAATTCATTTAATAGCCACGGCGACCTTATCACTCCTTATGAAATTGGCTGTGAAATGCAGAAAAAGCGTATTGAGTGTGCCATTATGATTAAGGCTGTTGAAGCTCAGGAATAATCCTGAAAACATATATAAAAGGGAGGAAAAATCACAAATGAAATCTAAGAGTTTATTAATTCTGCTGATTACTATTATTGTTATTGCTGGTCTTGCAGCTGTGTCTATTTTAGGCGTAGGTAGCAAGAAGGCTACAGCATCTTCTAGTTCCGCAGAAGCAACAACATCTGCTCCAATGCAGGCAGAACCAGAAACAAATGAAAATGGTGAACCTGTTACTACAGAAGATGGTAAAGTAAAATACCACCTTGTTTCAGCAGAAGCAACAACTGAAGCTGGTAGCGAAACTGGTACTGATGCAGCAACTGAAACTACAACTGCTCAGAAAAATCCAGGCTATGGTAGCTACAAGAACATCAAACTTGGTCTTGACTTAAAGGGTGGTGTATACATTGTATACCAGGCAGACAAGGAAAATCCAACTGAACAAGAAATGAATGCAGCTGTTTCTATGTTACAGGAAAGAGTAGCATACAAGGGTTGGTATGATGCAGAAGTTTCAAAGGAAAATACAAACCGTATTAGAGTTGAAATTCCTGGTGTTGAAGATGCAGCAGCAACTGCTAATGAAATTGGTACAGCAGCTCATCTTACATTCAAAGATGAAAACGGTAATGTACTTGTAGATGGTGAAAATGTTAAGAATGCTGATAAGGCTTTCCAGAATAATCAGGTTGTAGTTACACTTGATTTTGATTCAGAAGGTACTAAGAAGTTTGCTGATGCAACTCAGGCTAACCTTAACAAGAGAATTAGCATTTACATGGACGATATGCTTCTTTCTGCTCCTACAGTTAATTCTGCAATTACAGATGGTAAGGCTATTATTTCTGGCGACTTTGATAACGAAAGTGCAGAAACTCTTGCTGCTCAGATTAGAGCTGGTTCTTTACCATTTAGCTTAAATATTGTTGACTACAATGAAGTTGGTGCTAGACTTGGTGCTGAAGCATTACAGACAAGTGTATTTGGTGGTGCTATTGGTATCCTTCTTGTATTCTTATTTATGCTTATTGTTTACAGAGTTTGCGGTTTTGCAGCTGATTTAGCTCTTGCAATTTATATTGGTCTTATAATGGTTATTATGAGTCTTTTCGGTGTTACTCTTACACTTCCTGGTGTTGCCGGTATCGTACTTTCAGTAGGTATGGCCGTTGATGCCAATGTAATCATTTTCGAGAGAATTAAGGAAGAAATTAATCTTGGTAAGTCTATTAAGACTTCTATCAAGAATGGTTTTGCAAAGGCACTTTCTGCTATCCTTGATGGTAACATCACTACACTTATTACTTGTGCGGTATTGTTATGGTTAGGTACTGGTCCTATTAAGGGCTTTGCTCAGACTCTTATGCTTGGTATTGTTTTATCTATGTTTACAGCTCTCGTTATTACAAGAATTATTCTTAATGCGTTGTTGGAAATTGGATTAAAGAACCCTAAGATGTATGGCGGAAAGTAGGAGGTAATAGTATGCGAATAGTAGAAAAAAGAGTTATTTATATTGCCATTTCCGTTGTTTTAATTTTAGCTGGTATCATTGGAATGATTGTTAATGCGGGTATGGGCAATGGTGCTTTCAGCACAGATGTTGAATTTAGTGGTGGTACTTCTATAGAAGTATCTATTGGTAAAGAATTTGAAAACAATGATATTACAAACATTGTTAAGGAAGCTACAGGCGAAAACAATCCTCAGGTACAGAAAGTTGGCGATGGTCATAGCGTAACAATTAAGACTAAGTCACTTTCGACAGAAGTAAGAAGCAAGCTCCAGACTGCTCTTTCTGAAAAGTATGACTTAAAGCCAGAAAACTTCTCTATTCAGGATGTTAGTGCAACAATCAGTAGTGAAATGGTTAGAACTTCTATTTTATCTGTTGTTGTAGCTTGTGTATTTATGCTTATTTATGTAAGTATTAGATTCAAGGATTTCAGTATGGGTGCTAGTGCAATTCTTGCACTTTGCCACGATGCTTTAATTGTAGTAGGTAGTTATGCAGTATTAAGAATTCCTTTAAGTAATTCATTTATCGCTGCTATCCTTACAGTTTTAGGTTACTCTATTAATGCTACAATCGTTATTTTCGATAGAATTAGAGAAAATAGAACTAAGCTTGGTAGAAATAATTATAGTGCATTAGTTGATACAAGTGTTAAGCAGACAATGACTCGTTCATTATTTACTTCATTAACAACTTTCTTCACTGTATTATGCCTTTACATTTTTGGTGTACAGTCAGTTAGAGAATTCGTATTACCTATTGCTATTGGTATCATTTGTGGTACTTATTCTTCTATCTTTATTTCAGGTAATATCTGGTACATTATTTCTAATGCTACAAGCAAGAAAAAGGCTGCAGCTAATGCTAAGCCAGCAAAGGCTAAGAAGTAATTTACAATTTTAATAATTAAAAGGCTGTCTGACGACAGCCTTTATTTTTATAATATTTTACAACAGTATTAATCTATTTATTAGTAAGGTGGTAAAGTGTTATAAATTTTAGATAATGGAGGTTTATTATGTCTAAATGGTTTATAAGACCTTGTAAGGTGGATATAGGTAATATGTGTAGAAAAATGGGCATAAATGTGCCGTTGGCTCTAGCTTTACAGGCTAAGGGGTTAAATACGCCTAAAAAGGTCAAAGATTACTTTAATACGGAAAATTACAGCTTTGGAGATATTACAGAGCTTATTGGGGTGAAAAGGTCTTTTGAGATTATAGAAAAAGCTATTAATGAAAATAAGAAAATATTCATATATGGCGATTATGATGTTGATGGGGTTACAAGTACAGTAATATTATATAAATCCTTAAAAGCTTTAGGAGCTAATGTATTCTATTATATTCCAAATAGAGTGACAGATGGATATGGTTTGAATGTAAATGCCATTGAAAGGCTTATTGGAAAGGGAATGGAACTGTTAATAACTTGTGATAATGGTATTGCAGCTATTGAAGAAATAAAGTATGCCAAAGAAAAGGGTATAGATGTCGTAATATATGACCATCACGAACCAGTAATAAAAGATGATAAGGAAATATTGCCAGAGGCTGATTCTGTTACAGATGCTAAAATTGAAAATTGTGGCTATGATTTTACAGTAATGTGTGCTGGTGGACTTTGTTATAGGGTTATGAAAGCTTTTTATGAATATTTGGGACAGAAATATACCTTGGAAAAAGAAATGATTATTTTTGCGGGTATTGCTACAGTATGTGATGTTGTGGATTTAGTAGGCGAAAATAGAGCTATAGCTAAAAGAAGTCTTGAACTTATAAATGATAACATTGAAAATACAGGATTAAGACACCTTGTAGATATAAACAGTTTAGAAAGCATTAATGAGTTTCATTATGGCTTTGTATTAGGACCTTGTATAAATGCTTGTGGTAGATTGGAAGATGCGTCTATTGCAGTAGAGCTATTTATAGAAGAAAATGAGGCTAAGGCAAGTGAGTTGGCTTTAAAATTGTTTGAGTTAAACGCTGAAAGAAAGGTTATTACTTTAGATAGCACAGACAGAATTATAAATGAAGTTGAAAATTCCAATTTAATAGAAGATAAAATTTTAGTAGTCTATGATAAGGAATTGCACGAGAGTATAGCAGGTATAGTGGCAGGCAGACTTAAAGAGAGATATAATAAGCCGGCTATAGTGTTAACTAAATCGGAAAAAGGGGTTAAAGGGTCTTGTCGTTCTATAGATAAGTACAATATTTTTGAGGCACTAAATAAGGAAAAGGAATATTTAGGTAAGTTTGGTGGTCACAAGTTGGCAGCTGGCTTATCATTACCTGAAGAAAATGTAGAAAAATTTAGGTGTAGTATAAATCAACATTGTTCGTTGAATAAAGAAGATTTTGAACAAGTGTTTTATATAGATGGACAATTACCTTTTGATTTTATATCATTAGATGGAGCAGAGGAATTAGATATAATGCACCCATTTGGCATAAGCAATACTAAACCTATTTTTGGAACAAAGGATTTAACTTGTAGAAATATAAGATTTTTAGGTGAAAATAAGACTATAGTGGCTATGGAATTGGCTGATAAGTCAGGAAACAGCAACAGGGCTATAATGTTTAATGGTGGGGATAGAATAGAAGATATACTATTAAATAAGAATTATAGTAAGGAAAATTGCAGAGATGCTGAAATTAATATTGATGCTTTGTATACTTTGGAGATAAATGAGTATAAAGATTATAGAAATGTTCAGCTTAATATAAAAGATTTTAGAGAAATATAGAGTAATATATGTATAAAATAGGGCTGTTTAGCCCTATTTTTTATTTTTTTGAAATTTTTTTCAAAAAAATAAAAAAAGTTGTTGACAAGAGTGGAATGGTATGGTATTATATCACTTGTCGCTGACGAAGACGACAAAAACTTAAAAAAGTTTTTAAGAAAAATAAAAAAGTTCTTGACAAACAACTTCATCTATGGTAAGATGTAAAAGTTGCTAACAAAAAAGAACTGAGCTTCTAAAAAATGAAGTTCAAAAGGTTTTTCAAAAAAACTTAAAAAAGTTCTTGACAAGCAC
>FR888475.1 GCA_000432155.1 Eubacterium sp. CAG:274
CTTGTGCTCTTCTTTACAACTACTTTGAAAGCAAGTCTGAAAGAAGTACCATCAATAACTGTATTTACACCGTTAGTCTTGAAACCCTTTTCGTAAGTTCTACCATTTACTGTAAGAGGCTTACCAGTAATACTTAACTTCTGTGCAGCGTAAACAGCAGCGTATTCGTTTTCGAAAACGAGAGCACCGTCAGCATAACCTTCAGCAGGAGCTGTATCAGCCTTTATCTGCCAGTTAGCAGCAACAGTAGTAGTTTCTGTAGAACCTTCAGTAGTAGTTGTTACTGTAGTAGTCTCTGTAGATGCTTCAGTAGTAGTTTCAGTTGAAGCATCAGTAGCTGTAGTAGCTTCAGTAGTAGTTGTTGTATCGTCACCGCCAGTAGTGCCAACTAATGTCATACCTAAAAGGATTGACTTTGAGTTACCGAAGTAAACACAAACTGGAGTACCCTTAGTTACAGGAATAGAAACAGGAGCAACAGCAGCACCTTCTAAGTAACCATGTACATCATACTGGTCATATGCTGTTGGAAGTGCATAAGTGCCGTTATTGTTATTTGTTAAATTGTTATATACTCTGATAGAATTAGCTTTTGTAGCCTTAGAACCAGAGTTAATAACATATAAGTTTAAGTTACCAGTTGCAGTAGGGATAAATACGCAGTACTTTGCACCCTTAGCAGCACCAGTATTGTCTGTTGCAACAGCAGATACGCAAGAATAAGCGTCATTTGCAGTAGTGCCGGCAACGGTTACAAAGTTGTCACTAAAAGTAGTTGTTGCACTTGTTTTGATTGTCTGAGAATTACCAATGCTAGAAAGTGCAGCTTCAGCACCGAAAGCAGCTGGAATAGTTGCGTCGCCAGACTTCCAAGAAGCAACTGTAGTAGTTTCAGCAGCAAATGCCTGTGCAGCTGTAAAAGGTAACGTAGTTGATACAGTAGCAACTGTTACACTTGAAAAAGCCATTGCACTTGCAAGAACAGAGCTTACTGCTCTTTTAAAGGTTTTGTTCATTTTTGTTTCCTCCTTTTATTTCGTTTGAAAAATGTTTTGCCATTTTATATGGCTTATGACACCCACCCTTTTTAGTTATAAAAATTTACTCTTTAAAAAGGAGAGTGTGCTTGTGCAAATACACAAATTAAAATTAAAAATAATATATAATATGGGTATTTGTACCAACTTGAAATTATTATACAATATATTTTGTGAAATATCAATAGTCAAATAAGCAAAAATGAAAATTAATTTGTAAATAATTTTTTACTTAATAAAACATAATACTATAATGTTTGAATAATTTAAACATTATTCTTAGATTATTGGTAAAAAAATAAAAAAGACTGT
>FR888476.1 GCA_000432155.1 Eubacterium sp. CAG:274
TAGTGAGGGTTATAATTAGTTCATAGTGAAATGTAAAGAAAATTGATAGCGTATTGACACAGGTAGTTAACGGTTATAATTAGTTCATAGTGAAATGTAAAGGAATTACAAATTTTGTACTTTGAAAACTGAATATCAAGTTATAATTAGTTCATAGTGAAATGTAAAGTATATAATATGTACGATATATTTTTTAGGCATATATTGTTATAATTAGTTCATAGTGAAATGTAAATACCGGAGAGGAGCTGGGCGGCGAACACTTGACAGAGGTTATAATTAGTTCATAGTGAAATGTAAATAAGAAACACGCATTTAATCAGTTACTTTTTAATCTGCGTTATAATTAGTTCATAGTGAAATGTAAATACACCTGCTATATTAGGAAAACTTTCTATAGCCACGTTATAATTAGTTCATAGTGAAATGTAAATGTGGGGAGTAGCCTTTGATGTTATAAGGAACGACGGGTTATAATTAGTTCATAGTGAAATGTAAATTTATTCTTTATAGTTTTATTCATTTCTTCAATTTCACTGTTATAATTAGTTCATAGTGAAATGTAAATATTCAAGATGATAGTACTTTTAGACAGCAAAAAAGGTTATAATTAGTTCATAGTGAAATGTAAATAATCTTCACCGTCATAGTTTTTTAATACCAAAATGGTTATAATTAGTTCATAGTGAAATGTAAATGTAGTTATACAGTACTGCATCATATGAATGTTAGTGTTATAATTAGTTCATAGTGAAATGTAAATTATTTTATGGCGTGTTTTGCACAATCTATTAATAGTGTTATAATTAGTTCATAGTGAAATGTAAATCTTGAAAGGCAAGTATATAGACAATTTAATGAGTACAGTTATAATTAGTTCATAGTGAAATGTAAATGCGTCTATGTCAAAAATCTGAGTTTTTTTATCATCGTTATAATTAGTTCATAGTGAAATGTAAATAATAAAATTATCAACTTCTTTTTTTGCATCATCATAGTTATAATTAGTTCATAGTGAAATGTAAATAGATAACAGGCAGATAACAGGCAATCAACAGGCATAGTTATAATTAGTTCATAGTGAAATGTAAATGTTGTAGAAATTGAAATAAGAGGAAGTTAAATTAGTTATAATTAGTTCATAGTGAAATGTAAATCAAGCAAATAAAAAAGTAACAATTCAAAAAGTTAATGTTATAATTAGTTCATAGTGAAATGTAAATTTCGTATCGTATTTTGGCTGATTGTTCAGATACATTGTTATAATTAGTTCATAGTGAAATGTAAATACAGTAAATCTATCTTGCAAGCTAAGTACAACATTTGTTATAATTAGTTCATAGTGAAATGTAAATGAGAGTATATACAGACGAGGAAATAGAAGAAAGATGTTATAATTAGTTCATAGTGAAATGTAAATTTATAATATATTTAACTTTCTAGGCAACAAAAAAGCACCTAACATCATTCGTTAGGTGCTCTCTATATTAATATTTTTTCTATATCATTTATTGTTATGCTTATCGTTTCCCAATCTTTTGGAGAACTCCCAACATCAGCTATAAAAACCTTGTTATCAAAAGTTTCAACTATAGTAGCCTTTCGACCATCTTTCAATAACACAGTATCGTACTGTTTTATGTTCAATGTATTACACCTCTTTTATATATACTATACGCTTGTCATTTTTGTACCATTATCATTACACAGTCAACCAACAACGACATTGGTTGGTTTACCTTTATTACCATATAAAAATTTTTTGTTTGTATCTATTACAATACCCGTTATTATTTTTAAATATTGCTGGATACTTTGAAGAACTATAACGAATTTCTTTTTTTAATTTTTGTGATTAAGTATATCATACCCTAAACGACTTGTAAATGCTTTTCCTTTTGCAAAGTCACCGTTATAATTAGTTCGTACTAATGCGTAATGTAAATAGAAAACATTATAAAAAAAGCTCAATAAAGGGATTTATGTAGTACTATCTAATATAAATAGTACAAATTGTCAGATGATTTTAGGTTTTACATTTCAATTTAATAAGTTGCAAATAAATTTTAAATATATTTATTGCCGTTTAAATATTCTATTTTATCTTAGAATGTAACATATATAGGTGTTAGGAAATTCAAATTTAATTCATTATGTTTATTATGGCGATTTCAGCAAAATTAGTTTATATTTTATTATCTTGTTAGAATACTTTTATTTAATTGATGCTCTAAAAATTGCTTTAGTAATTAATATACAAGAAATATTGAAATAAAAGGCATTGATTATACTAGCAGAAATATGTGTCATTTAATTTTAGAATTATATTAATAAAAACAACCCTAAAATTCACCACATATTCCTTTAAATATACTGTTTATATAATTTATAAAATTTCTGTAAATTATGTTGATAATTGAATTTTATATGTTATAATGTACTGAAAGAATATAAGGAATATATTAATTTAGTTTAATTAGTTGACAAAATATTGGAGGGTCATTGTGTCTTTGTGTGTTATACATACAATGGTTCAATGGCTTTTTTGTATCTATAGATGCTAAAACAAGAGGAGTGAGGTTATGTTAAAAAAAGGTCTGAATGACCAACAGGTAAGGCAATCTCGAGAAAAGTATGGCAATAATGTAATTCCAGATTCTGATCCTACAACATTTTGGGCAGAGTTCAAAGAAACTTTTAGTGACCCAATGATTAAGATGCTTTTATTTATTGCTGGGCTTATGGTTATAATGTTTTTTTTAGGATATGCAGAGATTTATGAACCAATAGGTACAGTAGTTGCAGTATTGATTGTGGCATTTGTTACAGCTAAGACAGGTGTTGCAAGTGATACAAAGTATAGAGAATTAAAAAACAGTACCAAAAAAGATGTCTGTAAAGTATATCGCAATTCTATGGTTACAGTTATTGAAGTAGATGATGTAGTTGTAGGAGATAAGGTTTTACTTCAATCAGGGGATAAAATTCCAGCAGATGGTATATTAGTTGAAGGCGATTTAAGGGTGGACAATTCAGCTTTAAATGGAGAAGCAGAGGAGTGTAAAAAAACTGCTACGGATATTTCTACTGAAATGGCAGATGATATTACTGGTGATACATTTGTAGATAAGTATTCCCTTTTTAGAGGAGCTGTTGTTTTTGATGGGACAGGCATTTTGGATGTCAGAAAAGTTGGTTTAAAAACAATGATGGGCAAAATGGCTGAAGAAATGCAAGAGGATGAGGTTGACTCTCCTTTAAAAGTAAAATTAGGTAAACTTGCTCATCAGATTTCTACTTTTGGCTATATAGGAGCAGTTGTAATAGCTATATTTTATATGGTCTACTTTGTGCTTAGTGCCGGTGGTATAGAACAATACCTAGCTATGGGCTGGACAGAAATTTTAAAAAATGTAATTGATGCTGTTTCATTGGCTATTGTTATTATTGTCTGTGCAGTACCAGAGGGACTTCCTCTTATGATTTCTCTTGTATTAATGCAGAATACAAGTAAAATGCTTGACCATAATGTCTTGGTCAGAAAAGCCGAAGGTATAGAAACTGCTGGTTCATTAAATATTTTATTTAGTGATAAGACAGGTACTATTACTAAGGGTATGCTAGAGGTAGTAGAATTTTTTATGCCTAATGGTAACACAATACCTATGAATGAATTAAGTCTTCATAGCAAGATTAAGGCTTTATTAGACATATCTATCGGTAAAAATACAGCATCTATGTTTGACGCTAATCATAGAGTGATTGGTGGTAATGCAACTGACCAAGCCTTAATGAAATTCATAGGCGAGGAAACTTACAATGTATTAACAACTGAAAGTGAATATAGTGTTAATAACTCACAAGGATTTAATTCTTCAAATAAATTTAGTCAAGTTGAGATAAATGAATTGGGGAAAACTTTCTATAAAGGTGCTCCAGAAAAATTTCTTTCTGTTGCAACAAGGGCTTTAGACGAAGATGGTAATGAAGTTGAACTTAACTTTGATGAAATAAATGAAAAGATAAATGCCCTTGCATCGAAAGCAATGAGAGTTCTTGCTTTTGGTTATTCAAATAGCCAAATGACAGAAAATACTATTAATGATGATGTTGTTTTAATAGGCTTTGTAGCTATTAGAGATGATGTAAGACCAGAGGCAAAAATGGCTATAAAGGAAGTAATTGATGCAGGTATTCAGGTTGTAATGATAACAGGGGATAGGTTAGAAACAGCTGTTTCCATAGCTGAAGATGCTGGACTTATACAAAATCAATCTGATAAAGCACTTACATCAATAGAGCTTAATAGACTTTCAGATGACGAAATAAAGTCTATGATTAAGGATATAAGAGTTATTGCCAGAGCTCTGCCTACTGATAAATCAAGAATGGTAAGAATATGTCAGAAAATGAATCTTGTAGTTGGTATGACAGGCGATGGTGTTAATGATTCTCCGGCACTTAAAAGGGCAGATGTTGGTTTTGCTATGGGTAGCGGAACAGAGGCTGCAAAAGAGGCCGGTAAAATTGTTGTTTTAGATGATAATTTTAGGTCAATAAAAGATGCAATACTTTATGGTAGAACAATTTACCATAATATATTGAAATTCTGTAAATTCCAGTTGGTTATTAATGTGGCAGCAGTTGTAGTAAGTGCTATTGCACCGTTCTTTGGTGTTGACGAGCCACTTAAAGTAACACATTTATTGTTTGTAAATTTGGTAATGGACGGTTTAGGTGCAATAATGCTTGGTAATGAACCAGCTAAAGAAAAATATATGGAAGAAACTCCTAGAAGGCGTGACGAAAGTATCATAAGTAAGAAGATGATGACACAAATACTTACAATGGGAACTTGGCTTGTAGTTATTAGTTTTGTATTTCTTAAACTTCCATTTTTTGACCAATTTTTTGATACAGAAGAACAGAAATTAACAGCTTACTTTGTGTTATTTATACTTAGTGCTTTATTTAATGGTTTCAATGTTAGAGATGAAAAGTTTGCTATATTTAGTGGCTTAAATGAAAATACTGGTTTCTTAAAAGTGTTCTTTTTGATTATAGCTGTACAAGCCTGTATAGTAAATGCTGGTTTAGTAAACCTTGAGATTTTCAAATGGATTAGCGAAATGTTTAGTTGTGTTCCTTTTGGAATAACTGGTTGGCCAGTGGTTATTGTTTTAGGCTTTACAATGATACCTGTTGACCTTATTAGAAAATTAGTTGTTAATAATAAGTAATAAAAATCTCTCTACAAATATTTTATTTGTGGAGAGATTTTTTTAGTTTATATATTTATTTAAGGCTTACATATTTTACAAGCTGTTCTTCCTTGAGATTTTGCATCGCTAAGAGAAATTGCTGAGCCATTTCCTTTTAGTGTACGACAAGTTTGTCTATGGTATTTACTTCCGGTTTTACCTATGTAAACTGTATTAGCTGTACTGTTATCAGAAACTGCACTATCATTATAAGAAGAACTGGAGTTATTTGATGAAACTACAGGAGCTGAAGTAGGTGGTTCTGTAGTAATTTCAACTGTAGTGGTTTCAGTAGTAGTTGTAGATGTTGTTGTAGCCACAGTAGTGGTGGTTGTTTCCTCAGTAGTAGTTTCAGTAGTAATCTCTGTAGTGGTAGTTTCCAATTCTTTATTATTGTCAGTAGTAGGTGCAATTGCTAAGAATAGTATAAATGCTATTACTAATCCTATGCTGGAAAATAGATAGGACATACTTTTTTGTTTCTTTAATGTTTTGATTATAAATATTGCAAGAGAAACAGGAAAAGCACAAAGACAAGCCACAGCTAAACTTACAGATATACTGCCTGACAGACTACATATTAAAAATATTACTACAAAAACAATAATTATAAGAGTTGCAGGCTTACTTGCTTTTTTGTTCATAAAAATTACCTCCCTTTTTACATATTTTAAGGCTAAATGTTATATTTGTTAAAATATGTATATTTTTGTTTGTATACTTGTATTGTAGTATAAAATAACGATGAAGTAAATGACAATATTAAAATAAAAGTATAGCGTCAATGAATGGCTAGAAAATGAAATTTTAAAGGATTATGTAAACAATTGTGGTGAAAATGACTAAAAACATAAGTGTAAAATCAGAAATATATGTGTAATTATTGTCTAGTATTTACTATAAATTGCAAATAAGTAATAGAAATAGATAATTATTACTAATTAAATTTGTAAAAATTAACAATTTATTAGGAAATATTTTGTAAAATTTGAATATTGTAATCAATGTAAAATACTTGTATACTAGATACATAAGTTACGGAGCGAAAATATGTTATAGATTTTATTTTAGGAAAGTGTAGATTTTAGTATGTTGATAAATTAGTTTTCTCGGGGGAGATACAATTTCTGTTGGCCGTTTAAAATTTTTTGGAAATTGCGAAAACTGAAACAAAACATTAATAACACTAATGATTAATGACATAGGGTTGCTGTATTGTTTTGGATTAGAAAAGGACGTGAATTTTATGAAAAATTTTATTTCAGCTATTATTATTACAGGTGTTGGTTTAGTGACTATGGCAACAGGCGTTTACGCTAGCCCAGTAAGCGATGCCCTCAGAAATGGCGTTAACAACAAAGCTACAGAAGTAGATGTTTCATCTTGTGGTTTAACAGTAAATCAAGCAAATACTGAATATACAGATTTTGTTTGTAGTGATGACAAGGCTTGGATGTTACAGAATGTTGCTAAGTATGAAGTTTCTGGAGATAAAGTCGTAAAGGTAGTATTAGACTACAAGTATGATAAGTCTGAAATTGCAAATAAGCAGAAAGAAATTGATAGCGTTGTCAATTCTATAGTTTCATCTGCTAAGAGTTGTAAAACAGATTATGATAAGGCTAAGTTCGTGTATGATTATTTAATAGATAATTTTAAATATGACAATACTCTTTCAAATCAGACAACTTATGATTTATATACAAAGAAATCAGGAACTTGTAAGACATTTGCTCTTGCATATAAGGAAATTTTAACAAAGTTAAATGTTTCTTGTGATGTAGTTGTAAGTAAGGCTATGGCTCACGAATGGAATGTTGTTAAAATGGGAAATGCTTGGTACAATATTGATGTATCAGGTGCTAATATATTATCTGGGAATAGAGATGATTTCTTCTTAAAGTCTGAAATGTTCTACAATATTTTAGGATATAATGGTGGTACTATTATAAACGGTATTACTGTTTCAAAGACAGATAATTATAATGCTTAATATGAAAACTAAAAGCCTCAAGTATTTTCCTTGAGGCTTTTTTGTGTCTATATTATCCCAAAGCAACATCTAAAATCATCATAACTACAAAACCTATGGCAAACATTATTGTACCTATGTCAGAATGGGGTTCGCCAGACATTTCAGGAATAAGTTCTTCAACTACAACATACATCATAGCTCCGGCAGCAAAGCTTAAAAGATAGGGCATAACGGGAACTATTAAAGCCATAGCCAAAATTGTAATTATTGCTCCTATAGGCTCAACAATTCCAGAAAGCACACCGTATAAAAAAGATTTTCCCTTTCTCATACCTTCGGATTTTAATGGCATAGATATAATTGCTCCCTCCGGTATATTTTGTATGGCTATACCAATAGAAAGAGCTAAGGCACCACTTAAAGTAATTTGTGTTTTGCCGGATAATATGCCTGCATATACAATGCCTACTGCCATTCCCTCAGGAATATTGTGAAGTGTGACTGCTAATACAAGCATGGTTGTTTTCTTTAGTTTGCTTTTTAGCCCCTCAGCTGAACTGCTGTTAAAATGTAAATGAGGTATAATATTATCCAAAACAAGTAAAAATAATATACCAATCATAAAACCTATTGAGGCGGGCAAAAAACTTAGCCTACCTAGATTTGATGAATAGTCTATAGATGGAATAATAAGACTCCAAACAGAGGCTGATACCATTATTCCAGATGCAAAACCAGTTAAAGCTCGGCGAAGACCTAAGTCCATTTCCTTTTTCATAAATAATACAAAAGCTGAACCTAGGGAAGTACCGAGAAAAGGTATAAGAATACCGATAAAAGTATTTATGGTCATAAAAACGCTCCTTTATAGTTAGCATATGCTAACTAATATATATCACATATTTTATTTTATGTCAATAAGGGTGTTATAAATATGTAGTATTTTGTGGATACTTGACTTATAAATTGCTATATAGTATAATCAGAACAGATGTTCGATATATAATTGCAAGGAGGTATAAAGTATGGCTCAAGAAGAAAATCAGTTTAAGATTGTGTCAAAATTTAAGCCTACAGGCGACCAGCCACAGGCTATAGAGCAGTTGACAAATGGATTTAAAAGTGGCGAAAAATTTCAAACATTACTTGGTGTTACTGGTAGTGGTAAGACATTTACTATGGCAAATGTTATACAGAATTTGAATAAGCCAACTCTTGTTATTGCTCACAACAAAACTCTTGCAGCACAGCTTTATAACGAGTTAAAGGAGTTTTTTCCTAACAATGCTGTAGAATATTTTGTGTCATATTACGATTACTATCAGCCAGAGGCTTATGTACCTCAGAGCGATACCTATATTGAAAAAGATTCATCGGTAAATGATGAAATAGATAAACTTAGACATTCGGCTACTTCAGCCCTTTTTGAACGAAAAGATGTTATTATTGTTGCTAGTGTTAGTTGCATATATGGTTTAGGTGCACCTATTGACTATAAGGAAATGACTCTTTCTATAAGACCAGGAATGATAAAAGACAGAGATGAGGTTCTTAAAAGACTTGTAGAAATTCAGTACAACAGAAATGATATAAATTTTACAAGAGGTACATTCAGAGTTCATGGCGATGTGGTTGAGGTTTATCCAGCTGGCAGTACAGATGTAGCTATAAGAATAGAATTTTTTGGCGATGAAATAGACCGAATTTCAGAAATAGATGTACTTACGGGAGAGGTATTGGGTACTAGAAACCATATTTCAATATTCCCAGCATCTCATTATGTTACTAATTCTGAAAATTTGCGACGAGCATTAAGGGATATTTCAGCAGAGCTTGATGAAAGGGTAAAGGAATTAAATAGTGAGGACAAGCTTTTAGAGGCTCAAAGGCTTTCACAAAGAACAAACTATGATATGGAAATGATGATGGAAATGGGTTTCTGTTCTGGTATTGAAAATTATTCAAGACATTTGGATAATAGACCAAAGGGCAGTATGCCTAATACACTTATTGATTATTTCCCTAAAGATTTTCTTATTATAGTAGATGAAAGTCATGTTACAATTCCTCAGATAGGTGCTATGTATAATGGCGACCGTTCGAGAAAAACTACACTTGTGGACTATGGTTTTAGACTTCCTTCTGCTCTTGATAACAGACCTTTGAAATTTAGTGAATTTGAAGGTAAAATTAATCAGTTGCTTTTTGTTTCAGCTACTCCAGGAAAGTATGAGGCAGAACATAGTCAGGCTGTTGTAGAACAGATTATAAGACCAACAGGACTTCTTGACCCTACTATTGATGTTAGACCAATAACAGGACAGATTGATGACCTTATAACTGAAATAAATACCACAGTAAGGAAAAAGCAAAAGGTTCTTGTTACTACTCTTACTAAAAAAATGGCAGAGGATTTGACGAAATATCTTCAAGAGGCGGGAATCAGAGTAAGATATTTACATTCTGATATTGATACTCTTGAAAGATTGGAAATAATAAGAGATTTGCGTCTTAATGTTTTTGATGTTCTTGTAGGTATAAATCTTCTTAGAGAGGGTTTGGATATTCCGGAGGTAAGTCTTGTTGCTATTTTAGATGCTGATAAAGAGGGATTTTTAAGAAGTGAAACTTCCCTTATACAGACTGTAGGTAGAGCAGCCAGAAACTCTGAGGGTAGAGTAATAATGTACGCAGATACTATTACAGACTCTATGAGAAATGCTATTACTGAAACAAATAGACGCCGATTTATACAGGAAGAATATAACATTGAACATGGAATAACACCTAAGACTATTACAAAAAAAGTTCATGAAATAATAAAGGCTACAGAGCCAGTAGCTCATAAGAAAACTAAACTGGAAAGAGCACCAGAGTCAATGACTAGAGATGAACTTTTACAGGAAATTCAAAAGATTGAAAGAAAAATGAGAAAAGCAGCAGATAATCTTGATTTTGAAACAGCGGCACAGTTAAGAGATAAAATGATAGAGTATAAAAAGCTGTCTTTAATGTAAAATAGGTGAATTTATGGAAAATAAAGAAATTATTATAAAAGGTGCAAGAGAAAATAATTTAAAAAATGTTGATTTAACTATACCCAGAGATAAATTAGTTGTGTTTACAGGTGTAAGTGGTAGCGGCAAGTCGTCTTTAGCCTTTGACACTATTTATGCAGAGGGTCAGAGGAGATATGTGGAAAGTCTTTCTTCTTATGCCAGAATGTTTTTAGGTCAAATGGAAAAGCCTGATGTAGACAGTATAGAGGGTCTTTCTCCTGCTATTTCTATAGACCAAAAAACTACAAACAACAATCCTCGTTCTACAGTAGGTACAGTTACTGAAATTTATGACTATATGCGTCTTTTGTTTGCTAGAATTGGTGTACCACATTGTACAAAATGTGGAAAAGAAATTCAGAAACAGACAGTTGACCAAATTGTAGATAAAATTATGGAAATGGAAACAGGAACAAAAATTCAGATTTTAGCTCCTGTTGTCAGAAATAGAAAAGGCGAACATGTCAAAATATTTGAAGATGCCAAAAGAAGTGGCTATGTTAGAGTAAGAGTTGACGGGAATATTTATGACATAAGTGAAAAAATAGAGCTTGATAAAAATAAAAAGCATAATATTGAAATAGTTGTAGATAGAATTGTTATAAAAGAGGGTGCAAACAAGCGTATAAGTGAGGCTGTTGATACTGTTTCAGCTTTAACTGGTGGCATTATTATTGTTGATGTTGTAGGTAAAGAGGAAATAGTTTTTAGCCAGAATTTCGCTTGTCCGGATTGTGGTATAAGTATAGGAGAAATAGAACCACCTAACTTTTCTTTTAATAATCCTAATGGTGCTTGCCCAGATTGCACAGGCTTAGGTGTAAAAATGGTGGTTGACCCAGATATAATTGTGCCTAATAAGGATTTATCTATTGGAAAAGGTGCAATTTGTGCTATGGGTTGGAACAATAT
Organism: Eubacterium sp. CAG:274; assembly: GCA_000432155.1. GTDB lineage: Bacteria > Bacillota > Clostridia > Lachnospirales > CAG-274 > CAG-274. Next base: position 11,208 of record FR888476.1, read on the forward strand.
ATCTGACCCTAGTTCAGGATATTATTCTGTAGTTACAGAATTGGGCAAAAAGTATGGCTTTGATATGAATACACCTTTTAAAGATATTCCAGAAGAGGGAAAAAAAGCTATTCTCTACGGTTGTAGCGAGCCTATACAGGTAGCTTATATGTCTGGGGGAAAAGCCAAAGTATATGAGTTTAATTTTGATGGTGTTATTCCTACTATAGAGAGAAGATATAAAGAAACTACTTCCGATTCAGCAAAGGAAGAATATATTGACTATATGACTTCTGTTCCTTGTCCTAGTTGTCATGGTCAGAGGTTAAAGCCGGAAGTCCTTGCTGTTACATTAGGTGGAAAAAATATATCACAGGTAACAGAAATGTCTATAAAGGATATTCAAAAGTTCTTTGATAATCTTGAATTAAATGAAAAACAGCGTGCTATTGGAGATTTAATATTAAAGGAAATAAAGGCAAGAATAGGCTTTTTAGTTGATGTAGGTCTTGATTATCTTTCTTTAAGTCGTACTGCTGGTACACTTTCAGGTGGCGAGGCACAGAGAATAAGACTTGCTACACAGATTGGTAGTGGACTTGTAGGTGTGCTTTATATATTAGATGAACCTAGTATTGGACTTCATCAGAGAGATAATGATAAGTTGTTAGGCACATTAAAGCACTTGAGAGATATAGGTAATTCCCTTATTGTAGTTGAACACGATGAAGATACAATGAGAGAAAGTGACTTTATTGTAGATGTAGGACCATATGCAGGAGAAAAAGGCGGAAATATTGTATTTGCCGGAACATATGAGGATATTTTAAAGGATAAAAATTCCTTAACTGGTGCTTTTTTAAGTGGTAGGGAAAAAATAGAAGTGCCACAGGTTAGAAAAACTGGGAATGGTCAAAAGCTAGTTATAAAAGGTGCAGAGGAAAATAATCTTAAAAAGGTAAATGTTGAAATACCTTTAGGAGTGTTTACTTGTGTTACAGGTGTAAGTGGTAGTGGAAAATCATCACTTGTAAATGAAATATTGTATAAAACCCTTGCCAGAGATTTAAATAGAGCAAAATTACGCCCAGGAAAATATAAGGAAATAAAAGGCGAAGAATTTTTAGATAAAATTATAAATATTGACCAAAGCCCAATTGGTAGAACACCTCGTTCTAATCCTGCAACTTATACTGGCCTTTTTGATATTATCAGAGATTTGTATGCTCAATCTCCGGAGGCCAATGTAAGAGGTTTCAAAAAAGGCAGATTTAGTTTTAATACTAAAGGTGGTCGCTGTGAGGCTTGTAGTGGTGACGGTATTTTAAAAATTGAAATGCACTTCCTTCCTGATGTATATGTACCTTGTGAAGTTTGTCATGGTAAGCGATATAATAGAGAAACCCTTGAAGTTAAATTTAAAGGCAAGTCTATAGCCGATGTTTTGGATATGACAGTTGATGAGGCTTATGAATTTTTCATCAATATAGAGAGATTAAAAGTAAAACTTCAGACTCTTAAAGATGTAGGACTTGGCTATATTAAACTTGGACAAAGTTCAACAACTCTTTCAGGTGGCGAGGCACAAAGAGTAAAACTGGCAACAGAGCTTAGTAAAAGAAGTACAGGAAAAACAATATATGTACTTGATGAACCAACAACAGGGCTTCATTCTTACGATGTCAGAAAATTAATTGATATTATCCAGAGATTGACAGAGGGTGGCAATACAGTCGTTGTTATTGAACATAACCTTGATGTTATAAAATGTGCTGACTATATTATTGATTTAGGTCCGGAAGGTGGCGACGGAGGTGGCACAATAGTTGCTACAGGTACACCGGAGGAAGTTGTAAAGGTTGAAAAATCATATACAGGAAAATATTTAAAAAATATGCTTTAATTTTAAACGGGAATGTGTAAAATCATTTCCGTTTTTATGTTTTAAATTGACTTGTATACATAAAAATGTTAGAATTGAAATTGTAAATAATAAATGAATATAGGGTTTATAGAATATTAATAAATATCAAGAAAATTCAGTTTTTACTTTTTCTCTTGACAAAATGTTTATGTAATGTTATTATATTCCTATAATTCCTATATGAAATACGAAATGGTGGTATAAATGTCAGCTTTAATTGAAATTAAAAATTTAACAAAAAGTTTTACAAGCTCACAAAATACTGTTACAGTTCTTAAAAATGTTAATCTTTCTATTAATAGTGGAGAGATTTATGGCATTATAGGTTTAAGTGGTGCAGGAAAGTCAACTCTTATACGATGTATGAATTTTCTTGAAGTTCCAACTGGTGGACAAGTTATTTTTGACGGTAATGATTTAGGTCAGATGACTGAAAAAGAACTGAGAAAAGCAAGACAGTCTATGGGTATGATTTTTCAGCAATTCCAGCTTTTGGCTCAGCGAAATGTTCTTCAGAATGTATGTTTTCCTTTGGAATTACAGGGAATGGATAAAAAGAAAAGAGAAGAAAAGGCAAGAGAGCTTTTGAAAATTGTTGACCTTGCCGATAAGGAAAAGGCTTATCCGTCTCAGCTTTCCGGTGGACAAAAACAGAGAGTAGCTATTGCAAGAGCTTTGGCAACTGAACCAAAGGTTATATTGTGTGATGAAGCTACATCAGCTCTTGACCCTAACACAACAAAGTCTATACTTGCACTTTTAAAGGACTTAAACAGAAAAATGGGCATTACTGTAGTTGTAATTACCCACGAAATGGATGTTATTTCTTCTATATGCGATAATGTTGCTATTATTGATAAGGGTGACATAGTTGAAAGAGGTCCTGTAAAGGAAATATTCGAAAGTCCAAAATCTCACATAGGTAAACAGCTTATTATGGGAGATGCCATAAAGGAAACTGATTTTTCCGGTGGCAGATATTTCAGAATTACTTTTGACGGCAGAGAAGCAGGAGAACCTGTTATATCAAATCTTGTGCTGAGAACAAAAGTACCTGTAAATATTATGTATGCTCAGACTAAGGCTATTGGCAACAAGGCTGTTGGTGAAATGGTAATTCAGTTTTCTGAAAATGAAGAAAATGTTGATTCAGCTTTGAATTATTTGAAAACAGTTAATATTCCATTTGAGGAGGTGACTGAAAATGATTTTTGACCCACAGACATCATCTATGATTATTAAGGGTATTGGAGAAACATTGTATATGGTTCTCTTGTCATCAGCCATTGCTTATATCATAGGTTTACCTCTCGGAATTATATTGGTGGTTACCAGAAAAGACGGTATTCACCCTATGGCTGGAGTTGAAAAGGTTTTAGGCTTTATTATCAATATTTTTAGGTCAATACCTTTCATCATATTACTTATTATGGTAAGACCTGTAACGGAATTAATTGTAAGAACTACATTAGGTCCAAATGCAGTTGTTGTACCTTTGGTAATAGCTGCAGCACCTTATATTGCAAGAGTTGTTGAAGGCTCTCTTTTAGAGGTTGATTATGGTGTAATTGAGGCAGCAAAATCAATGGGAGCATCAACTTGGCAGATAATTTGCAAGGTACTTGTGCCTGAAGCAAAGCCTGCTTTATATATTGGTGGTGCATTGTCAGTAACAACTATACTTGCATATTCAGCTATGGCTGGTTTTGTAGGTGGTGGTGGTCTTGGTGATATTGCTATTCGTTACGGATACTATAGATACCAGACAGATGTTATGCTTTTGACAGTTGCTATTCTTGTAATCATAGTACAGATTATACAAGAGGTTGGTAACAAAGTTTCAAAGAAAACAGATAAAAGAATAAGATAAAAAATGGAGGAATAAAAAATGAAAAGATTTTTAGCAGTTACTTTAAGTTTATTAATTACAGCAGCTTTTATTACAGGCTGTGGTTCAACAGGCAATAGTGCAGACGCAAATTCAGAAGACAAGGTTATTACAGTTGGTGCAAGTCCTTCTCCACACGCAGAAATTCTTGCAGTAGCTAAAGATGTATTAGCAGAACAGGGCTATACATTAGATGTTAAGGAATATTCAGACTATATTCAGCCAAATGTAGCTTTATCTGCTGGAGATTTAGATGCTAACTACTTCCAGCATAAGCCATATCTTGATGATTATAACAAGAATAACAGTACAGACCTTGTTTCAGCAGCAGCTATTCACTATGAACCATTTGGTCTTTATTCAACAACTATTAAGTCATTAGACGAATTAAAAGATGGCGATAAGATTGCAGTACCTAATGATGCTACAAATGAAGCAAGAGCATTACTTCTTTTACAGGATAATGGAGTAATTAAGCTTAAAAAAGATGCAAGTTTATCAGCTACAAAGAATGATATTGTTGAAAATCCAAAGAACCTTGATATTACAGAAATTGAAGCTGCTCAGTTACCTCGTTCTATTAACAATGTAGCCATTGCTGCAATTAATGGTAACTATGCTGTAGAAGCTGGTTTAAAGGTAAGCGATGCTATTGCTGTAGAAGCAAAGGACTCACTTGCAGCTGAAACATATGCAAATATTGTTGCTGTAAGACCAGATAACAAGGATAGCGAAAAGATTAAGGCTCTTGTTTCTGCATTACAGAGTGATAAGGTAAAATCTTTTATTGATGAAAAGTATCAGGGTGCTGTTGTAGCAGTATTCTAATAAACTGTATAAATTTAGCCACAGAGTTATTTACTCTGTGGCTTTTTCTATAATAAAAAACTCCAGTTTTTCTTCACTGGAGTTAAAATATATATAAGAAAAGCTCTTAGACAAAGTTTAGAAAGGTAAGGGGCTTCGTCCAAGAGCAAGGGGCATGATTGTTTTTCAACAATCAAGTATATTATATGACATTTTTCTATATTTGTAAATAGTAAAAGTGTAGAAAAATGAAAAAACTTTTTTGTATAAAATCCCTAAAATTGGACAATTAAAATGTCTTTTAAAGTAAAATACAGATAATTCCTCCATGACCGGTATTGAGAATTTTCTCAATAGTGACTTGTATTTTACTTTGCGTATCTTCGTTTAATCGCAATATTTTTGTGTTTAAATCATCATTTATGAGGTCGCTAAGACTTCTACCGAATATTTCGTATTCCAGCACACTTTCTGTGGAATTGTTATATTTTGTAGTAAGATAATTTACCAGTTCTTTGGATTGCTCCTCAGTTCCAACTACAGTTGCCACATTTGCATTAATATTGCTTTTAATCATATGTATTGCCGGAGCTTTTGCAGAAATACTTAAACCATATCTGTTTCCTTGTTTAATACAAGTAGGTTTTTCAATAGTCATATCTTCAGGAGAAGGGCTGACTATGCCATAACCTTTGCGTTTTACCTCATCAATAGCAAATTTCATTTTGTCATATTCTTTTTTAGCTTGTGCTAAAAGTTTTATAGTGGATATAAGCTCATATTCTCCGTCAATTTTCATACCTGTTGTTTCAGAAAGCACATTGTAAAACAGATTATCATTTAGACTTAATTCAATATTTGCCGAACCTGTGCCTAAATCTATAGCCTCGGAATAGCTTTTCTTAATATTTTCATTTTGTGCAAAAACGGAAAGGGCATCTTTTATACTTGTAAAGCCTGAAATGTTTTTTGCAAATTCCTTTATTGTGGATATAAGATTTTCTTTTAACCAATGATTTGAGGCAAGGGTTTCTATCCACTTTGGAGTATGTATATTAATCTGTATAATAGGAAATTGATATAAAACAGTTTCCAATATAGAGTTAATGTCATCAATAGTCATATTTTTGCAATCAACTGGCAATACTGGTGCAGAGTATTTTTTACTCATTTCATTTGCCATATTTAATGTTTTTTGGTTTTCTGGGTCTTTAGTGTTTAAAATTATAACAAAAGGTTTACCTGTGCCTTTTAATTCTTCGGCAATAGTATTTTCAGCCGAAATGTAATTTTCTCTAGGTAAATCAGTAATCGTACCGTCATTTGTAACCATAAGACAGAGTGTAGAATGGTCTTTTATAACTTTTTTTGTTCCCATTTCTGCTGCTTTGGTAAAAGGCATTTTTTCATCAGACCATGGAGTAGATACCATTCTTGGACCATTTTCCAACTGATGTCCCGTAGCACCGTCTACTATGTAACCAACACAGTCTATTAAACGAACATTTAGCTTTACATCGTTTATATTTATTTCAACAGCTTCATTTGGTACAAATTTAGGCTCTGTTGTCATAATAGCTGTGCCGTCAGCAGATTGAGGAAGTTCATCAACGGTTCTTTCTTTTATGTACTGGTTTTCAATATTAGGAATTACTAACATTTCCATAAATTTTTTTATAAATGTTGATTTACCTGTTCTTACAGGGCCTACAATGCCAATGTATATATCTCCACCTGTTCTTGTTCCTATATCTTTGTATATATCAAATGCTTCCATTTAGTCAAGCCTCCTTTTGCTTTGTAAATATTATTCAAAATAAAATGAAAATAGTACAAAATTTTGTTAGATATTCATTGACAAAATAGTAAAATACAGTTAAAATTATAGAGAAGTATTTATAGCTTACATTTACATAATAGGAGGTAACAACACTATGAAATCAATTAACATTAAGTTAGACACAATTGATAAGGTAAAGGAATTTGTTAATAAAATTAACACTTTTGATGGCGATTTTGATTTAGTTTCAGCAAGATATGTAATAGATGCTAAGTCTATTATGGGTATTTTCTCTCTTGATATCAGCGCTCCATTACGCCTTGATATTCACGATGATGCTGAATATGAAGCTGTAAAGTCTTCTATGGCTGATTTTGAAATCTAATATCTAGTGATAAATTTTCGCCTGCTTTTTAGCAGGCGTTTTTTTGTGTATAAAAATAGCCCTCAGTATTGAGGGCTATTGCTATTTACTTTTGAATATAGCTTTTTGCTACAGTTTTTACTTTTACACCACTTGGATAAAGAGTTCTGTTGCTGGCTACATTTTTGTTATAGCAAGTTACATTTTTAAGACCAGAACCTTCGAAAGATGTGCCATCTAATTCTGTAAGTGTGTAAGGGAAAGAAACAGAAGTAAGGGCAGTAGTGTTTGCAAATGCTCTAGGCTTAATATACTTTATGCCAGCATTAAATATTACATTGTAAAGTTTAGTACAATCTTCGAAAGCTGATTCGCCTATTGTTTCTACATTGGCTGGAATAGTAATGTTAAGAAGTGAAGAACAGCCCTTTAAAGCATTTTTGTCTATAGTCTTAACTCCTGTGTTCAAGCCTATTGTCTTTAATGCTGAACAACCATTAAAGCAGTTTTCAGGAACTTCTGTTAATGTCTTTGGCATTGTTATTGTAGTAAGTGCAGACTGTTCAAAGGCATTAGAACCAATAGAACTAATATTGTCAGTAAGCACTAAAGAAGTAATAGGGCAGTAAGCAAAAGCACTTTCTCCTATAGTTGTAATTTTTTGAGAAAGAGTAATCTTTTTAAGACCTGAATAGGCAAAGGCTTTTTTACCTATTGTTTTAGGTTCTGTTTTCATAGAAACTTCTTTAAGATTGCCACAGTTGAAAAATGCGTAATCATCTATACCTAATACAAGAACTTTATCAATGTAAAGAGGAATATCAACTTTTGTTACAGTAGTATCAGCACCAGTAATTAAACCAGTTGCTTTATTAAAGTATATATTTCCACCTTCAACTTCGTAGCTTACATCTTTATCAGTTCTTTTTGTGTTGTCAGTAAGTTCTTTTGCAAGAAGTTCAGGTACATCTTCGCTTTTTAAATATGCTGCAATAACATCACATTGTATATTTGTGTCATCAGTTTTTGTATAAGACTTTACAATATTTCCGTCTTGTTTTGGATTAATAACAGCACCGTAAGAAAGTGAACATAATGCCATTGTTAATGCCATAGATAAAGTAATAAATTTTTTCATATATAAGTACCTCCTCAAATTTCTTTTATAATATTTATATTTTCTTGTGAAATGTTTTCTGCATTTTCAATTTCAATATTGCCATTAGTTTGTATTGAAATATTTTTTAAATATACATGGTGTATAGGCATAGCTTTAAGTCCGGAAATAGAAATAGGTGTTTTAGCACCATTACAAACAATATTTTCCATAAATATATTTTTAAATTTTGGTATTTCTTCAGGAGAAACTTCTTGTCCGGCTTTTGTATCCATATCATAGCCCATATTAAAGGCAATGGCCTCATTTTTGATGTTAAGCATATTTATATTTTTGCAATATATGTTTTCGACAACGCCACCACGCCCTAGACAGCTTTTAAATCTCAAACCTATATCAGTACCTATAAAAGTACAATCTTCTACGAAAATATTTTTAAGTCCGCCACTCATCTCACTACCGGCAACAAATCCGCCATGACCATGGTAGACAGTACAGTTTTTTATAAGTACATTTTCAGTTGAAACACCCAGCTTTCTACCATCTTCGTTTTTGCCGGACTTCATACATATAGCATCATCTCCTACATCAAATGTAGAATTTAAAATATGTGCATTTTTGCAACAGTCCAAATCAAGACCATCGCCATTTTGTGCATACCAAGGATTTTGTATATGTACATTTTGAATGGTAATGTTTTCGCATAACCAAGGGTGAACACACCAAGCAGGAGAATTTCTGAATGTTACACCGTCTAAAAGTACATTTTTACATCTTGTTAGGTTAAAGAGTGCAGGACGAAGAAAAGAATGGTATTTTTCGCAAGTTTCTTTATCTTTATAGAGAAGATAATTGTCTAAAAAGGCTTTGTTTGCCTCTTTGTTTGTTTCAGATGGCCACAATATTTCTTCTTTTCCACTGTTATCAATAGCACCACCTTGACTTACAAGTTCAGCCCAAACTTTTTCAGTCATTTTAAAATGCTTTATAGGACGCCAGTTATCGCCATTTCCGTCAATTACACCGTAGCCTGTAATAGCAACATTTTCTAAGTCTTTGCCATAAATAGGTGATTTACAGCGATACATAAAATATCCTTCAAAATTTGTGTTTATGAGAGGATAATCTTTATAATCATTAGAAAAAAGTAAAACAGCACCTCTTTCCAAGTGTAAATCCACATTACTTTTTAATTCAATAGGACCAGTAAACCATAATCCTTTAGGGATAATTACTTTTCCACCACCGTTGGAAGAACAGTGATTAATTGTATCTTCAATGGCTTTTGAATTATTTGTATATCCGTCATTTACTGCACCAAAGTCAGTAATGAAATATTTGTTGTCTTTAAATATAGGTAATATTACTTTAAAGTCAGTTTTTTCCATAAAAACCTCCGTAAAATATTTTTATGTACATTTAAAATTTACCCTTTAAATGTATTTTACAATAATAGTACCTATATATCCAGTCTTTTTTTTATTTTGTCTGTTCAATTTTGAAAAAATATGTTATACTCTATAATTAGTATTAGTATTCAGAAAAGGAAAGAGTGATTATATGCCTATAAAGGTTAAGGATAATTTACCTGCAAAGGGGATACTGAGAGGGGAAAGTATTTTCGTAATGGGTGAGGATAGAGCATTCCACCAAGATATTCGTCCTCTTAAAATTCTTGTTGTAAATTTGATGCCTAATAAACAGCAGACAGAGGTTCAGATTTTAAGACTTTTAAGTAATACACCATTACAGTTACAGGTAACATTTATAAGAATGGAAAGTCATATTTCAAAGCATACAAGTGAGGCTTATCTTGATGAGTTTTACAGCGTCTTTGATGATATAAGAGATACCCGCTTTGACGGTATGATTATTACAGGTGCACCAGTTGAGCAAATGCCATATGAAGAAGTAAATTACTGGAGTGAATTGTGTGAAATTATGGAATGGAGTAAAACAAATGTTACATCTACTTTCCATATTTGCTGGGGTGCACAGGCTGGTTTATACTATCATTATGGTATACCAAAGTATCAGCTTGATAAAAAGATGTTTGGTGTGTTTGAACATACAAAGGTTTACAACCACTATGACTTGTTAAGAGGTTTTGATGATGTATTCTATGTACCTCATTCAAGACATACAGAGGTAAGAGCGGAAGACATTGAAAAAAATCCGGAATTACAGATTATTTCTTCATCTAAGGAAGCTGGAGTTTGCATAGTTTATGCAAAGGAAGGTAGACAAATATTTGTAATGGGACATTTTGAATATGACTCAGATACTCTCAAGAACGAGTATTTTAGAGATTGTGAAAAGGGCTTAAATCCTGAAATTCCTAAAAACTATTTTAAGGATAATGACCCAACTAAAGAGCCTATTTCTCTTTGGAAAGCACATAGTAGCTTGCTTTATACAAATTGGATAAATTATCTTGTATATCAGCTTACACCATTTGAGTGGTAAAAGATTGTTATAAAAAATACCTTTCACAAAGGCTAAAGTTCCTATGTGAAAGGTATTTTTTATGAAAGTCCTAAAAATCCTAAATATTCTTTTGAAAATATATGAGTTATCATTTCTATAGGTTGCATTGGGTCTTGTGACTCTCCCTCTATCCAATGGGAAAGTATGCAAAAGAATGTATTGAAATATATATTGCATATTACATCTATATCAAAAGGCGTTCCCTCTAAGTTTTTTGCAACCTCTTTTTTAGAAATTACAATTTGTGATAACTGTTCCATAAGTTTTTGCTGAAAAGTTCCGTCAGAATTTTCTGAAAGCAGGGCAGATAACATATCTTTATTTTGTTTCCAGTTTAATAAAGTTTGATATATAAATTCTTTTTTCTTCTTTTCGGTTTCAACAGTACCAATTTCGTTTAGAACATTTGCTGGAGAAAGTACCCTTAGAGCATCTTCTATAACATCGGCATAAAGTTCGTCTTTAGTTTCATAATGTGCATAAAATGTTTTTCTGTTTATAAGGGCAGTTTCAGAAATTGCACTTATTGTTATATTGTGATATTTATTTTCCTTTAAAAGATTTAAAAAGGCTGTTTTGATTGCTTTTTTTGTTTTTATAATTCTCAAATCAGTTTTTCTTTCCATAACTGCCTCCCTTACTGTACTTTGAACAATTTTAACATAAAAAATAGAATGTTACAACAAATATTAAGTTTAAAAAAGGTTAATATGTGCAAAAGATTAAAAGTAATATTTCACAAAAATGTGGATTAAAGAAAAAATTTACAAAAATAAGTTCCATATAGTGGATAAATGTGATATAATTACACAGAAAAATTATATAGAAAGGGAGAGCTATATGAAAAAAATATTTAGCTTATTTTTAAGTATTGCTATGCTTGCTACTTTAGGCATTGTTCCTGTAACTGCAAATGCAGATGTAGCTACAGCATCAGCAACAGAAGCTTTTTCTGTACAGGGTTGCTATGGCTGGAATGAATATGCATATGCCAAGTTTACTGGTAGTGTTTCAGAAGTTTCTTACAAGAAAACTACTGAAAATAACTACACTAAGGTAGATAGCGAACTTATCAGAAATTCAGAAGGTAGAGTTGATATTCCTGGCCTTGCAAAAAATACGGAATATACTATTAAGTTTGTTGGTACAGACGGTACAACAGTGTACTATAATGTAACTACAAAGGCAAACGACCGTTCAGGTTACGCATTCTTTAACCATAGTGGTATTGGTGCATACAACGAAGACGGTACACTTAAATCAAATGCTGATGTAATTTATGTTACAAATGAAACAAAGAATACTGTTACATATAATGGTATTACAGGTATTGGTAATATCTTAAAAAATGCTAGCAGAATTTCAAAGCCACTTGCAGTAAGAATTATTGGTACTATTGATACTCAGACTAGAGATGCTGATGGCACAAAGACTACAGATATTAACAATGGTGTAGTTGCTATTGATGGTCTTATTGATAAGGTTATTTCAAATGGCAAAGATTCATACTTTAATATGCTTGATGTAGCTGGTTCTAAGGGTGGACTTACTGTTGAAGGTATTGGCGATGATGCTAATATCTTAAAGTGGGGTTTCACTTTCAAGAGTAATTGTCAGGATGTTGAAGTAAGAAACCTTACTTTCTCAAAGTATCCTGAAGATGCCTGTGCTGCAGAAGATTCAAAGTATTTCTGGCTTCACAACTGTGTATTTAACATAGGCGAAAACAAGTATGACCTTACAGAAGAACAGGATAAGGGTGAAGGTGATGGTGCTACAGATATGAATGGTAACTCTAATGTAACTATTGCTTACTGTAGATATAACCAGACACATAAGACAAGCCTTAATGGTGGTTCTGACTCAGTAAAGAGTTATAACTATACATACCACCACAACTTCTTCAATGGTTGTAAGTCAAGACTTCCACTTACAAGACAGGTAAATCTTCATATGTACAACAACTATTACCTTAACTGTGGTACTTGTATTGATGCAAGAGCAAGTGCTTTAGTATTAAGTGAAAATCAGTATTTTGAAGGTTCTTCAAACTGCTATAAGGTAACAGCAAGTAGTTCAGAAGGTAACCCAGCTATAAAGGCTGTTGGCGATATACTTACTTCTTCTAAGTACACTAAGAGAGATAACATTATGAATGATGCATCAAGAGATGCAGCTCTTACAACAACTGGTAATAAGAATGCAAACCCAAGTTTTGATACAAACTCAAGTGTGTTCTATTACAGCAATGGTGCAAGTAATGTAGAAAAGATGAATACAGCTGAACAGGCAAAGGCTGAATGTTCTACTTATGCAGGTGTTCTTGAAGATACAAAGGCTGATGCAGGTTCTATAAATACAAACCCTGATGTAACAGTTTCTACAGTATCTACAGAAACTACAACAGAAATCACTACTGAAGTACCAACAGAAACAACTACAGTAGATGACGGTTTAAAGCACCTTGATGTTTCTTCATCAAAGACTTTTGAACCAGCTGATGTTACTCCAGATGGTACAGTAGATGTACTCTACTTTGCTGATACAGACGAATATCTCTTACAGGATAATGCAACAAATGCTTCAAGTGCATGGAACAATACATTTGAACCACAAAAGAGTGGCAAGCTTGTTATTACAGGTAAGCTTACAGCTGGTGGTAAAGCAGGTAGTAAATGGGCATTCTGTCGTGTAAAGGGTATTAATGCAGCAGGCGAAGCAAACGAAATTGCTGCTTTCACAACTGATGCAAATAAGAACCTTGCTTTAAGAGGTATCAACAAGGAATATGTTTCATCAACAACTGCTCTTGAATTAGATAAGACTTATAACTATAAGTTCGAATTTGATATTGATAACAAGACAGTTACACTTACTATTGATGATATGGCTCCATTAACAGCAGCTATTGATGTATCTGAAATTAGTAGCGTTTACTTTGTAACAGCTACTTCTGATACAGAAAGAACACTTACAGTAACTAAGCCAGTTGTTGGCGTAGTTTCTGAAGGTGAAACTTATGTTTATGGTGATGCTGATAACGATACAGCAGTTACAGCTGCTGACTCTGCTATGATTATGCAGAAGGTATTAACAGATGCTCCTACTACTCTTGAAACAGTTACAGATAAGTATATGACTTATATTGATGTTGATAAGAGTGGAGTTCTTACAGCTGCTGATGCAACTTATGTATTACAGAAGAGTCTTGATTCAACATTCAAGATGCCTTGTGAAAAATAATTATATTGATTTTTTTGGGAACGCTTTTGCGTTCCCTTTTTTTACATAAATATTGAATATGAAGATTAAATTTAGTAAAAACTAATTGTTTTTTAATCGAATTTTAATATTTTTAAGGTTTATTACACATTTTTCGTACAAAATGTGTAATAAGTCACTTTAACGGAAATATTGCCCATTGATAAATTTATAATAAAAATATAAAATACTGTTATAAGGCAAATTGCTGTTAATAAATGGCAATAAAATGTTTTAAGGAGGAATATATATGAAGCGAAATGTAGCGATAGTAACTGCATCTTTACTTTGTGTTTCCCTATTGTCAGGTTGTGGAACTAAAAAAGACGAAGATGTCAAAGTTACACCTAAGATTGTAAAAGCTCAATCAGTTCAGGAACAGTCATTGGTAGATGGCTTAACATATATTGGAGTTGTAAAGGCTAAGGATACCAAGAACTATTCATTTTTGATGAGTGGTAAGATTGCTACAATAAATGTAGAAAAAGGTCAGAAGTTCAAAAAGGGCGATGTTTTGGCAACTATGGACACTAAGACTTTGCAATATACAGCAGATATAAGTGGCAATACTTCTGAAACTGCAAAGGCTACCCTTGAAAAGACTATTAGCACTTATGATACAAACATACAGGCTGCAAAAACAAGTATTGAAACACTTAATACTTCTATTGCAGCAGCAGAGCAGGGTATTGAGGCTGGTCAAAAATCTATTGACGCAAACCAAGTTGCTCTTGATGCAGCCGAAAATGCTTTAAACAGACTTAAACAAAAATTAAGTGATGCAAAGGCTTTAAATAATGCTGGTGGTGTTTCAGATAGTGATGTAAAGGATTTGGAAACAAACCTTGTTTCTAAACAGGCAGAATATGATACTAAGGTAGCTGAACTTAATAGTGCAAAGGCTGAATTACAGTCTAAAAAAGCAGAAGTTAGCTCACTTTATGATAAGAAAAAGACAGCTCAAGATACACTTAATAACCTCTATGTAAGTAAGGATAAAGATGTTAAGGCTGCACAGGCTGCTGTAAATTCTGCTAATACAAGTGGAGATATTATTCAGAAGAATATTAACGACTCTACAATAACAGCTGATGCTGACGGATATGTTATGGAACTTCCTTACAAAGAGGGTGAAGTAATAGCTGCCGGTTATCCAGTTGTTGTAGCAAAGAGTACAGATATGGTGGTATCAGTAGGGGTATCTGATGAGGATATTTCTAAAATTAAGTTAGGCGGAAAGGCTATAATTAAAGACGGTGTAACAGGCACAATATCTACTATAGCACAGTACCCTAATGAGGATACAAGAACTTATGCTGTAGATATATCTGTTCCTGCTGATAAATTTACTATTGGCGAAACTGTTAATGTAAAGATTGTAACAGGTAATGCTACAGGCTGTTATGTTCCTATTAATGCTGTATTTAATATGGACGGTGTTGACTATGTTTATGCAATAAATTCAGAAAACAAGGTTTATAAAAAACAGGTTGTAAGAGGAAGTATTGACGGCGACAAGGTAGAAGTAAAAATTGATGACCCAACTGCCACTATTATTACTGACGGCGTAAGAAGCCTGAGAGAAAATGATACAGTAAAGGTAGAGGGGGAATAATATATGGGTAAAAAGAATTTCGTAGCAGGTATTCTGGATAGAAAACCTATGATTATTCTCATAATGATACTTGTACTTATAGGTGGTTTGGTATCTTATGTTATGATTCCTAAACAGCATTTCCCAAAGGTTATAGTACCAGTTGCTGCAGTTTCTGTTGTATATCCTGGTGCGTCAGCTGAGGAATTGGAAGAATTAGTTGCAAAACCTGTTGAGCAAAAATGTATGGAGCTTAACGGATATGACAACTGTACTACAAATATTTCGGAAAATGTAAGTACAACAAGTGTTGTTCTTAATATGAATTTGTCACAAGACGAAGTAGACGATGCTTGGGACGATTTAAGACTTAAAATGAATGCTCTCCAGTCTGAATTGCCATCAGGAGTTAGCTACATTAGAGTTGATGACGATATAATGGATGTAGCTGGTGTTTTAGTTGCTGTTTCTGGGGACAATATTTCAAATGATGAATTAAATCAGAGAACAAATGTGCTTGCTGATGATTTAAGAGATATTGACGGTGTATCAAAGGTTTCAATTTCTGGTAATGTTGCATCAGAAATTAAGATTGTTGTTGATAGTAGCAAGTTAAATAATCAGTCTGTTTCAATGGCTGAAATTGCAACTCTCATTGGTGCACAGAATAAAGTTGTTCCTACAGGCTCAATAAAAGTAGACGATAATAAAATTAGTGTAGACGCAACTGACAGATTTAAAACAGTTGATGACATTGGTAACTTGGTAATTGGTGCATCAGATAGTGGCGTTATTACTAGATTAAAAGATATTGCTACTATTACAACTGATGTTCCGGAAGATGATGCTTATTACCTTTATAATAAGCAAAAAAGTGATGTAATAGCTGTATACTTTGATGATAGTGTAAACGCTGTTTCATTAGCCGATGTACTTACAAAGACAATAGATAATTATAGTAAAACATTACCAGAGGGTATAACAGCAAATACTGTATATTTCCAGCCTACAGATGTAGATAGTTCAGTAAACGGCTTTATAGTTAATCTTATTGAGTCTATTGTACTTGTAATATTAGTTATTATGGTAGGTATGAATTTAAGAAATGCCTTTGTAATTTCTTTTGCTATGCCTCTTGCTATATTGGGTAATTTTATAGTTATGAAGTTGTTTGGCTTAGATATTCACTTCGTATCTTTAGCCGGTCTTGTAGTTGTACTGGGTATGCTGGTTGATAATGCCGTTGTAGTAAGTGATTCTATACAGACACAGTTAGATGTGGGACTTGATAAACGAAGTGCTGTTATTGAGGGTACATCTAGTGTTATAGTTCCTGTATTTGTTTCAATGCTTACAACTGTAGCAGCTTTTGCCTCTCTTTTAACTTTACCGGGAGCTTACCACCAGTTGGCATTTACATTCCCATCAGTAATTATAACTTGCCTTGTACTTTCTTTCTTGGTTTCAATAGTTATAACACCTCTTATGTGTTATTTCTTCTTAAAGAAAAAAGAGCCTAAGAAGAATGAAAAGGGCGAAGGTAAATTAATAGATACCTATAACAAGGTTTCAGCTTGGACATTTAATCATAAGTTGATTACTTTTGTTTCTTCATTTGCTATTATTGTTGTAGGTCTTCTTTTAGCTACTCAACTTGGCTTTGAGGTAGTTCCAAAGGCTTATAAGGATGTTATTACAATTACAGTAAATGGTACAAACGATTCTTCACTTTCAAAAACTAGAGAAGTTATTGATAATGTTGAAAAAGTTCTTGATGAACAGCCAGAAACAAAGTATTATCTTGCCGGTGTAGGTAAGGCTATTCCTAGATATGATTATTCAATCAGACCTTTAGGTCAGGGTAATGCCCTTGGCGATTTTTCTGTAAAGATTGACTTGAAAAAGGGCGGAAGATTTAAAACTACTAGCGAAATGGTTGACTATTTACAGGATGAGCTTTCTTCAAGAGTAGGTGGAGCGACATTTATGGTTGATGAACTTGGTATTATGTCACTTACAGCAAAGCCTATTGAAGTTAAGTTATATAGCGATAATCTTGATGATTTGAACTCAGCTGCACAGCAAGTAAATGATATGCTTGCAAGTATTCCGGGTACAAAGGGTATTATAAATGATAATGAAGTAAATACCTATAACTACTATGTAGATATGGATACATTAAAGTTAAATACTCTTGGTCTTACAAAGGCTGAAGCTCAGAATGAACTTAGTTATGCACTTTTGGGCAGAACAGTTTCACAGTTTAAAAATGGTAATAAAGAATATAACATTGTTTTGGACTCTGATATTGATTCAAGAGAACAAATTCAGGATTTCAAAGTTAAGTCCTCTATAAGTGGCAAAAAGTATGCTGTAAATCAGTTTGCTAATGTTGACCTTAATCCTAAGATTACAACAATTACAAGAGCAAATGGTAAGAGAGGTAGAGTTGTAGGCTGTTATAATTCTACTAAGTATTCTGATATTGATATGCAGAATAAACTTACAAAAATGCTTAAAAAGGCAGATTTCCCTGATACAGTAACAATAGAGGAAACTGGCGAAAGAAAAGATTATATAGAACTTATGGGTCATGTAGCAACAGCAGCAGGCGTTTCACTTATTGTAATGCTTTTACTTCTTATGTATCAGTTTGGTACAATGAAGAAAGTTGCTATTGTATTTACATCTATTCCTTTTGGTCTTTGTGCCGGCTTTATTGCACTTTATGTTACAGGAGAAAAACTTGCATTGTTCGCACTTCTTGGTGCAGTTAGTTTGCTAGGTTGTGTATTGGCAAATGCAATAGTTCTTGTAGAGTTTATAAATGATGAATTGGCGTCAGGACTTCCTTTGGAAGATGCTTGTAAGAGTGCAGGTGGTAAGAGAGTTAGACCTATTATGATGTCTACAATGACTACAGTTTTAGGTTTGTTGCCTTTGGCACTTTTCGGAGATGCTATGTTTGTGCCTATGGCTGTTCTTATGATGGCTGGTTTGGCAGTTTCAATGTGTATAAACCTTGTTCTTGTGCCTATGATTTACTATTTGGCATATAAGAAAAAGTATAAAAAATTAGAACAGCAAAATGCTGAATAAGTATTATATCCCACAGAAATTACTCTGTGGGATATTTTTATAATGAATATTTATTCTGATGTTAAAAAATTTTTTTGAAAAAATTTCAATTTTTTGCAACGGTTTTTGTTTTTCATTTGTATTATATGTGAAAGACGCAAGAAAATAAATAAAATGACCGGTCGAATGTTGCGTTGTAACTATACTAAAATTAAAGATATTTTAACGGAGGAATTAATTATGAAAAAGAATATTTGCAAGGCAATGGTACTTATGTCAGTAGCTTTAATGTCAATTAGCCCAGTTATGGCAGAAAGTAATGACGATGTTATGGTAATTAGTGAAAATAGTCAGGCTAAAAAAGTTGATGATGTTATTATCATTGATGATGGCCCTATGTTGGGTATGCCAAGTCCAATAAAGGATTTTGATACTGTTGAAGAAGCACAGAAGTCACTAGGTTTTGTTACTAAAGTTCCAACTACTGTACCTGAAGGCTTTAAGGCAACATACTTTGAAACAATTTCAGATGATATGTTACAGATAATTTATAGTAATGGTAAAGACGAAGTTTATTATAGAACAGCTAAAAAGAATTCAGATACAGAAGATATAACAGGGGATTACAATACATACAAAGAAGAAAAAAATGTTGAAATAAATGGAACAAGTGTTACAGTAAAGGGTGACGGCAAAAAGTATTATAATGCCCTTTGTACAAAAGACAATATGATTTACTCTTTATTCGCAAGAGAGGGTTTAGATTTAGAACAGATAGAGGGATTTTTGTCAGTTTTAAATGATGATAGCAATGATGCTGATAACATTTTAGGTATGCCAAATCCAATAAAGGATTTTAATACTATTGAGGAAGCACAGAAGTCACTTAGTTTTGATACTAAAGTTCCTAAAAATGTGCCTGAAAAATATAAGGCTGTAGCTTTTGAAACTATTTCAGATAAAATTTTACAGATAGTTTATAGTGATGGTAAAAATGAAGTTACATATAGAACAGCACAGGGTACAGAAGATATAACAGGTGATTATAATAAGTATGCTTATGTAAAAAAGTTGAAAATTAATGACGCTGATGTTACAATAAAAGGTAATGGAACAAAAGTTTATAATGTTTTATGCACAAAAAATGATGTAACATACTCAATTTTTGCAAGACAGGGAATATCTTTAAGTGAAATAAAAACATTTTTAAATAAATAGGTGGTGAATCGGGTGGATAAGTTGACAGAAGTTGTAAATAAATATGGCAATATGGTATATAGATTGGCAATTTCTTATCTTAAAAACACCCATGATGCCCAAGACATAGTTCAAGAAGTTTTTATTAAATATTATAACAATGAGGGTAAAATACAAAGTGAAGAACACTTAAAGTCGTGGCTTTTGAGGGTTACAATAAATCTTTGTAAAAATAAATTAATGCTTTTCTGGCACAAAAATGTGTGTTCTATTGATGAAATAAAGGAGCAAGCCTATAGTGATAACTATGAGGATAACACAGTTTTAGAGGCTGTTTTGGCACTACCAGTAAAATATAGAGTGCCTATACATTTGTATTATTACGAAAATTATAAAACTCCAGAAATTGCTAAAATATTGGGAAAAGGGGAAAGTACAGTTCGTTCCCTCTTATCTCGTGGGCGAGAAAAATTAAAAGTTATTTTAAAGGAGGAATATGATTTTGAGTGATAAGTATAAAAAAGCTATGGATAGTATTTCTCTTACAGAAGAACAAAAACAGAAAATAATCCAAAATGCTAAAAAAAAGAAATTTGATTATAGAGTTATTGTAAATATCGCTGCTTGTTTGGTTGTAATTGCTGTGGTATATGGGGCTTTACAGAATAAAATTGAACCAGATTCCCCTAATAAATATTCTACAGATAGTGTGGTTGTAGAAACTACAGAAAAAAGTAGTGAAAGTACAACTGAAAAACAGGAAAGCACTCAAGCTGTAGAAAGTACAACTGAAATAACTACAACTAAAAGTGTAGAAAAAAATACCGAAATGACTACAGCAAGAAAAATATATGAAAGAAATGCTGTAGTGGAAAAAAGAGAAAGTGGTACAACTTCAGAAACTAAGAAAGTTAATGCTGAAATAACAACAGAAAAAACTACCCAAGCAGAAAAACTATATATGACAAGCATTAATGAAGATAATGAAGTGGCAGAACAAAGTATTGAAAGTATAGAGGGCGAACCGATGTTAAAGACTGCATCTAGTCCTTATGTAGAGTATAATAGTGTAGATGAGTTAAAAGAGAATGTTAATATTAATGCTAAAATGCCTGATAAAATAAAGAGTTATAAGTCCTATAGTTATAGTGTAGCTTTTTCAAATATGGTTGAAATTCAGTATTCAAATGGCTCTGATAATATTCTGTATAGATTAGAAAAAGGAGAAGTTGCTGAAGATATAAGTGGGGATTACAATAACTACGAAAATATAAAAAAATTAACAGTGGATAACACAGAAGTAACCATAAAAGGTAATGAAGATGTTTACAAAGTTGCTGTATGGTATAAAAATGGTGTTAATTATAGCCTTTCAAGTGAACAGGGGTTAAAAATAGAAGATATTCAAAATTTAATAAATGAGATTATGTAGAAATATCCACTGGTTTAGCCAGTGGGTATTTCTTTTGGAAAAATTTCTAAAACTAATAAAAAATATTACATAAATTAGAATTATTGCATATTTTAAAAAACTATGTTAGAATAAATATGAATAAAAGTTACAGTTAATTAGTAATACTTTATATGTTTTTAGAAAATATTATAATTTAGAAAAGAGGGGTTTGTTATGGACGAAGCAACAAAGAGAAAGTTTAATGCAAATATTAAAGCAGTTAATAGAGATTTGATTGGAGTTTTAGAAAATCCATTACCTAATGAGGAATTAATTAAACTGAGCTTTGATGCAATTAGAATTTTAATTGATGAATGCGAAAAGTTTGCTTTAAAAGAGAATGCAGAGAAAAAGGCAATAGAAGCTCAAATTGCAGAACTTCAAGAAAAATTGAAGAATTTGTAATAAATGTTAAAATCATTATCTAATTATAAAAGTTTACAATTTAGAAAAGAGGGGCTATTATGGACGAAGCAACAAAGAGAAAATTTAATGCAAATATTAAAGCAGTTAATAGAGATTTGATTGAAATTTTAGAAGAAAGATTACCTACTGATGAACTTATTAAATTGAAGTTTGAAGGTGTCAGAATATTAATAGATGATTGTGAAAGACTTGCACTAAAAGAAAATGAAGAGAAAAAAGCAATAGAAGCACAAATTGCAGAGCTTCAGGAAAAATTGAAGAATTTATAATATAGTATCAAACCACAAAAAATGCACTTCCAAAAATCAAAGGAAGTGCATTTTTGTGATGAATCGGAAAGATAAATCCGATGGCTTGCTTGCAAGCCACAAATTAACGAAGTTAATTTGTTCTGAACATATTATTATCCTAAAGTTTTACCAAAAAATTCAACAGTCTTTTTAATTTTACCCATAAGGTTATCAAAGCTTTCAGGAGTAAGAGATTGTTTACCATCGCAAAGAGCCTTTTCAGGGTTATTATGAACTTCAATCATAAGACCGTCAGCACCAGCAGCAATAGCAGCCATAGAAAGTGGTTCAACCATCCATCTCATACCGGCAGCGTGGCTAGGGTCAATAATAACTGGAAGATGAGTCATTTTCTTAAGCATTGGCACAGCTGAAATATCAAGAGTATTTCTCATTGATGTTTCGAAAGTTCTTATACCTCTTTCACAGAGAATAACTTTTTCGTTACCACCTGCCATAATGTATTCAGCACTCATCAAAAGTTCTTCAAGTGTATTTGCAAGACCTCTCTTTAAAAGAATTGGCTTATCAAGTTTACCTAACTTTTTAAGAAGTTCGAAGTTCTGCATATTTCTTGCACCAACCTGTATTACATCAACATCTTTAAATAAATCAATATGGCTTGAGTCCATAATTTCTGTTACTACAGGTAAGTTAGTTGTCTTGCCAGCATTGAGAAGAAGGGCAAGACCATTTTCGTGAAGACCCTGGAAAGAGTAAGGGCTAGTTCTTGGCTTAAAAGCACCACCTCTTAAAAGTGTAGCACCACTTGCTTTAACATCAGAGGCTACTTCTTCCATCTGTTCTTTGCTTTCAACAGAACAAGGACCAGCAATTACTTGAAAATGTCCACCACCGATTTTTATACCATTTACATCAACAACAGTATCTTCTGGGTGCATTTTTCTATTTGCTTTTTTGTAAGGCTCCTGTATTCTCTTTACATCTTCAATAATTTCGTTTGCTAAAAGGTCGTCTTGGCTTAACTTAGTTGTATCGCCTACAAGACCAACAATTTTAGAGCTTTCGCCATCAGAAATATGAAGGGCAAAACCCATATCCTTTAAGTTGTTTTCAAGTTCATTTACTTTTTTTGCATCTGCATTTTTCTTTAATACAATAATCATTTATTTTTCCTCCTCTTTCGTAAACATTTCAAAAGAAATACCACTTTGCTTGAGCATTTCAAGGCTCATTTCGTCTGGGTACATTTCTTCTGCTACAATACGAACAATACCTGCGTTTATAATTTGCTTTGTGCACATAATACAAGGTGTTGCTGTAACATAAAGTGTACTGCCTTTACAGCTTGTGCCATTTACAGCACATTGAGTAATTGCATTGGCCTCTGCGTGAACAGCACGACAAAGCTCGTGTCTTTCGCCACTTGGAATACCTAATTTTTGTCTTAAACATTCATTTAAGTCACAGCAGTTAGGTAGTCCTTTAGGTGCTCCGTTATATCCTGTAGAAAGTACCTGATTGTCACGAACGATAACAGCACCTACATGTCGTCTAAGGCAAGTAGAACGCTTACTTGCCAATTCAGCCATACTCATAAAATATTCGTCCCAACTAATTCTTGCCATATTTATTCCTCAATTCTCTGTCTTACGGCCTCATAAATTAAAATGCCACCGGCAATACCTGCATTCATTGATTCAGCTTTGCCAGGCATAGGAATTTTAACTAAATCTGATGCCATTTCTGAAATTTCATCACTTAAACCATTTGCTTCGTTACCTATAATAACAGCACAGGCTGTTGTCATATCAACTTTATAAGGTGTTGAAGTGCCTTTTAAATGAGCTGCAAGGGTTTTTACATTGTTATTTTTAAAATCTTCCATTAAGTCCATAAGATTTAGATTTCTGTATATTGGTAAATGGAATATTGAACCCATAGTGGCTCTGATAACTTTAGGATTGTAAATGTCTACACAGCCTTTTGAAAGAAAAATTCCGTCAGCACCAGCAGCATCAGCCGTACGAATTAAAGTACCCATATTTCCAGGGTCTGTAACATTTTCAAGAACTACAAAGAAAGGCGAATTGCCATAGTCCACATTAGTTACATCAAATTCCTTTATGTGACAGACAGCAAGTATACCCTGTGGATTTACAGTTTCGCTTATTTTTTCAAAAAGACTGTCTTTTACAGTATAAACACTTTCAAAATTTATGTCTTCGGAATAGCTTTCTGCTTTAAGCAAATATTTTATTTCCCAAGAATTTGGTATTTCCTCTACAAGTCTTTTGCCCTCAAGTATAAAAAGACCAGTTTTATCTCTTTCTTTTTTAGCTTTAAGGGCATTAACTTCTTTTATAATTTTGTTTTGATTACTTTCTATAATTATATTTTCCATATCTTAACTGAATTTTGCAATATTGGCGTTTTCACCAATAACAACTAAAGTATCTGTTTCTAAAATTTTTATATCTGGGGGAGGAGTGACAATAACATCTCCACCACGCTTTATAGCAACAACATTTATGCCATATTTTGCTCTAATATTAGCATCTTGTAATGTCTTATCTACCCATTTATCTACAACGCCTATTTCTGCAATACCAAATTTATCAGAAACAGTAATGTACTCTAAAACATTTGATGTTACAAGACTTATAGCCAATCTCTGACCACTATCTCTTTCAGGCATAAGTACCTTATCAGCACCAACTTTTTCAAGAAGTTTCTTCTGAGGAGTACCAATAGCCTTAGCAATTACGGTTTTTACACCTTTTTCCTTTGCATACATTGTTGCCATAATACTGGCCTCGAGAGATTCGCCAATGGCAACTATTACTACATCAAAGTTATTAAGACCTATATATTGCATAGCATCTTCATTCATTACATCTAACTGCATAACATCGGTTGCAATATGCTCCATTTGCTTTACAGCTTCCATATTTTTGTCGCAACCCATAACATCATAGCCACTAGCTACAAGGGTTTCAACTACGGCACGCCCAAAACGGCCAAGACCTATAACTGCAAACTGTTTATTATTTTTCATATTATCCTCCCTAATCCTTAGTTTATTAACCTACAAGAAGTTTGTCCTCAGGAAAATGAATATAGTTTTTATTATGTTTTTTGTTCTTTGTCAATGCAATAGCTACAGAAATAGGACCAAGTCTACCCATATACATACACAAAATGAGGACTATTTTTCCTCCGTTTGATAGGAAGTGGGTAATACCTGTTGTAAGACCTACTGTACATTGTGCAGAAACAACTTCAAATAATATATCTAAATATTCCATATGAATAGGTGTGCGTGCCTCTGTCCAAGTCATTATTACACTAGCACCTATTGTGATTGTAACCATCATCATTACTACGGCAAGTGCTTTCTGAAGTGTATAAAAAGGTATGTTTTTGTGGAAAACATTTATAGACTCTCTACCTCGTATTACAGCCCATACAGCTAAGAAGAGAATGGCTGATGTTACAGTTTTAACACCGCCGGCTGTACTGGCAGGAGAACCACCTATATACATAAGCACTATGGAAATTACCTTTGAGGCATATGTCATATTGCCTTGTCCCATAGAATCAAAACCAGCTGTTCTCAATGTTACAGACTGGAATAGACTTGCCATAATTTTGTGGAAAAATGAAAAATTTCCTATTGTGTATGGATTAAAGTATTCAGCAATGAAAAAGAACAATCCACCAAATATAATAAGAACTGCTGTTGTTATAAGTGCAATTTTAGAATGAAGTCTAAGTTTTTTTACAACATAATTTATATGGAGTTTGTGTTCCTTTGCAAATTTTAGGTGAGTGGTAAAGTCGGAATAAACTGGAAAACCTAAACCACCAACTACTATAAGGCACATTACTGTAATATTTACAATTACATCCCCTGAAAAAGGAATAAGGGAGTTATCTCCAAGTATATCAAAGCCAGCATTACAAAAGGCTGATACAGAGTGGAATATTCCATAAAAAATTCCTCTGACAAAACCATATTGAGGTATAAATCTCAATGAAAGGAAAAAAGCACCTATAAGTTCTACTACAAAAGAAAATTTAAAAATATAAATTGTAAAACTTACAAGACCATGTCTTTGGCTAAGATTAAAGGATTCCTGTATAACAATTCTTTCTTTTAATGTTATTTTTTTGCCCACGGCTATGAAAAGCATTGTAACCATAGACATAAATCCAATACCACCAATTTGTATAAGCATAAGTATAATAAGTTTACCTAAAATATTCCAATGATAGGCTGTAGAAACGGCAGTAAGTCCAGTAATACACACAGCAGAAGTAGCTGTAAAAAGTGAATCTACAAATGGAGTAAATGTAAAGTCTGCCGAACATATTGGTAAACTCAAAATAACAGCACCAAACAGTATAACAGTTAAAAAGCCTAATGTTATAATCTGAGATGAGTCAAGCTGTCTTAAAAGGTGTAAAAATTTTGACACAAAATACAACTCCTTAAATTATTTTAAAATATGTTGTAAAATTTCTTGTAAAATTAAAAAATAAATGTTAAAATGTATGAGTACATTTAGATTATTATAATATCTTTTGCATTATTTTTCAAGCATATTGATAATTTTTATAAGAGGTGATTTTTTGTCAGGTTCAACCATAGGAAATATATTTAAGATTACAACATGGGGAGAATCTCATGGTAAAGGATTGGGAGTAGTTATTGATGGCTGTCCTGCAGGAATTCCTTTATGCGAAGAAGATATTCAAGTCGATATGGACAGAAGAAAACCCGGCAGTAATAAGTATGGTACAAAGAGAAGCGAAAGCGATACTATACAGATTATGTCTGGTGTTTTTGAAGGTAAAACCACCGGAACACCAATTTCTTTAATGGTAATAAATGCTGACCAAAGGTCTAAAGACTATTCTAATATTATGAATGTTTACAGACCGGGACACGCTGACTTTGGCTTTGAAACTAAGTATGGTTTTAGAGATTACAGAGGTGGTGGTCGTTCATCAGGTCGAGAAACACTTGCTAGAGTTGCAGCTGGTGCTGTAGCCAGAAAAATATTAGAAAATCTTGGTGTTCAAGTAAATGCCTATGCTAAGGCTATAGGTGATGTAGAAATTGAAACCATTGATATGAATGAGAGATTTAATAATCCACTTTGTATGCCAGATAAAAATGCAGCAGAAAAAGCACAGGCTCTGCTTGATAAGGCGATGAGTGAAAATAATTCAGTTGGTGGTATAGTAGAATGTGTCGTAACTGGTATGCCTGCTGGTGTAGGCGAACCTGTTTTTGATAAACTTGATGCCTCTCTTGCAAAGGCTGTTTTATCAATAGGAGCTACTAAGGGCATAGAATTTGGTCTTGGATTTAAGGCTGCAAAGGCTATGGGTTCTGAAAATAACGACGAATTCTATATGGATAATGGGAAGGTAGTCAAGTATACAAACAATTCAGGTGGCATTCTTGGAGGTTTTTCTGACGGAAGTGATATTGTTTTCCGTACAGTATTTAAGCCTACACCGTCTATTTCATTGGAACAGAAGACTGTTAATAACAGCGGAGAAAATACTACCATTTCTATTACAGGTCGTCACGACCCAATTATTGTACCTCGTGCAATAGTGGTAGTGGAGGCTATGACTGCTATTACTTTGGTGGACTTATTGCTTACAAATATGGCATCAAGAATTGAAAATATAATTAAATTTTATAAATAGAAAGGAAACTTACAAATGTCTAAGATTAATACTAAGGTAACAGATTCAGTAGATTTTTTTAAGGGTAATAAGCCTAGCGATCTTACAGCTAAGTTTGGTAGCCCACTTTATGTATACAGCGAGGAAATTTTAAGACAGCGTTGTAGAGATGTAAAGAACCTTGTTAAGTATCCAAAGTTCAGCGTAAACTATTCTGCAAAGGCTAACAGCAACCTTGCTTTCCTTGAAATCGTTCACGAAGAAGGCTTAAATGTAGATGCTATGAGCCCAGGCGAAATCTTTGTTGAATTAAAGGCTGGTTTTAAACCAGAACAGATTTTCTACATAAGTAACAATGTTACAGCAGAAGAAATGAAGTTTGCTATTGACCACGATGTTCTTATTAGTGTTGACTCTGTTTCTCAGCTTGAAACTTACGGTAAGCTTAATCCAGGTGGAAAGATTGCTGCTCGTTTCAATGGTGGTATTGGTGCAGGTCATAGCGAAAAGGTTGTTACAGCTGGTAAGAAAACTAAGTTTGCTGTAAACCCTGAATTTATTCCACAGTTTAAGAAAGTCCTTGCAAAGTATGACTTAAAGCTTGTTGGTATTAACCAGCACATTGGTTCACTCTTTATGGACGGCAAGCCATATGTTGAAGGTGTTAAGGCTATCTTAAATATTGCAAAGCAGTTTGATGACCTTGAATTTGTTGACCTTGGTGGTGGTTTCGGTATTCCTTACGAAAAGTTAAATGACCAGCCAAGACTTGATATGGTTGAATTAGGTAAGCAGCTTGACGAAGTATTCGAACAGTTCGTTAAGGATTATGGTAAGGAAATTACATTTAAGATTGAACCAGGTAGATATGTTTCTGCTGAATGTGGTGTACTTTTAGGTACAGTTACAGCAGTTAAGCACAATGGCGAAGACAAGTACATTGGTACTGATATTGGTTTCAATGTTCTTCAGAGACCTGTTATGTATGATTCTCACCACGATATTGAAGTTTACAACGATAGCGACAATACAGAAGATGTTACAGTTGTAGGTAATATTTGTGAATCTGGCGATATTCTTGCTAAGCACAGAATTTGCCCAGAAATGCATGTTGGTGACACTATGGCTATGCTTGATGCAGGTGCTTATGGTTACTGTATGGCATCTAACTACAACAACAGATTAAGACCAGCAGAAGTTCTTATTCGTGAAAACGGCGAAGCTGTTCTTGTTCGTGAAAGAGATGAATTAGAAGACTTAACTAGACATATGAAGTCTATTAAGTAATAAATATTGAGCAATGATGCCCTGTGGTTTTTTCCACAGGGTATTTTTACAGGAGGGATAATTATGAATCAAAAGGAAGTCTATAAGGAAACTTTAGCTAACACAATAATTAAAAATCTTGAAACAAGAAATATGGAAGGCTATTATGTAAAGACAGCTGAAGAGGCTAGGGAAAAGGTGCTTTCTCTTATGGAAGACGGTAGTTCTGTTTCTTGGGGTGGCTCTTGTACTTTAGTAGATGCAGGTATTATTGATGCTGTTTACGAAAGTGGAAAGTATAAGATTGTTGATAGAGATAAGGCAGATGATAGAATACAGGCTATGCACGAGGCTCTTTCTTGTGATAATTTCTTAATGAGTACAAATGCCATTACTTTTGACGGTCAGCTTGTGAATATTGACGGTATGGGCAATAGATTAGCAGCTCTTATTTTTGGACCAAAGAATGTTATTGTTGTAGCAGGTATGAATAAATGTTCTGCTGATTTAGACTCAGCTATGAAAAGAGCAAGAAATAAGGCTGCTGTTACAAATGCTATAAGATTTGGTACAGCTACACCTTGTACAAAAACAGGCCATTGTCACGATTGTAAGAGTCCAGAAACTGTCTGTTGCCAGTTTGTAACAACTAGATATTCTAAAATTAAAAATAGAATAAAGGTTGTTCTCGTTGGAGAAGATTTTGGTTATTAATATATGTATTGACAGAGTACCATAGCGTACTCTGTTTTTAATGAATCGGGAAGATAGACCCGATGGCTTGACTTGTCAAGCCACAAATAACAGAGTTATTTGTTCTGACCAATGAACCGAAAAGATAAATCGGACACACGAAGTGTGACTTTCAACAAAGTTGAAAGTTCTGACCAATGAACCGAAAAGATAAATCGGACACAC
>FR888477.1 GCA_000432155.1 Eubacterium sp. CAG:274
TAATATCTCCATCGTAATTTTCAATTACCATAGGCTTTATATTCTTACCACTACAATCCGGACTTGTATCCATATGAGAAATAAAGCCAACTGTAGTTTCATCTCCACAATTAGTTGGTAATTCCCCTGTTACATAACCAAACTTGTCTACATTTACATTTTCAAGTCCTATTTCCTTTAATTTAATTTCAAGAATTTTACCAAAAGAAATTTGTGTATCTGTAGACGGAAATTTTCCACTTTCACTATCAGAAGTAGTTTCATAACTTATTAATTCACTAAATAAATCTATAATTTCTCTTTTCATAAAAAGTCCTCCAAGCCTAGTTTTTATCAGCTTTCAAAACTTATAATACCACATTTATAAAAAAAATTCCATTATTTTTTAAAAAAAGTGTTGACAAACCTTTGATTGTATTGTATTATATATCTTGTCGTTAGCGATAGCGACCAATTAAATACTTATGGAGAGGTGTCCGAGCGGTTTAAGGAGCCGGTCTTGAAAACCGGTGATCCCGGAAGGGACCGTGGGTTCGAATCCCACCCTCTCCGTCTTTTAAAAAGGCTCTTGAAGATTTCGTATCTTTGGGAGTTTTTTTGTTACCCAATTCACTATTTAGAATAATTAACGATAAAAATTGATGTGATTTTTCAACCACACCAATTTTCCAAATATATCACATTTAATATAAATCCAAATAAACTATTAATAATTCCACTTTACAACCAAACATACACCCCTATATTTCCTACTTGATTTTAATATATTAGAAATTTTTCAAAAAATCAAAAAAAGTTCTTGCATTTTATTTGTTTATGGTGTATAATATATTTTGTTCTGCTGATGCAGACGATTATATATTGTGGAGAGGTGTCCGAGCGGTTTAAGGAGCCGGTCTTGAAAACCGGTGATCCCGGAAGGGACCGTGGGTTCGAATCCCACCCTCTCCGTTTTCTTAAAGAGGCTCTTGAAGATTTTGTATCTTTGGGAGCTTTTTTGTATGTATATCTATTTTAATAGTATAAAAAATTCTTGCTTTTCATATAATTATATTGTATAATATCTTTTGTTCTGCAATTTTTGAGAGCATTTGGAGAAGTACCCAAGTGGTTGAAGGGGCTCGCCTGGAAAGTGAGTAGGTCGTGAATAGCGGCGCAAGAGTTCGAATCTCTCCTTCTCCGTTTAAGACAGCATTTTTTGCTGTCTTTTTTTATTTCAATTTATCTGATTTATCTTTCCGATTTACTATAAAAGACGGTATCTCCAAAAGGAAATACCGTCTTTTATTTAAACATATTTAATTATATGTAGATTATTCGCAACTGCCGTCTTCCTTACAGAATTCAACTTTCTTGCCGTCTAAAATCATATTAGTAGTTCTTACAGCACACATCTTACCACACATAGAACAGCTGTGTCTATCCTTTGGTGGAACACTTTCGAAATATCTTCTAGCCTTTTCGCCGTCAACAGCTACTTCAAACATTCTCTCCCAGTCAAGTTTATGTCTAGCCTTTGCCATTTCGTTATCTAAATCTCTTGCGTGAGGAATTTTCTTTGCAATATCAGCAGCGTGGGCAGCAATCTTACTTGCAATAATACCTTCCTTAACATCATCAACATCTGGAAGTCTTAAATGTTCAGCTGGTGTAACATAGCAAAGGAAGTCAGCACCATTAGCTGCAGCAATAGCACCACCAATAGCTGATGTAATATGGTCATAACCAGGGAAAATATCAGTTACTAAAGGTCCTAAAACATAGAAAGGTGCATTGTGGCATAATCTCTTCTGCATCTTCATATTAGCAGCAATTTCGTCCATAGCCATATGACCAGGACCTTCAACCATAACCTGAACATCCTTAGCCCAAGCTCTTTCTGTTAAATATCCTAATTCAATAAGTTCTGAAATCTGACCTGCATCTGTTGCATCATCAATACAACCTGGTCTTAAAGCATCACCTAAACTGATTGTACAGTCATAAGTTCTAAGAATATCGAGAACATCATCATAGTATTCGAAGAATGGGTTTTCATTACCTGTCATTTCCATCCAAGCAAAAAGGAGAGAACCGCCTCTTGAAACAATGTTCATCATTCTCTTATCTCTCTTAAATGCTTCTACTGAGCGTCTGTTAATACCTGCGTGGATTGTCATAAAGTCAACACCCTCTTTTGCGTGAGCCTCTACAACCTTTAAGAAATCCTTTGCAGTAATGTTCATTAAGTCCTTTTCAAGGTAGCCAATAGCATCGTACATAGGTACAGTACCAATCATAGCTGGTGAATAGTCAATAAGTTCCTTACGGAAAGTATTAGTCTTACCGTAGTTACTTAAATCCATAATAGCCTCTGCACCATAGTCAATAGCCATTTTTACCTTGTTCATTTCCATTGTGTAATCCTTGCAGTCACCAGAAATACCAAGGTTTACATTGATTTTAGTTTTTAAACCAGAACCAATACCCTCTGGACTTAAAGACTTGTGATTAATGTTTGCTGGAATACAAACTGTACCACAGGCAACAAGTTCTCTAATTTCCTCTGGTGTTTTAAATTCTTTCTTTGCAACGATTTCCATTTCCTTTGTAATGATGCCCTGTTTTGCAGCATCCATCTGAGTTGCATATGCCATACTTCTAATCCTCCATAATTTTATAACAATGATTTAATGGTCCATTTCCCTTGCCAATGTTTAAATTGTACTTTAAAGCTCCAACAAGGTACTCCTTACTGTTTCTTATTGCATCAGGTAAATCTAATCCCTTAGCCAAGTTACAGGCAATAGCTGAACTTAGTGTACAGCCTGTGCCATGGGTATTGTTGTTGTCAATTCTTTCGCCTTTAAATTCTGTTATTTCTCCATTACAACAAAGAATATCTGTAGCAGTATCATTAAGATGACCACCTTTTACAAGCACATTACAACCATACTTTTCATAAAGTGCAATAGCGGTATCTTTCAAATCTTTTTCACATTCAATTTTGCAATTTCCTAAAACTTCTGCCTCAGGGATATTTGGAGTAATTACTGTAGCTAACGGTATAAGTTCTTCTATAAGTACATTAACGCTGTCTGGCTTCAATAACGGACTTCCACTTGTAGCCACCATAACAGTATCAAGTACAATATTTTTAGGCTTGTACTCTTTTAATTTTTCAGCAATAACCTTGATAAGTTCTTTGTCTGAAACCATACCTATTTTTACAGCATCAGGAAAAATATCATTAAATATACAGTCTAGCTGTTTTCCTAATATTTCAGGAGTAGAGTCCATTACACCATATACTCCTGTTGTATTTTGTGCTGTAAGTGAAGTTATGGCACTCATAGCATACATTCCGTGAGCAGTTATTGTCTTAATATCTGCCTGTATACCAGCACCACCACTACAGTCACTTCCAGCAATAGTAAGAACTTTGTACATATTCATCACTCCATATCACAAGAATAAATTTTCACAACAAAAAAGCTTTGTCCATAAAGACCAAAGCTAAAAATCAATCCTTGCTCCCTACGACAGTATTAACTGACAGGTTCAAAGGGTCGGATAATAAATCCTCTCAACTGATAACAGTCCCCCTGCAACACAATATTCAAACAATTTCATTGTACTCTTATAATCGACAGTTGTCAACTACATTTTACAACCTTTTCCAAAATATAATCCACATATATTTCTACTATATCAATATCTGTGTATGTGTAAACCATTCGAGAACCAACAACATCTTCTATTTCATTAAAAACCATTTTACCATTGTTAAATATAAAATCTATGCCTACAAAATCAAAATCAAACAGCCTTATAACCTTTTCCACCTTTTCTCTTTCTTCATCAGAAAGGTTATAGACCTCTGCTCTACCTCCCAAACAGAAATTACTTCTGAAATCCTTGTCTGAAATCCTCAACATAGCAGTAATAATTTTACCACCTAAAACATATACCCTTACATCTCTTCCTAAATTGTTACAAGGCTTTTGTATAACATAATTGTCCTTTAAAACATCTAATTTTTCCACAAGTTCTCTATGGTTTTCCACCATAAACACTTCTGTGCCACCGTGTCCATTTTTAGACTTTACAACAACTGGAAATTCATTACAATTTTTATCCAAAACGGGCATTATTTCTATTCCCTTTTCAGACACATATTCGTAGGTCTTTAATTTGTCATTACAAATTTCAGAAACAAAAGAATTGTTAAAACATTTTACACCCTTTTCCTCTAACTTCTTTGTAACTTCTGGTGCAATAAATCTGCATACTGCAAAATCAGGCAAATTGTTGTAGTCTATGTCCTCAACATATATAAGTTTAAAGTCAACGCCCTTTTTAGTAAATTTTTCAATATACCATTTTATATAATTTTCATTTCCCTTAACAGCCTCTTTAAAATAAATTATTGCTCCTGTCATTTCATCGCCTCATTTATGTATTCAATAATATAATCCGCTACATTTTCCCCTGTACAATCATAAATATTTTTAAAATGTGCATTGGAATTTACCTCACAAAGTATAGGTCCATTTTCTCCAAAGAGAATATCCACACCACCAAAGTCTAGGTTTAAAGCCTTGCAAGTATCAATAGCCATTTTTACTTCCTCTTGTGTAGGGTTGTATTTTTCCATACTTCCGCCATTTGTAATGTTTGCTCTAAAATCATTGTCATTGTATCTTAACATTGACGCCACAACTTTATCTCCTACAACATTAAGTCTAATATCTCTACCTACACAATTATCTATAAACTTTTGAAAAATTAAAGGCTCTTTCGTTTTGTTAAAAATACTTTCAATATCCTGTCTGCTTTTTGCCAAGTAAACCTGTTGACCAAAAGAACCACAACATTCCTTAACAACCATTGGATAACCAAGTCTTTCCTCTGCCATATTTACAAAGTCCATTTTGTTATAACCAATATTTCTGTATGTCATAGGGCATACTATAGTGTCAGGCATTTCTATTTTTCCATTTAATTCAACATAGGTTAAGGCCTTGTTGTCACATATCTCAATAGCTCTGCTGTTGTTAAACAATTTTAAGCCCATATTTTCAAGCTGTTTTGCCAGTACAATATCCTTGTCCCAAAATATAACATAGTCTGGCATTTTAGTTATATCAGGGTTTAAAAATTTGCCATTACATATTAATAAATCGCTGTTTGTAAAAACATCTATTTTGTTATTGTGTTTTATAGTAGCTCTTTCAAGCCATTTATATATTTCATTAAATTTGTTGCTGTTTAAAAACTCATTTATTACTAGCCAAGCATACATAATTACACCTCTTTTATTAACTGCAATTTTTTTAACCAAACTATAATATACAACATTGCCAAAATTTTATCAATCAATTTGTTACATTTTTCTTTCAATTACTTTTTTCTATAGTATTTTTACATTTTTTTGTGTATTATAATAAATAACAAAAAAATAAAAACGGGGGAATATATGGTGACTAATTTTTTTAAAAACAATTATAATTTAAGAAAAAGTCTATATACTTTAGGTATAGTAATATTATCTATTGTGTTTTTTAGATATACGGAAAATGCAAAGCTGGTCAATCTTATTCCCTCCATATTAAAAGTAATGAAACCCTTTATAATAGGTGCTGTTTTAGCCTATGTTTTAAACTGTGGTACAAACTGTCTTGAAAAAAATATTTTAAGCAAATTAGAATATTTCAAGACACAACCTAATAAATCAAGAGCAGTTTCAATTACAATAGCCTTTCTGTTATTAATAGGCGTAGTTGTGGGTATAATAGCTTATATCATTCCAGAAATTGTATCTAGTGTGCAAAATGTAGTAAATTTCTTTGTAGGTATTGACTCAGACACAGTACACGAATACTTAAATTCTTTTCTTACAAAGCATAATATTGACATTAGTGTTTCTACATATCGTTCTCTTTTGAAAACAACAGACAATGCAATGAACAGCTTAACAAGTTCATTAAAGTATATGCCAGAAATGCTTACTTCCATAGCAACCCATACCATAAGTTTTGCATCTTCTCTTGTAAGTATAATTATGGGTATTATGATTGCCATTTATATGCTTTTAGATAAAGAAAAACTTCTCCATTTCTGCAAGAAAACTCTTTTTATTTTGTTTTCAAAAAAGCAGGTTGAAAGTATTGCCAGCACAATTAAGTATACAAACTCTGTATTCAATAGCTTTGTTGTAGGTAAAACCATTGACTCACTTATTATAGCTATAATTTTCTTTATAGGTTCTATAATATTGAATTTACCTTATCCTATGCTTTTTGCTATTATAATTGGTATAACAAATATGATTCCATACTTTGGTCCATTTATTGGTGCTGTACCAGTAGTTGCACTTACAATTCTTATTAATCCAATAAAGGGCTTATGGGTACTTATATTTATAGTTGTATTACAGCAATTTGACGGAGTAATTTTGGGACCAAGAATATTAGGCGACTCTATTGGCTTAAAGCCTATAGGTGTAATATTTGCCATTATTGTTGGTGGAGCTATTGCCGGACCTTTAGGTATGTTCTTTGGTGTTCCTATTTTCTCCGTAATTTTCACAATATTCTCAAATTTTGTGGAAAAACTTTATAACAGCAAAAATACTGTTAAAAACAAACTAGAAAAGGAAACAAAAAAAGATGATGACACCGAAAAAAGCGAATAGATTTACATTCTTTCTTTTACTTTATATGGCTGTACTGCCTTTTGCACTATTTTTTGTAGTTAATTTGCTAGGCTATAGCCAGACACCAAAATGGTTTACACAGGCAATTACATTGTTTCAGGATTTTATAGCTTTTGTAATACCTGTATGTGTATTTTTGTTTTTTTCAAAGCAAAAAATAACTGATTTAGTACCCCACGAAAGAATAGATTTTAAAAATGTAATTTATATTGTCGGTTTGGCAATACTTGTAATGCCTCTTATGAATATTTTAGGAGTTATTGCTTCTATTTTTGTAAATACATCAGTTAGCAATGAAATTGTCAACGATATAAATGAATTATCATTTTCTCTTGGATTGATTTCATTGGCAGTTCTTCCTGCTATATGCGAAGAAGTTGTGTTCAGAGGTATCGTAATGACAGGCTATAAGAAAGTTTCTCCTTTTGTAGCCATAATGGTTAGTAGCCTTTTCTTTGGCTTTATGCACCAAAACCTTTATCAGTTTAGCTATGCAGCCTTAACTGGCGTATTCTTAGGTTTTCTTGTATATTTCACAAATTCCATTTATGCCTCTATACTTGCCCATTTTATTATAAATGGCTCACAGGTATTGGCTACTAAATTGGCACTTATGGATAATTCTCAAGCAATAATGGAAAGTTTAAAACAGCCTTTGTCAAAGACAGATATTTTAGCACAGCTTGCTGGCAGTTTCTTCTTTGCCATTTTAACATTACCATTTTTTATATTGCTTTTTTATAAATTTGCTAAAAGAAATAAAGCTAGTTCTGCAAGATATGTTTTATGTTCTTCATCTAAAGAATTGTATGTTAAATTAAATGATGTTGAGAAGAAAGACAAAATTGTTGACATATATTTCATCGGCATTGTTATAATAACAATAGCAATATTTATAGCTACATCTTTTCTAGCCTAAACAAAGGTCTTAATCTTGACAACTACCCCTTTTCGTTGTATTATTGTATAGTATTTGCGGGTATGGCGGAATTGGCAGACGCGCAAGATTCAGATTCTTGTCCTCGTAAGAGTGGTGCAGGTTCAAGTCCTGTTATCCGCATTAAACTGTCAGAATAAAAGCCTATGGATTTAATTGTCCATAGGCTTTTTTATTGTGTTCAGAACAAATTAACTCTGTTAATTTGTGGCTTGTAAACAAGCCATCGGATTTATCTTTCCGATTCACTATTCAGAACAAATTAACTTCGTTAATTTGTGGCTTGTGAACATTAACTTTGTTAATTTGTGGCTTGTGAACAAGCCATCGGATTTATCTTTCCGATTCATTATTCAGAACAAATTACAAAAAAACAGCCTGAAATTAATCAGACTGTCTTCTTCTTACTTTTGTGAATTTTTCTTGTAAATAATATACATACCCTTTATAAGAAGTTCTGGGTCATAGTCAAACTGTCTTTTACAAAGTGCAGCAATATTTTTGCCTAAGCCACCTGTAACAACCACATTTGCCTTTTGACCTATTTCTTCTTCCATTCTTTCTATACAACCCTCTATCATAGCCGCATTACCATAAAGAACACCACTTCTCATACAATCTATAGTATTTTTACCAATGGCACTTTTAGGCTTTTCAAGGCTAATATGTGGCAACTGTGCAGTCTTGTTTGAAATAGCCTCAAGGCTGACATTTACACCTGGCATAATGCAACCGCCTATGTAATTTCTGTTTTTATCTACAACAGAAATAGTTGTTGCTGTACCCATATCAACAATCATAACCGGTGGCTTGTACTGTTCTAAAGCAGCAACAGCACATACAATCATATCGCTACCAACTGTAGCCGGATTATCCATAAGTATATTAAGACCTGTTTTCACCCCTGGTCCAACAACCATAGGTTCTTTACCAATAAGACGAGTAATAGCCTTTTTAATACAGTTTAAAACAGGAGGTACTACAGAAGAAATTATACCACCCTCAAAATGATTTACATCAATGTGATATAAGTTCATAATACTTAAAATCTGAGCACCGTATTCATCCTCTGTTTTTAATTTATCTGTAGAAATTCTAGCCATAAAGTCTATGTTGCCATCTGTAACAGCACCTAAGACAATATTTGTATTTCCTATATCTATTGCTAATATCATAAATTTACCTCATAAGTAATATAATCAAAAATTTCATCAGCATTTTATTAATGTCTGTTTCTTAAAGCTGTAAATAAAGCTGTGCAAACTGCTGTAGAAATAACTGCTGCCACAATAGCCTCCGGAATACCGTTTCCAACTACAATGGCAAGTATAGCACCCTTAACTGCTTTAATACTGATTTTAACAGCCTCAGCATATTCTTTTGCAAAGAATATATAAGCCATTCCCATAACTAAAATAGTGTGAATAATAGTAGTAAGAAAAGCCGAAATAACAGTTGATACACTTCTGTTCTTAATAACTTTCATTAAGCCTGTAAATACAAAATAAGCAATAACGCCTACAAGTATTCTAGGTATAAAACAAATTACTAAACTCCAAAAGTTGCCACCTGGATAAAGTGGACTAAATAAGAAACTTGTTATATTTGGTGCAATAAATGATGCCTTTAAAAAACTTGTTAAACCAAATACAAAACCGGCAAAAGCACCCTTTTTCCAACCTAAAATAATACCTGCAATAATAACTGGTATATGAACAGTTGTTGGTGTAATAACCCCTAGCGGTATATAGCCTAAAGGCGTAAAAGCCAAAATAACAATAATGGCTGCAAATAGTGCCATTTCAACTAGGTCACGAGTTTTAACTCCTTGTTTTTCCATATTAAATTCCTCCTTGCTACTGTTCCCTAAAGAGATACAATGCTATAGTTACAGAGTGTATTATATTCTATTTTCCATAAAAAAGCAATGTATAATTAGTAATTGCTAAAAACTATTGATAAATACTGTTTTTATGATAAAATGTAATTATAAAAAAACAGGAGTTGAAAAAATGGAAAAGAAAAATATATTGCTAGGAGTTTGTAGCTCTATAGCAGCCTATAAATCAGCATCTTTAGCTCATTTACTTACTAAAAAAGGTTATAATGTAGATGTTATAATGACTGAAAATGCTACAAAAATTATTGCACCTATTACATTTGAAAGACTTACTGGCAATCGTTGTATAGTAGATACTTTTGAAAAAACTCTTTCCTATGATGTAAAGCACATTTCTCTTGCCAAAAAAGCAGATATGGTGCTTATTGCTCCAGCAACTGCCAACTGCATTGGCAAAATAGCAAATGGTATAGCTGATGATATGCTTACAACAACAGTTATGGCTTGTACATGCCCAATATATCTTTCTCCAGCTATGAATACTGCCATGTATCAAAATCCTATAACACAGGACAATATGGCAAAATTAAAAAGATTTGGCTATCATATTATAGAGGCAGCAAGTGGACTTCTTGCTTGTGGGGATACAGGCATAGGCAAAATGCCAGAGCCAGAAGTTTTGGCAAAGTATGCCGATAGGGAATTAAAGCGTAATAAAGACTTGGTGGGCAAAAAAATTCTCGTAACAGCTGGTGCAACTTGTGAACCTATTGACCCTGTAAGATATATTACAAACCATTCCAGTGGAAAAATGGGCTGTGCCATAGCTAAAACAGCTATGGAAAGAGGTGCAGAAGTTACACTTGTGTGTGGAAGTATGACAGTTGAACCTCCAATGTTTGTAAATGTAGTAAAAATAAATACAGCCGAAGAAATGTTTAATGCTGTAAAAGAAAATTTTGATAATACAGATATTGTAATAAAGGCTGCCGCCGTAGCTGACTATACTCCAACAACAGTAGCTAATAATAAAATAAAAAAAGCTGACGGAGATATGTCAATTCCTTTAAAGAGAACAACTGATATTTTAAAATACTTGGGCGAAAATAAAACTCATCAGTTCTTATGTGGTTTTTCAATGGAAACAGAAAATATGCTTGAAAATTCCACTAAAAAATTATCTAAGAAAAACCTTGATATGGTAGTTGCAAATAACTTGAAGGATAAGGGTGCAGGCTTTGGTACAGATACAAACCTTATTACAATAATTACAAAAGATAATGTAAACCAACTTCCTTTAATGTCAAAAGAAGATGTAGCAAACAGTATATTAGACGAAATATTGAAAAATATGTAAAAAACAGGCTTTCTACGGTTTATCACCTAGAAAGCCTATTTTTTATTGATTTTATTCTTATTATAAAACTCTTTTAACTCTGCTTTTCTTTCATCAGATAGCAAAGTCTTTTTAACACCACAAATAGCACCCTCGAGAGCCAAAAGCCTATGAATACAAGCACTTTCAGCTATTTTCTGTATTTCTAACCAAGCCCTTTCATCTCCTAGTTCTTTTAACTTTTCCGCTGTGTCAATACCAACTTTATTCAACTGTTCCTCAACTGCTTTACCTATGTTGGGTAATTTTGATAATTCACCCATAAAAGCACTCCCCTTTCTAGTACAATAATTTTACACTATAAATTTTCTTACCGTCAAGAGGTGTAATACAAAGAATGTTCAAAAAACCTCAAAATATCTATCCAAATTAATTCCTTTTCCACTTCGTTTATAAGTTCGTGTCTTTTGTCATCATACAGCCTTGAATAAATATATTTATATCCTACACTTTCCAAAAACTGTTTAATCTCTGTAAACTTCTTTTCATTCTGAATAACAGGGTCGTCTTTTCCTCCAATAAGCAAAATAGGCAAATCCGGATTTTTACACAAATACATTTCTTTTATAAACGCCTTTTTCATAAGACCATATAAATTCAAAAAGCCGTTTGTAGTAAAACTGTAATTGCACAAAGGGTCGCTGTTGTATTTGTTCACAATATCCTTATCAGAACATATCCAGTCATTTTCAACATTGTCAAATACCTTGTAACCTCTAAATGTCATACTTTGCAAAAACCTGCTCCTGTGATGACTGCCAAAAATCTTGCTATTCACCTTTGCCAAAATAATCCCTAAATCTACGTTTTTATTTTCTGTAGGAGGGCCACACAAAACTACTTTATCCACATTTTTGTCATAGTTTTGCAGAAATACTCTTGCAACTAAAGTTCCCATACTGTGGGAAAATAGATAAATAGGCATACTATTGTATTTCTTTCCTATCCACCTGTTTACCTGAACTAAATCTTCAACTATAGCCAGCTCATCGTCAGTATAAAAATATCCTAAATCCTTTTCATTGTCTATACTTCCACCATGTCCCCTGTGGTCGTGTATAACACAACTATACCCCATCTTTGCCAAAAATTCCATAAAAGGATAGTACCGTTCCTTGTGCTCTACCATTCCATGAGAAAACTGTATAACACCTTTAACCTCCTCAGCCTCATAAATAGCACAACTTAACATTAACCCGTCAAACTCCGAAACTAACTCAAATTCCTTTAACAAATTACCACACTCCTATTTTGTAATAGGATAACCTGAAATGAGAGGGGTTATGCAAGATATAATTTTTACACATACAAAAAACCTCGGAAACCATAAGATTTCCGAGGTCTAAATAAATGATACGAATTATCTCTTTGAGAACTGAGGAGCTCTTCTTGCTGCCTTTAAACCGTACTGAAATTCTTTGATTGCCGTTTTTCCTTGATATTCCGGGCTTTTTTGCCCTTTCGGTTCTCGGTTGTCCTATTCCTTAACCACAAAAATAGGTGCTTTTTTAATCAGAAACCCTCTGATGTAGCGCATCATTTACCACCTCAAAAAGCTCCTCTGGTTTATTGTACTTCACTTTTGCATAGATGTCCATAGTTGTTTTGCTGTTTTCATGTCCTGCAAGGTACTGAACCGTCTTAGGGTCCACCCCTGCATAGAGAAGATTGGTAATGTAAGTGTGCCGCAGCTGATGTGGTGTCACATCAAAATCTATCGTATATCTGATTTTGGGTTGATTCTTCTGTGTCATGCCCAGCGTTGGAGTAACTGTATATTTGATACTCTCACCATTTACATACTTATAGTAGTTCCGGGGCTTAGTGGAACGGACAACTACATACTGCCATACCCTCTGAAACTGTGAATATGCAAGCGGCTCTCCCTTGCTGTCAGCGATCACATAATCTGATATGGAATTTTCTTTCGCTTCCCGCAGACAATCTACCAAACACTTCGGTATCGGAATATCCCTTTTTGCTGCCGGAGTCTTTAGCACCGTAGAAACCACGGGTCTGTTATGCTCTGACCTCCATGCTCTCCGCACGGATATATACGGAGTAGGTGCGTCCAGGAATACACAATCCCATTGCAGTCCAAGTGCCTCCTCTCGACGAAGCCCGGAATACAAGCAAATCATAATGAACAAATAGGGAGGCAGCCCCTTGACTGTATCCAGCAACACCTCAACCTGCTGGTCGGTTAATGCGTCTTTCTTCTTCGTTGGCTTTCCGCCCTTTGCAGAT
Source organism: Eubacterium sp. CAG:274 (assembly GCA_000432155.1). Taxonomy (GTDB): domain Bacteria; phylum Bacillota; class Clostridia; order Lachnospirales; family CAG-274; genus CAG-274. Next base: position 13,118 of record FR888477.1, read on the forward strand.
ATTCCAACACAAGGATTATAGGTAATCAGCTCACTGCGCTCTGCCGAGTAAAAAATACATTTGATGAGCATATTTACCGTATTGTATAACCCCTCCGATTTTTGGGTCAGCGGGACAAGTGCCAGACGAATATCATCTGCGGTCACTTCCTCCATATACATATCCCCCAAAGGCTTAATGATATAATTCCTCATGTCAGAGGTATATCCTTTCATCGTAGCTGAAGATACCTTTGCTGATTGCATCAGCAGCCATTTCTCACAATATTCAGCAACCGTCGGATGCTTCCGGCGGAAAAGGATCTCCTCGACCTGCTTCTTTGCTGCCAGCTGTTTTTCATACAGTTCTTCACAAGTGGTTGCATACAAGCTGACCTGCTTGCCATCCGCATCCTGAATCCGTGTTCTGTAATATAGGATTCCTTTTCTCGTAACAGTTCCGTACTGCGGAACACTTTTATTTTTCTTTGCCATATAGATTTTCCTTTCTTGATAATGAGCGTTTACAACTTACACCCTCGTTTTATCAGAAAGCATGAATTTAATCAAAGATACGGATTGGGGAAAACAAAGAGCGAGACATCCTTGCCTCGCTCTTACTGCTTATGATATTTCATTACTTCTGTGCTTTAGGATCGAACACCATCCCACTGAGCAAATGCGCCGCCCATACTTTTGACCAGCTCGTCCGGTCGATTGTATTTGACCTTTGCATAGATGTCCATTGTAATCTTGCTGCTCTCATGGCCTGCCAGATATTGAACCGTCTTGGGGTCTACCGACGAATGGATCAGGTTCGTGATATATGTATGCCGCAGCTGATGTGGTGTTACCTCAAAGTCCAGGCTGTAAACCACTTTCCCATTATGAGCGGCCTTTTCCCCCAGAACAGGAGTAACCGTATGCTGCACACGCTTTCCATCTTCATATCGGTAATATACCCGCTCCTTTGTTGTTCTGGTAACGATATACTGCCAGAGCCGCTTAAACTGCGTGTAAGACAGCGGATCGCCATCACGATTTGGAACAACATACTCCGAAGTGGAATTTGCCTTTGCTTCTCTCAGGCAGTCTGCCAAGCAGATGGGGAGGGGAATGTTTCTCTCCGCCGCCTTTGTTTTCAATTCATCAAGAATGACCGGTCGGTTGCTTTCTGTGTGCCATGCCCTTCGTACTGTCAGGTATGGTGTATCCGTATCCAAATATACAGAATCCCATTGCAGGGCGAGGATTTCTTCTCTCCGCAATCCTGCATACAGACCAAGCATCACAAATACATACGGCGGAAGCCCTTGAATGGCATCCAATAAGCGGGCTGCCTGCTCATCTGTCAGAGCTTCTTTTTCTTTCTGCGGAACGCCTCCACCTTTTGAGGTCAGATAGACCGTTGGGTTATTTTCGATGATCCGGCTTTCCTTTGCTGCCCGGAAAATAGATTTGTAAAGGACAACCACCGACTTATAAACCGAAGCCGATTTTTTGGAAACAGGAACGAGGGCAAGCTGGATGTCATCCAAAGTCACATCCGCCATCCGCATATCTCCCAATTCTTTGATAATGTGCCTTCTGACTTTAGATGTATAGTCGGTCATTGTAGTAGCTCGTACATGAACCGACTGCATCAGCAGCCATTTCTCACAGTATTCTGCAACGGTGGGAGACTTTCGACAAAATGTATCATTGTCAATCTGCTCCAACGCATTCAGTTCCTTATCATATAATTCTTCAGGTGTCCTTGCATAAAGAGCCACCAATTTTCCATCTGCATCCTGAACTCTTGTCCTGTAATAGTCAAGACCGTTCAGCGTAACTGTACCGTATTGTGGAATCGCTCGTTTTCTATTTGCCAATTCCTCCACCTCCTAAAAAAGATCTCCAGCGCTGTACCTTTGTTTTATCAAACATCTCTGATTCCATCAAGGATACGGACTGGCTCACGATCTTCCGCTTCGAGGCTTACGGTAAGTTGTGCTTCTCTCAACAGGCTTTGCCCTGTGCGTACATTTTGCGATATACTCCTGGAGACCTGCCGCAGTAAAATACACACAGCCATTCTGAACATACTGCACATAAGAGATCAAGCCGT
>FR888478.1 GCA_000432155.1 Eubacterium sp. CAG:274
AGGGTTCAGCCAAAGCTGAACCCTTTCTCTATAATTGTTTTTATATAGTATTGTATTTAATTTATATTTTATACAAGACCCTGGCTTAACATAGCGTCTGCAACCTTCTTGAAACCAGCAATGTTAGCACCAGCTACAAAGTTATCCTTCATACCGTAAGCTTCAGCCTGTTCAGTCATGTTCTTGCAGATGTTAACCATAATACCGTGAAGCTTAGCATCTACTTCGTCAAATGTCCAGCTTAATCTTTCGCTGTTCTGGCTCATTTCAAGAGCTGAAGTAGCAACACCACCGGCATTAGCAGCCTTAGCAGGAGCGAAGAGAACGCCACCCTTTAAGAATGCGTCAATAGCACCTAATGTAGAAGGCATGTTAGCACCTTCACCAACAGCGATACAGCCGTTAGCAATAAGAGCCTTAGCATCGTTTTCGTCAAGTTCGTTCTGAGTAGCACATGGAAGAGCGATGTCACACTTAACATTCCATACACCCTTACCTTCGTGGTATTCAGCGTTCTTGTGAGTTTCAGTATATTCAGCAAGTCTACCTCTTCTGTTGAACTTGAGGTCCTTAACATATTCGATATCTACGCCGTCCTTGTCATATACCCAACCGTTAGAGTCAGAGAATGTAACAACCTTAGCACCAAGCTGAGTAGCCTTTTCAGCAGCGTAAACAGCAACATTACCAGCACCAGATACAACAACTGTCTTACCCTTGAAGCTGTTGTTCTTGTCGTTAAGCATCTGTTCTACAAGGTATACAAGACCGTAACCAGTAGCTTCAGTTCTAACTAAAGAACCACCGAAAGTAAGACCCTTACCAGTAAGAACACCTTCGTAAAGACCAGTGATTCTCTTGTACTGACCGTACATATAACCTACTTCTCTACCACCTACACCGATGTCACCAGCAGGAACATCTGTGTCAGCACCAATGTGTCTGTAAAGTTCTGTCATAAAGCTCTGGCAGAAACGCATAACTTCGTTGTCTGACTTACCCTTAGGGTCGAAGTCAGAACCACCCTTACCACCACCGATAGGAAGACCTGTAAGAGAGTTCTTGAAAATCTGTTCGAAACCAAGGAACTTGATAATACCTAAGTTTACAGATGGATGGAATCTTAAACCACCCTTGTATGGTCCAATAGCAGAGTTAAACTGTACTCTGTAACCTCTGTTAACTCTAACAACACCGTTGTCATCAATCCAAGGAACTCTGAACATAATCTGGCGTTCAGGTTCAACTAATCTTTCAAGTAAAGCAGCATCTTCGTACTTCTTATCAGCTTCGATAACTGGCTTAATAGTGTTAAGAACTTCTGTAGCAGCCTGATGGAATTCTGGCTGAGCTGGGTTCTTTGCAATAAGTTCAGCTAATACCTTATCAACATAATTCATATTAAATAAATCCTCCGTTCTATGCTTTTATTAATATGTTGTGGGGAATAAAGTAGTTTATTATGTAAAATTGGTGGTTTTACAAAAAAATACAGTCGTACAATGACGGCTGTAAAAAAACGCTTCATTGCATCCCTTAATTAGAATTATAAGCCTTATGATGTTATTTGTCAATAAAATTAAATTAGTGAAATATAACAACTTTTATAATTGTATTTTATGCAAAAAGCTGTATTTTATTAATAAAAGTGGATATTTTATTAAATTTTTTAAAGTAATTATTGAAAAAACTTTATTAAAAATAGTGTGCTTGAAAATAAAAAAGGTAATCAAAAGTAGCAAAAATACAACTTTTAATTACCTTTTGTGAGTTTATAATATCAACTTTTAGAATGATTATTTTTTATATTTTGGTGGTTCAGTTTCGTAAAGGTTGTTTCCCTGACTGTCAATAATAACTATACCAGGAAAGTCTACAACTTCAAGACGGTGTATTGCCTCAGAACCTAAATCTGCATAATCTACAACTTCGCATTTTTTGACACATTGGCTTATTAAAGCACCAGCACCACCTACAGCACCAATATATACAGCACCGTATTTCTTCATTGCGTCTACAACTTCCTTACTTCTTGCACCCTTACCTATCATACAGGTAAGACCAAGTTCGATAGTTTCTGGAGAATAAGCGTCCATTCTGTAGCTAGTAGTTGGGCCAACTGAACCAATAGGTTCGTTAGGCTTTGCAGGAGCAGGGCCAGCAAAGTAAATAGTCTGGTCTTTTAAATCTACAGGGAGGGCAATACCCTTGTGAAGATTTTCCAACATTCTTTTGTGTGCTGCATCTCTTGCTGTATAAATAACACCAGTTATTTTAACCATATCTCCGGCTTTAAGGCTTTTTGCCTTTTCACGAGATATAGGAGTTGTAATATTGATTTCCATTTTAAAACCTCCCTTAGTCATTTAATGGTTTAGCATCTTTTTTGGCATATATTGTTACAAAATCGGTTTCATCTAAGACCTTGTAACCCTCAGATAAAATATCTTCTTCTACATCGTCAAAGTTATCTATGTAACTAGGCTGTAAAATATAGTAATCTGGCATATCGCCGTCATCATAAGGATATATATACATATCCTTTACCTGTGGTAAGTGTGCTGTAAGAAAATCACTAGCAATAACAGTTACATCACTAGGAACTTTTTTCAGCATTAATTCTGTTTCGTCAAATACTTCCTTATTTGACAAGTAATACTCTGTAAAGTAGTTTAATTTGCCTTTATATGTATAAGTAGCAAAGCAAGAACCTATAAGAGCTGTTATAGCAAAGCCATAGGCTATTTTCTTAGGGTATCTGTATATATTAAGTATAAACAGGAAGAATACAAGGGCACAAGGTCCAAATGTATACTGATAACCTACTTCGTGCTGATATTGGTAGTTAGTTGCAAGGTGCATAAATAAAAATGGTAAAAGCAAGAATAGGTTAGAAAACTTTTTACCCATAAGAGGAATGAAAAGAAGTACACCTAAAGTATAAAGTACAAATGTTAACATATCCTCGTGGAACATAGTCTGGAGCAAGAAACCAGGGTCTCTTATAATATTTTTAAACATAGGCATTGTGCCTTCTTCTCCAGGTAGACAATATATACCGTATCTTGCTGCTACAACATCGTGTCCAGAGCTGTTTACTAATGAATAAGCCAAAGCAAAGTAAACAACAGCTATGAAACAAAGCACAATACCTCTCTTGTATTCCTTTTTAGCTGTAATTAAGTACAATGCTATTGGTACTATGTAAAGGGCTGAGTCCTCTTTTACAAGTAATACAAGTAAAGTAAACAAAAATGCCATACGCCATTTTTTTGTTTCAATAAAGTACATTAGGAACAAAATGAGAAATGGTAAAAAGCAAGTTTCGTGTACATCATAGTACATAGGACATACCATAGCCGGAGTTATCAAGTATATGATACAAATAATAAGGGCAATAGGTATATTGTCGCTTTTATGTCTACATAACAGGTAAACAGGATAAACACCAAGACCTACAAGTACAACCTGACAAACCAACAAGGTTTCAGGAGTAGGGAAAATAAAGTAGAATGGCAACATCAAGTACCATATAGGGGAACAGTGTACAGCAAAGTGAGAAAGCAACTCATTTCTTTCTACAGTAGTGTACTGTATTCCCGTTTTTATCATACTTCCAAACATCTGTGAGAATATACCAAAGTCAAATGCTGGAGAGCAGAAACCTCGGTATTTTGCTATAGTTATAGTACCAAAATATCCACAGAAGAAAAGGAAAAGTACAGTAATAAAAATAAATGCAAATGTATCATTTAATTTCGTAATTGTTATAGTTAAGTGGTTGTGTTTGCAAAGATAGTAAGTTATAAAGCCTATTATTGCAACAACACCCATTGTGAAATAAATATTTCTTTCAGTAATATGAGTTATAAGCTCAAAGCCTAAAAATACTGCTGAAACTTCTGTTAGAACATATGTAAATTTCTTTGAAAAGAACAGTATACGCATAAATATAAG
>FR888479.1 GCA_000432155.1 Eubacterium sp. CAG:274
CTATAGGCATAAGCATTAATTTTATGCCTACAATTACAGTAATTACTATCATAGGTAGGCATATTATTTCGCTAAAAGCTATAATATTTTCTGCCCCCATAATAGTAAGTGTACAGACCAAAAGAGCCATTAAAACACCAGTCAAAATTTTATTTACACCAAAAAGCTCCCCCACTATTTCTCCCATAGCCGAAATCATAGCAGAATAAAATATAATAAAAGACAGAAATATTACCACTTCGGCACAAAAAGGCATATCGGCAAGTATTTCGCCAAAATTGTTGTAGTATTTTGTCTTATATAGGCACAAGCCAAAAACTGCACTACTTACAATTACACCTAAAAGACCAACTATTCCATAGTCTGAAAAATACCTCATTATTTCCTGTCCCGTAGCAAAGCCTGCACCTAAAACTGTGCATACAAAAAGTGCTGCCAGCCTTATCATAAGAGCTTTACTACCTTATAAAGAGATATTAGCACAAGCCAATTTTGAGGAAAGTCCTTTGTAATATTCCAGTAGCTTGCACCTACAAGATTATACTTATTTATTAAATTTAACTTTGCCACTACACTATCTGCATCTTCAAACCATACAACATGGGAATTTCCGTCTTTAGTATAATAAAAGTAAGGTGCTTGTGCTACTTCGTCGTACTCTATAGTAACATTATTTTCTGATGCTATTTCCAAAGCCTGTTGAGGAGAAAGGGATTTTGCCCCAGTATTTCCTCTAACAAAAGGTAATGTCCAATCATAGCCATAAAGTGGAATACCCATTAATATTTTTTGAGAATTTATTTGGCTTACTCCAAACCTTACAACCTCCTCTACCTTATCTATAGGAGAAACTGCCATTGGTGGTCCATAGGTATATCCCCATTCATAGGTCATTAAAAGCACTAAATTAGCAGCTTCCCCTAGCCCCCTGTAATCGTGGGACTCATAAAGTAAACCTGGCTGATTTACTGAAGTTTTTGGAGCAAGTGCCACTAAAGATAAAAAGCCTTTGTCATTTAACTGTCTTGTCAAATTGGATACAAATTCAATATAATTGTCTCTGTTCTCTACAGGAAGATACTCAAAATCAATATCCAAAGCCATATAGCCTTTTTGCTCCATTATAGTAATAATATTTTCAATTAAAACCTGCTGTAGAACATTATCCTCCAATAGAGTTTTAGCCAAAGCATTTGAAAAAGTTCCCTGTTCTGTTAAAGTGGAAATAAGCATAACCGGTGCAACACCATAATCTCTTGCTATTTTTATAAGCTCAGTATCGTCTGGTTCTATTAACACCCCCTCATCTGTAAACCCATATGTAAAAATAGTCAGAAAAGTAAGGTATGGCAAAGTCCTCAGCAAAAGCTGTCTATCAATATTAGAGTATGTATAACCGTTTGTAGCAATAAATCTTTTGTCCTGACCGTTTTCATACTCTATAACTAGATTTTGCCCTGTATATATTTGAGCATTTTCAATAGATGGATTTTTTTGCAATATGTCTATAGCTGAAGTATTAAATTTCTGTGCTATAGAATCAAGGGTATCCCCCTCCTCCACTATGTACTCCACCTCTGGCACTAAAATAACTAATTTTTGACCTACAACCAAATTGTCAGGGTTGGGCGGGAAATTTGTGTTTAAAATCTGCTCTACTGTAACACCGTTTTCATTTGCTATATTTTCTAAGGTATCTCCTTGTTTTACAGTATAAATTATCATCTCATCACTCCTTATTTTAAGGGTATGATTATATGGTAATTTTTATGAAATATTATCCTTACATTTCCTACAATCAAATTTGTAATATAGATGTAAAGTAAAATCTATTGCCTTTTTGTATTAAATATAGTACCATATAGATTGCGATGTTATGCCATTAAATAATTTGACATAAATCTGAGGAGGTCTATAAACCTATGTGTACAATAATGTCTGCAATATCGACTTGGTTCTTCCATAAAGTTGGTATGGATATTTTTTACTTTATAAATTGTTTCTTTGTTTACAGTTTTCTAGGTTGGATTTTTGAATGTATTGTTATTTCTTACGAAGAAAAAGCACCTGTAAACAGAGGTTTTATAAGAGGTCCTTTCTGCACAATATATGGTGTAGGAGCTTTAGGTACATATTTTCTATTTTTACCAATTTCCCACAACAAAGTATTGCTTTTCTTTTTAGGAGCAGTATTGGCAACAACTTTTGAATTTTTAGTTGCAAAACTTATGGTCAGACTTTTTGGAGAGTTTTGGTGGGATTACAACAACAAACCTTTTAACTACAAAGGTGTTATTTGCCTTGAAAGCACAATTTGCTGGGGCGTAATGACAATGTTGCTTTTTGTACTTTTCCAACCTCTTGTAGAAAGAATAGTAAATACTTACTACATTAGCTTTGGTAAACCTGTAGCTATAATTATTCTTTTGGTATATGCCCTTGACTTTTCAACTAGCTTTTATAAAGCCTATGAGGCTAAGGAGCAAAAGGAAAACAATACCGTTGCTTCAGATGACAGTCCAGAGTTTGAATACATAAAATAATATTAATAGACATATGTTGTCTTTTTAAACCATAATCCTACGATTTATTGCTGTAGAGTTATGGTTTTTTTGTTTTTCATTTAATTGTTTTATACCCTTTCTTGTGATATAATTATTGAAAAATATGTATAAACTGGAGGTAACAAAAATGCGTGAAATTCCTGTTTCAGAAATTACAGAGGCAGTTAAAAAACTCTGTATTTCAGCAAATTACAACCTTAATTCAGATGTATATTCTGCTATTGAAAATTCAAAGGATAATGAACAATCCCCAATAGGCAAAAACATTCTTTCTCAGCTTTTGGAAAATGCTGACCTTGCCAAAGAAAATTGCAAGCCTATTTGTCAGGATACAGGTATGGCAGTTATATTTATGGAAGTAGGTCAAGAAGTACACTTTACTGGTGGAAACATTACTGATGCAATAAATGAAGGTGTTCGTCAGGGTTACATTGAGGGCTATTTAAGAAAATCTGTTGTAAGCGACCCTATTTTAAGAGTTAATACAAAAGATAATACCCCTGCTATTATTCATTATAACATTGTTGAGGGAGATAAAGTCAAGATTGATGTTGCCCCAAAGGGTTTTGGTAGCGAAAATATGAGCAAAGTTTATATGCTCAAGCCATCTGACGGTATTGAAGGTGTTAAAAATGCCATTATTGACTGTATAGAAAAGGCCGGCCCTAATCCTTGCCCTCCTATGGTTGTTGGTGTAGGTATTGGTGGTAACTTTGAAAAATGTACAGAGCTTGCAAAAAAGGCACTTCTTCGCCCTGTAGGCAGTCATTCTGACAAAGAGTATGTAAAGGAAATGGAAAAGGAGCTTTTGGAAAGAGCCAACAATTTAGGTATTGGACCTCA
>FR888480.1 GCA_000432155.1 Eubacterium sp. CAG:274
CAAGGTCCTCATAACTGTCCAGTTCATAATAACCGTCTGACGCCTGTGGTGGCGTTGTTGCTGAAAAAGTATTTAAAGCAAAACCAACTGTTACTAATACAATTCCTACTAAAAAAGCCGTTAAAGTTTTTAATTTTCCCATATTTTTGCCTCCTTTATTTTTATAAATTTTTCATTATTGCAATGACATCAAGGGAATTTATAGCACCGTCCCCATTGTAGTCAGCATTTTCAGTTGAAAACTTATCTAATGATATTCCTGATATATTTTTCAGTATAAGAACGGCATCTTTTCTGTCTACCTTGCCGTCATCATTTACATCACCTAACAATATATTTGTGTAGCCATTATTATTCTTATATACTGTATAATGCTCTGAGTTAAGTGTCGGTACATTGTCCTTTTCACCCCTGTCTACATTCTGATACCAGTTAATAGCACTTTGGTCACTGTTAAGGAGATATGCCACTTCCCCACTTGATAACTGGTCATCTGTAACTGATGTGGCTCTTGATGAAGAAAGTCCACAGTTCTCATTGTAATAGCAATTTGTTATTGTTCCATAATTATATGTATCACTAGCTATTGCATTGGAGCTACCTTTTGCTGTTATTTTACCATTGTATAAACAGTTAGATATTGTACAATATGTTTCTCCAACAATACCACCACAGTAATACTCTCCAACTATTGTGGCATTGCTATAACAATTTTCTATATTACCACTACCATTACCAACAAATGAGCCTACATAGTAACAACTACTTTCTCCAAAATAACTGTCTACTATAGAGAGATTTTTTATTGTAC
>FR888481.1 GCA_000432155.1 Eubacterium sp. CAG:274
ATAATACCATACACTTACCCTCTTGTCAACAACTTTTTTTATTTTTCTACATATTTTTTTAAATTAAGTAAATATAGTGTAAAATCCCTGTAACTTCACTATATATAGTAGTCATTTTTGACTTCTTTGTCTAATATTACCCCAACTTTAATTTTTTATACGGATTTCATCCTTAAAAAAATTATTTTTACCTATATATTAATTTACACATTTATATAGAAGAAACTAAAAAAAATGGGTTATTATACAGTTAAAAACTGTATAATAACCCACAAATCCTCTAATTAATAGATATTAAAGTATACTTCACCAGGAATAACATTGTTGTTACACTGTGAAACAATAGACTTTCTTGTAGCTTCTACCTTGCTTCTAATTGACTTCTGAGCAGAGTCAGTTGGAGTAGTAACACTTACACTACTAGGTACTTTATCCTTAGATTTACCATTAAAGCCTAACATATCTGATGCTTTGCTTACGCTAAATGTAGGGAAGTAGTAATTGTAACCATTATCAAAAGATACACAGTTCTCAAATGAAGCCTTAACTGTACTGTTGTTGTTATCAAAGCCCTTTCTACCATGACCAAATGATAAACAGTTCTTTACTGTTCTTAAACTTGTCTTGTCTGTATAAGCTGAACCAAACTTAAATCCATTAGGGTTACCGTCATAATTACTTCCTGTCCAAGAAGAAAGGTTAATCTTACCTGCAGAAGTATTTATAAAGCTGTCAGTTGGTAAACTAAAGTTACCCTTATTATAATTAGATACAAAATTCTTGTCCTGATTAGAAATAAGTTCTACTAAATACAAATTTGTGTCCAAAGCATTACCATTTTCATAGTCGTACTTACCTGTGAATATATCAGGGTTACCATTATTCCAGCAAGCACATTCTTCATAACTTAAATCTTTTGTATAGCCTGATGTAGTCTTGTCGAAACTATCCCAACCGTCATCACTATTTTCCCAAGCATAGCAACCATAGAATGTATTGCCAGTCTGAGCACCAAGTTTTGGAGCAAAACCATCGGCATTGCCACCTAATGTATAAACATCGCAGTTTCTATAGCTGTATACAAATCTCATAGTGTTGTATGATGCACCACCTGTAATCTGTACACCAGCGTCATTGTTATATCTTACGATACAGTTATTTACAGTATTATAATTTGCATTTGCACCCTTAATCTGAATACCGTTGTCGCCGGCCTTTTCAATAATAAGGTTTTCAAGTGTATAGTAAGAACCAGAAATTCTTACACCAACATTAGAATCAGTAGATACCTTTAAAGAAGGACCTGCACTACCTATTGTACTATTTCTAAAGCTAGTAAAGTCAAGAGATGGATATGTACCATCGCCCTGCTGTACACCTACAATTTTAACAGGATTACCCTTTGTACTCTTTAAAGCAAGCTGAGAAGTACAGTCAATAGTCTTAGCATTTACATAAACTGTACCGCCACCCTTTACAGATGCCATAGCATCTACTGCAGATACAAGTTCTTCAAAGTTTGTTACAGTTTTACTGCTAGCGCTACTGTCTTGTTTCTTTGTTGTTGTTTCTGTAACTGTTGCCTTAGTTGTTGTTTCAGTAGTAACTTCCTTTTTAGTTGTTGCTTCTGTAGTTGTTTCTTTCTTAGTTGTTGCTTCTGTAGTGTTCTTCTTTGTAGTTTCTTCTACAGATGACTTGTTGTCAACCTGTACTTTGTAAATATTGATACCACTACCCTTTGAATAAATATATACTTTACCACTATAGTTAATATTTACTGATGCTATATCTGCATCTGGCTTAGCAGAAATAGTGCCAAGTTCAGTACCGTCATCTCCTACTACCATAAGAGTTCTAGTGCTTGAACCACTTGACCTTGATGTAACCTTTACAACAGCCTGTCCATTTGTATCAAAAGCAACTGCTCTGTACTTTAATGAACCACTACCACCTAAAGCAAGGCTGTAACCAAATGTGTTACTTTCTACAGTAGCCTCATCAGAAATTACATTTACTGTCTTAGCTGATGTAGCCTTAATTGTAAGACCATTTACTGTAACATCGCCTGAAATTGTACCCAAATTCTTGAAAGAACTGTTGCCCATATTCCAAGATACTGATGAACTGTTAGTGTCAGCCTTTGTAGTAGCCTCTGTTGTTGCCTCAGTAACTGGAGCTTTAGTAGTAGCTTCTGTTGTTGTTTCAGTTGTAGTTACCTTAGTTGTTTCTTCCTTAGTAGTAGCTTCTGTTGTTTCTTCTGTAGTAGCCTCTGTTGTTTCAACAGAACCACCCTTGCCTGTAAATTCCATATAGTATAAGTAACTGCTACCACTATCTTTAAGAACTTCGTGGTCGCCAGCACCAACACTTGCAGTTACAACACCACTACTAGGTATTTCATAAGATTCTCCATCTACAAGGATACTCTTTCCTGCACTACCTTCATTAAATACAAGAACTAATGTACCCTTAGAGTCAGAAGTGAAGTTTATTTTTGTAGAAGATTCAACTTTGTCTGCTACATCAAGAACCATACCATTGTAAACAACAGTATTAGAACTTGCCTTACTCCACTTATTTGCCTTTACGGTAAAACCACCGTTTTCTCCTGTTGAAGGATTGTACACAATGGAAGATGTGCTAGCTTCAACTGTACTGAGCATACCTCCTAAATTTGATATTACCCCATTACCAAAACAGCAACTAGCTGCCATGGTAAAACCTAAAGCCAATGCACCAATTTTTCTTCTTTTCTTCATTAATAATCTTCCTCCAATCCTTTTAATCGTTATTTTTCTAACGAACTCAAGTGCAATAATACCAAAAATGGGACAAAATAAATAGGTCAATTTTTGACATTTATTTATATCAGTTTTTGTGCAATTTTACTATGAAATCTAATTTAATATACAATTTTGACATATTTTTATTTCTGTAAAAAACAAAAAGCAAGTTTCGTTATAAAACTTGCATAATTCCAAAATAATAATTCTTGTTTATATATTCAATTTTTATAAACCTTTATATAACAGAAAAGCCGACCGTATCAACGATACAGTCGGCAAGTACGGAGTAGGAGAGATTTGAACTCTCGCGCCGCGCAAACGACCTACTCCCTTAGCAGGGGAGCCCCTTCAGCCACTTGGGTACTACTCCATAAAATCAAGTGCTTATTTATAATACCATAACAATAAGCACTTGTCAACACTTTTTTTCTAAAATACAAAAAATCCTAAACAGCCTATAACAATAGCTATTAACCAGCCTAAAAAAACATCAACAGGATAATGTACTCCTGTCATAACTCTGCTCAATCCTGTAAAAATAGCAAGCACAATAAGAATTGCCCCTACTACAGGAAAGATACTACACCATGCCATAGCTATAATCATAGCTGATACTGCGTGGTTAGACGGACAAGAGCCTTTATCTTCGTGTTCAATAAGGCTTTCTATCCCCAGTTCCTTAAATGGTCTTGGTCTATTTAGTATTTTCCTTAGAATAGAATTATATACTATAGTAATAAAAGGAATTAGTATAAATCGGAATAAAAGATTGCTATTCTGAAAAAACGCATATACTATGCCAATTAAATATACCAAAGCATAAATCTTGTTAGTATGTGATGCTACAAAAACTGCAATTCTGCCAACAGCCTTGTTATCCTTTGCCATATTATACATCAAAAAAAACAATCTTTTATTCATAGATTAAAATTAATCCTCCCAAATACCGTCAAATACAAATGTAGCCGGACCAGTCATATAAACATGATTATCTTCTGGCTTCCATTCAATAGTAAGCTTACCACCTACAAGTTCAACCTCTACAGGAACTCTTGGGCAAATACCCTTGATGTTAGATGCTACAACTGTAGCACAAGTACCAGTACCACAAGCTAAAGTTTCGCCAGTACCTCTTTCCCAAACTCTCATTCTTAAATGAGTTTCATCTACAATTTCAACAAATTCAATGTTAGCCTTTCTTGGGAAGTGAGAATCAACTTCAAGAGATGGACCATACTTTTCTACTTCAAATTCCTTTACAGGAGTGTCAATAAATGTTACTGCATGTGGATTACCCATAGATACGCAAGTGAAATCAAAATCCTTGCCACAAGAAGAAAGTGTTAAATCTACTACAGGTTCGCTGTCAGCTACAACAGGAATATCCTTTGGAGCAAGAATAGGTTCGCCCATATCTACAGTAAGAGTTTCTGCCTTGCCCTCTGCGTCTGTATGAACTTCAATAACCTTAATACCACACATAGTTTCAAGACGAACAGGGTTCTTCTTTACAATACCTCTGTCATAAACATACTTACCCACACAGCGAGATGCGTTACCACACATTTCAGCTTCGCTACCATCTGCATTAAACATTCTCATTCTGCAGTCAGCTACTTCACTAGGCATAATAAGTACAATACCGTCAGAGCCAATACCAAAATGTCTATCACTCATAGCCTGAGCAAGCTTTTCTGGGTTAGCTACCTTTTCTTCAAAACAGTTAATGTATACATAGTCATTTCCACAACCGTGCATTTTAGTAAATTTCATATACAACACCTCATTTTTAATATATTCTTACAACTTTAGTATGAATATATCATAAAAAATAAAAATCGTCAATATTGCTTAGTGATACATTATTAACAGTAAATAAAGCTATTTCAACCATAATAAATATTTTTATCTTTCATGTAATAATGTACTAGACATTAACCATAAATTGGTTTAAAATTATAGGCATAGGAAATGGAGGATATACCATGAAAAAGATAGTTTTAACCGGTGGTGGAACAGCCGGCCATGTTACACCAAATATTGCTTTATTACCATATTTAAAATCAGAAGGCTATGAAGTATATTATATAGGAAGTAAAGAAGGTATGGAAAAAGAAATCGTTGCCAGATACGATATTCCATACACAGGCATTAGCTCTGGTAAACTTAGAAGATATTTTGACAAAAAGAATTTTTCAGATATGTTCAAGGTTTTAAAAGGTATTCACGAGGCTAAAAAAGCTCTTAAAAAGATTAAGCCTGATGTAGTATTTTCAAAGGGTGGCTTTGTTGCCGTTCCCGTTGTTATTGCAGCAAAATCTTTAAAAATACCTGTAATCTGTCACGAAAGTGATATTACTCCAGGTCTTGCAAATAAAATCGCTATGCCATTTGCAAAGGCGGTTTGTGTTACTTTCCCAGAGGCAATACCTCATATTAAAAATAATAAAGGCATACTTACTGGCACCCCTATAAGAGATGTACTCTACAAAGGTTCTAAAGAAAAAGGTCTTGAATTTGCGCACCTTGATGGCACAAAACCAGTTATGCTTATTATGGGTGGTTCACAGGGTTCAGTAAAAATAAACACTTCTATAAGAGCATTATTACCTGAACTTCTTAAAAAGTATGACATTATTCATCTTTGCGGAAAAGGCAATGTAGATGAAAGCCTTAAAGATACTAAGGGCTATGTTCAGTACGATTACTTGTCAAAGGAACTTCCTGATATTTTTGCAGCAAGCGACTTTGTTATTACAAGAGCTGGTTCAAATGCAATTTGCGAATTTTTGGCATTAAATAAGCCTATGCTTTTAATCCCTCTTTCAAAGAGAGCTAGTAGAGGCGACCAGATTTTAAATGCTGAAAGTTTTAAAAAGCAAGGTTTCGCCGATGTTTGTGACGAAGACGAAATGACAGAAGAATCTTTATTTAATAGCATTAATGCACTTTATGAAAATAGAGAAAAATATATTACTACTATGAAGTCAGCCAGCCTTTCTAAGGGTGTTGACGAAGTAATGGCAGTAATAAAAAGTGTTTCTAAATAAGAGGAGGAAATTCAAATGAAAAAATTATTGGCTTTAGGGATTGCTATTCTTACTATGACAACAAGTGCCTTTGCTGGCACTAGCGTAAATGTTAAAGTAAATGACAAAGACATTGACGCAAAGGGTGTTATTGTAGACGGCAGAACTCTCGTTCCTGTAAGAGGTATTTTTGAAGAACTTGGCTACTTTGTAGTATACAATGCTGAAACTAAAACAGCATTCTTAAACAGCCTCGGTTCAACAATTAAAATGACTTATGGCAACGAGTACTTTACAGTAAACGACCAAAATATTACACCTGATGTTCCACAGACAATTATTGACGGCAGATTTATGCTTCCATTAAGAGCAGTAGGCGAAGCATTAAACTACTCTGTTGATTGGGACCCTGAAACTAAAACAGCATCTATTTCAAAAGATAACGGAATTAAGGTTTTAGTCACTCTCAATTTAGAAGATGTAAAGGCAGAAAAATAATACTTTTTACCCTCCCCTGTAGACAGCTACAGGGGATTTTTTTATGAAATTTTATAAACTACTTGACAAAAGACTGTATGAACTGTATTATAATTAATAGACAGTTGATACAGCGGAGGTGAAATAATGAAACTTGATTATACCGACCACAGACCTATTTACGAGCAAATAAAGGACCAGACCAGAGAGCTAATACTTAACAAAGCCCTTGAGGAACACCAACAATTGCCCTCTGTTAGGGAACTGGCATCTCAACTCACAATAAATCCTAATACAATACAGCGAGCTTATAAAGAGTTGGAAAGAGAAGGCTATATTTATTCAATGAAGGCTAAAGGCTATTTTGTTGCCCCACTTCGTGATGATGTTCAGCTTGCTAGAAAAAACGAAAACATTAAACTTCTTGAAAATGCTGTAAAAGAACTTGTTTATTTAGGCACAGAAGAAAAAGAAGTTATTGATTTAATCGAAAATATTTATAAGGGGGACGAAAAATGATTGAGGTTAAAAATCTAAACAAAAGTTTCGGCAATTTCAAAAGCCTTGACAACCTTTCACTTAATGTAAAAAAAGGCTCTGTATACGGACTTGTAGGCCCTAACGGTGCTGGCAAAACTACATTTATTAAAAATTTAATGGGCATATATAGACCAGATAGTGGCTCAATGACCGTTAATGGAGAGGAAGTCTATGAAAATCCAGCATTAAAGCAAAAAATTATCTATATTAGTGATGATTTATTCTTCTTCACTACATATTCAATACTTGATACAGCAAAACTCTATGCCGATATTTACAAGGATTGGGATTGGGAAACTTTCAATAAATTAAAAGAGATTTTCAAGATTGATGTAAAAAGAAAATGTTGCCGACTTTCAAAAGGTATGCAAAAGCAGGTAGCTTTTTGGCTTGGCATATGTACAAAACCAGACTTAATGGTACTTGATGAACCTATGGACGGTCTTGACCCAGTTATGAGAAAAAACACTTGGTCATTACTTTTGCAAGACGTTGCCGAAAGAGAAATGTCAGTTCTTGTATCCAGCCATAACCTTAGAGAGCTTGAAGATGTTTGCGACCATGTTGGTATTATGTTTAATGGTAAGTTGGTACTTGAAAAACAGCTTGATGATGTAAAGGGAGAAATTCATAAATTACAAATTGCCTTTAAAGAGGGAGTGCCACAGGAATTTAAAAACAGTATTAATATTCTCCACGAAAGCTATTTCGGTAGTGTCTACACTTGTATAGTTCGTGGCACAACTGATGAAATTACTTCTACAGCAAATAAATTCAATCCACTTATTTGCGATATTCTTCCACTTACATTAGAAGAAATATTTATTTATGAATTAGGGGGTATGGGTTATGAATTCGAAAATATCATTATTTAGTAAGGCACTTGTAAAGTCTGATATAAAGAGATATTGGTGGGTTTCAGCTATATATATGGTATTAACAGCACTTTTCATTTTGCCAAATGCTGTTATGAAAGATATTGGAGATGTTTATTCCAGATTTGATAGTGACAATGGTGGTTTAGCATTATTCTTCGCCTTTGTATTAGGTGGTCTTTTATTCTCCTATCTTCATAGAGTAAATTCTGTTTCCTTTATGAATAGTATACCTGTTTCTAGGACAACACAGTATTTATCCCATATTCTTTCAGGATTTATACTCCTTATTATTCCTATTACAGTAACAAGCCTAGTAATATTCTTTGAAGAATTGCACTACGGTAGTGGTATACAGTTCTGCTATAAATATTTTTACACTTGCCTTTTATACTCTGCTTGTGCATTTATGCTCACAACTTTTACATCTGTATTAAGTGGTAACTTAATTTCAACATATGTTTTCGGTGGTGGCTTTATTGCTTTGCCTTACTTTATTTTATCTATGGCAAATGAAATATTCAGCAAAAATGTGTATGGCTTTGTAGACTATGATGAAGGCATTATGCAGTACATTTACATTATGGGAATAGATGAAATGTGGGCAAAACGCTCCGTAATATACATAACTATTGCAGTCGCTCTCTTTATAATTTCTCTTGTACTTTATAAATTGAGAAATATGGAAAACTATGGAGAAGTTGTTGCCTTTAAATCTTTAAAACCTATACTTATGTACTTTGTAGCTGTTTGTTTTGGCCTTTTTGGCTACGATTCATTGTACTACATACACAATAGAAGTCTTAATTTCACATTAGGTGTACTTCCTTTAGGTGTAGTTGCCCTTATAGCAGTATTTATGCTTAATCAAAAAAGTTTTAGCTTTAAAGGTATTTTAAAACCTATTGTAATCTTTGCAGTATGTATGGGTATAGTAAATGTAATCTTTGCTTTTGACTTAACAGGTTACGAAAGAAGAGTGCCAAGTGAAAATAATGTTGTAAGTATAGATGCCTTTGACTATATGGGACATATTAGTTACGATAGTGGATATACTAACGGCTCTCCAGACTATGATAAGGTACGATATAAAGGTATTATTACAGATAAAAAAGATATTGACACTATGGTGAAACTCCATAAGTACCTTGTGCAAAGAGGTGATGTAAGTAATAAATCTAATAATATGACATACATTACAATGCACTATACTTTAAACCATAATAGAAAATTAAGTCGTGGCTACTTCCTAAGTCCTGAAGAAATGAAAAGTATATATACTATAGATAACTATAAAAAAGCTACCTATCCTATTGTAAATGACAATAAAAAGGAAATGAATTATGTTCAGATTACTGACCCTCGTTTATTAAATTATAGCCAAAGATTAAATAATATAGATATTGATAAACTTGCTGATATAGTTAAAAAAGATATAATGGAATTAACTCCTGAAGATTTTGAAGTAATAAATTCAGATAAAGACAACTATAGCTCTCTTGATATTAACTACACAGAGTATGTTGTTTACAAGGGAAAGACATATAAATACGGTATTTCACAAAATATTCCTTTAAGTAGTTGCTTTAAAGATGTTGTAGATTATCTTCAGCAACAGGGATATACTTCAAACTATATTCCTATTGACAGCATAAATAGTTTGGATGTAGATTATTCAGCTTTAGATGACCAAAACGACGATTATACAGGTGCCGAAACTGCCGTTTCAGAACTTGATACTAAGAACAATGTACAAATTAGTGATAAAAATGATATAAAAGCTATTATGGAAGCTCTTTATAATCTCAATTATAAAGACCCTGACGATAAAAACACAGCTTTATATCGTCTCTCAATATTCAGTACAGACCTTAAAAGCAACGGAAATGACGGATATATAACTGTTACACTTCCATCTAATGAAATATCTCCTGCATTAAAGAAATATTTCAAGAAATAAGATTTACTAAAAATAACTTCCCGTTACTAAAAAACGGACTGCATTTTCCAGCAGTCCGTTTCTGTTTTTATAGCATTTGTTGCATTATATTCTTGCTACGCCAGACTTAACAGCAGCATCAGCAACAGCCTTTGCAATACTTTCTACAACACCCTTGTTGAAAGCAGATGGAATAATAATGCCATTTGCTAAATCTTCTTCTGTTACTAACTTAGAAATAGCATCAGAAGCAGCAAGCATCATTTCATCATTAATATCACTTGCTCTAACATCTAAAGCACCTCTGAAGATACCAGGGAAAGCAAGTACATTGTTAATCTGGTTTGGATAATCACTTCTACCAGTTGCAATAACTCTAGCACCGGCAGCAAGAGCAATTTCAGGCATAACTTCTGGAACAGGGTTAGCCATAGCAAAAATAATTGCATCTTTGTTCATTGTCTTAATCATTTCTTCAGTTAAAAGACCTGGAGCAGAAACACCAATGAAAATGTCAGCACCTTTTATAATATCAGCTAAAGAACCGTCTTTGTGGTTAGGATTTGTAAGAGAAGCAAGTTCAGTTAATGATGGGTCATCATAAGTCTTTTCAGAAGAAATAACACCGTCAATATTTCTCATTGTAATATCCTTGAAACCAGCTGTAAGAAGGAGCTTAGCAATAGCTGTACCGGCAGCACCGGCACCAGACATTACTACAGAACATTCCTCTGGCTTTTTACCTGTAAGTTTTAAAGCATTTCTGATACCAGAAAGAACTACAACAGCAGTACCATGCTGGTCATCGTGGAATACAGGAATATCACAACGCTCTTTTAACTTCTGTTCAATTTCAAAGCAACGAGGAGCACCAATATCTTCAAGGTTGATACCACCAAAACTCTTTGAAATAAGTGCAACAGCATTTACAAATTCATCTACATCTTGAGAATCAACGCAAATTGGGAAAGCATCTACATTACCAAATTCCTTGAAAAGTACACACTTACCCTCCATAACAGGCATACCTGCTACAGGACCAATGTTACCAAGACCAAGTACAGCAGAACCATCAGTAATAACAGCTACCATATTATGTCTTCTTGTAAGAGTGTAAGAAAGTTCTGGATTTTCCTTAATAGCAAGACAAGGTTCAGCTACACCAGGAGTGTACGCAATAGATAAATCATCTACATTTTCTACCTTTGCTCTTGAAACAACTTCAATTTTACCAGCCCATTCAGCGTGTTTTTCCATTGCAATTTTCTTGTAATCCATAGTAATCTCCTTTGTTTATATTTATATTATTTTTTACTTAAAACTCTGTCTGAAATCTCTTTCAGCCTCTCTCTTTTGGTCTTTCTTTGCTATATCCTGGCGTTTGTCATAGAGTTTTTTACCTTTTGCAATACCAATATCCACCTTTACAAGGCTACCCTTAAAATATACCTTCAAAGGAACTATTGTAAGACCGTCTTTTGTTACAGCCCCCTGTAATTTATTTATTTCATACTTATGGAGGAGCAATTTTCTGTCTGCCATAGGGTCATGATTAAATATATTGCCCTGTTCATAAGGACTAATGTGCATACCAGTTAAAATTGCCTCGCCATTTTCTATCATAACATAACTATCTTTTAAATTGCATCTACCGGCTCTGACAGACTTTACTTCTGTACCAGTAAGTGCAATACCACATTGGAAAGTTTCCAATATAAAGTAATCGTGATAAGCCTTTTTGTTTTGGGAAATTAGCTTTATAGCGTCTTTAGCCATTTCTCTCACCTCTTATTTTTTCCAATATTTCATAAGGTACAGCCAGTTTTCCCATACCTGTACCCATATCTATTTTAGGCTTTGTAGCACCATGAAAATCGCTGCCACCTGAATAAATAAGCCCTACTCTGTTAGCCATAGCCATAATATGCTGTGTATCTGAATTGCTGTGAGTAGAATAGTATACCTCAACAGCCTTTAAACCCTTTTGTCTTAACTTTACCATCATATTTTCAAGGTTAGTATCACTCATCTTGTAAAGAAGTGGATGAGCCAAAACCGGCACACCTCCAGCTTTTGTAATAAGCTCCATACTTTCTTCATAATTAAGGGTTTCTCTAGGCACATAGGCACATTTGTTGTCCCCTAAGTATCTGTCAAAAGCCTCTGTATAAGACCCTACAAAACCTTTTGAAACTAAAGCCTTTGCAATATGAGCTCGTGATATAACATCACCTGTACAGCTTTCCTTTACATCATCAATGGTAATGTTTACACCTAAGCTGTTTAATTTTTCTAATATTTCAAAATTTCGTGTTACTCTTTTTTCTCTGTAATATTTCAACTGCTTGTTTAAATCAGCATCATTTTCATTTACATAAAGTCCCACAATATGAATTTCTTTTTTATCATATCTGGTGGAAATTTCAACACCACTTATTACCTCTACATTAGTTTCAATACTCTTTGCCTCTTTCACACCCTCTGTAGTATCGTGGTCTGTAAGGGCAAAAGCTTTCAATCCTTTTTCTTCAGCATATTTCACAAGCTGTAACGGAGTAAATGTACCGTCAGAAAATGTGGAATGTGTGTGTAAATCTATTGTATCCATTGAAAACCACCTCATTGTAATCATATACCAAATTTTTAATATTTACAAGTGTTAAATGATTAATTATTTTTACCTACTAAAAAAGAAATAACCAAATCTCCATATGCCTACTATAAATAAATGCAAGCATTTCTTGCATATATTAATAATGTTCAAAATAAAATATCAATATACAATAAAAAGGAGGTTCTATATGTCTGGTGCTAACAACTCTCCCCTTTCTGCCCTCCTAAAAGGTGTACTTACAAGTTTTATATTAACATTTATTGTCTTTACAGTATATGCCATACTTTTAACCTATACTTCACTTCAAGAAAACAATGTAAATGTAGTTATGCTTGTATCTACTGCCATTAGCTGTATTCTATGTGGTTTTATAACTGGCAGAAAAGCCTCCAGTAAAGGCATACTATGGGGAACTTTAAGTGGATTTATCTACATATCCATAATGCTTTTAATAAGTATTTCTACTGTAGGCAGTTTTTCATTTTCTCCTAAAATGCTAATTAGTATAGGTCTAGCCCTTTGCTGTGGTGCTTTAGGTGGAGTAATTGGTATAAACACAAATAAATAGCATAATAGCGAGGATTTCTTGTCCTCGCTACTTTACTATTTAATATCCAATTTAGAAATTACGTTTCCGTCAAAATCCTTTATTTCAAAAACACCGTCTTCGTATGTCATATAGCTGTTTGTGTTTCCGTTTTTAGGAATAGAAGTTGAACCTGGGTTAATATAATAGTAGTTATCTACCTTTTCCATAGCCTGAACATGAGTGTGTCCATGAATAAGAATATCATTATCCTTTAACATTGGAGGATTTGATGTATTAAACTTGTGACCATGAGTTACAAATACCATTCTGTTTTCTAAATACATTATCATATATTCAGCCATAACTGGAAATTCAAGTACCATTTGGTCAACTTCTGCCTCACAGTTACCTCTTACAGCAAGTATTTCCTGCTTCATAGAGTTTAAAAGTGCAATAACCCCCTTTGGATTGTAGTCCTTTGGCAAGTCATTTCTAGGTCCATGATAAAGTAAGTCACCTAAAAGAATAAGTTTTTCAGCCTTTTCATTTTTATAGGCCTCTGCTACCTTTTCAGCATAAAAAAGTGAACCATGTATATCAGATGCAAACATTAATTTCATTCTAAAACCCTCCATACAATCATATACATTAATAGCTTAATTATATCAATTATAAATACAGGAGGCAAGATGAAAAGCGAAAAAATTTGTATGTATGCAGAAATGGTGTTGGCTGTTTTTTTGGTACTTCTACTTCTTAGAATTTCCATACATAGAACAGTACAAACTATATCTCCCAACACCCAGCCCAAATTAGCAATAGTTATTGATGACTTTGGCAATAACTCTGCCGGCACAGAAGAAATGTTGGCACTTCCTATACCTTTTACAGGAGCGGTAATGCCACAAATGCCCTACACTAAAGCTGACCAAGATAAACTGCTGGATAATGGTAAAGCTGTTATACTTCATCAGCCTATGGAGGCACACACAGGTCAGAGAAGTTGGCTAGGCAAAACTCCTATCCTCAGCAATATGTCTACAGAGGAGGCAGTAGACACATTTAAAAGTAATTTGGATAGTGTAGACAATGCAAAAGGCTTTAATAACCATATGGGTTCAAAAATAACGGAAGATAAGGACAAAATGACAGCACTTTTAAAAGAGGCAAAGGAAAGAAATATGTACTTTTTGGACAGCCTGACAACAGCTAAATCCGTTGGGGAAGATGTTGCAAAGGAAGTAGGCATACCTTATATAAAGAGAGATGTATTCTTAGATAGTACACAGGATATTAAAACAGTAGAAAAAAATATTTTGAGAGCAGCTGAAATAGCAAAGCAAAAAGGAACGGCCGTTGCCATTGGTCATGTTGGTGCAGAGGGTGGCATTGTTACAGCCACAGCCCTTAATAATCTCTATAAACAGCTTGAAAATGAGGGCATAAAATTTGTAACTTTGGAAGAAATTATACAAAATTAGAGAAATATTTTAAATAAATTCGCTTGTATTTATTCCCATAATATTTTATAATTAAATCAAATAAAGTACATTAATGTACAATGGGAAAGGAAGTTTTTATTATGGGTTATATGGAAAACTACAAAAAATGGTGTGAAGACACTTATTTTGATGAAGCTACAAGAGCCGAATTAAAGGCTATTGAAGGTAATGACAAAGAAATTCAGGAAAGATTTTACAAAGATTTGGAATTTGGTACTGGTGGTTTAAGAGGTATTATCGGTGCTGGTACTAACAGACTTAACATTTACACAGTAAGCAAGGCTACACAGGGTTTTGCTAACTACATTATTAAGCAGGGCGAAGAGGCTGTTAAGAAAGGTGTTGCTATTGCCTTTGACAGTAGAAGAATGAGTCCGGAATTTGCCGAAATTACTGCTTTAGTATTAAATGGTAATGGTATCAAGACTTATATTTATCCATCTTTAAGACCTACTCCAATGCTTAGCTTTGCTGTTAGAGAACTTAACTGTACAGGTGGTGTTGTTATTACAGCAAGCCACAATCCACCAGAATACAACGGCTATAAAGTATATTGGGCAGACGGTGGTCAGGTTCCTTACCCAAGAGATGAGGCTATTATTGAAGAAGTAAATGCTGTTACTGATTTCCACACAATTAAGACAGCTAATAAAGATGAGGCTGTTAAGGCTGGTCTTTTCAATGTTATTGGCGAAGAAGTAGACGAAGCATTTGACAAGAATGTATTAGCACAGATTGTTAATCCTGAAATCATCAAGGAACAGCACGATTTAAAGATTGTTTACACTCCTATTCATGGTTCAGGTAACAAGCCAGTAAGACGAGTTCTTAAAAAGGCTGGTTTTGAAAATGTAACAGTTGTACCAGAACAGGAACTTCCAGATAGCGAATTTACAACTGTAGGCTATCCAAATCCAGAAAATCCTGCGGTATTTGAACTTGCTATTAAGTTAGCAGAAAAGATTGACGCAGATATTATCCTCGGTACTGACCCAGACTGTGATAGAGTTGGTGCTGTTGTTAAGACTAAAGACGGTAGCTATACTGTACTTACTGGTAATATGACAGGTACACTTATCTGTAACTACATCTGTTCTCAGAAAGCCAAGTTAGGTACACTTCCAAAGAACGGTGCTTTAGTTTCAACTATTGTTTCTTCTGAAATGACAAAGGCTATTGCAAAGAAGTACAACCTTGCATACTTTGATGTATTAACAGGCTTTAAGTACATTGGCGAAAAGATTAAGGAATTTGAACAGACTGGAGAATACCAGTATGTATTCGGTTTTGAAGAAAGTTATGGTTGCCTTTCTGGTACATACGCAAGAGATAAGGACGCAGTTGTTGCCTCACTTCTTATTTGCGAAATGGCAGCATACTATAAGTCAAGAGGTATGAGCCTTTATGACGGACTTATGGAACTCTACGATACATATGGCGTATATAAGGAAATTATCCACTCAATTACATTAAAGGGTATTGAGGGTATTGAAAATATGAAGAAGATAATGGACACTTTAAGAAAAGATGCTCCATCTGAAATTGCCGGTGTTAAGGTAACTGAAACAAGAGATTACCTTGAAGATAAGATTGTTGATGTAGCTACTGGTAAAGTAAGCCCTACTAATCTTCCAAAGAGTAATGTACTTTACTTTACACTTGCTGACGATACATGGTTCTGTGTAAGACCAAGTGGTACTGAACCAAAAATTAAAATTTACTTCGGTACTAAGGCAGATACTGTTGAAAATGCAGAAAAGAAAATTGCTACTGCTCAAGACGGTATTATGAAAGTTGTTAATTCTGTTTTAGGCGAATTCAGAACAAATTAACTTTGTTAATTTGTGACTTGCAAGCAAGTCATCGGATTTATCTTTCCGATTCACCATAAAAATAAGGGATACAGTTTTTGTGACTGTATCCCTTTTTACTTTCTAAATTTATCAAACTTTTGCAAGCTCAATTATTTTATCAACTGTATGGTCAATGTCATAATTACTTACATCAATAGTAATTTCAGCATACTTGTTGTAGAATGGCTCTCTCTGTGCTAAAAGTTCTCTGATTTTAGCCTCTTTGTCATCTACTTGAAGTATAGGTCTTGTGTTGTCAAATTTAAGATTTTGAGCAATTTTTTCTGGAGAAGATTTAAGATATACTATTACTCCACCCTTTTTAAGATTTGCAATATTAGCTGAATTTTTAATTACTCCACCACCTGTTGCAATAATCTTTTTCTTAGGTGTCGAAAATCTTTTGTATAATTCTCTTTCTATTTTTCTAAATTCTTCTTCCCCTTTTTCCTTAAAAATTTCATTGATAGTCATTCCTTCTCTTTTTTCAATGAAATCATCTGTGTCTATAAATTCTCTTTTAAGTACAAGGGAAAGTCTTTTGCCCACACTTGTTTTGCCACTTCCCATAAAACCTATGAGAACAATATTTTTATCCTTGTTGTTAATCTTCATCAGTTATTCTCCCTGTAAAAATCACTTAACTCTTTTCTTGCCTTTTCTGTAAGCTGAGGGTCAATTTCTTCATCAAACCAAATTTCTTCTGCTGCAACAGCCTGATACACAAGCATATCAAAACCGTTTATACCAGTAATACCCTCTTTTCTACAGTCCTTTAAAAGCTGAGTTTCCCATGGAGAATATATAGCATCAAATACCATTTCTACACCCTTAGCCTTGTAAAAACCTGTATCCTTTATAGGGCTTAATCCCTTGTTTTCTCCAAAGCCAATTACTGTAGCATTTAAAACTATATCTACATTAGGAATATCATAAATATCATCAATAGATAAAGTTTTAATTTCTGTATCTGGATATTCAGCTCTTATGCTTTCTGCCAATTTGTCAGCCTTTGATACAGTACGGTTTGCAATATAGAGCATTTTAGCACCCTTGTCAGCAGCCATAACACCGCAGGCATTACCTGCACCACCAGCACCAAGAAGAAGAACTGTCTTACCCTTTACATCAAAGCCCTTGTTTTTTATAGCATAGTACACGCCAATAATATCTGTGTTGTAACCTACATAGCCATTTTCTGTATATTTAAGAGTATTTACAGCACCAATAACCTTAGCTCTCTTGTCAATGTCACAAAGACATTTCATAACTTCTACTTTGTGAGGTACAGTTACATTAAGTCCCTTTATGCCTAAGCTGTAAGCACCTTTTATAGCACTTTCAAGATTATCCTTTTCTACTCTGAAAGCCTCATAAATCATATCTTTATTTAAAGTCTTTGCCATTGTATTGTGAATAGCTGGACTAAATGTATGCTCTATAGGACAGCCTATAACACCATAAACGGCTGTCTTTCCCTTTACTGAATTATCAACCATTGTTCTCCTCTTTTCTCTTTCTTCTCAAATAAAAGTACAACACTATTTTTTCAAAAGGTCTTTTAGGTGCAGTTATAAGTTCGTCTTTTGGACTTACCTGTTTCACAAGTACAGAATATACTCCACACTTGTTGCCACACCACACATCTGTAAAAATCTGGTCGCCTACAATAACAGAATTTTCAGCCTTAGAATTTATTTTTTCCAATAGCTTTTTCATACCCTCAGTACCTGGTTTTTTAGCTCTGTAATAATATGGAATTTCCATTTCTTCGCAAAAAGTTTTACTTCTTATTTCCTTACTGTTAGAAAGTACAGCAATTTTAATACCACTTTCTCTCAATGAATTAAAATAAGCCTTTAACTCATCAGTAGGAGTTTTTATCCAGTAAGGCACAAGAGTATTATCAATATCAAAAATAAGAGTATCTTTGCCTAAAGCCTTTAATTTTTCCCCTGTTAATTGGAAAACCGATGGCAAATATTCCTTAGGATATAAAAATTTTAACATATGTGTACTGCCTTTCCTTATAATGCACTAAAAATAATAAAACAATTTTACAATAATTTTTGTTTTTTGTAAAGACGATTATCCCCTACTGTAAAAAGGTAGTAAAAACTAGGTTATTTTCCCTTTAAATGTAGCTTTTAATATTACTATTTGTTTGACAATCCCAACTATATCTTATATAATGGCATTAAAATATTATAAAAAGGGATGATGAATATGGCAGCCGAAATATTAAATAAATTAAGGGAATTGCAAGAAAGAAATGCTTATCCTATGCATATGCCAGGTCACAAAAGAGTTGTAGATTTTATTCCATTCGATTCTCGTGAATTTGATTACACAGAAATCGAGGGACTGGACAACCTTCATCATCCAGACGGAATTATAAAAACAGCACAGGAGCAAATGGCACAGCTTACAGGTGCTGATGCTTCTTTTATGCTTGTAAACGGTGGCAGTAGTGGTATACTTGCTGCAATTTTAGCTACTGTAAAAGAGGGTGACGAAATACTTGTGGCAACTAACTGTCACAAGAGTGTGTACAATGCCCTTATACTTTCAGGAGCAAAGCCAATATATATTTCTCCTCAAACCAATGCTGAGGGTTTAGCCGGTGGTATAAATATTTCTGATATTTTCAGAGCTTTTAACAATCACGATATTAAAGCAGTTATTATTACAAGCCCAACCTACGAAGGCTTTACCTGCGATGTAAATGTTATTGCGGACATAGTACACAAGCAAAATGCTATACTTATAGTTGATGAATGTCATGGTGCTCATTTCTGTTTTTCAGATGTATTTCCAAAAACAGCCTTACAGCAACACGCCGATATTTCTATAAATAGCTGGCACAAAACACTACCTGCTTTTAATCAAGCAGCAATCATAAATGTAAGAAGTAAAAGAGTTTCTATTGAGAGAGTTGCCCGTACAGTATCAATGGTACAGACTACAAGCCCATCTTATCCAATACTTGCATCTATGGATTGGACAAGGGACCATTTCTCAAGAGATAAAAATATAATGAAAACCTATATAGAAAACCTTATTAAACTTCGCCACGAGCTTGCTCATTGTCATAGCTTAAAGCTGGTTAGCGACTCTATAAAAGGCGAAGCATCTGTAGCCGATATTGATATTGGTAAACTTACAATTATGGTCAGATGTGATTTAACAGGATTTGATGTTGCAAAAATCCTCTTAGAGAAGTACAATATACAAGTGGAGTATGCTGGTCTGCACCACATTATTGCAATGACAAGTCCTTGTGACGATGAAAAGGCATTTAAAAAATTTATGAAAGCTATTAAGGATATTGACAAACAGTATCCAAGAAAGTTCATAGAAAAAATACCTATGATTTCAAACTCTGTTGAAACAGCCTCTCTTACACCTCGTGAAATTTTCTACGGTGCAACTAAAGATGTTTCTTTTGAGGAAGCAGTAGGAAAAATAGCTGCCGAAAGCGTAACAGCCTTTCCTCCGGATATTCCTATTGTTGCAATGGGTCAGATAATAAAGCAGGAACACATTGACGCAATAAATCGTCTTTTACAGCACGATGTTACAATACTAGGTGCTGATAATGAAAAAATAAAAATCGCTATGGAGGCGTAATGTACCAATGAACGAAACAGACTTTAACAAAATTATTGACAGTATTAATTCTCTTACTGTCTACAGAGAAATCAAGAATAATAAAATTATTGACATTCTCAGACATATATTAACAGAGGAAGACAATTTACCATATATGGCTGAACTTGTAGCCACTCTTACTGAAATGGCAGAAAAAAGCTCATTTAAGGGCAACCTTTTCAAGAGCTATATTATTCATCTTATGTTAAGAAACCAGAATAACTTTACACTTTTTTGCGAAAACAACCTTGATGTAAAGAATTCTTCTATATATGAATTGGCTAAAAGAGATGTAGAGGCTATAAAGACTATTGCATCTATGGATTTAACAAAGTTACCTGATGCTGAATTTTTACTTCCAGCTATTACTCAGGTTATGGACTATAAGCCAGTTAAAGATGCTGACAGCGAATTAGCAACAATTCCTGATGACTTTACTATTGATGATGTAATCGAATTCCATAAAAAGCATGGTTGTGGCGATATTTCTGTATTCCGTTCTTTCCGTTACAACGACGAAAAGAAAAAATTGGTTGGTGTTGCTCACCCTGACCCTATCCGTTTCAGCCAGCTTATTGGTTACAAGGCACAGTTTGACCAGCTTATTGATAACACTCTTGCATTCCTTAATGGATATAATGCAAACAATGTACTTCTTGTTGGTTCAAGAGGTACTGGTAAATCTTCATCAGTAAAAGCCCTTGTAAATGAATATCACGAACAGGGACTTCGCTTACTTGAAATTACTAAGGAACAGATTGAAAAGTTACCAGATATTTTAAAGCTTTTAAGACCAAGAGGAAGAAAGTTTATTATATTCATTGATGACCTTTCATTTGATGAGGGCGAAATGGGTTACAAGTATATGAAATCACTTTTGGAAGGTGGCTCAGAAGGCAAGCCAGACAATGTTCTTTTCTACGCTACAAGTAATCGCCGTCATATTATTCAGGAAAAATGGAGCGATAGAGGTACTGGTACTTCTGAAGATGCTGAAATCCATACAACTGATACACTTAACGAAAAGCTTTCACTTGCTGACCGTTTCGGTATCACTATTACATTCCCTAAGCCTACACCTAAGGAATATATTAATATCGTTAAGGGTCTTGCTGCTGAACGCAATATTGAACTTGACGAAAATACACTTCAGCAACAGGCTATGCAATGGGAAATCAGACAGAAAGGTATGTCTGGTAGAACAGCAAAACAATTTATCAATAACCTTATGTGGAATACACAAAAGGAAGATAAGTAATATATTTATAGAATATATAAAGGCAGTAGAAACTATTTTCTGTGGTTTCTACTGCCTTTTGTTTTTCTTTAAATATTATGAAAAATATGAAGTATTACTATTATTTATTTTTTACAATGACTACTATATTTGCTAAAAGCAAAAGAATAACATAAACACACAAAACTATGAACATAGTTGGAACAACATCAAGCAATGCACTCCAATCTTCTTTTTTTACCCAATTTAATACCATTCTATATTCCATAATAAGTGTAATTGTCACAAATGATAATGAACACATTGAAAACAAAATTGCTTTCTTATTTTTATTAATAGTCCATATCCAAGCCATTATACAAAAAATAATACTAATAATTCCACAAACTATCCACATACCATATACCTCCCCATCTTTCTATTTACTAAACTACCTATATATTACCACACCTCCATATCTACCTCAAGTTTTCTATTAAGCTGACAAAC
The DNA here is from genome assembly GCA_000432155.1 of Eubacterium sp. CAG:274. Lineage (GTDB taxonomy): Bacteria > Bacillota > Clostridia > Lachnospirales > CAG-274 > CAG-274. The sequence goes on from FR888481.1 coordinate 21,522, forward strand.
AATTACGGTAAAAATTTACACAAACTAAAAGACCACAGCCAAAGCTGTGGTCTTCACTAGTATGCACATTTATCTATAAGGTTTTATAAAGGAACTATGCTTTGTATGTTCTGTATTTCGTGAGCAATAATATACTTGCTCGTCTTTATACAGACCATATTTTTGTTGTTACCACCAATAAGTTCTCCCTCGAAATCTGTATTAGTAGTAGTTGTAACTCTTATCTTCATACCTCTTGTAAAAGTCTGACCCTTAAAATTAATTTTGTCTAAAGGGAAAAGAGTATAACATCTATCCATAACGGCTGTAATGTCCTTGTGTGAATTAGCGAAAGTCGTTGCAGCTTTAACAACTGAACGAATTTTTAACGCATTATTTATAAACCAAGTTAAACAAAAAGCCAAGATTGCAGCATATAGAATTTCTTTACCGGTTAAGGAAAAGTTAATGGCATTTAACATATATATTCCCCCTATCCATTCGGTAGTGTAATTATAACACAAAAATTATTTTTTGCAATAGAAAAAACATAATAAAAGAACTATTTTCATAAAAATTCATAATTTCTTTTGAATTAAAACCAAAAGCCGAGGAAGTATGCCCTCCTCGGCTTTAATTCTGCATTATTACTGTTGTGAATCTCCACTTCCACTACCCTGTGATGCTTCACCTGAACTTGATGAAGAACCACTTGAAGATGAAGACTGTCCACTTGAACTAGCTGAAGATTGTCCTGAACTACTTCCACTTGATGAAGAACTGCTATCAGAAGATGAAGAACTTCCTCCTGTAGAAGACGAACTACTTGAGCTACTACCTGAACTACTGTAGCTATTGCCACTTGAAGAATAAGATGACTTTTTCTTCTTCTTAGTATAATTAGAACTACTTGAGTTACTAGATCTACCATAAGAAGAATAGCCTCTGTGGTTACCAGAACAGTATGTAGAAACTGCTGTACCCTTTTCAAAGTAATCTGTTATAGCTGGACAATAACTGCTTGCCAACTTACCAGATATTTTACAAACTGTAGCTTTAACAACATCGTTAGGCATATCAAAGTCCTTGACTTCCATACCCTCGTTAACCTGTTCCATAATCTTATTCCATACCTTTAAGTGAGTAGTCTGGTTAAAGCCGTTCATATTAGGAACTTTCTTGTCATATCTATCATAACCATACCAAATACTTGCTACATAGTAAGGAGTATAACCAACAAATGTTAAGTCCTTAGAATCTGTTGTTGTACCAGTCTTACCTGCAAGAGGCATATTAGACTGCTTAAAGTTAGCTGCTGTACCAGTACCTTCCTTAACAACACTTGTCATAAGCTGTGTAACAATATATCCAGTTGATGGCTTAACAACCTGTCTTGTTTCCTTAGTGTTTTCAAGAAGAACATTACCATCGTGGTCAAGAACCTTGTCGTAGAACATAGGTCTAATGTACTGACCCTGATTTGCTAATGTACCATAAGCTGCTGCCAATTCAATCTGTGTAACACCCTTTGTAAGACCACCAAGGGCTGTAGCTGCGTGGTTATCATTTTCAAGAGTTGTGAAACCAAAGTTTAACAAATAATCGTAACAAAGGTCAATACCTGTTTCAACCATTACTTTTACTGCTACGACATTCATAGAATCTCTGATACCTGTTCTAGGAGTTACAGCACCTCTGTAGCTGTTACCCCACCAGTTCTTAGGAGTATAACCGTCAGCTGTTGTATAAGGTTCATCCACAATAGTAGTAGCTGCTGTTATTTTACCTAAATCAATAGCTGGAGCATAGGCAGCCAATACCTTAAATACAGAACCCGGCTGTCTAGCTGAATCTGTAGCTCTGTTGAAACCTCTGTTTACTGTCTTTTCGCCTCTACCACCGGCAATAGCCTTTATTTCGCCAGTATGGTAATCAATAATAGCCATTGAACACTGTGGCTGAACGCTAATATCGGCTCTGTCTGCAAGTATCTTCTGTGTAGGAGAAAGACTTGCCTCTATTTCTGCTCTCTTGTCTGCTACCCAAGCCTCAGCACCAGCCTTAGAACGAGCAAACTGCTTATATTCCTTATTTGTTGTTTCCCCTGTTGCTGTATCCTCAGTAGAAACAATGTAGTTAATATCTAAGCTGTAATTTGGCTTAGGGAAATTAGAATCATCAAGCATTACATTATCTACAATGCCCTGTATTCTTGAATCGTAGTTAGAATAAATCTGTAAACCACCATTGTAAATAACATTGTTTGCCTGTTTAGCACTCATATTGTACTTAGTCTGTAAATCTTCAGAAATCTGGTCAATAAGTGCATCTTCATAGTAAGAATGTATTGTAACACCGTCATTCTTAGTATCATTAGTAGCAAGAAGTTTAGACTTTAATACTCTTGAGTAAATATCCTCATTAATAGCACCGTCATATTCTTCCTGAGTAATAAGACCCTGCTTTAACATATAGTTAAGTATAACTGTCTGTCTTGACTTGTTATTCTCTGGTTCAGTTCTCGGAGAATACATAGATGGATTATTTGTAATACCGGCAAGACAAGCACATTCTGCTAAATCCAACTCTGATGCGTCTTTACCAAAATAACCCTGAGCAGCTGTCTGTACACCACTATATCCATGACCAAAACTAATAGTGTTAAGGTACAATTCCATAATGTACTTTTTGGCCTCTTGCTTAGAACCAAGCTGTGCCTTTAATTCCTTTTCGTATTTAAGAGCTAAATACTGTTCCTTGAGCTTTGTCTTAGGAGTATTTCTAGTAACATTAGTAATGTTATTTTTTATTAACTGCTGTGTAAGGGTAGAACCACCCTGTACCTGTCCTCCTGTAAGAGTTGAATAAGCAGCTCTTAAAAGACCTCTGACATCGACACCATCGTGTTCGTAAAATCTTTCATCTTCAATAGCCATAATAGCATTCTGCATATTTTCCGGAATTTTATCAATAGTTATGTACTCTCGATTTTCCTCGCCATGAAGTTTAGAAAGTTCTTTCTTTTCATTGTTATAAACTACTGTAGTATATGTTCTAGGCTGAATACCAGAAAGTCCTAAATCCGGTATACTTCTGATAAGTGCTACATAGCCACCTATTAAACCGCCTGCTGCTGCAAAGCCTACCATTATAGCAATCATAAGCAATATAGACATAAACACAGTAAATGGTTTAGAATGTTGATTTTTATTTTTCTTCTTCTTCAAATTTCTTTCTTTTATGTTGGTCTTATATGAACCACTTTTGGCTCTGGAGATTGAACTATTTCTTCTGTGTTCGCCCTCTGAACCACTCCTTCTACTTCCGTCAGGCTGATTCATTTTATCCCCTCCTTTGTCATATAATTATAACAGAATTGTGCCTATTTATAAAGGAAAATTTTACTGAAGGCTTTCTCAATAACGCAAAAGGAGGCTGTAACATTGAGGAATAGTGGATTTTTTAAAACAGCCAGAAATATTACATTTTTGTTACTTATTATTTTTTTTGTAATATCTATAGCCTATATTCGTTTCGTTATGCCTATTTCAGTAAAAATTTGTCAGAAATACGCCATTACTTCTATTAATAATATTATACAAAATTCAATGTATTCAGCATCTAAAAATATTAAAAGCGAAGACTTTATTCTTCGTTCTGATAACAACGGCCGTCTGGAATATTTAAGTGTAAATTCTATAATTGTAAACAACATATGTGCTGAAACAGCCTCAACGGTTTCCCAAAATCTTAATAACCTTACTACCTCTAAAATACGACTACCTTTAGGTGTGTTTACAGGACTTCCCATTCTCTCTCACTTTGGACCAAGCACCACAATACGCTTGCAACCTATAGGAGATGCTACCGCCGACTATGAAACATCTATGACACAGGCAGGAGTAAATCAAGTTAATTTTCAAGTTTGGATAAATGTACATACAACAGTTTCCATAGTAAATCCCCTTTGGTCAAAGGATTTGGAGATAACCAGAAAACTAACCCTTGTAAACACAGTATTTAACGGCGAAATTCCTAAAACTTATATTAAAGTACAGTAAATAGCTTGACTATGGGTCTTTAATTTAATATAATGTAATTTACTAAGGTTATTTAAAATTTCTTTTTACAGCCTTTTGTTTATTGCTTATATCTTCTTGAGATTTTTGACTAATAAGTAATAAAATGTAAAAAGATATACTAACGAAATGGAGATGTGACAATGTTAAACTTTATTAATCTTTTAACTGCAAGTGTAACTATGCCAGGTGGCACAAACGAAGTTGCTACACAGGCAGCTAATGCTGTTTCAGAAGTAGCTACTGAAGCTACTTCTGCTGCATCAATCTTTGGTATGCAGATGGGCAAAGGCGGAAGCACAGCTATTTTAATTCTTTATATTGCTGCTCTTGCCCTTGTTTTCTATTTCTTTGCTGTTAGACCACAGAAAAAGAGAGCTGCTCAGTTAAAGGAAATTCAGCAGGGTATTAAGGTTGGCGACGAAGTAATGACTTCTTCAGGTTTCTACGGTAAGGTTGTTGAACTTGAAGGCGAAGATGTTGCTGTTGTTGAATTTGGTACAAATCGTGGTGTTAGAATACCAGTAAATAAGAGCGAAATTATTGGAAATAAGAACGCTACAGCTAAGACTGAAAAATAATTTTTAATGCACCCTATGGTTTTGCCATAGGGTATATTTACACCAAAAAGAAATTACATTGTCACTTTTCTTACAGATAAATTTACTATTGATACAGGCACTTAATTGTGCCTACGGAGGTTAATAAATGCTTGATGTTGCACTTTTAGGTACAGGTGGAATGATGCCTTTACCTGGCAGATATTTAACAAGCCTTATGCTTCGCCTTGAGGGCAGAATGATGCTCATTGATTGTGGCGAATGTACTCAGGTTACAATGAAGTTGTTGGGCTGGGGCTTTAAGAATATTGATGTTATATGCTTTACTCACTACCACGCAGACCATATTTCAGGTTTGCCAGGACTTCTTTTGACTATTGGAAATTCAGCTCGTACAGAACCCCTTACCCTTGTTGGTCCAAAGGGACTTAAAAAGGTTTATGCCGGTCTTAGTTGTATTTGCCCAGAACTTCCTTTTGAGGTAAAACTTATAGAACTTGAACCACAGGATACAATAGATATAGGTGTATTCCACATAAACTGCCTTAAAGTAAATCACAAAATTACTTGCTATGCCTACAATGTTCAGGTTAAGCGAGTTGGCAGATTTGATGTACAAAAAGCAAATGCTCTCAATATTCCTAAAAAACTTTGGAGCATTCTCCAGAAACAGCAAAGTGTAGAATTTGAAGGCAAAACTTACACTTCTGATATGGTTCTTGGCTCTCCACGAAAAGGTATAAAAGTTTCATATTGTACAGACACTAGACCTACAAAGGAACTTCCAGCCTTTGTTGAAAATTCAGACCTTTTAATTTGCGAGGGTATGTACGGTGAAAAGGATAAAATTCAAAAGGCTAAGGAATATAAGCATATGATGTTTACAGAAGCTGCTGAAATTGCTAAAAAAGCTAATGTAAACGAAATGTGGCTTACTCACTTTAGCCCTGCTATGCCTTTCCCTGAAGAATTTTTACCATCAGCTAAGGAAATATTTGAAAATACCCATATTGGAAAAGACAGAAAGAATGTTACTCTCCTTTTTGAGGAAGATTAAACAGCAATAAATGCTTGAGGTATTATGGAAAATATTAGCGATTACGCTCTTGTTCAGAAAAGTTTGAAAGGCGATGAAGACAGTTTTTCAGAGCTTGTCAGACGATATAAAAACTTGGTTTTTGCCACCGTCTATAAGATATTAGGCGATTACGAAGAAAGTCTGGACTTATCACAAGAAATATTTGTAAAAATATATAATAATTTGTGGAGGTATTCTCCTAAACACAAGTTTTCAACTTGGGTCATAACTATTGCTACAAACCGTACAATAGACTTTTGCCGAAAGCGAAAAGTAGATACAGTACCTATTGAAAACAGCGAGTATTACCTATCCCAAACACCATCGGCAGAAAGCACTTACCTTGATATAGAGCGTAGTTCTGCCATAAACAAAGCCCTTTTATCTCTGCCTGATAAATACTTAACCCCTATTGTTATGTATCATAACGAAGGTATGAAATATACAGAAATAAGCGAGGCTTTAGACTTGCCTCTTTCTATGGTAAAGAACAGAATTTATAGAGGCCGTAAGTTATTAAAAGAAATATTGGAAAAGGAGGGAAAGAAAAGTGGATTGTTCTGATTTAGACAGATTTTTAAACAACGAAATGACAAAAGAGGAACAAGAAATTTTCAGAGAACATACTGAACAATGTAAAGTATGCAAAATTCAAACCGAATTTTATAATTCTCTTAAAATAAACAAAATTCCCCAGCTTCCAGAAAATTTTGAAGTTTCAGTTATGACTAAAATACACAATAAACCAAAATTTTATGGTTTTGCGATTTTTGCACTTTGTTCCGCATTTGTTGGCATAATAGCCACAATTACAACTAACTACTTTGAACTTGTGCATATACTTAAAACTGAACATTATCCACATATGCTGTTACAGCTTGTGGATAAATTAAACTTTTTAGTAAACCAATTTATTTACTTATGGGAACACTTATCCTATAGCATAACAACAACTGTACCGGACTTTTTATTTTTTGGTGCATTTGTAGTGTTCCTTATATTTATGCTTTACAATTTGTCATTAAAGGAGAGATTATAATTGGAAAAGGAAATTAAAATACTGGCTATTGAAAGCTCTTGTGACGAAACTTCTGCTGCCGTTGTTGTAAATGGTAGAAAGGTTTTATCCAATGTTATAGCCTCTCAAATTGCTACACATACATTATACGGAGGTGTTGTTCCAGAAATAGCATCTCGTCAGCATATTGAGGCAATAGACTATGTTATTGAGCAGGCTCTTTTAGAGGCTGATACTAAAAAAGAAGATGTTGACGCTATTGCTGTTACCTATGGTCCAGGTCTTGTAGGTGCTTTACTTGTTGGTCTTTCAGAGGCAAAGGCTTTAGCTTTTGCTCTTAATAAGCCACTTGTCCCAGTACATCATATTGAAGGTCATATTGCGGCTAACTATATTGAAAACATTAATTGGGAACCACCTTTTATGTGTCTTATAGTAAGTGGTGGCCATACTCACTTAGTACATATTAAGGATTATGATGACTTCGACATTTTAGGCAAAACTCGTGATGATGCAGCCGGCGAAGCCTTTGACAAGGTTGCCAGAGTATTAGGTATACCTTATCCAGGTGGTCCTGGCATTGACAAACTTTCTTGCGAAGGCGACCCAAATGCAATTAAATTCCCAAGAGCAAAACTTGAGGACAATGCCTATGACTTTAGTTTTAGTGGCTTAAAATCTGCTGTTTTAAACTACTTAAACAAAGAAAAAATGATGAATCACGATATAAACCGAGCTGATGTTGCAGCCAGTTTCCAGCAGTCTGTTGTGGATATTCTTGTAGAGCGTGCTATGAGAGGTTGCAAAGAATTAGGACTTAATAAACTTGCCCTTGCCGGTGGTGTATCAGCTAATAAACATTTAAGAGCAGCTATGGAACAGGCTTGTAAAGAACATAACATAGAATTTAATGTTCCTAAGCCAATATTGTGTACAGATAATGCTGCTATGATTGGTAGTGCCGGTTACTATGAATTTATGAAAGGCAATACAGCTACAATGGATATAAATGCTTACCCTAGCTTAAAATTAGGTGAGTCAGCTTTCCACAAAAACTAAAAAATAGCATATAAACAAAGTGGACTTATGCACAATTCTTGAGAACTTTATTCTCCATTGTGTATAAGTCCATTTTTTATATAAAATCAAAAATTTTTAATTTATCCACATTTACAATTCCACTTATTCTAAAATGTGTATAACTCCATATTTTCAAATTGAGAATTGACACAAAAAAAGACCTATGGCAAACCATAGGTCTTGATTTATGAAAATTACTTTCTGCCGTACTTCTTGTTGAACTTTTCAACACGACCGCCAGCATCGTTAAGGTTCTTCTGATTACCTGTATAGAATGGGTGGCACTTAGAACAAACTTCAACTCTGATTTCTTCCTGAGTAGAACCGATTGTAAATTCGTTACCACAGTTACACTTAACCTTAGCCTGATAATACTTTGGCTGAATTGCTTCCTGCATGTCTTACACCTCCATAAAAATTGGGATACATTTTGGCATCCCCTCGACATTATAACGAAGTAATTATATCACACCGCTTGTCTCAATGCAAGTATTTTTTATTTATTGTTACTAAGTTTGAGAATAGCTTTCACAAAATCCTCATTATTGTCAGTTTTAACTAATAAGTCCATTACCTGTTCAGTAACTTCCTGATTAGTCATAGAACCGCTAAATGACTTTCTGAGGAAGTATACAGCATCTAATTCGTCTTTTGAAAGGAGTAATTCCTCGCGTCTTGTACCAGACTTAGCCATATTAACAGCAGGGAAAATGCGTTTTTCAGACATCTTTCTGTCTAACACAAGTTCCATATTGCCTGTACCCTTAAATTCTTCAAAGATAACATCGTCCATTTTAGAACCTGTTTCCACAAGGGCAGTTGCAAGTACAGTAAGGCTACCGCCTTCTTCAATATTACGAGCAGCACCGAAAAATCTCTTTGGCATATAAAGGGCTGCTGGGTCAAGACCACCAGAAAGTGTACGACCACTAGATGGTACAGTAAGGTTGTAAGCTCTTGAAAGACGAGTAATACTGTCTAAAAGCACAACAACATCTTTCTTCTGTTCAACCAATCTCTTAGCTCTTTCAAGAACCATTTCAGCCACTCTCTTATGGTGTTCTGGCTGTTCATCAAATGTAGAATAGATAACATCAACATTACCCTGAATACTTCTCTGCATATCAGTTACTTCTTCTGGTCTTTCGTCAATAAGAAGAACAATTACAAATACATCAGGATGATTTTGAGTAATAGCATTTGCTACCTTTTTAAGAAGTACAGTTTTACCAGCCTTAGGTGGAGCAACTATCATACCTCTCTGACCCTTACCAATAGGAGCCATAATATCTATAATTCTTGTAGAAAGTTCGTTTTTACTTGTTTCAAGTTTAAGTCTTTCTGTAGGAAAAATAGGTGTTAAATCTTCAAAATTAGGACGCTTTGCTACGCTCTGTGTAGGCTCACCATTTACATGAGTAAGGAAAAGCATAGCAGGGAATTTTTCATTCTCCTTTGGCTTTCTGAGTCTACCTACAAGCTTATCGCCTGTTCTGAGGTTAAATCGTCTAATCTGAGATGGAGATACATAAATATCCTTTGTACCAGGGAGGTAATTTTCAACTCTCATAAAGCCGTAACCCTCTGTAAGTACCTCAAGGATACCCTCTCCAACAACACCACTATCTAATTCCTTTAAATAATCGCTGTTTTTATTATTATTTTCTTCTTTAGGCAAAGAAGTAGGTGCTACTTTTTCAAGTACATCAATAAGTTCTGCCTTTTTATATCTTGTAATACTTCCAATGCCCTTTTCTCTTGCAAGTTCTCTAAGTTCTACAAGAGTCATTTCTTTATAATCCATATTTCCTCCAAAATTAAGGAATAATCAATTCCTGACCAGGATGATAGGTACTGGATTCATTCATATTGTTTGCTTTAAGAATTTTGCTCCAGTTTTCCTTTGTATATTCCCCGTAAACACTCTTACAAATTTTTTCGCCTGTATCTCCACTCTTAACTGTATATGTAGTACCAGAAGCAGTTGCTCCTGTTAAGTTTGATGATGTACCATCACTATTTACTATTTGAACAGCCTGAGTATTATTATTTCCAGAACTTACAACAGCTGTTGTAGCACTTTCAGTTACTGCCTCTGTTGTAGCTACTGTAGTTGCCTGTGTTGTAATTTCGCTAGTTATATCCTCAACAATAGCTGTTGTTTCCTCTGTATTGTTGCCAGCCATTTTATTAAGCTGTTCTCTTGTAGAATCAAGCTGTAACTTATAGCTATAGCACATAGCAGCAAGAGCTGTTACTGCAACTACAAGAATAACAAACAATGCCCCAATGAAGAACTTCTTTAAACCTGAGCCTTTTCTGTACTCATCGTCAAAGTCATCATAATCTTCATCATCGTCTTCTTCGTCTAAATCCTCGTCTTTATCATAATCTTCTGTTTTGTCATTATGTTCAGACTTGTCTTCAGCTTCTTCATCATTTTCTTCGATTTCTTCGTCATCATCTTCGATTTCTTCGTCATCATCTTCGAAATCGTCATCGTCTTCTTCGTCTTCTTTCTTTTTCTTCTTAAAAAGACCGAAAAGACCTTTCTTTGGCTTATCTTCTGTATCATCAAAATCGTCTTCGTACTCGTCTTCTTCCAAGTCTTCGTCATCGATTTCTTCTTCTACAGGTTCTTCTGGCTTTTTCTTGCCTTTCTTCTTTTCCTCAATGAATCGTCTGCGGCGACTAGGTATAACATCTTCTTCTACCTCTGCCTCTGTTTCAGTTGTAATAGCATTGAGAACTTCTTCTTCCTTAGTCATATCATTATCCTCCTGTGATACAGGCTGAGTTTCCTCTGCCTCATTATCTTCAGTAGCTGTAAGGTTATCGTCTGAAATAACCTCACTAGCATCTATTAAAGGCTTATCTAATATTACTGTCTTTTCTGCTACATAAGTATTTTTGTTATCATTCTTTTCCTTGAACTTAGTTGGATAATCTTCCTGAGTATGATTTTCCTGTTCTTCCATTTCATCAGCAACATTGTTAATGCTTTCTTCTGGAACAGAAGTAACAGTTATTGTGCTTTCTCCTACAGGTTCTGTATCCTCACTTGCAACATCTTCAACCTCTGGAGTTTCTTCAACTTCATCAGTAGTAGCTTCCTGAACCGGTTCTTCTTCAACAGTTTCATTTACTGTTTCAGGTTCTTCAATCTCCTGTACATCTTCTGTCTTTTCTTCTGTACTTGTGTCAGCAGATACCTCTGTATTATCCTCAGTTTCAACTTCTTCTATATTTGAAGTTTCCTCTGGCTTTTCTTCTTTATTCTTTAATTCTTCTTCTTCGGCAATTTTATTTACAATATTGCCAAGACCTATATCGTCTACAGAAATATCATCAAGAGAATCTTTCTTCTTGTGTATCTTTCTGTTTTCTTTCTTAGCAGGTTTAATATCTTCCTTAGGTTCTTCTGTTTTTTCTGGTGTTTCTTCTTTTTCAGTTTCTCCTAATATTTCCTTTATTACCTCGTCTGGGTCAGCAAATTTCATAGTTGCTGGTTTCAAATGAACCTTTTCAAGTCGTTCCTCAATATCATTCAAATCCATAGAAGAAAGTTTAGCCGTATCAAAAATACTAGGCTTTACTGGAGGAACAGCCTCCTCCTCTTCAATAGGTGCAACTGACTCTAGTTCTTCCGGTGCTGGCATATCGAAACCCTTATTTGTGCCGTCAATAAGGTTTACATCGTCATCTTTATCGTCCTTATATTCTTCTACTTCCTCAGGAAATTCGTCTTCGTAGTCTTCAGGTTCTTCAGTTTTCATTTTTTCAGCTAACTTACTGAGTGCCCCAGCAAAAAATCCGCCTTTTTTCTCTTTTTTAGGCTTATCTTCGTCTTTAGGTTCTACATCAGATACCTTATCCATATAATCATCGTCTACAAAATACAGTGTAGCATCTTTTTGAGCTCCGTCAAAATAACTTTGACCGCCATCATCAACATATTCTTCTAATAATCTGCCTACTGCCATTCTTGTTTTATCTGCGTTAAATTCGTTTAACGCCTGTTCAAGACGCTTCTGGTGTAAGTCAGACAACAGCTGTTCGGCACTTTTATTTTTCTGTTCAGCCATTGTTGTACCTCCTACAATTTATGTTATAAATTTGTGTATATACTAAGAACAAATTAACTTTGTTAATTTGTGGCTTGAAAAACAAGCCATCGGATTTATCTTTCCGATTCACTATTC
>FR888482.1 GCA_000432155.1 Eubacterium sp. CAG:274
GGCTTGTTTACAAGCCACATTTTGCAAAGCAAAATGTTCTGACCAGTGAACCGAAAAGATACCCTAAACTATTATACTTTATATAATTCATCTACATCAGGTTCTTCTAAAACCTGTTTTTCGCCCTTATTTACGATGTAAAGACCATCACTAGTAAATTTACCAATGACAGTAGCATTAATGCCGTTTTTGGCTAATTCTGCTACTAATTCTTCGCCATTTTCAATGGCAATAACCATTGAACCACTGGAAATAAGTCTAAGAGGATTTACACCTAATTCACTACAAATCTGTTTAGTACAATCTAAAACTGGTATTTTGTCAGCATATACTTCTACGCCTAAGCCTGAACAAGTAGCAACTTCCCAACAAGCTCCTAATATACCACCCTCTGTTACATCGTGCATAGCATTTGCACCCATTTGTGAGGCAATTTTTCCCTCTTTAACAACGGAGAGTAACTTGCTTAATTCTCTGGCTTCACTTAATGTATTTTCACTTACATTTTTTAATTTCTCAATTTTGTCACTTGCAAAAATAGATGTTCCCTCAAGACCGGCATATTTTGTCATTACTAAATCATCGCCTGCTTTTGCTCCTGATGAAGCAATAAGTCTTTTGGATTTTCCAATTACGGTACAGCTTAAAACTGGCTTAATAACGGCGTCAGTAATCTCTGTATGACCACCTAAAACGCACATATTTACCTCTTTTGCCTGAGTATATACATCTGTGATTATTTTCTGTATTTCTTCTTCCGTAATCGTTGGAGGTAAAAGAGCTGTGACCATTATACCAATAGGCTCGCCACCACCAGCAGCAATATCATTAGAATTAATATGTACGGCTAATTTGCCAATATCGGCTACAGCACCAGTTATAGGGTCTGTAGAAAGTAGACAAATATTGTCATCTATAGTAAGGGCTGAACAGTCTTCACCAATAGATGGCTTAACTAAAACTTCTTCTCTATCAATGCTATATTTATTTATAGGTTCTAATACAATTTTATTTAAAAGGCTGTTAGGTAACTTACCAATTTTCATACAATCACTCCTTGCTAGAATTATAGCATACAAATAGCTTGTTCACAATATTTTGTTGAAAACCTAGAGTATACTTGATATAATCAGTACAGAGTACAGAAAAACTATTTTGAAAAGTGATTTGAAATTTTTGACAAATGTTATCAAAGGGAAGTCAGAACATTTTGCTTTGCAAAATGTAGCTTGCAAACAAGCTATCGGATTAATCTTTCCGATTCATCATTGTTAAGAAAACCTTGGTTTTCTTAAATTAATTCCGGAACCGAGCTTTGCCCGACCGAGGACAGGGACAAAAATATGGTACTGGTTTTTAGTGCCATATTTTTC
>FR888483.1 GCA_000432155.1 Eubacterium sp. CAG:274
CGACCAAAGTGCTATTGCTTGGTATCAGAATGTAGATAAGGGAGAAAAGGACAATGTGCCAACTCTTAACTCAGCACATTATACAGTATTTAAGAACAGTAATGGTTATTCAAATACACTGTTGGGCGATGTAAATAATGACGGCAAGATAGATAGAAAAGATGCTGTTCTTATATTGAAAAATATATCTGGAATAACTTCAGATAACTTTTCAGCTGAAAATGCTGATTACAATGGCGATGGTGTTGTAAATTCTCTTGATGCTATTGCAATAATGAAAAGTATATAAAAATTTTCAAAAAACTATTGACTTATAGTCCACTCAAAGGTGTATAACATTATTGTAAGTATGAATTTGAGGAGGAATAATAATGAGTAAAACATTAGTAGCATATTTTTCAGCAGAAGGCAACACGAAGGTATTGGCAAATACTATTTCTGATGTAGTAAAGGGAGATATTTTCGAAATAGCTCCTACAGAAAAATATACATCTGCTGACTTAAACTGGCAGGACAAAAGTAGCCGTAGTTCTGTAGAAATGCAGGATAAAGCCTCTCGACCAACTATTGCTGATAAGGTTGAAAATATGGAGCAGTATGACACAGTTTTTGTTGGCTTCCCTATTTGGTGGTACGAAGCACCAAGAATTGTACAGACTTTCTTAGAAAGCTATGATTTTTCAGGTAAGACAGTTGTTACCTTTGCAACTTCTGGTGGAAGTGGTATGGGCAAAACTGACAGTATTTTGCAAAAATCTTGTTCAGCATCTACAAAGTGGGTAAATGGCAAGGTATTGCGTCCTCACGCAGACAGCAAAACTGTTGAAAATTGGATTAACAGCTTGAATTTATAATAAATTCTAATAAAAAGCCTCGTTATGAGGCTTTTTTTATTGCCATAAAAAAACATTTGTGTTATACTTAATCTGTATATTTATGTTTTTACGATTATAATTTTAAGGAGAATGACTATGGATTTTGTAAAAGGTATTGCTCAGGCTATTGCTCAGGCAGCAGAGCTTGAAGTATCCGATATAGAAACAGCTGTTGAAATTCCTGCTGATACAAAAATGGGTGATTATGCTTTCCCTTGCTTTAGATTAGCAAAGACTTTAAGAAAAGCACCCCCACTTATTGCACAGGATATTGTTTCAAAACTTGTTAAGCCTGATTTTGTTTCAGACATTCAGGTTGTTGGTGCATACATTAACTTCTATGTAGATAAGAGTGTTTATGTTAAGAACATTTTAACAAAGGTTCTTGAAGAAAAGGGCGACTATGTAAATAGTGAACTTGGTAAGGGCAAGACTGTTGTTCTTGACTATTCTTCACCTAATATTGCAAAGCCTTTCCACATTGGACATTTGCGTTCAACAGCTATTGGTAATGCTCTTTACAATATTTATAAGACTCTTGGCTACAAGTGTGTTGGTATTAACCACTTAGGTGACTGGGGTACTCAGTTTGGTAAGCTTATTGTTGCCTACAAGAAATGGGGTAACAAAGAGGCTGTTGAAAAAGACGATATTAAGGAATTAAGCCGTATTTATGTTAAGTTCCATCAGGAAGCTGACAAGGACCCATCTCTTAATGATGAGGCTAGAGCTTGGCTTGTAAAAATGCAGGAGGGCGATAAGGAAGCTCTTGACCTTTGGAAGTGGTTCTGCGACATCAGTATGCTTGAATTTAACAGAATTTACAAAAGACTTGGCGTAAGTTTTGATAGCTATGCCGGCGAAAGTTTCTACAATGATAAAATGGCTGCTGTTGTAGAAGAAATCAAGGAGAAAAATCTTCTTACAGAAAGTCAGGGTGCTCAGATTGTAGACCTTGAAAAATACAATATGCCACCTTGTCTTATTCTTAGAAGTGACGGTGGTACTCTCTATCCTACAAGAGATATTTCAGCTGCTATTTACAGAAAAGAAACTTACGATTTTGACAAGTGTATTTACATTACTGCTCTTGACCAAAATCTTCACTTTGCACAATGGTTCAAGGTTATTGACCTTATGGGCTATGAATGGGCAAAGGATTTAGTTCATGTTCCTTTCGGTCTTGTAAGTCTTGGGGACGGTAAGTTAAGTACAAGACAGGGTCATGTTGTACTTATGGAAGATATTCTTAACCAGTCTGTTGAAAAGACTAGAGGTATTATTGAAAGCAAGAACCCTAACCTTGAAAACAAGGAAGCTGTTGCTGAAGAAGTTGGTATCGGTGCAATTATCTTTGATGATTTATATAACTCACGAATTAAGAATGTAGTATTCGACTTAGAAAAGATGCTTAGCTTTGAGGGCGAAACTGGTCCTTATGCACAGTATACTCACGCTAGAGCTTGCAGTATTTTAAGAAAAGCTGGTGTTGATTCTATTGAAGGTAGCGTTGATACTACTTTACTTACTGATGAAGCTAGTGTAAATGTATGCAAGGCTCTTGATGAATTCCCTGCTAAGTTTGTAGATGCAGCAGAAAAGAACGAACCATACATTATTACAAGACACATTATTGAAATTTGTAAGGCATTTAATAAGTTCTATAATGAAAATAATATTATGAACAGCGAGGGCGAATTAAAGAAAGCTAGACTTGCTGTAGTTATGGCTGTTAGAGATGCTATTAAGAAGGGCCTTGAAACAATAGGCTTGAAAGCTCCAGAACAGATGTAAAACTGTATTCGGAACTATAGATATTTCCAATTTAGTATAAAAAAAGCGGGTGAACAAAATGTTCACCCATTTTTTGTAGTGAATCGGAAAGATAAATCCGATGGCTTGCTTGTC
>FR888484.1 GCA_000432155.1 Eubacterium sp. CAG:274
CTCTTTCCTTAAAGTTGTATATTCCCGTATATGCCGGCAAGTCCTTACTGCCTGTAGTCAAAAGCACATTACCTCGGCTACGATTTACAAGTTTAACAACTTTTAAAGGGTCTTCTGCTATAAAGCCCTTTTTAATATCTGCTTTTTCTCTAAGAAGTCTGATATATCTAGCATTAGACAAAGTACAAGCCTTTACAATATTTTCTGTAACCTCTGTTGCATAAGGGTGAGTGGCATCTACAACCATATCCGGAGAAAGTGTGCCTATAATATCTGCCATTTCCATACTTGTCAATCTACCGGTATGTACAACTAACTTACCGTCTTTAGGCAATACTTCCTTGCCTTGCTCTGTAGCAACAAAAACGTGTATAACAACATTATTCAGTTGTTCCAAACATTTTTGGCACAACTCTCTACCTTCCGTAGTGCCACCAAATACAATAAGTCTATCCATTTTTATAACCCCTTGGTGTTACCATTTTTCCATTTATGTTTTTAGTCTGAGAATTACCTATAAAGACTGTCGTAAACATATTTACAGATGTATTTCTAAGGTCTTTAAGAGTAGTTACAACTGCTCTTTCTCCCTCTCTGCCTATGTTTTCCACATAACCACAAACGGTATTTTCATTTTTATATTTAAGCATTATATCGCAAGCCTTTTGAAGATAATCAGCTCTTTTTTTACTAGA
Organism: Eubacterium sp. CAG:274; assembly: GCA_000432155.1. Lineage (GTDB taxonomy): Bacteria > Bacillota > Clostridia > Lachnospirales > CAG-274 > CAG-274. The sequence goes on from FR888484.1 coordinate 696, forward strand.
GGGATTATAGAGAACAACAACCATATCTCCCATTGATGCACCCTCTATTCGTCTTTCTATTAAATCAAAAGGTGTAAGCAAATCACTCATACTGATTACAGCAAAATCGTGGCTTAAAGGAGCACCTAAAACAGCTCCACCACTAAGGGCTGCCGTCACTCCACTTACTATTTTTATTTCTACATTTGCATTTTCACTAAGCTCATAAATAAGACTTGCCATTCCATAAACTCCGGCATCTCCACTGGAAATAACAGCTACTTCCTTACCACTTTCAGCTTGTTCAATGGCATACTTGCATCTGTCAATTTCCTGTTTCATAGGAGTTGTATAGTATTCCTTATGAGGGAAATGGTCCTTTATTAAGTCAACATAGACACCATATCCTACAATAAGGCTACAGCTTTCAAGAGTATCAAAAGCCTCTTTTGTCATATTTTCAATACTTCCTGAGCCCAAACCTACTACATATAGCATAATTTTTCTCCTAAAATTCACTAATTGTAATTACAACATTCTTTTCTACATCAATGGATAAAACCATTTTCTTATTTTTCTCTCCAGAGTAATAGAGTGATGAATTTTCCTTTAAATCATTAAATCCTCTTTGCTCCAAAGTCTTCACATAATTTTTAAGCATAGTATCTGTTACCTTGCTCTTGTCATAGGTATAATTTACTATTTTTGTATCACCTGAGTTTGTTATGTTGCCAGAACCACTTAAATGCTGTAAATTATACATTTTGCCAAAATCAGGTACAGGAGAAAAACCCTTATAGCTGTCGTCTGTTACCTTTATTGTCTTTGACCCAGAGTTCCAATCCACCTTTAAGCCCATATTTTCGCTAACAAACCTTAAAGGTATCATTGTTGCACCATTTATAATCTTTGGAGCAACTGTAAGGGGAACTATTTTGTTATCTACATAGGCTGTATTTGAACCTATAACCATTTTTACTGTTGATGCACCAAGAGAGGCTACAACTGTTTCAGACTCTTTGTCCCAATCTACAGTAGCACCCAACTTTTCCAAAAGTCCTCTAACTGGTACAAGTGTTGCTCCATTTTCCACAACAGGTGGCTGTGAAAAATTAACTTTACTATTATTTACATAAACAGCTATTCCTGAAGCAAAAGTGTTTACGCACATTATTCCTGTAAGACATATAACGGATAATATTTTTTTCATAGCTAAAATACCTCCTATAAAAACTCACAATTTACGATAAATTTCATTATATCACTATTAATTTTCATTTTCAACACCCACAGCTATAGTGACACCATTACAGCTTTGCTTTTTCACTATTAGCTTTCCTCCACCAGCTACCACTGCTCTTTCGCAAACGCAGTCAGTACCTACTGTTCGGAAGACAAAATCCGAATGAGAAAATTCTCCCTTTTGACTATTTAGTGTTTTTTTGTCAAATATTTCTAGTTTCACATTGTATTTTTTTGATAACTCAACTATGGCTTTTTCATTCTTTTTAATATCAATAGTTCCTATCTTCAAAATAGCCTTTTCTGAAAGACTATTTTCCTCAAACACTGTTCTTAAAAAACTCTCTACATTTTCTACTGGAGTATCTTTCTTACAGCCTATGCCTACTACAAGAGATTTTTTATAAAGTTTTAGTGTATTTTCAAAGGGTTCTATTGTTTTATAGGTTACATATACACCTATTTTTTCAACTGTTTGAACAAAGTCCTTAGGTATTTCATTATTGAAATCACTTTTAAAGGCTACTTTTTCTCCATTTAAGAGCTGTGCCGAAACCTCTTTAGCCATTTTCATACTATCTATTTCAAGGCTATTTTCCTTAGCATAGTTATCAATAGCTATAATACCATTTACATCTGTAGCTGTAGTTATAACAGCCTGTCCACCCAATATTTCTGCCACATTTTCAGCAAGTTCATTAGCTCCACCTAAGTGACCAGACAAAAGTGAAATAGCAAACTTGCCATCTTCATCACACACTACAACTGCAAAATCTTCTTTTTTATTTTTCACAAAAGGAGCAATAGTTCTAACGGCAATACCACAGGCACAAATAAAAACCAACTTACTATATTGAACTATTTTCTCTCTTAATTCTGCTACATTTTTAAAGGGAATATCCCCTTTTTCAGCATATTTATAAAACACAAGTCTGTCTACATTTTTCAGCTTTGTTCCAGTATTTCTAGCCTTTGCCGTAAAGACAATAACAGCCGCCATTATATCACTTCCTGTATTCTGTTTTGAAGTTTTTATCATAGAGTTTACTTAACTCGTAATCGCTACCAAGAACATCGCCTACAACAATAAGAGCAGTTTTTGTAATATTATTTTCCTTTGCCATATCAGAAAGGTTTAAAAGCTGACCTCTTACAACCTTTTCATCGCTCCAAGTAGCCTTATAAACTATGGCACAAGGTGTATTTTCACTATAGCCACCCTCTATTAAGTCCCTTTGAACCTTTTCTGTAAGAGAAGCACTTAAAAATATAACCATTGTAGCTTTATGAACAGCCAATTCTTTAAGACTTTGACCCTTAGGTACTGGAGTCCTGCCCTCACATCTAGTAATAATTACACTTTGGGAAACATTAGGAAGTGTATATTCTGTCTTTAATGCTGAAGCTGCACCACAAAAGCTACTTACACCGGCACAATAGTCGTACTGAATATTTAATTCATCAAGTATATCCATTTGCTCCCTTATTGCACCAAAAATGCAAGGGTCCCCTGTGTGAAGTCGAACAATATCCTTGTCCGGATTTTCCTTATACACCTGTGCTACCTGCTCTAAATCCATATAAGCTGAATTATATTTTTCAGCCTGTGGGCAATAATCCAAAAGCTCTGTATTTATAAGTGAACCTGTGTATATAACTATATCTGCACTTTTCAAAAGTCTTGCACCCTTTACTGTAATAAGTTCTGGGTCTCCTGAACCTGCTCCTACAAAATGTACCATTACTTCAACTCCTTTAGTATTTCATCTGCACCTGCTGTTTTACCTAGTATTCCGTATTTATTAGAAAAAACTATAGCCTCTGCCGGCATTTCGCCACTTCTTTTGTTAATATAAAAATATATTTTCTCCATAAGTAGCTCCATTGTTTTTTCCAAAAAGCCTCTTTCTTTCAATATATCAATAGCATCATCAGTTGTAACAGCTTTTGCTACTTCTTTCAGCGTTTCCAAATCTGCTCCAACCCTTAGCCCACAAGTTACAATGGTTTCTATTCTACCATCGGCATTATGGGAATGGGTATTCATAATACCACAGCCTAATTTTGCAAATTTCCCTATATGACCAATAAGCAATATTTTTTTGCAATTATTTTCAACACAACAATCAATGGAAAAGCCTATAAAATTACTAGACTTGACCATATATTTTTCTTTCAGTCCATAGTTTTTAAAGGCAAAAACCTCCCCATAATTTCCTGGTGTAAGTACAAGGACATCACTATTTTGCCTTTTCATTGATATTTCAAGTTTTATAGTTTCTTTTAAAGCATCATCACTCATAGGTCGAACTATTCCTGTAGTGCCTAGTATTGAAATACCACCTACAATACCCAGTTGGGGATTCATAGTCTTTTTAGCTATTTCCTCGCCATCTGGTGCAAAAACAGTAGCTTTAAGTCCACCATAGTATTCGAAATTATCTGCTACTTCTCTTAAATTTTCTTCAATGCTCTTTCTAGGAACAGAATTAATTGCTGCTGCTCCAACAGGCTGGTCCAATCCCTTTTGTGTAACCCTGCCTATGCCTTTTCCTCCGTCTACAACAAAACCCTTTGATATTTTTTCCACCTTAGTGTAAATAAGCATACCAGATGTTACATCAGGGTCATCGCCACTATATTTTTCAATAGCACAAAGGGCATAATTTTCTGTTATTTCCTGTTGTTTCAGTTGAAAAATCACTTTTTCTCCAGAGGGTGTAATATATTCAATTTCAGAAATTTTATTTTGTGACAACAACATATATGCTGATGCCTTTGCTCCGGCAGAAGCACAAGAGCCTGTTGTGTAGCCACATTTCAGCATTTTGTTATATGCGTATACAGTTTCTGCCAAGTTTACACCTCCTAAAAACATCTTATTTCATTTTAGTATAATAAATATGTAAAGTCAAACAATATAGATGAATTTTTATTGCCAATTAATAAGCAATATGGTAGTATAAACATAAAATTTTACAGGTGATGAAAAATGTTTGAAAATATAGAAAATTTGAATAAAACAGCCTCTATAGCAGTAAGTGCTTTTGGAGTAGAGGGGAAAGCAGTTTTTGTGCAAATAAGTGAAAATGCTACCTACTTTATTTGTCAAAGCAACAAGCCTAAATATACCCTTAGAATATGCCGACCTAACTACCACACTTTTGAGGAGCTGGAAAGTGAAATACAATGGCTATTAAACATTGACGATGTAAATATATGTAAGCCCATTTCAGAAAATGGGGAATATGTCAAAAAAATAAACGACTGTTATTGCACTATGTACAAATACATTGAGGGTATGGCTGATATAGAAATAGAGGGTAACGAAAACCTATATATAGAAATAGGGCGAATTGCCGGACTTTTACACAAAAATACTATCGAAAAACCTTTTAAGGCTGTGCGACCTAAGTGGTCAATGGAAAATCTTATAGGTAAAAACGGGCTTTGGGGAGACTGGCGAAAGACAACTGTTTTAAACAGTCAACAAAAAGACATTATTGAAAAGGCTTGCAACAAAATATATAAAAAAGTTGCAAATTACAAAACTGATAAATACGGACTTATACACATTGATTTAAGACTTACAAACATAATTGTGGGTAAAACTACTGGCGTAATAGATTTTGATGATTGTGGCTATGGATATTTTATGCAGGATTTGGCATCTAGTGTCAGTTTTCTTGAAAACAGCCCTCAGTTATCCACATTAATTGAAAATTGGTATAAGGGCTATGAAGAAGTTATGCCTTTAGACAGTAAAGATAAGGAAATGGCTAAAACTTTTATGTTGGCTCGACAAATTCAGTTACTTGCTTGGGTAACAAGTCACAGTAAAAGCACTTATGTTCAAGGTATTGATAAAGATTTTCCATTAAAATGTTTTATTAATGCTGAAAAATATTTAAAATACGGAGATTTTTAATAATAGGGTATGCAAAAAAGCTGTCGTTTTCACGACAGCTTTTTTGACAAAGAAAAAAACAACCAGCGAACGGTTGTTTTTTTCTAAAGAGAAGGTATTTTTATGGGGTTTACAGTTTAATAACATATGAGGGATGTATAAACTGTAATGTGAAAATATTTAGGGGTTTTTCACAATGCTTATTATAGCAAACAAGTCAAAAAAAGTGTTCACAAATATAAAAAAAATTATCATATTTTTTCTGTCTAATTTACACAAAATTCGTAAAAAAACAATGTTTTTACAGAAAAATTTGACATTTTTTAACATTTTTCTTTTAGCTCTCTAAGTCCTGTAAACAAAGGTATAAATGAGTATCTCCATCTATTTCCTTTCCACTAATTACAGATTTTCTTTCATCATCATTTAATGATGCCACAGGAGTAGAAGTTACTTCCTTTAAAACGCCACTATCTTTATAATAAACTGCAACATAGCCGTCTTTTTCTCCCAGTACATAATGCTGAGAACTTCTTCCTCTTTCTGACCTATTAAATACAACTCTTAATGGACTAAACTCGTCCATTTGCCAAGAGGGATAAGCCGATTCCATTCTATCTCTTTGCCAGCCATACATATAAACTGGGGCAATAACCTCTCTGGTATCACTAAATCCGTCTTCATAATTTGATACAAAGGTCAATACCGTATTTCTTCCCACACTATTTCCAGTATCTGATTTTACTTCCAAAGTTTCTCCTATAAAAAGAGAATTATTATCCTTTGCTATTTCCAAATTATATACCCATATTCCGGCAGACACAGCCGAGCAAAGGGCAACAAGAACTATTAACCAAATAATAGTTTTCTTTTTCATAAAACCACCTCTAAAGAATTATTAACACTTTAGAGAAAAATATACAAAAATCCCCTAAAACATTTTACTGTTTCAGGGGACAAATTACCTATACATATTCCTGTCTTTTTCTGTACTGTAAAGGAGAAACTCCCTTTATTCTCTTAAATACATCGCCAAAGTAATTACTATCGTTAAAACCACTACTATAGGCAATTTCAGTAATAGAAAAACCTGTATTTAAAAGCATATCGCAGGCGTGCTTTATTCTCAAGGCAAGGAGATACTCCTTAAAGCCAAAGCCTGTTGTTTCCTTAAACTTCTTAGAAAAATATGTATCACTCATATTAACATAAGATGCCACATCTTTTAATGTAACATTTTCCTTATAATGTTCTACAATATAACTTGCTGCCTTTTGTATAACCTTATCTACACCCTTTAAATCCTGTGGAACAGCAAATGTAGCTGCTCTTTTAAGTCTGAGATAGCTTACTAATATAAGTCCTACAAAATTTCTAATCTGTATAGAATTAAATTCGTCATTGGTATTAAGACAATCCCCAATACCATTCATACAGACCTCTACATCTTTTCTTCTGTTAAGAGGTACATTAACTACACCTGTTTCCATCATCTGGTTAAACTTTTCTTCGCCAAATGTTTCTACAAAAGGTGCTATACATTCATCTGTAAAACGGATACAAATTCGTTCAAAATCCTTATCTGAGCCTTGTGTAACATGGTGCATTGCATTTTTAGGAATAAGCATTAAATCTCCCTTATTGAGATTATACAAATTACCGTCAGCAAAAATACGCCTACTGCCACTTAATAAATAATAAAATTCATATACGGAGTGATAATGTTCCTCACTACCATAAGATGCCTCTTGCTTTCTCCTTGAATAAACAACAGGGTCTGCACTACTAATATACATTTTTCTTCACCATCCAACAAAAAATCTGTACTTTTATTATATTACACTTTATATTTCTGTCAAGTACATATTTTTTGGTTATATTTTCAAATTTTACTTAAACTGGTTTGATTCCTCATCGTAAAAATAATTAATGCTTTCTAATTTTGTAAATACTTCTTCCTTTGTTATATTAAAAGCTGAACAGAAATCATCAATATTTGAATAATTATCTCTTAACTGTGTATTAACATAACTTAAAAACATAATTGGGTCTTTAGGTAACATATTATTCCTCTCTTTTTATTTCATTTTTCTAATATATTTAAAGGTTTCCTTTTCGCCTTTTTCTGAAAGCATAGTAAGTAAAAACTCTATTTTTTCAGCTGTTTTAGGGTGTATTCTTCTACAATCTTTTCTCTTGTTATAGTAATTCAAGGCATAGCTATCATTATAGTTTTTGCCACCATATATCTTAGATGCCGCCACTCTGTCACAAAACATTTCTTTTACATATTTAAGGGGCATTTCCACAGGCTCTAACTGGTGGGTTTCATTACTATAGTCTGTCCAATATTCAAAATGGTGTTTATTTCTGCCTTTATGGTGCATCCACGCCTTTGAATAGCCATATATTTCTCTGGCTCTTTCATTAGGACTTCTTGTACCTTGATAAAACTTCATACCCTCTACAAATTCAGTAGGAGAGTATTTTGACAAATCGTGAAAAAGACCTTGCCAAAGTATACCAGCCTTTGCACAATGATAAATTACCTTGTGTCTATGGCGTGTAATTGTTATAAAATGGCGTACTGTATTCTTTAATATACCCATGTAATCACCTCTTTGCTATACAGAGTTATTATAAACATTTTGACGAAAATTGTCTACAACAAAAATTCAAATAATATTTATTGTTTTGGAAATAGATATGTGCTATAATATACAAAAATCATAATTTTAAAGGAGTTTTTTTATGAAATTTAGAAATATTGCTGCAATTACTATTGGCACTATAGCTATGGCTACCACTACTTTTTGTGCTAGTAATATAAATGTTACATTAAACGGTCTTAATATTACTTTTGGAGATGCTAAGCCTGAAATTATAAATGGCAGAACTATGGTTCCTGTAAGAGGTTTATTTGAAAAAATGGGCTACAGCATTAAGTGGGATAGTGCTACAAGAACAGCAACTCTTACATCAAGTGACAATGTAATCACTTGCTCTGAAACTAAGCTTACTAAAACAGACAAAGAAACTGAACAGACTACAACTGTTCAAAGTGATGTACTTCCTCAAATTGTAAACAACAGATTTTATCTTCCTTTAAGAAGTGTTGCAAATGCTGCTGACTGTAATGTAGATTGGGACTCTGCATCTAAAACAGTTAAAATTTCTTATATTAGCGAGGCTATGAGCAACGGTAGCGGAAGCATAAGTTCTTCAACTTCTTCAAGCAAAGTAACTTCTTCAAACACAAAAAAAGAATTGACTGAAGAAGAAAAAATGGAAGCTCAAGCAACCTTTATGAATCCAGAAGGGGATATTACTACATCAGCTGATACATACTTCAAGACTATGTTCCCATTACTTCAGCAGTTAAAAAATGATTGTTTAAGCAACAACAACCCTGTTTTCGAAGCTTTCTATGACCGTAATTCAGACAAGTCTATTACTGGCACAGAAAAGAACTTTGTTAAGGTTTATGCCGACATAGACAGAATAAATGCCGTTTCTGTTCCAGCTGGTCTTGGCAACATCAATACTGTAATTAAATCATATGTTAACACAGTTCAGGATTGCTGTCAGCTTTCTATTGATTCTGCCAACGGCAAAATCACTCCAGAAGAAACTGCAACAAAGGTAAAGGCTTTAGCTGACCAGAGAAGAAACACTTCTTATGACTATGCCGACATGGTTTATAAGTATTTCCAGAGTGTAGATGTTCTTTGGGAGTCTGTTTATGGCGATTACATTTTAGACCTTTTAAGCTAATTTAACTAAAAAAGGGTACTAATTTATACAAACCAATTATCATTATAATAAGACCGGAAATAAGGGTAATACAATTTACCTTTGTTTTCAGTCTTATTTTTTTTGACATTATTATTCCACCATATAAGAAAATTATCTGAAAAACTGTAACTAAAACAGGCAACACAACTGAATTTTTACCGGCTGCTCCATAGCCTAAACACACACTAACACTATCTACACTTAAAGCAAAACCTGTTATAATGGCCTCCACAGGCTCTATTATTCGTGAATTATCTATATCTATTTTTTCTGGGTGATTTATAACTTCTTTTGCTCCGTCATCACTATCACAGATAAGCCACATTCCTAAACCAACCAGTATAAATGCTCCCAAACTTTCTCCAACTGGCAAAAGACTAAACATAATTTCTCCTAAAAGTAAACCACCACCTACTGTCAAAAAACCTACAGCTGTCATTAGGAAAAGGGAATACAGAGGAATTTTTATATCTTTTACACCAAAAGAAAGACCAAAAACTACAGCATCGGCAGAAAGGGCAACTGCAAGAAAAACTACCTCCACAAAAATCACCTCTCTATATTTTATGTAACAGTAATAAAAATGTTATTTACTGAATAGGCTTGTATTAAGGAGGTATGGGTTATGGATTTTCACAGCAAAACAGTAAAAGAAACAGCAAAAATTTTAGGTACAAGCCTTACAAAAGGTCTTGAGCCAACAGAAGTAGTAAATAGATTAAATGAATATGGCAAAAACAAGTTAAGTCAAGCCAAAAAAACTCCAATTATAATACAGTTTTTAAATCAGTTTAAAGACTTTATGGTAATTATACTTATTATATCTGCCATTGTAAGTGCCGTTGCTGAAAAGGTAAGTGGTGGCAACAACTATATTGACAGCATTATAATAATTGTAATTGTAGTATTTAACGGCATTATAGGTATGTTACAGGAAAGTAAGGCAAATCACGCCCTTGAAAAATTAAAGGAAATGTCGCAACCGGAAATTACTGTAATAAGAAGTGGTACTCCTATTACATTACCTGTTGAAGATATTGTAAAAGGGGATTTAGTAGAGCTTGTACAGGGGGAATATGTGCCGGCTGATTGCAGAATTATTGAGGCAAATGCTTTACAGACAGACGAGTCTTCACTAACCGGTGAATCTACATCTTGTACCAAAACCACCGACATTTATCCTGAAAATACTCCCCTTGCTGACAGAGGAAATATGGCATATATGGGCACAATAGTTGTTCAAGGTCATGGAAAAGCCATTATTACAGCTACTGGAACTGATACACAGGTGGGGCATATTTCAAAAATGCTAGACACTACACCTGTACAGACAACCCCATTACAGAAGAAATTAGGGGAAACTGGTCGCATACTTGGTTTAGGTGCTTTGGGCATTTGCTTTCTTATTTTTATAATAGGTCTACTGCGACATATACCTGTCTTTACTATGTTTATGACTTCAATTAGTCTTGCTGTAGCTGCTATTCCCGAGGGTTTACCTGCTATAGTTACTGTAATACTTGCTATAGGTGTTCAGACAATGGCAAAAAACAATGCCATTGTAAAAACTCTTTCCTCTGTTGAGGCTTTAGGTAGTGCTACAGTAATATGCTCTGACAAAACAGGTACTTTAACAGAAAACAAAATGAAAGTAGTGGAAACAACAGGAGAGGAGAATGTAATAAAATTTGCCACTTTATGTTGTGATGCCACTACAGAAAATGGAGAGGCTACAGAAAAAGCTATTGTACAAAAAGCTAAAGAAAAGGGCTACATAAAAGAAAATCTTGAAAAGGATATGCCCAGAGTTGGAGAAATTCCTTTTTCTTCTGAAAGAAAAATGATGACAACTATACACAAATACAAAGGGGAATACATTGAAATAACAAAGGGTGCTCCTGAATATGTACTTAAAAAATGTAGTTTTTACTATGACAGTACAAAAAGGGCTATGACACCACAAAAGGAAAAGGAGATTTTGACTAAAAGCAGTATATTTGCATCACAGGGATTAAGAGTTTTAGCCGTAAGCTCAAAGGAATGTTCATCAATACCTACGGAAGAAAGAGATTTGACTTTTATGGGACTTATTGCCCTAGAGGACAGTCCCAGAGAAGGTGCTGCCTACGCTGTAAAGGAATGTAAAAGAGCCGGAATAAGAACCATAATGATAACTGGGGACAACCCTTTAACTGCAAGAGCTATTGGAGAAAAAACAGGTATTGGCACAGAAACTGCCACAGGAGCAGAATTAGATGCTATGAGCAGTAGTGAATTTTCTTCAGCCGTTGAAAAATGCAATATTTTTGCAAGGGTAAATCCGGAACACAAATACAAAATAGTGGAAGAACTAAAAGCTAAAGGGGAAATAGTAGCTATGACAGGGGACGGTGTAAACGATGCACCTGCCTTAAAAACTGCCGACATTGGCTGTGCTATGGGACTTGGTGGTACTGATGTTGCAAGAGCTGCCGGAGATATTATACTAGCCGATGACAACTTTGCTACCATTGTAAAAGCTGTAGCATCTGGTCGTGAAATGTATGAAAACATAAAGAAGTCTGTACACTTTTTGCTATCTTCAAACATAGGGGAAATTATAACAATTTTTACAGCTCTTTTAATGGGTTGTGCTACTCCTCTTTGCCCAATACAGCTTTTATGGGTAAACCTTGTTACCGACTCTTTGCCTGCTATTGCCTTAGGTGTTGACCCTTGCGAAGAAAATTTAATGAACCGTAAGCCTAACAAAAGTTCAAGTATATTTTCTCGTCAGATGTGGAACAACATAATTGTTGAAGGTGTTATGATTGGGGCAATTTCTCTATTGGCATACACCATTGGAAAAGTAATATTTAATGATACCTTAGCCGGCTCAGCTATGTGCTTTTCTACATTAAGCATTTGCCAGTTGGTTCACGCCTTTAATATGAGAAGTCACAAAAGTATTTTTAAAATACATATTTTAGGCAACAAATTCCTTGTAATTTCACTTATTTTAGGAACAGCCTTACAGATTATAGCTGTTCAGCTATTTCCTAAAATTTTCAAGTGTTCTACCCTAAATACAATGGAATGGTTAGTTGTAATAGCATTAAGTCTTATACCTATTGTTCTATGTGAAATTGAAAAAAGACTAAATTAATTCAGAACCCCCTATATTGGCACAGCAGCCAATATAGGGGGTTTTTATATTATATAGCTGAATATTGCACAGTTTGAAAATATATGGTAATATTAAAGAAAAGGAGGTGTAATATGTATACTCCAAAGGATTTAAAAAATGAAGGGCAACATATATTTTTCAAACTTTTGAGTTTTGTAATATATACCAACTTACTTTATGTTGTATTGCTTTTTCTGACCGTAATGTTATATGCAAAAATAACTGTGGAATACAGTTCTGTAGAAAGCATAATAAATCAGCTGGACACCAGATTTTTTACTATATTAAATGAAATATCCGTAACCATTATAGGTATAGGACTTTTCTACAGAAACAAGGAATTTTTGATACAAGAATTTAAAACTGTAAACAGACATTTTTCGACTATTAATTTTATTCTTTATCTTTTTCTATTAGTGTGTTTCAGTATTTTAGGCACAGGCATTTTACATTTTTCATCTATTAATTTAGAGGGCTATTTTAATACAATAAACAACAAAAGCCCATTATCTCTTATTTTTATTATTGTAATTGCTCCTGTTATTGAAGAAATATTGTTCAGAGGTGTTGTGTTAAAACCTCTTGAAAAATACGGAAAGCTATTAGCTATAGTCATTTCTTCATTACTCTTTGCCATATACCATGGAAATATAATTCAGGGAATATATGCCTTTATATGTGGGTTATTATTAGGTTTTGTTGCCAGCGAATACTCTCTAAAGTATTCCGTAATACTTCATATTTTCAACAATTTAATAAGCACAATAATTGAAAACAAGCCATTTACAGAATTATACAAAAATCATTTTGCAAATACATCTGTAATGATAATTTCCGCATTTTTTGCAGTATGGTACATACTAGAAAAATATCCTGTTTTAAAGAATTATTCAAAAGTAAACAGACCTGTTTTTGAAGGAGAATACAGAATATGCCTTCTATCATTACCGGTTATACTATTTGCTGTAATATGTTTACTTCCAATATTCATTTAAACCAAAAAGGTTCTTTACCTCAGCAGAAAGAGGGTAAAGAACCTTTTTATTATTTCTTATAAATTATTATTTTATTATTTTCATCAACAACCTTATAGCCTTTTTTACTGTAATTTTTCATAAAGTCAGTGCTATTTGGGTCATTTGATGCTTTTTGTAATACATAGTAATCTGTATCAACTTTAGTACCTAAATCATATAGTTCCTTCGCCTTATATAAATGAGGTACAAGATATGTATCAGCAGAAACTGAACTGTCACTAGGAATATTATCCTCCAATATACTATCCATTTCTTGGTACACACTTTTATTTGCGTCATAGTAGGACTTATATGAGTTTATCTTGTTTGCTCCATTCTGTGCAGACAACACTAAAACTGCACATAGAGAAGTTATAACAATAAATGACTGCTTTTCTGAATGAAAATCCCTTACATTTAAAATAAATAACAAAAACATACAAGTCATCAAGCCATAAGTATACTGGAAACCTATATCGTGCTGATAAGCATAATCTGTCATAAGTCCAAAAGCTATAAACGGTATAATAAGAATAAGTCTTTTAAAGTCTTTATTCATCAACGGTACAAATAACAATGAACCCATTGTATATATTACATACTTAAAGTTATCATCAGCAAAAACATTTTTAACAAAAAATTCTGGGGCATACCAAATATTTCTTATTATTGGTAACATTCCCTTTTCTCCACCTAAATAATATAGACCGTAATGACCCTCCATAAGACCCATACCGTGTACACTTATAAATGTCATAGCTAAACTGAAATAAACTAAAGTAATACCTAACATTATTAAAGAATTTTTCAAATAGCCTTTTCTGAAAGCATAGAAAACACATATAGCTATCATATAAAGTGATGTATCTTCCTTTATCATAAGACAGAGGAACAGGAACAATACAGATAGCTTGAAATTCTTACTTTCAAGGAAATATACAAACCAAAGTACAAAAAATGGTATAAAGGCATTTTCGTGGAAATCATAAAGTAATGGCTGTACTATTGCCGGAGAATATATGTAAATAAAACATATTACAAGTGCTATTAATGGTTTAATACCATATTTTTTGCAAAGTAGTAACAATGGTATTACTGCTCCAAACACCATTATTGACTGTATTACAACCAGTGTAATAGGTGTTCTGAAAATCATATAAATTGGCAAGAACAAGTAATATATTGGCGAAAAATGAATATAAAAATGGGATAACAGCTGACCTCTTTCACAAGTTGTTAAAGGTAAGCCTGTTTTTGCCATATATTCATACATTTGAGCGAAAATACCAAAGTCAAATGTAGATGCACCATATATCTTATAGCGATAAACACCATCTAAAATCATTGAAATACAAGCAACAGCTGTAACACCTGCAACAATAGGAGAAATAGCTTTATAATCCTTTATCCTATTGTTTAAACTTTCAAAGCCTAAATTATCATCTTTTAAAAGTAGATAGTTAAAGTAGCCTAATATCAATATAGCACCCATAGCAACATAAATACTATTGTAGGCTTTTACCATTAGAATGCCAAATGCCACAGAGCTTATAAAAGTAACAATATAGATTATCTTTTTACTAAAGATTACACCTAAAGCAAATATTAAACTAAATAGGGCTACAAATAAAAACCAATACATATCTTTATCTATATTGCCTACAAATTTAATGTCATTGCCCAATTTAAGAGTTTTCATAAAATATGCTGAAACAATTAAAAAGGTTGATACAAGCATAGCAAAATACTCTTTTCCTTTAAGCAAAGAAATATTTTCAAAAATTCCATTTTCAAGGGAAATCAATATTACAAAACAAAGTTGTATCGCTCCCACAAAAATAGCTAAAACAATATTTTTAGATAAGTAGCTTATACCAAACACATAAAAGAGTAACAAGTACAACTGTGTTAAATAGCCTCTTTTGCCATTTAATCTAAAAATACTACAACCTAAACACAATAAAAGGGCAATAATAGGAATGATGTAGTTTGAGCTTACGCCTGCTCCTTCGTATTCAAAAGAATCGAATTCAAGTTTACCACTACCGTCATAGTAAACTCTTAACTCCAAGCTCTTATCATTGACATCTGTTGGCACATTAAAATTAAATTCTTCTGAGCTTCTGTTTGGTAACAAAGTACCTGTAGAAATTACATTTGCACCAAAACCCGATGTTAATTCATACTTAACTGAAACAGTAGAATTATAATTTATAGTACCTTTATATTTACCAGCTTTAATATTAACATAAGGTCCATAAACAAATATACCTTTAAAACTACTATTCTCAATTATTTTCTCGCTATCCTTGGAAACAACATTGGAGTTGAAATCACTATAGCCAAATGAACCATTTCCACCTGTAATAGCTGACCCTGAGTTTTGTATAAATAAGCATATTCCAAATACTAAAACAACCAACATTATGGCTAATGACAGTATCTTATACTTAGAATACAGAAACTCCAATATTTCCTTTAGCATTATTTTGCCTTTTTCTATAAATTGCACTTTTATACCTCCTAATAATCAAATTTAAGTGGACTGCCTAAACAGACAGCCCACTCATAACAGAATTATTGTTTAATTCCATTAACATATATATCATACTTGTTATTTCCAAATTCATAATGGGTAAAATTACCTTCATAATTTACTCTTGTTCTATCATTACCGGTATTCCATAATCCCCAAATTATTGTTTCATTACCATTAATGGAAATAGTCTTTTTTTGATTAACTGTACTATTGTGGAACACTCTACAATTAATTATTCTTGTACCTTCTGTTGCTAAACTTATATAGTCTAAATCCGTTTTTGTTGCTTTAAGGATAAAAAATAATCCTTCAAAGACACAAGACCCAGCACTGTTCCTAGCTCTTATGACATACTGAGGTAAATCAACATCTACATCTACAACCATCATATCTTTCAATGTAACAAATCCAGCTGTAACATCAAAAATAATAGCTGACGTAGTATCATTTCCACTAGTCTTTAAACTTACCTGTTCAACAACAGTTTTATCTTTAATTCCTCTAATGGTTAAGCCTTCTTTATCAACATTTAATTTTTCATTAATATTAAACTTACCATCTAATAAAACTATTTCTTTACCTGTTCCTGCTGCTTGAATTGCTGCATTAATCTGCTTTGAATCATTTGTTCCGTCGCAAACATAATCTGCAATCTCTTTGTTTGTACTATTACTTGGAGCTACATAAATAACATTAGAATTATTACCTACACTTAATGTTTCGATTGCCATAAAAATTCCTCCTATCCTCTTCTTCTCTTGTAAATAAAAAATACTTACTTAAATTTTAACCCCTATTAGGTTTAATACTATATACATACTTTTAATCCTAAAAACATATACATAGCAAATTTAAACTATAAATAAAATAATCATTAATTGCTTTGTATTTAACAATTATTTTTATTTTACAATCTAATATTATCATACTATACATATTATTGCAATAGCACTATCTCTATATTGTTCGTAAATTTCCTTCACTCGTTAAATTCTATATGTGTCGACATTTTTCGACTTTTTTCGCAACACAAAAAGACCTCCGAAAAATCGGAGGTCTAAAAAATTTAATTATTCAAAGATTATTCTGAAATCTTAGCACCGTTTACTCTGATACTAGGACCCATAGTAGTTGTTAAAGCAACTGACTTTAAGTAAGTACCCTTAGCTGAAGCAGGCTTAGCCTTAATGATAGCGCTCATAAGAGTCTGAACGTTTTCAAGAAGCTTTTCAGAACCGAAAGAAACCTTACCAACTGGAACGTGGATAATGTTTGTCTTATCAAGACGGTATTCAATCTTACCAGCCTTAATATCTTCGATAGCCTTAGTAACGTCCATAGTAACTGTACCAGCCTTAGGGTTTGGCATTAAGCCCTTAGGACCGAGTACACGACCGATACGACCAACAAGACCCATCATATCTGGAGTAGCAACAACTACATCAAAATCGAACCAGTTTTCGTTCTGAATCTTTGCTACTAAATCTTCTGCACCTACATAATCTGCACCAGCTGCCTGAGCTTCGTCAGCCTTAGCACCCTTAGCGAATACGAGAACACGAATAGTCTTACCAGTACCGTGAGGGAGAACAACAGCACCTCTAACCTGCTGGTCAGCGTGACGGCTGTCAACACCTAAACGGATATGAGCTTCAACAGTTTCATCAAACTTAGCTGTGCTTACCTGTGGGATTAATGCACAAGCAGCATCTAAATCATATAAATTAGCCTTATCAACAAGCTTACTCTTTTCGAGATATTTCTTTCCTCTTTTCAAAATAGTTCCTCCTTATGTGGTAATATCGGGAGAATTCCCTCCCACTATACTATGCGTAAATACGCCTCAAAAAAATTAGTCTTCTACAACGATACCCATACTTCTTGCAGTACCTGCAATCATACTTATAGCGGCATCAATATTAGCAGCAGTTAAATCCTGCATCTTTAATTCAGCAATCTTTCTAACTTCATCCTTAGAAATCTTAGCAACCTTAGTCTTGTTAGGTACGCCTGAACCAGACTGGATGTTACAAGCCTTCTTTAAAAGAACTGCTGCAGGTGGAGTCTTTGTTACGAATGTAAAGCTCTTATCCTGGTAAACTGTAATAACTACAGGAATGATAAGACCTGCATCCTTAGAAGTTCTCTCGTTGAATTCCTTACAGAAACCCATAATGTTTACACCGTGCTGACCAAGTGCTGGACCAACAGGTGGTGCTGGTGTTGCCTTACCAGCTGCGATTTGTAACTTAATGTAACCTTGTACTTTCTTTGCCATTTAAAAGGCACCTCCTATAATGTGGTAATTAGCGGGATTTTCCCTCCCACTTGAAAGCAATTCACTTTCAAATTCATCAGTTCATTGGCTGAACCTGTGTAAAGTCCAGCTCCATTGGTGTTTCACGACCAAACATAGAAATCATAACAGTAACAGTTTGCTTACCGTAGTTGATTTCCTTTACAAGACCTGTACTTTCAGCAAAAGGACCGCTGATAACATAAACAGTATCGCCTTCTTCGAAGCCCAAGTCTTCTACATTGACGCTTTCAAGTCCCATCTGTAAAACCTCTGCATCTGTAAGAGCAACAGGCTTAGAGCCAGGACCTACGAAACTGGTAACGCCTCGTGTGTTTCTTACGACATACCATGTTTCGTCATTCATAATCATCTTTAACAACACATATCCAGGGAATTTCTTTCTCTGGACAATTTTCTTTTGACCATTTTCTTTAACTTCAACAACATCTTCTAAAGGTACTGAAACCTCTTTTACAAGGTCATTAAGACCTCTGTTGTCTACCATTTTTTCAATATCGGTCTTTACTTTGTTTTCATAGCCTGAATAGGTATGGATTACATACCATCTTAGGCCGTTGTTTATTTCCTGTTCAGACATACAATCAACCTCGTTTTTAGACTATGCAAATAAGTTTACCAATGCACTGTAGGCCTGTTCAAATCCTAAATCAATGAGGAGAATGATAATACCTACAATAAGTGATACTACGATAACAGTAGCAGTTTCCTTGGCTAATTCCTCTTTGCTAGGCCAAACAATTCTTTTAAACTCAGCAACGTGAGCCTCAATCCAATTCTTAAAGTTGAACTTTTCTTTCTGAGCAGACTGTGGAGCTTTCTTAGCGTTTTCTTCCATCTTGCCTTCCCCTTTCATTGAAGTCCCCGTTATTACTTGGTTTCTCTGTGTAAAGTATGCTTACCGCAGAACTTGCAGTACTTGCTAGTTTCCATTCTGTCTGGATGAGCTTTCTTGTCCTTCATAGTATCATAATTTCTCTGCTTACATTCAGTACAAGCTAAAGTAATTCTTGTTCTCAAGATATTCACCTCTCTCTTTGAATAATTAAATAATTAAATTTTCTTTTTCAGTTTTTACACACAAAAAAAAGACGAATCGCGTCTTTATCATAATAACATAAGCCACCCCCTTTGTCAACTAAAAATCGGGGTTATAAAATTTTCGGCATATTAGACAATAACAGGAATTAAAAGGGGTTAAGCTATAGTATTTTTTCAGAAAAACCATGGCATTATACACAAACATTTACTATAATATTGAAGTATAAGAAAAGGGCTGTCAAAAGACAACCCTTTTAGAAACAATGTTAAATTATTAAGCGTTTGAACGACCCAAGTATTCACCAGTTCTAGTATCAATCTTGATGATTTCACCCTGATTGATGAAAAGAGGTACATTAATCTGAGCACCTGTTTCAACAGTAGCTGGCTTAGTAGCACCTGTTGCAGTATCGCCCTTGAAACCTGGTTCAGTTTCAGTTACTTCAAGTTCAACGAATAAAGGTGGTTCAATACCGAAAATGTTACCGTTGTGGCTAAGAACCTTAACATTTTCATTTTCCTTAACGAACTTTAATGCATCGCCAACTTCAGATGCTGGAATAGCAATCTGGTCATAAGTTTCAGCATCCATAAAGTTGTATAAATCGCCATCGTTGTAAAGGTAAGTCATATCCTTACGCTCAATCATAGCCTTAGGCATCTTTTCAGTTGGTCTGAAAGTCTTTTCAACTACAGCACCAGTAACGAGGTTCTTGAGCTTAGTACGAACGAAAGCTGCACCCTTACCTGGCTTTACATGCTGGAATTCGATAACCTGATAAATGTTACCTTCGTATTCCATAGTTACACCGTTTCTAAATTCACCGGCAGAAATCATAAATTGTCCTCCTTAAAAATAACGAATAAAGTTCAGAAGTTAAACTTCCGATGTTGTTTATTGCGTCATATAATGCCTCAAAAATACAAGGGCATATTCACAATAAGTCATATATTCTTATGATAACTTATTTTCATTAAAATTTCAAGATATTTTTTACATTTTTTACTGTCTGACTAATTTTTCTCCTATTTTGTAAACATCGCCTGCACCCATAGTAATAAGCATATCTCCCTTGCGACAGTTATCTACAGCATACTTTTCAGCATCGTTAAATGTAGGGCAGTATGTTACAACGCCACCTAAAGCCTCAATTTTATCTCTTAAATCCTTACTGCTTACAAGACCTGTATCCTTTTCTCTTGAAGCATAAATATCTAAAAGAATAACATGGTCTGCCTCACTTAAAACCTTTGCAAAATCGTCTAAATGATTATAAGTTCTTGTATAAGTATGAGGCTGGAACATTATCCAAAGTTTATTAAGCTTTGTACCTCTGGCACTATTTATTGTAGCCTGAATTTCTGTAGGATGATGTGCATAGTCATCAATTACATTTACGCCATTAAACTGACCCTTAAACTGAAATCTTCTATCTGTACCAGTAAAGTTCTTTATACCCTTTACAATAGCATCTGTATCAACACCATAGCAAGTAGCAAGTGCAAAAGCTGAAAGTGAATTATAAACATTGTGCATACCAGGAATTGAAAGTTCAACCTTAGCAACCTTTTCGCCCTTATGATTTACTGTATATGTTGCATGACCTAAATCATTAAATGTAACATCTGTAGGATACCAATCTGCTGTGTTATCCTTGCCATAAGTAATAACCTTTGCCTTAACACCCTCTAATACTTCTGAAAGTCTAGGAATTTCATTATTAATAACAAGGAAACCACCCTCTGGAAGTCTATTAGCGAACTTGTTAAAGCTCTTATAAATATTATCTAATGTCTTAAAATAGTCTAAATGGTCTGCATCAATATTAAGAATTATTGCACCATGAGGATTGAACTTTAAAAAGCTATCGCAGTATTCACAAGTTTCAAGAATAAAGTAATCCTCGCCACCTACTTTATAGTTACCCTTTATACTTGGTAATATACCACCAATAGAAACTGTTGGATTAGCCTTTGCTTCAAGGAAAATTTCAGTAACAAGGCTTGATGTAGTAGTTTTGCCATGAGTACCAGCTACAGAAAGAGGGAACTTGTACTCAAGCATCATCATACCTACAAGAGCTGCTCTATCTACTGTTTCGATACCACTTGCTCTGGCAGCCATTAATTCTGGGTTGTCCTCTCTTACAGCAGCAGTATAGACAATAAGGTCTGTATCAGGTGTAATATTCTCGGCTTTCTGACCGATTGATACCTGAATACCTATGTTTTCAAGAGCTTTTGTCACATTAGATGCAACACCATCTGAACCTGTAATTGTCTTACCCTTACTCTTGAGAATTTCTGCAAGAGAAGACATACTTATTCCACCTATACCTATAAAATGAATTTTATTGTATTTTTCCATTGACATTTAAAATCTACTCCTTTTATTCTTCGTCAGTAGCTGAGCCTTCGTTCCAATACTTGCCTGCCATTTCAATAAATGACTCCTGTTCTAAAGATGGCATATTGACCGCCTCAAAGCAATAACCTACGCCATTATCATACCAGTAGAGGGCTTGTACTGTACCTATTTCGCAATCCTCTGTTTCATTACCTTTATCCATAATAATCTTGCCTTCATTAAGGGCTTTTTGCACCTGTTCTGTAGGCTTATAATTATCACTTACATAGTAATATGTGCCATTAAAATATTTAGCTGGCATACCATTAAGTCCTGAATCTGTAATATCTGATTTTGGAATTATATTTTTTTCAAAATTATCCTGAGTTGTAGAGTAAGTAATTACCTTAAACTTGTCGCCATAAGATGCCTCTCTTGTATAGTAGTTATATGTAATTGCCTTTTTCTGCAAGTCTATTTTGTAATCATGAAGCTGATGTTCTTTATCAATATGGTCTGAAACAACAGAATTATCAAGTCCTAAACCTGTAAGTTCACTATTTAAAGGCAATTCTACAGCACCAAAAGTTTGGTCAGTTCCCTTCATTGTTTGTCTTTTAGAACCTATAATACCCGATATTGCTACATATATCAAAAAAGCTACTATTAAAAATACAATAAAGCCTATTAGGGCTTTACTACTTTTACTCAATTTTCCCATAAATTATCTCCTTACATTTGTATTTTGGTGGCATAATAACAAAGAAAAAACTTAGTTTCTTCATTATATATATTTTTCATATGTATTTTTATAAAACAGCATACCACTCTTTTTAGTATACCATATTTTTGAAAACAATACAACGAAAACAAAAGGGGAATTTTGAATGATAAAATACAAAAAAAATTCATAATTTGTGCTGAAGATTGAAAAATTAATTTTTTCTGACAATAGGTTATTTTTAATGATATAAAAATAACAGTTTTTCCATTTTTAGATAGAATATAAATAGTAATAATTAATAAAAAGTGAATTTTGGGGGTTAGGATATTGCATTTTTAAATAATTAGTGGTATCATATAACCATTATAGCTTCTTAACTATATAGTATTGTATATAAAACACGATAGTGATTTTTTATTAAGGAGGACATTTTCAAATGAGTAAAGATTACAAAGAGATTATCAAAAAAATGGTTCTTCCACCTCATGTGAAGGAGATTATCGAAGGTGGTGCGGAAATTATTATTCCTGACACAAAAGAACATCTTTTTGATTTAGCTCTCGGTGGCAAGGATAATATGACTTATGATGTTAACTTTGATGTTAACGGTAAAACTATTAGAGAAGCCTACATTACTAAGTGTAAGAACGGTCTTTCAGTAAACTTCGACGATACTTCAATGCGTAGAAGAGACCCTAATTCAATGGTTATCGCTGATGACCTTCCAACAGACAAGCCAACACATATGGAGAGATTTGGCAAGCCTTTTGAGCCTATTAGACAGGAAACTTTCAAATGGCTCAAGGAAAGAGACGGTCTTGTACTTGTTCCTTTCTATTCTGGTAACGAAGATATGAAGCTTGGTTATGCTTCTCTTGCAATCGTTCCAAAGAACGCAGCTTTCTTTGCAGCTATGATTGCTGAATTACAGGGCTTTATTCCTTGCGACAAAGTTCCTAACTTCTTCAAGCCAAAGGCTATCATCTATGTTGCTCCACCTTTCAGACATTTATACTATGAAGGTAAGCAGGTAGTTGTTCATAACAGACTTTACGATATGCAGGAAGTATTTAGCTACAACCTTTACCCAGGTCCATCAGCTAAAAAGGGTGTTTACAGTATCCTTCTTCACATTGGTGAACAGGAAGGTTGGGTAACTCTCCACGCTTCAACTGTTAAGATTGTAACTCCATACGAACTTGAACTTACAATCATGCACGAAGGTGCTTCTGGTGGTGGTAAGTCAGAAATGACTGAACCTTTCCACAGACAGGAAGACGGTAGATTATTACTTGCAACTGATATTGTATCAGGCGAAGAAATCAAGGTAAACATTGCTGATACTTCAACACTTCACCCTGTAACTGATGATATGGCTCTTGCTCATCCATCACTTCAGAACAAGTCAGGCAAGCTCGTTGTTGCTGATGCTGAATACGGTTGGTTCTTACGAGTTGACCACATTGTTCACTATGGTACAGACCCTGAAGTTGAAGAAGCTACTATCCATCCAAAGGAACCAATGATTTTCCTTAATGAAGATGCTGTTCCTGGTTCAACTTGTCTTATTTGGGACCATATTGAAGATGCTCCTGGCAAGCCTTGTCCTAACCCTAGAGTTATTATGCCTCGTAAGGTTAAGAAGAACATTGTCAACGGCGTTGGAGAAATTGATATCCGAAGCTTCGGTATCCGTACTCCTCCTACAACTAGCGACAAGCCTAACTATGGTATCATTGGTATGTTCCACATTCTTCCACCAGCACTTGCTTGGATTTGGAGATTAGTTGCACCAAGAGGTTACGCTAACCCATCTATTATTGATAACAGTAGCTCTGCTATGGCTATGAAGAGTGAAGGTGTAGGTTCTTACTGGCCTTTCGCTACTGGTAAAAAGGTTGACCAGGCTAACCTTCTTCTTGAACAGATTTTAAATACACCAGAAACTAGATATATCCTTATTCCTAACCAGTACATTGGTTGCTACAAGGTTGGTTTCGCTGGTGAATGGGCTACTAGAGAATACCTTTCTCGTAGAGGTGGCTTAAAGTACAAGAAGGAATCACTTGTACCTTCTCGTTGTTCTATTCTTGGTTACTCTCCAAAGTCTATTAAGATGGACGGCGAAGTAATCCCTACTGGTCTTTTACAGGTAGATAAGCAGCCTAGAGTTGGTCAGGCAGCTTATGACGAAGGTGCTAAGATGCTTACTGATTTCTTCAAGGAACAGTTAAAGCAGTTCGATACTCCTGATTTATTACCATTAGGTCACGATATTATTCAGGCTGTATTAAACGACGAAGATGTAGAAAAGTTCTACGATTTAATTCCAGTATTATAATTTTTAAAAGTATTATAGTATATATACAAAAGGGAGTTGGCTATGTCCAACTCCCTTTTAATTTCTTTATATTCGTTTTACGGCTATTCTTTTGAATAGCCATTTTTTATCCCCATAATGGGGATTTTTTTATTTTCATAAAAATTTTTCCCCAAAATTCTACAAACTTTATAAACAGACAATAACTGTCTATTTATTTTACTAAAATTGTAATTGTAAAAACCACAAAAAAGCAATATTTATTTAGGGTTTGTGTAAATAGCAGGCTCATTTACGGGAAAAATGTCGTTTGTTTTACACCAAACACTATGCTAAACTAATCTGAAAGTGAGGTGGTATCTATTTGTGAGTATAATACACAACTTTTTCAAAAGATATATAAAGAATTAAATGACCAAATAGGTCTTGAGGCTACCCTCACAGTATATCGAATGTTTAGAGGCAGTCAAGTTAATTTTCCTCAAAGGCTATTGGATACCAAAAGTGTCAGACAACTTATTATACGCCGATATAACGGCAGTAACACCAAGGCTTTAGCCAAAGAATATGGATATTCAGAAAAGACTATTCAAAGAATATTAAGAGATTACAAGAAAGAAAACAAAATAAAGGAGTGATAGTATGGGATTTTTAGATAGCATCGGAAATGGTATAGGAAAAATAAAAGAAGATATGGCAAACAAAGCTGCTATGAATGCTCAAAGAAAAGCAGAAGCAGCAGCCTTAGACGCACAGTACAGAGCTTATGCAAACTCTAAGGCTCAGGAAATTGCAAACAACATTCTTCAATATGGCGATGACAGCAAGGGCGGTTTTTACGGTGGCATAGGTGTAGACAAAATTATGTCATTTACAAAAGAATTTTATGACAAGATTTTGTTACCTGCCAGTAGTGTTCAAAAGTCATATATTTCAATGTATCCTTACCTTGACAATAAAAAGTTAAAGTATTTTATAAGCCTATTTCCAAATTGTCAGGCAGAACAGAATTTATTTCACTTAATAGATAACAGAAAACAGGAATTTTTAGTAACTGACCAAAATTTCTACTTTAAAATTTGCCTTGACGAAAATCCTAACTACTTCGCTACAGGCTATGTGCCTTGTGCAAACATAAATATGTTTTATCTTGAAAAGTGCAACAACTTCTATATTTTCAAATGTGACCAAGTGGATTTAGCCAGAATTGATGTTGTAGACAACAGGGAAGAAGATTTTATAACATTAAACAACTACTTCCAATGTATCGAAAAGCAGGATTTTGAAATTACTGACCAAGAAGTTAATGACTTAATCAGAGAAAAAATTGGGGAAAATATCTACAGCCAAATCAAAAAATATATGGTATATGATGACGAGCTTATGTTGTATTTTGCATGGGGTTTAGACTCCCTTACTGCCAAGGATTACATAGTTTGTACTACAAAACAGGTCATCATAATGGACAGAGAATTATTTGGTGCCACAGCTAATGTAAAACAGCTTTACTACGAAGACATAACAGCTATGAACACAGACCAAAATTCTAAATCAAGTGACTTAACTGGTATGCTTTTAGATACTGCCATTACTTCTCTTACTAACACTTGTGACCTTGTTATTCACTTTGCCGGTGGTATGCACAAAATAAATACACTTATTAAGCCAGAGGCTGAAAGAGTAGTTGCTATCTATCATCAATGCAGAAAAGAGCAAAAACAGGCTGCAAGCCAACCTACTATTATACAGCAACAGCCTGATGTATTAGACCAAATACAGAAATTGGCTACATTAAAGGAAAATGGTATTCTCAGCGAAGAAGAATTTAATCAAAAGAAAACTGAATTGTTGAGTAAACTATAAAAATTCAAAATAAAGGAGAGATACTTATGGGAACTTTTTGTAGAAATTGTGGTAGAGCCTTAGCTGACGGCGAGGTTTGCCATTGTACAGACCCTGTTCAGACTGAAAATACAGCTACTGAACAAACAACTAACAATATTCCAACACCACCTAACCCACAGCAGGCACAGGGCAATACACAAATGCCTAATATGGGTGGTCAATTTAATCAGCAGATGCAGAATGGTCAGTTTAACCAGCAAATGCCTAATATGAACCAGTTCAATCCTCAGATGCAGAATGGTCAGTTTAATCCTAATATACAGAACCAGTTTAACCCTAATATGCAAAATAACGGATTTAACCCTCAAATGCAAAATATGAACGGTCAATTTGGTCAGCAACAGTTTAACCAGCAAATGCCTAATATGAACAACCAATTCAATCCTAATATGCAGAATGGGCAGTTCAATCCTAATATGCAGAACCAGTTTAACCCTAATATGCAAAACCGCCAGTTTAATCCACATATGCCTAATATGAATGGAATGGGCAACACTTTTAACAATGGTTTTAACTCTGTTAAGGAAAGTGGCAATTTAAAGGGTATGATAAGTGCTGGTTTAGTCATACTAGGTCTTATAATTCTTATAATTAAATCTGCTTCATTTGGAAATACTTTATATACTATAGCATTTATTATTTCAGCTGTACATATTTATAAAAATCATAAAATGTACGGCGGTCAAATTAGTATTGTTCAGTATTTTAAATCTATGCTTACTGACAAAAGTAACACTCCTTTCTTACAAAATAAAGTATTTGCCTTTATTATAGCTATTTTACCTATTATGATTATCTTAGGTTTATTATTTGCCTCAATGCAGGCAGACCAAGCTGTAAATGACAGTATTAATTACTGGACTGATTATCTTGACAGTCTTTACTAATACAGTTAGTTAGGTGGTAATATAAATGGACGAAAATAAGATTTTTTGCACTAACTGTGGTTGTCCTATAGAGGACCAAAGTACAGGAGTTTGCCCTAATTGTGGCACTCCTATACTTCCTCCTCAAGACAACAACGGAAATTTTGACAATACATACAATGGCTATGATAACCAAAATATGTATTACGATATGCCAACAAACAACCCACAACCTAAGAAATCAAATGCCTTAGCTATTATTATTGCTATTGTAGTTATATTATGTGGCGGTTGTTTTGGTGCTATGTACACAGGTGTTATTGACGGTGCTAAATTTGGTATTGTAAACCAACAAAAAGCCCTTGAAAAGATAGACAAGTATATTAAAAACTCTGAATACGAAAAGGCCTGCAACTATGCTTTAGTAGTACAAAGAGCAAAGCCTAAAAACAGAGAATTATTGGAAGAACTTGTTGTCACTATAAACCCTGTAAACTCATTTAAAGCCTACAAAATGGTAGAAAATTACGCCAACAAAGTAGGGGAGAAAAACCTTGACGATACTGTAAAGAAATGGATTGAAATAGGCAAAACACCTGTGGAAATTCCTTACATAGAGCCAAACGGTGGCACTTATGTATATCCTCCTAATGTTCAAATGGAATTTGACGCTACTATATTAGGTAGAGGTATCTTCTATACTACTGACGGTAGTGAACCAACAGAGGAATCCAATCTTTACTACAATGGTGTTAAGATTGAAAACGACTGTCAGCTTAAATACTTTGTTATAAACGGAGTAGGGGAAAAATCTGAAGTAAAAACCATTGATTATGAAATTGACGGGGAATTACAGAAAAAGGTTGAAGATACATTATCCCAAGCTGAAAACACTTTAAAAGATGCTGTTGTCGGTAATGAAGTAGGACAATGTTTACAGGTCAGCAAAGATACTTTAGAGCAGAAAATAGAATGGGCTAAAGAAAAGAAGTCTAAATCTTGTGCTGTATATGACGGAAATTTAATTTGTACAGAATTGCAAGGGGCTATTGACGGACTTAATGAAAGTAAGTTGTCTGACGCAGACAGAACATCACTAAAATCAGCTGTGGAAAAAGCAAATACAACATACAAATCTAACTCAAACAACAATGATGTTTATTCTGAATTAAGTACATTAAAAACCGTTATTGATGATGCCAGTACATTATTAGACAAAAGAAATGCTACTCAGGACGAATTAAATGCTAAAGCAAGAGCCGTTGGTTCTGCCGTAGATAAATTTAATTCTGCTGTTGAACTTATAAAACTTGATGCTAAATATCAGAAATTTGTCGGTTCTTATATTTATAGCACAGGTAACGGTGGTACCCATGAGGAAAACAAGTACATTTACTTAACCATTGATAAAGTTTATAAAGGCAAAATTTATGGCGATTTCACTTTTGACCGTTCTACATACACAAGTGGTTATTATACTGACAGTTATGGTTCTCCTGTTATAACTGATGATGCTACATGGGAAGAAAGATGGTCTAATGAAAACTATTTTCGAGATGTTAGTATAAATAACGGAAAATTCACATTTGACATTTCCGGAACTTGTAGTTACAGTAGTGGCTATCAAGAAACATACACAAGTAATGTTACTGTTGATTTAACCGGTCCTAATCCTACCGTTACATTATCCAACATTGGTAATGGCGAATCATATAGTATACAGTTAGACCGAGATTATTAATAAAAATTTTATAATGTATGCCTCTAGGTACATTTTTACTCCTACCAATTTTGGTAGGAGTTTTTCTTTTAATAAATTTTAAAACATTTTCTAATTATTTCCTAATCCTATATTATTTTTAAATTAATGTTGTTAGGTTATTATATCCTTGTAAACAAAACAAAGCAATAATTTAAGGAGGTAATCCATTATGAAGAAAAATTTATTAATTGCAATTTCAGTTCTTACTTTAGTTTGTGGTGTATGCTCTGTAGGTGCAGCAACAACAAGTGACACAACAGCCTCTGGTTCTGCTGTTACAGTAGAAAACAAACACAAAGACGGCGAAAGACAAAAAGGAGATATGGCAAAGGTTACAGCTGTAACATCTGATACTATTACAGTAACTAAGGCTGAAAAGCCTGAAAAACCTGATAATGCTACAGATGATACTAACAGACCTGAACCTCCAGCTAAGGCTGACGGAGATACTGCTACTGCTCCTGAAAAGCCTAGTGCTAACGATGACGGTACTGACAGACCTGAACCTCCTACTAAGCCTGACGGGGATACTACTGCCCCTGAAAAGCATAGTGGCGAAAAGGGCGAAAAGCCTGAAATGAAGTTCTCATCAGAAACTACAACTATTGACCTTTCTTCTGTAAAGATTTATAAGATGGGCGAAAATCATCAGAAAACAGAATGTACTTATTCTGACATAAGTGCTGATGATGTAGTAACTATCGTTTACGCCGACGACGGCACAACTGTAAGTGAAATAGTTATAAATAAAGCACCAAAGACTGAAAAGACTTCAACAACTGAAGCATAAAACACATTTGCAAAAGTATTAAAAGCATTAAGTAAAACCCAATAAAACTCCCTTTATATAGCCCCTGTATGACCGCCCTCATACAGGGGTGTTTTTATAGATTTATCCCATAGTTTGATAATTTATACCTCTACAATTATAGGCTGATGTTTAGTATAGTCTAAAAATTTGCCTATAATATCCCTTGCTATAGAAAAGTTTTTGGAATATTTAGAATATAGGTAAAAAATATTGACATATAGTGGATATTAATTTAAAATTATATATATATTATTTTATTATATATGTAAGGGGGATTAATATGAAAAAATTTATAGCAATGTTAATGATATTTTCCAGCATATTTAGTATGCAAGTAAGTGCATCTACTCTTGCAACCAAATGGGATGATGGGGTTCATGGTACCGGAAAAGTATATGTAACAACAAATGACTATACTATTATAGACAATAGAGCCTATGTTGATGTAGGGGCTGTTAAAAACAGTTTATACAACCTTTTTGTTGGTACAGATGAAAATGACTATGCTGAAAATTATAGTTGGAATTTAAGTTTCAATCCTGACACAAAACAACTTACAATAGCCAACTATATGTTTATTAGTTCAAGTAGAATGTATACCGCTGTATTCCAAGCAAACAATCCATATTATGTTCTATCAGGAACTGGCGATGATACTGTCACAACATACAATGCCGGTCTTTCTCCAAAAATTATAGATGGTCATTTTTGTATACCAGCAAGTTCTTTGGCAAAGTTACCTAATGTTGAAAATATGATATTTGATGCCAATTCAAAGACTGTAAATTTTACATTTAATTTAGATTGGTAAAACACAAATAGCCTCTAAACTGATAACAGTTTAGAGGCTATTTTTACATTTCAGGAACATCTTCTACAATAGGACTTTTATATACTTCAAAAGGGTCTATATCAAGACATTTATATTCATCTCTATTACCCTCTAAATCCCATGCAATAGTATTTCCTATTACCGTAAGAGTTTTATTAAATACTTCTTCATTCCTTAATGGCTCAAAAACTCCACCTTTATCTATAAAAGGTTTTGCATTAAATAATCTTACTGAACCCTCATTCATATAAGCATATACCGTAAAATTTTTTCCGGCAACTACTTGAAATACTTCAGGATAAAAAAATCTTGTATCTAAATTATTTTCCATGTACAAAACCTCCCTTGTTAAATCAAAGGATTAATTCTGTTTAATGGCTTGTTATCTTTGGAAAGCTCCCAATTCTGCATTAACTCATCATTATGTATTTCAGCCCATGCAAGCACGAGCTTTAATTGTCTTTTAGGAAGATAACCTGCACTTATTATTCCCTCTTGTATTAATACAGAAGCCTTGTAATTTCCATATTCTACATAGAAATGTGGTGGATTATGGTCGTTCCAATTCATAGTTACTCTAATTCCGTAAAATAATGATATTTCAGACATTACCTAATCACTTTCTTCTCCTTTTGAAAAGCCACTCTTTGGCTACCGTCAGCAATATATATTATTCCACATTTCTTAAAGCCTAATTTAAGAAGTAAATTCTGCATAGGCTTATTGTCGGCGTGGGTGTCTATCTTCATATTTCCACATTTTTCAAATGCCCAATTTATACAGAAACTACCAACACCTTTTGTCTTTCCATCGCCAGCTATTCTATGAATATATCCATAAGGCTTATTGTTAAGCCATTGACCCTCATATATTTTGTTGTATGTTTTATCAATGCCTATGTTATATACAAAAGTACCAACTATTTCTCCGTCTTTTTCACAGATATAGCTTTCATTATTTTCTATATCCTTTTCAAGGACTTCCTTTGACGGATAGCCATTTATCCATTGTTCCATATTGCCTGTAGAACGCATAAAAGCTCTAGCAGTTTCATAAATTTCAAGCATTTTGGGAATATCATTTTTTGAAGAATGTCGTATTATCATATTTTTAGTCCTTTATAAATTATTATAGTTTATCATTTACTACAACTTATATTGTCCTATCATTAATAATATATTCCCTTAATCTATTTTCTGTTTCATTATCGGCATAGAGTTCGAAATAGTAGCCCTCGTCTTTATTTTCAGATGCTGTAATTTCGCATTTACCATGGACTATACTTAAAAGCTGACCTTTATCATAAGGAATGAGGACTTTAATTGACTTTTTAAAGCTCTTTATAATATCCTCTACCTTTGCAATCATTTCTGGCAAACCAATGCCTGTACCAGCTGAAATAGCCAAAGTTTCCATAGCTCTATTATCCTTTGTAAGAGGCATTTCAATATCATCTTTATCTATTTTATTATAGACTGTAACAATAGGCTTTTTATCAGCTCCAAGCTCTGCCAAAGTTTTATAAACTGTATTCATCTGTTCACGCCTTTTTGGATTTGAGGCATCTACAACATGAACAAGCAGGTCGGCATACTTTGCCTCCTCTAAAGTTGCTCTAAAGGCTTTAATAAGTCCATGAGGAAGTTTCTGTATAAAACCTACTGTATCTGTAAAGAGATAGTTTGCACCACTTTGAGTTTCTACAGCTCTTGTAGTAGTATCAAGAGTTGCAAAAAGTTTATCCTCCGCCAAAACCCCTGCACCAGTAAGGGCATTAAGAAGTGTTGACTTGCCGGCATTTGTATAGCCTACAAGGGCAATTACTGGAGTTTGATTATTTCTGTTTTCTCTCAAAAGGCTTCTATGTCTTTCAATTTCCTTTAAATTCTTATTTAAGTCAGAAATTCTGTCGGCAATTCGTCTTCTATCTACTTCCAACTTCTTTTCACCAGGACCTCTTGTACCTATACCACCACCAAGACGGCTCATTTCCTTACCTCGTCCAGTAAGGTGTGAAAGGTTATATCTAAGCTGTGCAAGTTCAACCTGAACCTTACCTTCAGCTGACATAGCTCTTTTTGCGAAAATATCAAGTATTACAAGGGTTCTACTCATTACCTTTAAATTAAGAGCATTTTCCAAATTTCTAATCTGTACAGGGCTTAATTCATCATCACAAATAACACCTGTTGCATCTTTCATTTCTGCAAAGGCTTTGAGTTCATCAATTTTACCACTACCTAAATAAGTAGCTCTATTTATAGCTCCTAATTTTTGAATCATTCTGCCTACAACAACAGCATCAGCTGTATTTGCTAAGTCCTCTAATTCATCAAGACAGCTTTCAGCATCAAATTCATTTGTACCGTCATCAACGGCAACCAATATTACTCTTTCAACTTCTTTTTCTGTTTCAAACAAAGGGGTTTCCTCCTTTTAAATATCAATTAGTTTTCTTTATTCAAAATTTCAATATATCTGGCTAAGGCATCTTTCCAATCAGGAAGTGGCTTAAATCCATTGTCGACAAGTTTACTCTTATCAAGTCTGCTATTTTTAGGGCGTTTTGCCTTTGAAAGACCATATTCTTCAGTAGTTACTGGCACTACATTAGTAGTATATCCAGCCTGTCTGTATATTTCACAAGTGAAATCGTACCAACTAATATATCCACCCTCATTAGTTCCATGATAGATACCATATTTGTCTGTTTCTATCATATCTACTAAAAGTCTGGCAAGGTCAAAAGTATATGTTGGAGTACCAATCTGGTCATTTACAACCCTAACTGTATCGTGGTTTTTGCCTACATTGAGCATAGTTTTGACAAAGTTTTTACCGTTTATACCAAATACCCAAGCTATTCTGACAATGTAAAAATCCTTTACATACTTTTGAACAGCCTGTTCACCTAAATATTTTGAATAGCCATATTCATTAAGAGGTATTGTTACTGTGTCATCAGGTTGCCATGGGCGTTCGCCCTCGCCATTAAATACATAATCTGTACTTATATACATTAATTTAGCATTTATTTCCTTGCAAACCTTTGCAATATTTTCTGTACCCTCGCCATTTATTTTGTCACAAAGCTCTTTATTATCCTCTGCTAAATCTACTGCTGTGTAGGCTGCACAATGAATAAC
The DNA here is from genome assembly GCA_000432155.1 of Eubacterium sp. CAG:274. Taxonomy (GTDB): domain Bacteria; phylum Bacillota; class Clostridia; order Lachnospirales; family CAG-274; genus CAG-274. The sequence continues at coordinate 34,411 of FR888484.1, forward strand.
AGCCTCCGGCATATTTGCCTTTATAACATTTTCAACCTGTTCTGAATTTGTTATATCCATAGTATCAACATCAACCCCAATAGCTGTGTGACCTCGTTTTTCTAATTCATTTACAACATCAAAGCCTAGTTGTCCCTTTACTCCTGTAACCAATACTTTCATATACGCCTCCTGTAAAGCTGTATTTGTATGTTTTATTTTACCACAACGGTATATAACAGTCAATTTTTACTAAGGTTTATGATGTTGAATTTAATAGATATGTAAGACTTTCTATGGTACTAATTAATTGACAAAATTATCAAAGTGTAGTAGAATGAAATAGCTTTCAGAATAAGGAAAGTTTTAATGTAAGAGGAGAATAATATGGCTGTTGATGTAAATAATAAAAGCGAAGAAATCGAAGAAATAGACAAGGTTTCTGGCGAAGTAATAGAGGAAAAAGAAGCCGAAGAAAAAGAGGCCGTTACTAAATCTCAGAGTGTTATGAAAGAAATTTGGGACTGGGTAAAAACTATTGTTGTTGCCATTGTATGTGCCGTTTTCATTACTCAATTTGTTATAGTAAATGCCAGAGTTCCTTCAGCATCTATGGAAACTACTATTATGACAGGGGACAGACTTATTGCTAACAGACTTAGCTACAAGTTTAGCGACCCTAAAAGATACGACATTGTTGTATTTAAATTCCCAGATGACGAAAGTGTTCTCTACATAAAGAGGATTATTGGTCTTCCTGGCGAAAAGGTTACAATAAGAGATAACCAAGTTTATATTAATGACAGTACAACACCTCTTGATACATCTTTCCTCCACGAACCTATGGTTACAGAGGATGCTACATACTATGTTCCTGATGACAGTTATTTTATGATGGGCGACAACAGAAACAATTCTGCTGACTCTCGTTTCTGGAATAACAAGTATGTAAAGAGAGATAAAATAGAGGGAAAAGCTGTATTTAGATACTTCCCATTTAATTCAATGGGTTTATTAACTAATAAATAATTTAAGGAGTGTGTGTTATGAAAGAAGTAACTAAGGATATGATTATTGGCGATATGCTTGCTCAGGATATGAGTATTGCTGCAATTCTTATGAACGCTGGTATGCACTGTATCGGTTGTCCATCTTCTCAGGGCGAATCTCTTGAAGAAGCTTGTTTAGTTCATGGTATGAATGTAGACGAAGTTGTTGCTGATATTAATACTTATCTTGCATCTAAGTAATTTAAGAATAAATAATTAGAACAAAGATAAAAAAGTGGTATATCAAACTGATATGCCACTTTTTTATTGTATAAATAGATTTTTAAATATATTTTAATAGATATATTTTAACCAATAAGCATAATTGACTTTTATTCCTAAATATGGTATATTGAGCCTGTCAATTTGCATTTTTTAAAACTAAATATATATATTTTTTAATATACTTTTATGCAAAGTATTATTTTTTTAAAATCTAGTTAGCAAAGGCTAACCACTTATTTACAGCGATTTTTGACAATGTCGCTGTAATTTTTAAAAATTTAGTTAGCCTTAGCTAACTTAAATATATTTTAGTTTTTGCATTTCAAGTTAAACAAAAATATAAAGGAGGTTCTGTATTTACAATTTTTTAACTCTATACATTACAAAAAGAAAGGATATTAAAAAAATGAATTTTAAATTTAACTCAAGAAAAATTGTTTCATTCTTGTTAATTTTAACAATGATGATTAGCACACTTGCCTTTAATGTTATGGCAAGCACAACTTTTAAATTTGGTAGCAAAGAAACTGCATTATCGGCTGGAGAATATACTTTGCCAGTTAAGTTAATGAACGCAAGTAATATTGCCAACGCCTCTATGGCTGGTAGCTGTATTGC
>FR888485.1:0-47054 GCA_000432155.1 Eubacterium sp. CAG:274
TAATCAGCAGGTTAACGGTTCGAGTCCGTTCATCGGCTTTTTTTTAATATTGGAAATAATCCAAGATTTGCTTTAACAATTTTAAGGGCCTTTAGCTCAGCTGGTTAGAGCATCCGGCTCATAACCGGACGGTCCAGGGTTCGAGTCCCTGAGGGCCCATTTAGAAAGAATAGAAAAGATATAAAGAAGAGAAATCTTCTTGATATATATTGTGGCCTGGTAGCTCAGCTGGTTAGAGCGCTGGCCTGTCACGCCAGAGGTCGAGGGTTCGAGCCCCTTCCAGGTCGCCACATTTTTAAGTACATCGAAAGATGTATTTTTTTGTGCTTAAATTGTGTCTACTAACTTGCTTGTAACTTTTACATCAAAAAAGCACCCTTTTCAGAGTGCTAACATTGTTTTACTTGTATTAACTTTTCGAAATAGGCTACTTTCGAACTTTAGATAACAGCTATTCTTCCTCATCGTCTTCTGCAGGGTGAACTTCATACAATTCAATCTTAGATAATATATAATCTACATCTTCTTGCATTTGTTTATGTTCTTCGTCTGATAGGTCATCATCAAACACACCATCTAAAAATCTTGGAATGTGATAACACAACTGGTTATGCACTCTCTTTTCAAGAATATTATGTCTTATCTCATATTCTCCAATAGTAATTATCTATATAGCTAGTGATGTGCTGTCTGCAACCAACAAATCATCATCTTCATCAGCCATCCAATCAGTTATTGTATCTGCGGTTTCAAAATGTTTAGATCCTAAATAATCAAAACAGTGCTCAACACCGTCCCTATAATCTTGGTATGTCAACTCTGGTTCTATTCTCATAAATCTACTCACCTTTCTCTTTTTTTCCATGGTTTATTATGATTTTTCTCTGCTCTTTCTTTTTTGTTTGAAACCACATTTACTGTAACATTGGGATACTTTTCTTTAGCAGCATACTCAAACAGTTTAGCTTCGCTGTCCATTTGCTAGCATTATTATACTTTGTATTTTGAACTTCTTCAAGATTTTCAGAAATATATTTATAAATTGTTTCTATTTTTTCAGTTTATTATTATTTAATTGTTCTCAGCCTAATTATAGACACGGGATAAGCCTAAAAAATTTAACGAAATCTGGAGCTAACTCCACGGATTGTTTTTATATATGAATATGTTATAATTTATTTATAGAATATTAAGGAGGGAAAGATATGGCAAAATCTAAAGTATATTATACTAATATGCATGTTACAGGAGAAAGAAATTTACTTCAAAAATTAGAGGCTTTAATGAAGAAGGCTGGTTTTGAAAATATTGACTTTAAAGAAAAGTTTGTTGCTGTAAAGGTGCATTTTGGTGAACCAGGGAATTTAGCTTATTTAAGAGCGAATTATGCAAAAGTAGTATGTGATTATGTTAAAAAGTTAGGTGGTAACCCTTTTGTAACTGATTGCAATACACTTTAGGTGGGTGGCAGAAAGAATGCCCTTGACCATTTAGACAGTGCTTATACAAATGGTTACAATCCTTTTACAACAGGTGTACATACAATTATTGCCGACGGTTTAAAGGGTACAGAAGAAAGGCTTGTGCCAGTTGAAGGTGGAGAGTATGTAAAAGAGGCAAAAATCGGTAGTGCTATAATGGACGCTGATATTATTATCTCATTAAATCATTTTAAGGGTCACGAACTTACAGGTTTTGGTGGTGCTTTAAAAAATCTTGGCATGGGTTGTGGTTCAAGAGCTGGTAAAATGGAAATGCACAGTGCTGGTAAGCCACAGGTTGAACAAGAATATTGTGTTGGTTGTGGCAGATGTATAGGTGTCTGTCTAAAAGACGCAGTAATGGCAGCGTTTGATGAGGCTAATGATGTTTTGAACTTTAAGATTGCGGAATATACAAAAGCAGTAATTCAAAATAGACCAAACTTCCATATTAATATGGTAGTTGATGTTTCGACTTTCTGCGATTGTCATGCTGAAAATGATGTCGCTATTGTACCAGATGTAGGTATGTTTGTGTCTTTTGACCCTGTAGCTGTGGATAAAGCTTGTGCCGATGCAGTAAATAAACAACCAGCTGTAGCAGGCAGTATCCTTGAAAAACATGGACATTCACATAATGACCACTTTAAAGATGTATCTCCCGAAACTAATTGGATTTCAGCCTTAGAACATGGCGAAAAAATTGGAATTGGTACAATGGATTATGAATTAGAAAAGTTATAAGATAGCATATAAAAACCATAGAGCTGAAACAGTGTTCTATGGTTTTTAATGAAAATTAATTGGAAAGATAAATCCGATGGCTTGTTTGCAAGCCACAAATAACGCAGTTATTTGTTCTGACCAATGAATCGGAAAGATAAATGATAGCTTGCTTGCAAGCAATTAATTAACGGGGTTAGTATGTTATGATTTATATGCTATAATTAAAAAGAGGAGATAAAAATATGGATGTAAATTTAGTTATAGTATTTAATAAAAATAGAGATAAAGTTTTAATGTGCCAAAGAAGAAAAGACCCTTATAAAGGAAAGTTAAATTTTGTTGGTGGAAAAGTTCAAAAAGGGGAAAGTAGTGAATGTGCAGCCTACAGAGAACTTTTTGAGGAAACAGGAATTTCATCCAAAGATATTGTTTTGCACCACCTTGTGGATTCAATTTATTTTATACATGGGCTTACGCTTGAGGTTTATTTTGGATATTTGGAAAAGGATTTTGAAGTTTATGGAGACGAAAATCCTTTACTGTGGATAGATGTAAACAGTAACTTTTTCGACATTGATAAATTTGCCGGTAAAGGCAATTTAGGTCATTTTATGGAAATGATGAAAGATTTAGAGGTAAAGTGATAATTATGAAAAAAGTAAAGATTACGGTATTGAAAACTATGTTTAATAAGGACTTAGCTTTAGAATATGGTGTAGATGGTCTTACTGTCTGTCCAATGTTAAAAGAAGGTCAAGTGTTTTATGCAGACTACGCAAAGCCAGAGGAATTATGTAATGAGGCTTGGAAAGCTATTTATCAATATGTTTTTGCTCTTGCACATGGGGCAGGAAGTGGTGTATTTTACTATGGAGATTGGATAAAGAAGCCAGGGGTTGCTATTTGTAGTTGTAATGATGGATAAAGACCAGTTATTTTTAAATTAGAAGCGACTGATGAAGTTTCTAAAATAGATTATGAGGCAGTAAGATAAAATTTGTTTAGGAGGAGATACCATGGGAGAAAAAGCTATATTTTTTAGTCCTACTGGTGGAGTGAAGAAAGTTGCTGAAATACTATGCAATAATTTATTTGATTTTACTTTAAAGGAACCGGAAATAGTTTTAAAAAATGAAGATGTCTGTTACATACTTGCACCGGTGTATTATGGCAGAGTTCCACAGGTGTTTATCGAGAGATTAAGTAAAATTAAGGGTAATGGTGCAAAAGTTGTTGTTGTAGCTGTTTATGGTAATAGAGAATTTGAAGATGCTTTATTGGAATTAAAGAATACGGCAGAACAAATAGGCTTTAAAGTTATAGCAGGAATAGGAGCGATAGCTCAGCATTCTATTGCTAACACAATAGGAGAGGGTAGACCTAATAAAAGTGACATTGAACAGTTGAATGGATTTAAAAAGAAAATAGATGATAAAATAGAAAGTGGAAGAATAGGCGTTGAAATAGTTGGCAATTATTCTTATAAGGAAATTGGGACTATGCCGGATTATCCAAGGGCAAAAGAGAACTGTACGAAATGTGGTATCTGTGTTGAAAATTGTCCTGTTGGTGCAATTATTTATCCAGAAGAAACAGACGAGAAAAAGTGCATAGGCTGTATGAGGTGTGTGGCTGTCTGTCCTGAAAATGCTAGAAAATTGAACAAAGTTATTGTTAATGCTGTTACAGAAAAATTGAAAATGGTTTGTAGTGAGCCAAAAGAAAATACACTGTACATATAATGAAAAGGTATCCCATTTATTGAGATACCTTTTTGGGTTAATAAAGCTATTTGTGTTCGGAAATCTTTCCTAGTATTTCATTATTACAGCTGAAAAGTATATCATTTGTTTCCATAACGGTTAATTGCTTCGAAAGTGCATAAAGAAAGATAGAATCCCTTTTATCTCTAGGGTCTAGCATTAAATATTTGGAAAGTCGTAGCAAAAGTTGTAATTCATTGTAGGTAAGTTTCATAGCTATTCCTATGGCAATATAAACATCTCGATTAGCTTTTCTACTTCCGTTAAAAACTTTATAGACATAATTTCCAAGACAAGAACTGACAGCAATTTGACTTACTTTTAAATCCTTTTCCTGTAGAAGTTTTCTCAAGTATTGGTCAGCAGTTATATTAAAATATTCAGATTTATTATCTTTGAAAAAATCTTCTATGGATAATACATTTTTAATATTGTTCATCAACTCATCAGTTGTCTTTTTCATTGACTTTATCTTCCTTTCAAATATATTTATAATATGAATTTACAGCTTTTTGTAAATAGGTATACATCTTAAACCTAATATCCTGTTCAATAAGGATATTATAGCAAATAGGATGGTACAAAAATTACACTTCAGAAATTAGGGTATATTTATTGGTCAGTAATATAGGGACTAAATTCATAAACTAGAATTTAGTCCCTATATTTTATTTATTAACTATTAAAGCTATAAGTACATAATCGGATTATATTTACATATAAGTAAGTATACCTAGTCAACATTTACTACTTCTAAGCTTTTTAAACGCAAATAATCTCTTGAATCTGAAATAAACATTGTGCGTTCTTTTGATTGAGATGCTGGCAAGTTAAATATGTAGCCTGTATTAGATGTTACCTCTTTACCACTACTGTCGCATAAAGTGGCTTTTACTGTAATGCTGTTTATATCAGTTGAGCTGTTATTATCCACTCTATATTGTATAGAATAGTGACATTCGTTATAAGAACTGATATTACGCTTGGAAAGTGAAACAAGTGTAATAGGGTAATAACGCTCATAAATTTCTTCTGGTGTGAGATGAACGGACCATCTATTTACAATCGCTCCACATACAGTACATTTTTGCACTTTTTCGCCGGCTGAATCAATAGTAGGTTCTGTGTACATTTCCCATTCCCCAGCTTTATGTCCAGTAGCTGGAATAGTTTGAGTTATAGTTTGGTGACATATAGAGCAAACGCCAACTTTTTCTCCAGTTTCTGAACAAGTAGGTTTTTTAGTCACATTAGTATTTTCAATTTTATGAGCTATAGGCTCTCCTTCAGTTTCATTACAGCGAGAACAAGTTTTAGGTTTTGTACAAGTTGCTGCAATCCAGTTGTGACCTAAAGGAGCACCTTTAGTTTGTTTACATTTTTCACAGGTTTGTGGAGTTACACAGTTAGCCGGTTGCCACTTATGACCGAAAGTACAGGTTGTAACAAGTAAATATAAAAAAGTAGAGATGGCACTTAAAGCTACAATAACCAATACAGAGGCTATTATTAACTTTATATTATCAACAACATTTTGAACATGACCATCATTTTGTGTTTCAGTAGTTTGCCCATTGTTTTCATTAACATTTGTATTTTCCTCATTGTTAATGTTTTTGTTATCATTTTCAGACATAATTTTTACCTCCCTTTTGTCTTTTTTTATAGTTTAGCATTGTAAATTGTAAAATTGTTGTACTCTTAGTCCAATATTGGAGATTTATGGTATAAAAAAAGTACCTTCCAAATTAATGGAAGATACTTAAAAGGGATGTATTATTTTGTTTTAGAATGTTTTGCCTACTTTGTCAGTTTCAAGAATAGCTTTTGCAAATTTATCCTTATCAGTTGCATAAGGTACGCAAGTCCATTCTCTTACAGTTGATGCCTTTTCTACAATGGCTGGAATATCTTCTTCAGTTATTTCCATATCGGCAAGGCAAGTTGGAAGTCCAATAGTTTTGTGGAACTTCATAATTCTTTCTCTTTCTTCAAGCTGGTTGTCGTAAGTTAAAAGACAGAGAACACCAAAGGAAACAACTTCGCCATGGAGATGCTTTTCAGCCTTTGGAATAACAGTTGAGCCATAGTAAAATGCGTGACCAAGGCTGCTGTTGTAGTAATACTTTTCGCCACCAGATGTAAGGTTAGATACAATACCTGTACTAATAATAATATCAAGGGCAACCTGTTCAAGTTCGTATGATGCCTTGTTAGCCTTACAATCTTCAAGAGCCTTTGCACCAAAGTCAATTAAAGGAGCTGTACAAGCCTTTGAAAGCTGAGCACCTAAAAGTGTAGTGTGGAAAAGTTCTTCAGCTCTTGTGGCAAAGAGAACTTCATATTCCTTAGAAAGAGCATCACCAATACCTGCCCATAAAAGTGAATCTGGAGAGTCAGCAATAATTCTTGTGTTTATAAATGTGTGATATGATGGGCATTTAGGATAGAAATATTCCTTAAATGTTCCGTCAGCATTGTATATAACGGCTATTGCTGTACAAGCAGCACAGTTTGATGCAACAGTAGGGAAAGTGAAAAATGGCTTATCAAGTTTTGTAAATACTACTTTACAAGTATCTACAGCACGACCACCACCTACGGCAAAAATCATATCGGCCTTTTGAACAACAGGATTATCTATTAACATTTGTGCGTTTTCGTAAGAAGAATCGCCGCCGTACCATATATAGTCAATAATTTCTATTTCGCTGTCCTTTACAGCTTCATCAAGATAAGGCTTTGCCTTGCTCATAGCTGTTTTACCACCTATGACAACAGCAGTCTTTCCGTATTGTTTTGCAATTTTAGGCACAGCGTCATAGCAATCCTCTCCAACGCTGTAGTCTGGTAAAAATGATGTGTAATACATAATAGTGCCTCCAATTATATAGATAAAGAGGGCGGACATTCCCCTAAAGAAACATCACACCCTCGCTTTGGTGTATATTCTAATACTATTGTTTTTTGATGTCAAGTTTAAACAGAATTAACTAAAAAATACAATAATTATACCTTTACACTGTGGTTAAAAAACAAATGATATTTAATATTTTTAAGTTTTCTGTATTTGCTCACTACATAAAATAATTTCTGTAAAAAATATAAATTGTGTAAACAACATAAATTAAAACCATTAAAGCACCAGTTTTTTTACCTACGATACTTGTCCTCTTAATTATGAAGAAAACAAGTAAGCTGACTACAAGAAGAATAACACAGTCTATAACTGACTCCATATTAGGCAAATGTATTGGAGAAACTGTACCGGCAACACCGAGAACTAATAGCAAATTAAATATATTTGAACCTATTACATTGCCAAGTGCCATATCGTTTTCGCCTTTTTTAGATGCAACAATACTTGTTACAAGTTCTGGGAGAGAAGTGCCTATGGCAACTATTGTAAGCCCAATAAGTGTCTGTGACATACCAAAGGCTTTAGCAATAAGCGTTGCATTGTCTACAACAAGATTACCACCAATAATTACACCGGCAAGACCTATGGCAACAAAAAGAAGTGAAGCAGGTACAGAATGGTTGTGTATAACCACTTCTTCATTGGTAGAGTTCTTTCTTGATGCCATTGCTGAACGAACAAGCATAAAAATATAAATTGCGAAAATAACAAGGAAACATATACCGTCAAATCGGCTTACAGTAGGGCTACCTGAAATGACTAAGCCACTTAAAAGGGCAATTCCCAAAGCAACAGTTGCAAGTATTGAAAATGGAAAATCCCTTTTAGTAATTTCTTTTGTAATTTTAATAGGGTGTAAAATTGAGCATACACCTACTACTACAAGGAGATTAAATAGATTAGAACCTACTACATTTCCTACAGCGATTTCATTTGCTCCCTGTAGTGAAGATGAAATACTTACAGCTGTTTCCGGAGCTGAAGTACCCATAGCAATTACAGTAAGTCCAATGATAATGCTAGGTATTTTTAAGGAATGAGCTAGAGAACCTGCACCCTCCACAAATAAATCTGCTCCCTTTATAAGGAATACAAAGCCAACAATTAACAATAAATACATCATAAAAATTCCCCTTTCATTAGGTCTTTGGGGCAATAAAAAAACAAGAATCCTATCATACCCCATTTACTGTGATATAATAAAAGTCTTGTTTATTAAATACGCACCGGATTAAAAATCGTACTGACGATAACGCATACAGAAAAAATTCTGCAAACTACTCCCTTTTATTAAGGAGAGTATATTATAAACAATAAAAAATGTCAATGAAAATTTTGTTAATTTTTTTAGTCAATAATGATAAAATTTTATTGACAAAAAAGAGCAGTAAATTATAATAAAATTAAGGGTGTTTAATATTTTGACCAATTAAAAGTAGGTTATGCTTTTTTGATTGTGAATAAAATGCCCTTGATAATATAATGAAATAATTTGATTGGTATAATACTTAAAAATAATGATTTTTTAATACATAAAGAAAATTTGTGTCTTTATTTTATTAAGTGAAAAAGACTTTTACTTAATAAAATAAATAAAAAATGCAAAATATTTTAAAAAATTAGAAAAAACACTTGCATTTGAGGCGGTGTTGTTGTATTATGTTGTTAAAGGCAAAGGCGTCTGAAATGTATAGGGATACTATACCATTTCGGGCGCTTTTTATATCAAAAAAATATTTATAGCATATTAATTTAAGAAAGGATTGGTTTTGTGATTCAGAATGGTTTGCCACAAAAGCAGGGTTTATATGACCCTCGTTTTGAACATGATAACTGTGGTATCGGTTGTCTTGTAAACATTAAGGGTAAGAGGTCTCACAGCATTGTAAATGATGCTATTGAAATCCTCAAGAACTTAGCACACAGAGGTGGTGTCGGTAGTGAGCCTGATACAGGCGATGGTGCTGGTATCTTAATTCAAATTCCTCATAAGTTTATGAAGAAAGTCTGTGACAACGACTCCATTAATCTTCCTAAGGAAGGCGACTACGGTGTAGGTATGCTTTTCTTATCTCCTGATACAGATACAAGAATGAATTCTCTTGCTAAGTTACAGGGTATTATTGAAGAAGAAGGTATGGAGTATCTGGGTTACAGAGAAGTTCCAACTTATTCAGAATGTATTGGTGCATCAGCTAGAGAGGCTATGCCTCACATTGTTCAGGTATTCATTAAGCGTCCTGAAAATGTAGAAGCTGGTATGGCATTTGAAAGAAAGCTTTTTGTTGTATTAAAGCGTTCAGAAAAAGAAATCAGATATTGTGAAGGCGAAAGAGATAGCTACTTCTACTTTGCATCTCTTTCTGCAAAGACTATTGTATACAAGGGTATGCTTACTCCAGACCAGGTAACTCGTTTCTATCTTGACCTTATGGACCTTGATATGACAACAGCTATTGCTCTTGTACATAGCCGTTTCTCTACTAATACATTCCCTAGTTGGGAAAGAGCACATCCTAACAGATACATTATCCACAATGGCGAAATTAACACTATTAGAGGTAATGTAAACTGGACAAATGCTCGTCAGAAAATGTTTGAAACTGACGCATTTGGCGATGATATTAAAAAGATTTATCCTGTTATTAACGAAGACGGTTCAGACTCAGCTATGCTTGATAACTACTTGAATATGCTTACACTTTCAGGTATTCCAATGGCACAGGCTGTTATGATGGCTATTCCTGAACCTTGGGAAAATGATGAATCAATGGACCCAGACAAGAGAGCTTTCTATGAGTACAACTCTACTTGTGGCGAACCTTGGGACGGTCCAGCTGCTATTGCATTTACTGATGGTGACATTGTAGGTGCAACACTTGATAGAAATGGTTTAAGACCTGCTAGATACTATGTAACTAAAGACGATATGCTTATTTTATCTTCTGAAGTTGGTGTTCTTGATGTTGATGATTCTAGCATTATTGCTAAGAAGCGTCTTGAACCAGGCAAAATGCTCCTTATTGATACTAAGCAGGGCAAGATTATTCCTGATGAAGAAGTAAAGGGCGAAATTGCTAAACAGCACCCATACAAGAAGTGGGTTGAAGAAAATCTTCTTGATATTGACAATATTAAAACTGGTAATAAGGTTTACCATTGGGAAGATGTTGTTGGACAGATTAAGAAAGATGCAGAATCTCATTCTTATGGCGAGCTTATGCAGAACAAGCTTATTGAGCTTGAAACATTGTTTGTAAACAAGGAAAATAACTTTGAAAGCAAACTTGACCTTCTTACTAAGCAGAAAGCCTTTGGCTACACTTGGGAAGATATTGATATGACATTAAAGCAGATTGTGGAAACAGGTACAGACCCTATTCACGCAATGGGTACAGATACTCCACTTGCTGTTCTTTCTGATAAGCCACAGCTTTTATACAACTACTTCCAGCAGCTTTTTGCACAGGTTACAAACCCTCCTATTGATGCAATAAGAGAAAAGATTGTAACAAGTACAATTACTTATTTAGGTGGAGAAAAGAACTTATTAAAGGCAGAACCTCAGAACTGCAAGAGAATAAGATGTAATTCTCCTATACTTACAAATAAGGAAATGGCAGACTTAAAGGCTATTAAAGAAAATGACTTTAAGGCAGTTACTATTTCTATGTTATATAATCCAAAGGAAGAAAATGGTCTTGAAACTGCTCTTGATAAGATGTTCGAGGCTGTTGATATTGCTATGGACAATGATTACAACATCATTGTATTATCTGATAAGGGCGTAGATGAAAACAAGTGTGCAATTCCTGCACTTTTAGCTGGTGCTGGTGTTCATCATCACTTAATCAGAAACGGTAAGAGAATGAATGCAAGTATCATTCTTGAAACTGGTGAACCACGAGAAGTACACCATTTTGCTGTTCTTCTTGGTTATGGTGTTAATGCTGTTAATCCATATCTTGCTTATGAAACATTAACAGATATGGCTGAAAATAAATACTTTGATAAGACAGCTGACGAGGCTGTTAATATCTACAGAAATGTTGTTACAAGTGGTATCGTAAAGATTATGTCTAAGATGGGTATTTCTACAATACAGTCTTATCAGGGTGCTCAGATTTTCGAAGCCCTTGGCGTTAGCGAAAGCGTTGTAGATAAATACTTCACAGGTACTGTAACAAGAATCGGTGGTATTGATATTAACCAGATTGATAAGGAAGCTCAGTTGCGTCACGAAAAGGCATTTGACCCATTAAAGAAGGTTGATGCTCTTGAAGCTGGTGGTAACTACAAGTGGAGAAAAGATGGCGAATGTCATATGTTCAATCCAAAGAGCATTTATCTTCTCCAGAGAGCTTGTCGTGAGGGCGATTACAAACTTTACAAAGAGTTTGCAGCTATGGAAAACGACACAAGCAAACAGCTTTTCAGAATCAGAGGTATGCTTGATATTAAGACAGTTGAAAAGCCAATTAATATTGATGAAGTTGAATCTGTAGAATCTATTGTAAAGAGATTTAAGACAGGTGCAATGAGCTACGGTTCTATTTCTAAGGAAGCTCACGAATGTATGGCAATAGCTATGAATAGACTTGGTGGTAAGTCTAACTCTGGTGAAGGTGGCGAAGAAGCTGAAAGATTTACACCAGATGAAAATGGCGATTTAAGACGATCAGCTATTAAGCAGGTTGCCAGCGGTAGATTTGGTGTAACAATTCACTACTTACAGAATGCTGTTGAAATTCAGATAAAGATGGCACAGGGTGCTAAGCCAGGTGAAGGTGGTCACTTACCAGGTAAGAAAGTTTACCCATGGATTGCTAAGGCTAGAAACTCAACTCCAGGTGTAAGCCTTATTTCTCCTCCACCACACCACGATATTTACTCAATCGAAGATTTAGCTCAGCTTATTCACGATTGTAAGAATGCCAACAGAGATGCAAGAATTTCTGTAAAGCTTGTTTCTGAAGCAGGTGTTGGTACTATTGCTGTTGGTGTTGCTAAGGGTAGAGCTGATGTTATCTTAATTAGTGGTTATGACGGTGGTACAGGTGCTGCTCCAAGAACAGGTATCCGTCACGCAGGTCTTCCATGGGAATTAGGTGTTGCTGAAACTCATCAGGCACTTCTTATGAACAACCTTAGAAACAGAGTTGTTATTGAAACAGACGGTAAGTTATTAACTGGTAGAGATGTAGCTGTTGCTTGTCTTTTAGGTGCTGAAGAATTTGGTTTTGCTACTGGTCCACTTATTACTATGGGCTGTGTAATGATGAGAGTTTGTAACCTTGATACTTGTCCAGTTGGTGTTGCTACTCAGAATCCAGAATTAAGAGCTAAGTTCAAGGGTAAGCCAGAATATGTTGAAAACTTTATGAGATTTATTGCTCAGGATTTAAGAGAATGGATGGCTAAGATTGGCGTTAAGAGTATTAACGAAATGGTTGGTCATGTTGAAAAGCTTGCTCCTAGAAAGAACATCAACAACTGGAAAGCTAAGAATGTTGACCTTGCTGGTATGCTTTATCAGCCAAAGATTTGCTCTAACGATTATGAAAGATACTTCAATGTTAAGCAGGACCACGAGCTTGAAAAGTGCCTCGATGTAAATGCTATTGTAAGACTTTGTCAGCCGGCTATTAAGAATGGTAAGAAGATTAGTGCATCTCTTGGTATTTCTAATACTGATAGAGTTTGCGGTACTATTCTTTCAAGCGAAATCACAAAGGTTTACGGTGTTGAAGGTCTTCCAGAAGACACAATTAACCTTGAATTTGTTGGTTCAGCAGGTCAGAGTTTTGGTGCATTCCAGAACCATGGTGTTACAATGAAGCTTTACGGCGACTCTAATGACTACATTGGTAAGGGTCTTTCAGGCGGTAAGATTATAGTAGTTCCTCCTAAGGATGCTAAGTTCGTAGCCGAAGATAATGTTATTATTGGTAATGTAGCATTCTATGGTGCTATTGATGGTGAAGCCTATATCAACGGTATGGCAGGCGAAAGATTCTGTGTAAGAAATTCTGGTATTTCTGCTGTAGTAGAGGGTATCGGTCATCATGGCTGTGAATATATGACTGGTGGTAGAGTTGCTATACTTGGTAAGACAGGTATTAACTTTGGTGCTGGTATGAGTGGTGGTATAGCTTATGTATACAACTACGATGGTAAGTTTGAATCAAGATGCAATAAGAGTGGTCTTTTACTTGAAGAAATGGTAGAAGATAAGGATATTGCAGAATTAAAGAAGTTAATTGAAAATCATCTTAAATATACAAATTCTAAGAGAGCTAAGGCAATACTTGAAAACTGGGATACAGAATACAAGAAGTTTGTAAAGGTTATTCCTCAGGCTTATAAGGAAATGATTACAGAAATTGAAAAGTGTAAGGCTGCTGGTATGACAGATGAAGAAGCTAGATTAGATGCTTTCAGACTTGTAAGTCATACTGCTCCAGCTGCTACAAAGACTGAAAGGAGTGCTGTAAATGGGTAAGCCAACCGGTTTTATGGAATATGAAAGAAAATTACCTCAGGATAGAGAACCTGAGGTAAGAATGAAGGATTGGGAAGAATTTCACACTCATTGTAGCCTTGAAGAACTTCAGACACAGGGTGCTAGATGTATGAACTGTGGTGTACCATTCTGTCACACTGGTGACAGATTGGTAGGCGGTTGCCCACTTAACAACCTTATTCCAGAATGGAATGACCTTGTTTATCATGGCAAAATTGAAGAAGCATACCACAGACTTTGTAAAACAAGTAATTTCCCTGAATTTACAGGTAGAGTCTGTCCTGCACTTTGCGAGGGTTCTTGTACTTTAGGTATGAATGAACCAGCCGTAACTGTAAAGAATATTGAAGTTCATATTATTGATACAATGTTCAAGGAAGGCAAGGTTAAGCCTAGAATTCCTAAGAAGTCTACAGAAAAGAGAGTTGCCGTTGTAGGTTCTGGTCCTTCAGGTCTTGCTTGTGCAGATATTTTAAATCAGCTTGGTCATAAGGTTACTGTATTTGAAAGAAACGATAGAATTGGTGGTCTTTTAATGTACGGTATTCCTAATATGAAGTTGGATAAGAAAATCGTTCAAAGAAGAGTAGATATTCTTGAAAAAGAAGGTATTACATTTGTTACTAATACTGAAATTGGCAAGAACTATCCTGCTGCTAAGATTATGAGCGAATTTGATGCCGTTGTTCTTTGCTGTGGTGCTACAAAGGCTAGAGATTTAGTAGCAGAGGGCAGAGAAGAAACAAAGGGTATTCACTTTGCTGTTGATTTCCTCAAAGCTAATACAAAGAGCCTTTTAGACTCAGGTTTAAAGGACAGAAATTACATTAGTGCAGATGGTAAAGATGTTATCATTATTGGTGGTGGCGATACTGGTACTGACTGCTGTGCTACTTCTATCAGACATGGCTGTAAGAGCGTAACTCAGATTGAAATTATGCCAGAAGCTCCAGAGGGTAGAACAGCCGGCAACCCATGGCCACAATGGCCAAGAGTAAAGAAGACAGATTACGGTCAGGAAGAATCTATCTTCAAATTTGGCAAAGACCCTAGAGAATACCTTACAACAGTTAAGAAAGTTGTTCCAGATGAAAAGGGCAATATTAAGGAAGTTCATACTGTAAAGGTAGAATGGAAAAATGAAAATGGCAGAATGATACCTCACGAAGTTAAGGGTAGTGAAAAGGTATGGCCTTGCCAGTTACTTCTTATTGCTATGGGCTTTACAGGTCCAGAAGATACTCTTATTAAGCAGTTCTCTCTTGATACTGATAACAGAGGTAATGTTAAGGCTAATGAGGAAGACCATAAGACAAGTACAAAGGGTATCTTTGTTGCAGGCGATATGCGTAGAGGTCAGTCACTTGTAGTATGGGCTATTCACGAAGGTAGAGAAGCAGCTAAGGCTTGCGATGCTTACCTTAATAGATAAAAATGTGCTACATAACATATAGATAATGAAAAAATATGTGTTATAACACAGAAAATACTTGAAAAATATAAATTATATGCTATAATTATATAAACCAAAGCCCCCGAATGGAGACATCGGGGGCTTGTTGTTTTGATGCTTACGCCGATGATGGTTTTGCCATTGTTGGCGTCATTTTTTTACAGAAATTTTGACAATAAAAGTCAAAATATTGTAAAGGGTATTTTTTTAATGGAAAAGTTTAACATTTTTATGTAATTTTTCTGTAAAAATATAAATTTGTACTATAAATTTTATAAATTTTACAGATATATTAAATAGAAATATGCAACATAAAATTGTTGGTTTCGTTGTTTAAATTTTTGGGTTATTTTGTGTTTCTACTTATTAAATTGTGTATTTTTGCCATATAAAACATAATCTAGTTAGAATTCTATGCAAAAATATGGAAAAATGTAACAGCAAATTAACTGTAACTTTATGGAATTTTAAAGGTTGTAAATTGTTGACTTTTAAAAAATAAAGCATTAAAATATCTTATTGATATTAGACTGTATAGGGAGGTGAGCCTATGGAGGAACTGTCCAAGGATATGATAGGGGCTTTGAATAATAAAGCTTACGTCATTGGTGGACTGAATATTCCAGAATCAGTAATTATCACTTGGTGTATTATGGCTTTTCTGGTCATAGTATCAATCCTTTTCACGAGAAATTTAAAGATTGTTCCATCTAAGCCACAAATGGTTGTAGAAGCAATCGTTGGGTTTATAAACAATTTCTTTACAGAACTTCTCGGAGAAAGAGGCAAGAAGTACATACCTTATTTAGGTACAGTTCTTATTTATCTTGGTGTAGCTAATACAATAGGTTTGTTTGGCATTACACCACCTACTAAGGATATAAATATGACAACTGCTCTTGCCTTAATGAGTATCCTACTTATTGAAGGTAGCGGTATTTACGAAAAGGGCATTAAAAAATGGCTACATCATTTTGTGGAACCAATTCCTATTGTAGCTCCTATTAATGTTCTTGAGGTCTTTATTCGTCCATTATCACTTTGTATGCGACTTTTTGGTAACATACTTGGTGGCTTTATAGTAATGGAGCTTTTAAAGCATGTGTGTGCCGTTCTTATACCATTACCATTTAGTTTCTACTTTGACATTTTTGATGGTGGTATTCAGGCATATGTATTTGTATTTTTGACTTCTTTGTTTATGAAAGAAAACTTAGAGGACTAAAAACTTAAAAATTATATTTTTTATTAAGGAGATGTTTTATTTATGTTAGTTGCAGTTGGTGCAGGTATTGCAGTATTAACAGGTTTAGGCGCAGGTATTGGTATTGGTTTGGCTACTTCTAAGGCAGTAGATGCTATTGCTAGACAGCCGGAAGCAGAAGGTAAGATTACAAAGAACCTTCTTTTAGGTTGTGCCCTTGCAGAAGCAACAGCTATTTACGGTTTCGTTATTGCCGTAATGTGTATTTTATTCTTAAAGTAAGATATAAGGAGTGAGACTATATGTTAACATTTAATATAAGTATTCTTTATAATGTGATTAACATTCTAGTCTTGTTCGTTTTGCTTAAAATATTCCTTTTTAAACCTGTTACTGAAATTATGGAAAAAAGAAAAGCTATGATTCAGCAGGATTTAGATGATGCTAAAAAGGCTAAAGATGATGCAGAGCAGATGAAGGGTGAATACGAAAATACTCTTAACAGTGCTAAAAATCAGGCAGCTGATATTGTAAAAGATGCTAAGACAAGAGCCGAAGTTGAATACAATAGCATTATTGAACAGGGCAACAAAGATGCAGCAGCTATTATGGCTAATGCAGACAAGGCTATTGCTCAGGAAAAGGAAAGGGCTATTAAACAGTCTAAAGCAGAAATGGCTGATTTGGCTATTAGTATGGCAAGTAAACTTGTTGAAAAAAATGTGGACGCTACAACAAATAAAAAGCTCATTGATGACTTTTTATCTGAGGCAGGTGACACTCAATGACAAATTTGGCCCAAGACTACGGCAAATTGCTTTTTCAGTTGAATTATCCTACTGAAACTGTTGAGAATTTCTATAATATCCTTAATGGAAGTGATGAACTTCTTACAGCGTTGGATAATCCTACTGTAACTAAAGCAGTAAAACACAATATAATAGATAAAATTTTTGATAAGGAAGTTTCTTCCTTTGTAAAATGTCTTTGCGATAACGGTAGAATTACAAGTTATGCAGAGGTTTACCAAGTATATAAAGAACTTATTGATGATAAAGAGGGAATTTTAAAAGCTACTCTTTTTGTTACTGAAAATCCAGATGATGACGAATTAAAGGGTATGGAAAATATGCTCAAGTCAAAATACAACAAGGAAAAAGTTAATATTTCTGTTGTAAATGACCCTGAACTCATTGGTGGATTTATTCTCAAGGTTGGGGATATTGAGTATAATAAGAGCTTTAAATATACTTTTAATAAATTAAAACAAAAATATGATTGGAGGTGAGCAGGGTGAGTAATATTAATCCAGAGGAGATTATATCTGTATTAAAAAGCGAAATAGAAGACTATGACGTGAAAACTGAAATACAGGAAACAGGTACAGTTGTTTCTGTAGGTGATGGTATTGCCAATGTTTACGGTATTAATCACGCAATGTACGGTGAAATCGTTGAATTTGAAAACGGTGTTAGAGGTCTTGTTCAGAATATTGAAATGAAGACTATTGGTGTCGTTCTTCTTGGTTCTGACAGAGAGCTTACAGAAGGTTCAAAGGTTGTTCGTACAGGTAAGAAAGCTGGTATTGGCGTAAGTGATGCTATGCTTGGCAGAGTAGTAAATGCTCTTGGTGCTCCTATTGATGGCAAGGGTAGTATTCCTGCTGACGAGTACAGACCTATTGAAAACCCAGCTCCTAGTGTTATAGACAGAAAGTCTGTAAGCGTTCCATTGGAAACAGGTATCCTTGCTATTGATGCTATGTTCCCTATTGGTCGTGGACAGAGAGAATTAATTATCGGTGATAGACAGACAGGTAAGACTTCTATTGCTACTGATACAATTATTAACCAGAAGGGTAAAGATGTAATCTGCGTATACGTTGCTATTGGTCAGAAAGCATCTACAATTTCTCAGATTGTATCTAACTTTAAAAAGCATGGTGCTATGGATTACACTATTGTTGTTTCATCAACAGCTAGTGATTTAGCTCCTTTACAGTATATAGCTCCTTATGCTGGTACAGCTATTGCTGAATACTTTATGCACAAGGGTAAGGATGTTTTGATTGTTTATGATGATTTATCAAAGCACGCTGTAGCTTACAGAGCAATGAGCTTGCTCTTAAAGCGTCCACCAGGACGTGAAGCTTACCCTGGTGACGTATTCTACTTACATTCAAGACTTTTGGAACGTTCTGCTAGACTTAGCGACAATCTTGGTGGAGGTTCTATTACTGCATTACCAATTATTGAAACTCAGGCTGGCGATGTTTCAGCATACATTCCAACTAATGTAATTTCTATTACAGATGGTCAGATTTTCCTTGAAAGTGAATTATTCTTCGCTGGTGTAAGACCTGCCGTAAATGTTGGTCTTTCTGTATCAAGAGTTGGTGGTGCTGCCCAGACTAAGATTATGAAGAAGATGTCAGGTTCTCTTAGAATTGACCTAGCTCAGTTCAGAGAAATGGAAGCCTTCACTCAGTTTAGTTCTGATTTGGATAAGGCAACTATGGAACTTCTTGAACATGGTAAGCGACTTGTAGAAATATTAAAACAGCCACTTAACAAGCCAATGCAGTTACATAGAGAAATTATTACTCTTTGTGCTTGTAACAATAAGTCATTTATGGATGTTGACTTAAAGAATATAAAGGCTTATCAGGCTGAAATGCTTGAATTTATTGAAAATACAGACCCAGAGCTTATCAAGGAAATTGATGAAAAGCAAGTTTATACTGATGAAATAAAGGAAAAGATTTTGTCTGATATTAAGGCTTTCAAAAGTAGGTGATAATGTATGGCGAATATGAGAGAAATTCGTAATAGAATGAAAAGTATTCAGGATACTATGAAAATCACCAAAGCCATGTATGTTGTTTCTTCTTCTAAGTTAAAGAAGGCACAGAAACAGTATGACCGTACAAAGCCATATTACAAGGCTTTGTCAAATACAATGGCAGATATTATGGAGCATATTGAGCCAGAAGTTACTCATAAGTACATAAATGATAAGCCACCTGTTGACGAAAGCAAGGTAAATAGACTTTTCATTGTTGTTACAGCTGATAAAGGTCTTGCAGGTGCTTATAATCACAATGTTATAAAGCTTACAGAACAATGGCTTGCAAAGGGAAATAATAATACACTTTTCGTTGTTGGGCAGATGGGTAAACACTACTTTGAAAAAAAGGGTGTTTTAGTAGATATTGAATTTACACAGACTGTTCAGAATCCTAATCCTCATAGAGCTAGAGATATTGCAGAACGAGTTATTGAACTTTATGACAAGGGTTATATAGACGAAGTTTATATGATTTTCAGTAAGACAAAAAATGGTAGCTGTGAGGCTGATGTTTCAAAAATTTTGCCACTTGAAAGAAAGAAATTTGAAAAGGTAGAAAACAAGGAAGAATATAACCAGTTTGCTATATTCTCTCCATCTCCAAAGGCAGTATTAAAGAACCTTGTACCTAACTATGTAAAGGGTCTTATATATTCTGCTCTCGTTTCTTCATATACAAGTGAGCATAATGCTCGTATGGTAGCTATGAAGTCTGCAACAGATAGTGCAACAGATATGCTCAAGAACCTTGAGTTGTTGTACAATAGAGCAAGACAGGCAGCTATTACACAAGAAATAAACGAAATTGTCGGTGGTGCTTCTGCATTACAGGCAGATTAATTTTATAGAAAGGAGCTATTCTCCTTTTGGAGAACTGGAATAATATGGAAATTAATACAGGTAAAATTGTTCAGGTATTAGGACCGGTTGTTGATGTTGAGTTTGACGAAGGTAAACTTCCACTTATTAAAGACGCTCTGACTGTTGAAGTTGACGGTAAAAAGGTTGTTATGGAGGTTGCCCAGCTTATGGGTAACCGTATCGTTAGATGTATTACACTTGCTGCCAGCGAAGGTTTAGCAAAGGATATGGTAGTTACTGCTACAGGCGACGGTATTAAAGTACCAGTTGGCGAAGGCGTACTTGGTCGTATGTTCAATGTTCTTGGCGAAGCTATTGACGGTGGCGAAGAAGTAAAGTGTGATGATAAGTGGGTTATTCATAGAGACCCACCTAGTTTTGAAGACCAGAGCCCAGTTGTAGAAATTCTCGAAACTGGTATTAAGGTTATTGACCTTCTTGCCCCTTACGCAAAGGGTGGTAAAATCGGTTTGTTCGGTGGTGCCGGTGTAGGTAAAACCGTATTAATACAGGAACTTATTCACAATATAGCAACTGAACATGGTGGTTACTCAATCTTCACTGGTGTAGGTGAGCGTTCAAGAGAAGGTAACGACCTTTGGTCAGAAATGAATGAATCAGGCGTTATTTCAAAGACTGCCTTAGTATTTGGTCAGATGAATGAGCCACCTGGTTCAAGAATGAGAGTTGCTCAGACAGGTCTTACAATGGCTGAGTACTTCAGAGATAAACAGCATCAAGATGTGCTTTTATTCATTGATAATATTTTTAGATATGTACAGGCTGGTTCAGAAGTTTCAGCACTTCTTGGCCGTATGCCTTCAGCCGTAGGTTATCAGCCTACACTTGCTAACGAAGTAGGTGCTTTACAGGAAAGAATTACATCTACTAAAGATGGTTCTATTACATCAGTTCAGGCCGTTTATGTTCCTGCTGATGACCTTACAGACCCTGCTCCTGCTACTACTTTCGCTCACCTTGATGCAACAACAGTTCTTTCAAGAAAGATTGTTGAACAGGGTATTTACCCAGCAGTTGACCCATTGGAATCAACTTCTCGTATTCTTGAACCTGATGTAGTAGGCGAGGAACACTATACAGTAGCAAGACAGACACAGGAAATTTTACAGAGATATAAGGAATTACAGGATATTATTGGTATCCTTGGTATGGAAGAACTTGACGATGAAGATAAACTTACAGTTTATAGAGCAAGAAAAATTCAGAAATTCCTTTCTCAGCCATTCTCTGTTGGTGAAGTCTTTACAGGTATCAAAGGTAAGTATGTTCCATTAAAGGAAACTATTAGAGGCTTTAAGGCTATTATTAATGGCGATATGGACGAATATCCAGAAGCTGCTTTCCTCTTTGCTGGAACTATTGAAGATGTCATTGAAAAGGCTAAAACAATGGAGGCATAATGCCGAAAGAGGTGTGACTTATGGCAAAAGAATTTAATCTTAAAATAACAACCTGTGATAGAAGTTTCTATTCTGGCCCTTGCGAAAGTATTGTATTGCCAGCAATAGATGGCGAACACGGTGTTCTTGCAGACCATGAACCAATGGTTACAGCCATTGTTAGTGGCGAATGTAGATTTACTGCAAATGGTAAACAAAATATTATCGCCGTAGGTCAGGGCTTTGCTGAAATTAAGCCTGAACAGGTGGAAGTTATTGTTGATACTGCAGAATACCCAGAAGAAATTGATGCAAGGCGTGCTGAGGAGGCTAAGATTAGAGCCGAGGAAGCTATGCGTCAGAAACAGAGTATTTTGGAATACAATCATTCACAGGCTGCCTTGTCAAGAGCTATGACAAGATTAAAGGTAAAAGGTAGATAATACTATTACTATAACTAAGTCCATTCAGACTACTTTTGTAGTTTGAGTGGGCTTTTTTATTGTTATGTTATATGTTATAAATAAAATTATGAAGAAATTATGAATTATTAGCACTCACTATTGACGAGTGCTAACAAGAGTGCTATAATACAGTCAGAACAAAGGAAAAGGAAAGAATGAAGACACCTATTGATGTGAAAGTTGTTCCCGTTGGTTTGTGTCTATTTTGATTTCCAAAACGCTCCGGGTTCGATATAAAAAATTCGGCTTATGATTATAGAAAGAAGGATGACTTATGTTGATGCCTAGTATTTTTGGAGAAAGTTTTTTAAATGATTTTATTGAACCTTTTGAAACTTCAAATAATTCAAGTACATTTATGAATACTGATGTAGAAGAAAATGAAAAAGGTTATATGATTACAATGGATATTCCAGGTGTGCATAAAGAAGATGTTCACGCAGAGTTGAAAGATGGTTATTTAACAGTAGAAGCTACTTCTCACAGTAATAATGATGAAAAAGATGAAAAGGGCAACTACATTCGTAGAGAGAGATATTATGGTACAGCAAACAGAAGCTTTTATGTAGGTAATGATATTACTCAGGAGGATATAAAGGCTAAATTTGAAAATGGTACTTTGAAGATGTTTGTACCAAAGATTGAACCAAAGCCACAAGTAGAGGAAAAGAAGTATATTCCTATTGAGGGCTGATTTATAGTTGATTTAAAGTTATTGTTTTGAAGAATAAGAAAGAGAGTGAGTTTATGTTAATGTCTAACATTTTTACTAACGGTTTATTTGATGATTTCTTTGATGATACTTGGTTTAACAGAGATATGAGAAAGGCTGAAAAGAAGCTTTACGGTCATAGAGGTAAAAACATTATGAATACCGATATTAAGGAACATGATGAGGGTTACGAATTGTATATGGATTTACCTGGATTTACAAAAGACGAAGTAAAGGTTTCTTTGGAAAATGGTTATCTTACTGTAGAGGCTGCTAAGGGTCTTGACGAGGATAAGGAAGATAAAAAGAACTCTAAATACATTTGTAGAGAAAGATATGCCGGCGATTGCAGAAGAAGTTTCTATGTAGGCGATGCCGTAACTCAGGAAGATATTAAGGCTTCATTTAAGCATGGTATCTTGAAACTTGAAGTACCTAAGAAAGAAAAGAAACCAGAGATTGAAAAGAAGAATTATGTAGCTATTGAAGGCTAAAAATAGTTGTGTGTTCTTTGTCATTAATAATTTCCCCTAGATAAATAAAAAAGAGGCTTTCCACTTAAAAAGTGGAGAGTCTCTTTTTGTATCTTATGGCAAATTGAATTTGTTGTGATATGTATTTATTTATATTCTGTTACATCAATAGATTGTATAACTACCTTTTCTACAGGCTTGTTAAAATCGTCTGTTTTTGTTGATGCAATCTTGTCTACAATATCCATACCGTCTATTACTTGACCAAATACTGTATAACCCATATCAAGACTAGGGTAACCACCGTATTTCTTGTAAAGCTCTATTATATCATCAGAAAATGCCTGTCCTACAGTAATTTGTTTTCCGTCTTTGCTGTAATATATTTCATTTTTTGCACTATCAATACTGTCAAACATATTTCCCACATTTTTATTTTGTACAATATAGAACTGACTGCCATTAGTATCTGGACCGGCATTTGCCATACATAAAGCACCTCTGAAGTTTCTCAAATCTAAAGTAACTTCGTTTTCAAAAGGCTTGTTCCATATACTTTCGCCACCTGCACCTGTTGCTGTAGGGTCGCCGGCCTGTATCATAAAATTGTTTATAACTCTGTGAAATTCCACATTGTTGTAATAGCCATTTTTTGCGTGGGTAAGGAAGTTTTCTACAGCCTTTGGGGCATATTGTGGGAAAAATCTGAATACAATATCTCCCATTGATGTGTGCATAGTAGCTATAGTTTCTCCCTGTTTCATTTCTGAAAATTGAGGAAGTGTTGAATTTTGTGTGTCTTTATTTGAAACATATATAGTATTGTCACTATAGTTTACAACATAACCAAAAGACTCTGCAATACAGCGAATAGGAACATAAGTGGTTCCGTTTTCAATAAAACTTGTTACCTGTGAATTATTGGCGTCAATAGGCCTTGTATTGTCATTTACAATTATGTAATTTGTTCCAATAGGAACTTGCACAGTAATATTATTTGATGTAAGTATAGCTGTTTTGTTTTCAGCATTCCATTGTAAATTTACATTGTCTAAAAGATTAGAGGCAATTTCACGCAATGAAAGAAAACTTGTACTCTGTCTTATAATAACAGGTTTTTCAAATGTGGCTGGTTCTGAGTTTACAACTACTGGTGTGGCAAATGTATTTACACATAATAGAGCAGAAATTACAATTGTAGAGAATAATTTTTTCATTATTTTTCCTCCTTAAACATAATATGGATAAATAGTACCATATATTTGGCAAAAATGCTATATAAATCAAATTTTAAATAAAAATTTAATGTAAAATCTATTGCAAAAAATAGGTATTTATGCGACAATGTTTTTAAGTGAAAGAAAATGTATATTGATAGGAGGATAAATAAATGAAAAAGTTTTTAAATCTTTCTGTATCAGCGTGTTTATGCCTTGCTATGGCTTTAGGCTCAATTAGCTGTTATGGTAAGACTAAATCTATGGGAACATCTACAAAAACATCTTCTGTAGGTGCAGGGGCAGAAACTGAAACTACAACACAAGAACAGAAAAGCTCAACTGGTCTTAAAACAGAGGGTAGTGCAAATAAAGAAGTAACTACAAAGGAAAGTACAACAGAAAAAACTACTGAAGAAGATACTGAAACTACTACTATTGGTAGTGCAGATAGTAGCACAAAAATAAATGTAATTTCTTCTAATTCAACTGGCAATTCTATATACTTCTCTGATGTAAATAAGAATAGCTATGGTTGGTCAGCTCAGTTTGTAGACGATATTGCATCAAGAAAAATTGCTTCTGGTGTTGGTAACAATAAATTTAACCCAGGTGGAACAATTACAAGAGGGGATTTTGCTATCTTCCTTAGCAAGACTTTTGAATTAAAGGAAGCATCTAAAATTGCATTTGGCTATGTAGATGTAGACCAAAATTCTTATTATCATCAGTATATTATTAACTGTACAGGTAATGGTATTTTTGATAATTCAAATACTTTCTTCCCAGATAGCCCAATTACAAGAGGCGACGCTATGCTTTACATTTACAGAGGTCTTTTAAACCAGAACTATATTCTTGGTAATGGTACAACTGACTGCTCAATGTATAGCGACAGCGATACACTTAACAATGTTGAATTACAGCTTGCTGCTGGTACACTTACAAAAATGGGTATCGTAAGTGGTAGTAACGGAAAACTTAACATTAACGATACTATGACAAGAGCAGAAATGGCTACTATTTTCAGCAAAACTTGTTCATACATAGATACAGCTAAGGAAATGATTGCCGATAAGGAACAGGCTAAAAAGGATAAAGAAGAAGCTGAAAAGAACGCAGAACAGGAAATTCAGGGTAATGATTACAAGAAGACTGCTGTAACAGAATCAAAGGCTTATGACGGAGAAGATGCGTCATTTACAAATTGTACAATAGACTTTGCTTCTCAGAAAGACAGCGTTTTAAAGATGGCTAATGGTACACTTGGTGTATTTGGTTCAACTGTTAAATCTTATGGTTATGACGCTATTGTTGTTTCAGACAATGGTAGAGCTAATGTAGAAAATTCTACAGTTTCAGCTAGTGAAGCAAATACTTTAAATATTGACGGTACATCAAAGGTAACACTTAAAGACAGTACAATAAAGTCAGATGGTAAGATTACTACAATGTTTGGTGCAGTTGTTAAGGGTGGTACTCTTGAATTAGATAAGTCTACAATAGCAACTAGTAAGTTCTCATCTGTTTCACTTTTAGGTGGTTCTACATTTGAAATGTCTAACGGTTCTAAGTTAGAAGTAACTGATAAGGGCGTTACTCCTATTGTTATAGCTGGTAATGAAGTTAGTAAGGGCGAAGTAGACGATACAAATACAAACTCAACAAATATTAATATTGATGAGTCTACTATTTCAACAAATAAAGCTCCTCTTTTACAGCTTACAGATTGCGTAGCAGATGTTGTTATTTCAAATTCTGATATTACTTGTGACTCTGTTTTTGACAATGTTAGTAACGGCGTTAAGCAGTCAAAGGGCTCAACACTTAATATTACTTTGAAAAATCAGGAACTTACAGGGGATATTACTCCAGATTACAATACAAAGGTAAATCTTAACATTGGTAGTGGTTCATCATACAAGGGTGCTATTGATGTAGATAGCCGTCAGGTTGTAAATGTAAAACTTGCTACAGATGCAAAACTTACACTTACTAACACAAGTTATGTAGATGCTCTCGAACTTGAAGATACAGCATTTAATAACCTTGACCTTGCTGGTAATATTCTTTACTACAATATGAATAACCCATTAAATGATTTCCTTCAGGGCGAAACTCATACATTAGGTAGTGGCGAACTTGTACCTTACGGTGGTCCACAATAAAATAGTGTAGCTTAGATGTATTCAGAAATTTCAACTTCGTTGAAAGCCACACTTCGTATGACTTGTAAACAAGTAATCGGGTTAATCTTCCCGATTCAACGGTCAGAACTTTCAACTTCGTTGAAAGTCACACTTTGTGTGACCGATTAATCTTTCGGTTCATTATTCAGAACATTTTGCTTTGCAAAATGTGACTTGTAAACAAGTCATCGGATATATCTTTCCGATTCACTAAAGGCTGACTAGCAAATGCTAGTCAGCCTTTTTCTATCTAAACCATAAATAAGTCAATCGTTGAAACATAGTGCCTAAATTAGCCTTATTTACTGCGTCTTTGGATATTAAATTTACTCTACCCATTTCCTTATTTCCTATGTAATATACCAATTCTCCCAATTTAGTTCCCTTTGCTACAGGGGCTTGAACAGATGGTATAATTTCTGTTTTAGTCGTCAATTCAGCTTTTGAACCCTTATTGGCAAGAGTTGTAAATTCTCTTTGTACTACGGCTTTTACGGTGTCTTTTTCTCCTTTATAAATAGGAACATCAGTTATTTCTTCTCCAACTTTTTTACCATGTATTAGTTTATAATTAGCAAAACCGAAGTCTAAAAGCTGTATAGCCTCTCTAAATCTTAATTTAGGGTCTGGTGCTGCCATAATAACGGCTATAAGCTCCATACCGTCTTTTTTAGCCGTTGCAGACAGACAGTAAAGAGCTTTTCCAGTTGAGCCGGTTTTAAGCCCTGTAGCGTTGTTATACCACTTTAAAAGTTTGTTTGTGTTTGTAAGTCCAAATTCAGTTGTACCTTTTTTTGTTGTATGTGTGATTGTGTCTTGCCATGTTGTAGTGTATTTTGTTACTTCGGGATATTTGGTAATAAGTTCTCTACTCATTATGGCAATATCCTTTGCACTTAAAAGGTGGTTGTCGGTATCAAGTCCACAAGCATTTTCAAAATGAGCAGTTTTCATACCCAGAGATTTTGCCTTTTGGTTCATTAATTCAACAAAAGCGTCTTCACTACCTCCAATAAATTCAGCCATAGCAACGGCTGCATCATTAGCTGACGCAATAGCTATAGATTTTGTAAGAACTTCTACAGTTTGTACTTCATTTGGCTCAAGAAAAATTTGAGAACCACCCATACTAGCAGCATGCTCAGATATAGTGACATTATCTGTCCACTTAATTTTTCCATTATGTACGGCATCATATATTAAAAGTAATGTCATTACCTTTGTAACACTGGCAGGAGGAAGTGCTGTGTCAGAGTTTTGCTGTGATAATATTTTACCAGTAGATGCCTCCATAAGCAGAGAGGCTTTTGCATCTATATCTGGAGCTGTGGCAGAGAAAGCTGTTGAATTAAGTGTAAGTACAAGTAACAGAGTTGTTGCTATAATTTTTTTTAACAATATAAAAACCTCCTTTTAATGTATTAGATGTTAAACAGGCTAATTTTATGATTAAAAAATGAAAGGGCTTGGTAATTTCCGTATAAAATATAAATAAAGTTGTTAAAAAACAGGGGCAAAAAGAATTTATTTGAAATTGTTTCATTTTCTGATAAAAAATAAAATATATTACAAAATTGTTATAAATTTAGGAAAATAAGGGAAAGCATATTACATATTAAAGTCAAAATTGATAAGAGGTTGTATTGTAGGTGTAACATAAGTGTAATGTTGGTTGTGATTATATACAATTTACCTTTGGGTTATGTAAATGAAAATTATTAATAATTAACAAAATTATTGTATGGAAAATAAATATTACTAAAGTATTACTTGTTTTTTAAGAAATGTTAAAATCCCTGTGTAAGTAAAAAAAGGTGTGATATACTGTATTTAGGCTGTTTTTGGTGCTTTTGAAATGGGATTTTAAAAGTAGAAAAATGTCGAAAATTCAGCATAATTACTATATTCCTGAAGTAAATGTTAATAAATTTACACTTGTAATTTTGCCCGAAATGTATTATTATATTATGTAAGTGGTTGAAAGTGGTGGAAAGTGGTTTTACATAACTAGAGAGTGGTGTTGTTATGTTTATAGGGGAATATAATCATAATATTGACTCAAAGGGCAGAGTTATTTTGCCAGCTAAATTCCGTGATATTCTTGGTGATTGTTTTTATATCACTAAAGGAAATGACGGATGTTTGTTTGTTTACACTACTGAAGGTTGGGAAAAACTGCAAGAAAAGCTATCTAAACTGCCACTAACAAATCCTAATGCTAGAAGAATAGTGCGTTATTATACTTCTGGTGCTATGGAATGTGTGCCAGATAATAATGGCAGAATTACATTATCCCAAACTTTGAGAGAGTTTGCAGGATTGGAAAAAGAAATAGTTTCTATCGGGTGCAACGATAGAGCTGAAATATGGAGCAGGGAAAAATGGAAAGAATACAATTCCGACCCTGTTGATGAAAGCCTGTTTGAGGATATGGCTGAATTTGGATTATAAGGATTTGAGAAAATGAATTTTGAACATGTTTCTGTACTTCTTAACGAATGTATAGAGGGACTTAATATAAAATCTGATGGTGTGTATGTTGATTGCACACTAGGTGGAGGGGGACATTCCTCTCAAATAGTTAAAAGACTTTCTGACAAGGGTATGCTTATTGGCATAGACCAGGATAGTAATGCTATTGCAGCAGCGTCAGAAAGATTAAAGGATTATACAAATGTAAAGTATGTTCACGACAATTTCTCAAATATTGAAAATATAATTGAAAGTCTTGATTTAGGTCAAGAAAGTGTTGACGGCTTTTTATTAGACTTAGGTGTGTCTTCACATCAGTTAGATGAGGCAGAAAGAGGTTTTTCATATAATCATGATGCACCTCTTGATATGAGAATGGATATTCGTAGTCCTTTGTCTGCTTATAAGGTTGTCAACGAGTATTCTATGGACGAGCTTAACCGTATTATAAGGGAATACGGGGAAGAAAGATGGGCAAAGAGAATAGCTCAGTTTATTGTTCAGGAAAGAGAAATTAAGCCTATTGAAACTACTTTCGAATTAGTTTCAGTTATTAAAAAGGCTGTACCAAAGGGTGCGAGAGCTGACGGACCACATCCGGCAAAGCGTACTTTTCAGGCAATCAGAATAGAAGTAAATAATGAATTGGGAATATTAGAAGATACCATTAACAGTATGGTAGATATATTAAAGTCTGGTGGAAGAATATGTATTATTACTTTCCACTCTCTTGAAGACAGAATAGTTAAAAATGTCTTTAGAAATTTGGAAAATCCTTGTACTTGCCCAAGAGATTTCCCTATTTGCGTATGTGGCAAAAAGCCTAAAGTAAAAGTCATTACAAGAAAGCCTATTGCTCCGTCTAAAGAGGAGTTAGAGGTAAATCATCGTTCAAGAAGTGCAAAACTTCGTATTGTAGAAAAATTATAATGAGAAAAAAGAAAGGAGGGATAAGTATGAGGAATAATGGCAGAAATACAGTAAAGACAAGACCTGCCACAAGAAATACTTATTCTTCACGAAATTCCTCCTCAACAAGATATGGCAGAAATACATATTCCAGCTCCAGAAATTATGGAAGTAGAAATTATTCTAACTATGGAATGAATAATGCTGAAAGAGGATATTACAGCAGTAATAGATATAACTATACATCTGAAGCACTTGATTATGCAACAGATGCAGGAGTATCTGCTCCTCGTAAGCCTAAGAGAAGAATTGTTTTTGCCAGAGCTAGAGAGGTAGCTCCTTTAAGTCTTGTTAAGACTTACGGAACTATTGCATTGTTGTTTACTATGGCTTTGGTCAACTTAATTGTTTTTGCATCTAATAGTACAAAGAGAGATAGTATAGTTGGTATGCAGGAACAGGTGGCAACGCTACAGGAAGAAAATATGTTTTTGGAAAACAGTATTGAAGAAAGCCTTGATTTGAAGAAAATCGAAAATGAGGCTGTAAAACTGGGATTACAAAAACCGGCAGAATATCAGATTATGCACATTAAAGTGCCAAAAGAAAGCTATACAGTTCAGTATAGCCAAAGTAATGCTAACGAAAGTTATTTAAGTAAAGTTTGGTCTAAGATACAGAGAATTTTTGAGGGTTGATAATTATGGCTAATAAAATTAATAATTCAAGACCAAAGGCAAAAGCACATACTACAAAGCCTACCAATGTTACAGGTAGGCTTTTGTGTATGCTTTTGGTTTTTGTTATACTTCTTTCATATGTAGGTCTTTATAGAGTTTTTGCTATTAAGGCTGACGGAAAAGATTATGAAAAATCTGCTATTTACAATCAGGTAAATAGAATACAGGACAAAATTGTAAGTCCTAACAGAGGGGATATTGTAGATAGAAATGGCGAACCTCTTGCTGTAGGCGAAACTGTATTTAACATTATACTTGATGTGCGTCTTATGGTGGAACAGAAACAGGACAAGCAAGAAGAAACAATTAACAACATAAATAAGATTGTTGGTATTCCTGTTGAAACAATAAGAAGTTATGTAGCCCTTGATGCAAATAAAAAACCGGCTAAGGATACACACTACTTCATACTTGCTAAGAAAGTTCCTATTAGTGTAGGTAGAAAAATAAATGACCTTAACTGTAACTGGCTTTATGCTGAACAGGATACAAAGAGAAGTTATCCACATGGTACTCTTGCAGCACAGGTAATTGGCTTTACAAGAGGCGAGGCGTCTTGGGGTATTGAGTCTGTTTACAATGAT
Source organism: Eubacterium sp. CAG:274 (assembly GCA_000432155.1). Classification (GTDB taxonomy): domain Bacteria; phylum Bacillota; class Clostridia; order Lachnospirales; family CAG-274; genus CAG-274. Next base: position 30,939 of record FR888485.1, read on the forward strand.
GATATGACAGGTATTCCAGGTAGAACATTTAGAACTTATGAAAGAAACGGTTCTATTGTTACCCAGAGAGAAAACCCTGTTAAGGGTAACAAGTTGGTAACAACTCTTGATGCAAACATACAGCAGTTTGCAGAAGATGTATGTAAAACTGCCTACGATGCCTATGACCCAGAATATACAGATTCTATAGTAATGAATCCAAAAACTGGCGAAATATATGCTATGGCACAGTATCCTAGCTTTGACTTAAATGACCCAATGAAACTTACTGATTTAGGTAAAACTAATATTTCATCTACTTGGGATAAAATGACCGACAAGCAGAAAAACGATTTGGCAAACAAGGCATGGAAAAACTTTGCTATTACAGATACCTTTGAACCAGGTTCTATTTATAAGCCTATTGTAGTGGCTATGGCTCTTGAAGAAGGCGTAATAAAGTCTACAGATTCTTTCTACTGCGGTGGTGTTAAGAAGATTGCAGACTATGAAATCCATTGTCACAACAGAAATGGTCATGGTACATTAAGTCTTACTGGTGTTCTTGCTCAATCTTGTAACATTGGTATGATGGAAATTATTACAAAGTTAGGTGCAGAAAAGTATTTACAGTATCAGCACGATTTTGGTTTTGGTGAAAAGACAGGTATAGATTTACCTAACGAGGCAAGTGCTTCTAATCTTTTATACTCTTTATCAAATCTTCATTCAGCTGAAATGGCAACAAGTTCTTTCGGTCAGGGCTTTAACTGTACCCCTATTCAGGCTATTACAGCATTTTCATCTATCATAAATGGTGGTAAACTTATGCGACCATATGTTGTATCACAGGTAGTTGACAATGACGGTAATATTGTTAAGGAAAATTCTCCACAGGTTGTAAGGTCAGTTGTTTCAAAGGAAACTTCAGATTTCGTAAGAACAGCTATGGAAGATGTATTTACAGAGGGTACTGGTAAAAAGGCTGCTATACAGGGTTACGCTTTTGGTGGTAAAACTGGTACAGCACAGCAGGGCGATAGAAGTAAGCAGAAGTACACACTTTCATTTATTGCTTATCACTCTATTGAAGACCCTAATATAATTTGTCTTACACTTATTCATAAACCAGCTAATTATAGTGATGTGGGTGGTGCAGCTACTCCAGTTCCTATGATGAAAACTCTTTTAGAGAAGATTATAAATTATGAGGCTATTCCACCAGATAATGATGGAAAATCTGGTATAGCTAAAGTTGATACAGCACAGAATTATACTGTTAAGGATTATACAAAATCTAACCTTAAATCAACTATTGAAACTCTTATTGATGAGGGTATTGACTTTGAGGTTATTGGTTCTGGTGATACTATTGCAAAGCAATCTCCAGCAGGAGGTACACAGCTTAAAGCTAAACCAAGTAAGTTGTTGTTAAGCCTTTCAAATAGTGGAAAAACAACTCTTGTGCCAGTTCCTGATGTTACGGGACTTAGTGCAAGTGATGCTAAGCGTATGTTGGAATCATCTGGATTTAAGTGTAGTGTAGCTGACGATAGCAATTCTAATTCAGATGAAAAGGAAACTTATGCTATTGAAACAACTACTCATGACCCACTTGAAGATGTTGAAACTACTACAGAAGAAAAGTCAGATACAGACACAAGTAAGTCTGACAAGACAAAGACCACTACATCTACAGGTAATCAGGTTTATGTACAGATGCCATCGGCAAATGTAAAGGTAGAAAGTGGAACTACTGTAAGAGTTCGAATTAAATAATTCTGAAATTCCTCGTTTAATTACGAGGAATTTTTTTATAATAGTGAATCGGAAAGATAAATCCGATGGCTTGATATATCAAGCCACAAATTAATAAAGTTAATTTGTTCTGAATAAAATTAGTTGATTAGTCAACTAATTTGTGGTAAAATGTTTTCGAAAATAGGAGGGGATTATGGAAAATAACAGAATAGGCAAATTGACGGCTGTAATACATAGAAAATCTCAATCTTTTTACACTAAAGAATTAAAAATCTACAATATTACATCGTCAGAATATCCAGTTATATTTAAACTAAGTTGTGGCGATGGTATAACTCAAGATGAAATAGTAAATGACCTTGGTATTGATAAGGGTGCAGTAGCCAGAATTATAAAATCTCTTATAGATAAGGGATTAATTGAGAAAAATAAAGATGAAGTAGATAAAAGGTGTAACAGAGTTTTTTTAACAGAAAAGGGAAAACAGGCTATTGAACCAATTAAAAAATCTATAGAAAAATGGAACGGTATAGTTACGAAAAATATGTCTGATAAAGAGGAAAAAGAGCTTAAAAGACTTTTATTAATGGCTATTGAAAATATAAAGGAGGAAATATGAATACAACAGAAGAAAAACAAATAAAAAATCCCTTAGGCTATAAATCAGAAAAGGGATTGCTTTTTCAATTTGCAGTCCCCAGTATTATAGCTATGCTTGTAGGTTCTCTTTACAATATAGTTGACCAGTTTTTCATTGGTCATAGTGTTGGAGAGTTGGGTAATGCAGCTACAAATATTTCATTCCCCTTGTCTATATCCTGTGTTGCTATTGCACTTTTGTTTGGCATAGGTGGAGCATCAGCTTTTAATATTTCTATGGGGGCAGGAGAAAAGAAAAAAGCTGTTTACTATTTGGGTAATTCAGCTGTTATGCTTTTTAGCTGTGGCATTGTTTTATGTGTAATTACATTAATGTTTCTTGAACCTTTATTGCATTTCTTTGGTTCGCCGAATAATGTTTTAGATTATGCAAAAACTTATACAGGTGTTATTGCCTTTGGTTTTCCATTTCTTATATTGACAACTGGTGGAGGGCATTTAATTCGTGCAGACGGTAGACCAAAAGTAAGTATGATTTGCAATTTAACTGGTGCAATTATAAATACATTTTTAGATGCTCTTTTTGTTTTTGGACTTAATATGGGAATGAGAGGGGCAGCTCTTGCAACAATTATAGGTCAGATATTGTCAGCTATAATGGTAATATGGTGTTTAAGCCATTGTAAAACAGTAGTAGTTGGCAAGGAACATTTAAGAGTTAGTAAAAAGATAATTTCTAGGATAATTTCTCTTGGAACTGCTCCTTTCAGTAATCAGTTGGCTATGATGGTTGTACAAATAGTTATGAATAAGTCATTGAAATACTATGGTTCAATTTCTGTTTATGGAGAGGCTGTTCCTATTGCTTGTGCAGGTATTATAACAAAGGTAAATCAGGTGTTTATGTCCTTTGTTATTGGCATATCACAAGGACTTCAGCCTATAACCAGTTTCAATTATGGTGCAAAAAAATATAAAAGGGTTAAAACAGCTTATACATTTGCTATAAAATGTGGCTTTGCATTGGCTATTGTGGCATTTTTGCTTTTCCAGTTAGTACCTCGCCAGATTATATCTATTTTTGGAAATGGTTCAGAGGAATACTATACATTTGCAATTAATTATTTCCATATATTCTTGTTTTTTACTTTTATAAACTTTATGCAACCAATAACTTCAAATTTCTTTACATCAATAGGTAAACCAAAGATAGGTACATTCCTATCTCTTACAAGACAGATTATTTTCCTTTTGCCTTTGCTTATAGTAATTCCGTTGTTTATAGGTATAGACGGTGTAATGTATTCAGGACCTGTTGCCGATTTCTTTGCTGGAGTAATTTGTGTAGTTATGGTAGTGAAAGAATTTAGAAAGGATATTTATTTGGAAAGTAGATAAGTAAAAAAATAAGGCGTGGATTAATTTCCACGCCTTATCTATTAAGGAGAATTTATTAAAACCAAGACATTTTAGATAGTCCTGACTTCTTACTTACTACTTGCAACCAACTTATTGCCGTTATAATCTACAACGATTGTAGTATCTGGGGCAAGGTCTTCTGCAATTATCATTCTACCAACAAGTGTTTCAATATGGCTCTGTATAAATCTCTTTAAAGGTCTTGCACCGTAAACAGGGTCATAACCGCTGTCTATAATGAAGTCCTTAGCACTAGGAGTTACCTCAAGTTTAAGTTGCTTGTCGGCAAGTCTATTTTCGAGAGAGTGGAGCATAAGGTCAACAATGCTAGTAATTTCAGTTTTAGCTAATGGTTTGTAGAATACAATTTCATCAATTCTGTTAAGGAATTCAGGTCTAAACTGTGATTTAAGTAAGTTGCTAACCTGTTCTCTGGCTTCTTCGCTAATAGTGTTGTCTGGCTGAATACCGTCAAGTATAAAGCTAGAACCTAAGTTAGAAGTAAGGATAATAATTGTATTCTTAAAGTCTACAGTTCTACCCTGTGAGTCTGTAATTCTACCGTCATCAAGTACCTGTAAAAGTATATTGAAAACATCTGGGTGAGCCTTTTCAATTTCATCAAAGAGGACTACTGAATATGGTTTTCTTCTTACAGCCTCTGTAAGCTGACCGCCTTCTTCATAACCTACATATCCTGGAGGAGCTCCCACAAGACGGCTCACAGAATATTTCTCCATATATTCACTCATATCAATTCTGACAATGTTTCGTTCATCATCAAAAAGTGCCTCAGCAAGGGCTTTTGCAAGCTCTGTTTTACCTACACCAGTAGGACCTAAGAACAAGAATGAACCTATTGGTCTGTTAGGGTCCTGTATACCAGCTCTTGAACGAATAATGGCATCAGTAACAGTCTGAACTGCCTCGTCCTGACCAATAACTCTCTTGTGGAGAATTTTATCAAGGTCAAGGAGTTTCTTTCTTTCGCTTTCCATAAGCTTAGAAACAGGGATACCAGTCCAACGACCAACAATCATAGCGATTTCTTCTTCTGTAACTTTTGTACGAAGAAGCTTGTTGTCCTTGTCTTCGGCTGATTCATTGGCATTTTCAAGCTGTGCCTTTAACTTAGGTAATTCTTCATACATAAGTTTACTAGCTTTTGCATAGTCAGAATTTCTCTGAGCAATTTCTATTTGATGATTAATGTCATCAATCTTCTGCTTAATTTCAGAAACGCTGTCAATGTCTTTCTTTTCGTTTTCCCATTTAGCTTTTAAAGCATTAAATTCTTCACGATGTTCAGAAAGTTCCTTGCGGATTTTTTCAAGTCTTTCCTTAGAAAGCTTGTCGTCTTCTTTTTTAAGTGCCATTTCCTCAATTTGGAGCTGCATAATCTTACGATTAATTTCGTCCAATTCAGTTGGCATAGAATTCATTTCTGTCTTTATAGTAGCACAAGCCTCATCAATAAGGTCAATAGCCTTATCTGGAAGAAATCTGTCAGTAATATATCTGTCAGAAAGTGTAGCAGCTGCTATAATGGCATTATCTTGAATAGTTACATTGTGGTAAAGTTCGTATCTTTCCTTTAAGCCTCTTAAAATAGTAATTGTATCCTCAACTGTAGGCTCATTTACCATAACAGGCTGGAAACGCCTTTCAAGGGCTGCATCTTTTTCAATGTACTGTCTGTATTCATTAAGTGTTGTAGCACCAATACAATGGAGCTCGCCTCTTGCAAGCATAGGCTTTAACAAGTTGCCGGCGTCCATGGCACCCTGACCTTTACCAGCACCTACAATAGTGTGTAACTCATCAATGAACATGATAATCTTGCCGTCTGATTTCTTAATTTCCTGAAGAACGGCTTTTAATCTTTCTTCAAACTCGCCTTGGTACTTAGCACCAGCAATTAATGCACCCATATCAAGTGAGAAAATTCTTCTGTCCTTTAAGTTGTCTGGTACATCGCCTTTTACAATTCTCATTGCAAGACCTTCAACAATAGCTGTTTTACCAACACCAGGTTCACCAATAAGAACAGGGTTGTTTTTAGTTTTTCTTGAAAGTATTCTGATTACATTTCTAATTTCTGTATCTCTACCAATAACAGGGTCAAGTTTGCCTTTTTCAGCTTGAGAAACAAGGTCTTGACCGTATTTTGTAAGAGCTTCATAAGTTGATTCTGGTCTGTCTGTTGTCACTCTAGTATTACCTCTAATCTCTTTCATAGCCTTTAAAAACTCTGGTTTTCTGATATTGTGTTTCTTTAATATTCCACTTACTTTTGTATCAGGACTTTCGATAATAGCCTGAATAATGTGTTCTGTACTTACATATTCATCTTTCATAGAAGATGCGATACTTTCAGCCTTTGCAAGAATTGTGTTTACATCAGCTGAAATATATATTTTTCCTTGTTCTACGCCTGAACCAGTAACGCCAGGGAGAGAAGAAACTGCCTGTTTTACATCAAAAGCAAGCTGATTTACATCAACACCCATTTTTCTGAATATTTCTGCACCAATGCCACCGTCTTGAGCAATTACTGCATATAAAAGATGACATTCTTCTATTTGGGTGTTGTTATGCTCTGCAGCAAGACTTTGGGCAAGCTGTAAAGCCTCTAATGATTTCTGTGTAAATTTCTCTAAATTCATAAACAAACCCCCTAAATAATATAGTCTGCTTTTTCAAGGTTTTTAAGATACATTTTTTCGGCTTTCGTCGAATCATTTGTATCAAAATAAAATTTCATTACACTATCAAAGTTTTCGATATATGCTGTTATTAAACTACCAATAGTGTTTTCATCATATTGGTCAGTTGGCAGATATAACTCACGAACATATTTACCCTTGGAAATTGTAAATGATAATTCACAAGGCATTTTTCCGTCAAGGTATTTAAGTTCTATGGCACTCCATACATTAAGGAACTTATCCAATTCCTCTAAAAGGGTGGAGTTCTGAGTTCGCATTGTCACTCTTAATTCGCCTTTTTTGTTACTTCCACCTTTGTTAAGAACTACTTGATACTTAACACTAGGGTTATATTTGTATTTAAAAGGGCTTTTAATGTTAAGGGAGGAATCTCCCGTATTCATTAAAATCTGAAACAGTTCTGTGGAATCAAGGCTCTTTTCTACATAGCCTAAAATATTCCTTATTCTCTGTTCAGGAGTTGTGTATGACACTCTTTCTGCCAATATCCTATTAATCATACTAGACCTGTTCGTACCATTTTGGTAAGCTAGTCGGTCTATCGCTTCAACAACAGCATCATTGAGGACTATGCTGTATACACTATTTGCCATACCTTCACCTCCGTTTGTAAATACATTGTACCACCATAAATATAATTTGTCAATAGTTTTATATAAATATTTTTACAAAGTTTGAAAACTTTTTTCATATTAATTGCTTTTAAGGTGGTTAATATGTTATAATAGTGGGCAAGTATGTATAGAGAAATTTAGTAAGGAGAATATATATGAGTTCTGATAGACAATCGAGAATTAGAAACTTTAGCATTGTAGCCCATATTGACCATGGTAAGTCTACATTAGCTGATAGACTTATACAGCGTTCTGGTCTTTTGACAGAGAGAGAAATGCAGGCACAGGTTCTTGATAATATGGACCTTGAAAGAGAAAGAGGTATTACAATTAAGGCACAGGCTGTTCGTCTTATTTATAAGGCAGAAGACGGACAGGAATATACACTTAACTTAATTGATACTCCGGGCCATGTTGACTTTAATTACGAGGTATCAAGAAGTTTGGCTGCTTGTGATGGTGCTATACTTGTAGTAGATGCTGCTCAGGGTGTAGAGGCACAGACTTTGGCAAATGTTTATCTTGCTTTAGACAATGACCTTGAAGTAGTTCCAGTTATTAACAAAATTGATTTACCTAGTGCTGACCCAGATAGAGTAAAGGCTGAAATTGAAGATGTTATTGGTCTTGATGCAGAAGATGCACCTCTTATTTCAGCAAAGGCTGATATTAATATTGACCAGGTATTTAAAAAGATTATTGAAGATATTCCTGCTCCAGAGGGCGATGAAAATGCTCCTTTAAAGGCACTTATTTTCGATAGCTTTTATGATAGCTATAAGGGTGTTATAGTATTTATGCGTGTCTTTGACGGTACTGTAAAGAAGGGCGATAGAGTTCGCTTTATGGCAACTAACAAGGAATTTGATGTTGTTGAAGTTGGTGCTTTTGGTGCAGGTCAGTTTATTCCTACTGAAAAATTACAGGCTGGCGATGTAGGTTACTTAACAGCAAGTATCAAAAATGTAAGAGATACTCATACTGGTGATACTGTAACTCTTGCAAATAATCCTGTTAAAGAGGCTTTACCTGGTTATAAGAAAGTAAATTCAATGGTTTACTGTGGTATATTCCCAGCAGACGGTTCAAGATATCAGGATTTAAGAGATGCTCTTGAAAAATTACAGTTAAATGATGCAGCTCTTAACTTTGAGGCAGAAACTTCTGTAGCCTTAGGTTTTGGTTTCCGTTGTGGTTTCTTAGGCTTATTACATTTAGAAATTATTCAGGAAAGATTGGAAAGAGAATATAACCTTGATTTGGTTACAACTGCTCCATCTGTTATTTATAAGGTTTATTTAACAGACGGTACTCATTTCGACTTATCTAATCCTAGTGATTTACCAGACCCAAGTACAATCGTTAAAATGGAAGAACCTATTGTAAAGGCTGAAATCATACTTCCAACAGAGTACATTGGTACAATTATGGAACTTTGCCAGCAAAGACGAGGCGAATATTTAGGTATGGAATATATTGAATCTACAAGAGCCGTACTTAATTATAAATTACCATTAAATGAAATTATATACGATTTCTTTGATGTTCTTAAATCTCGTTCAAGAGGTTACGCAAGTTTTGACTATGAATTAATCGGATATAGAGAAAGTAAACTTGTTAAACTTGATATGCTTGTAAATAGAGAAGTTGTAGATGCCCTTAGCTTTATTGTTCACGAAGATAGTGCAGCAGAAAAGGGTAGAAAAATGGCTGAAAAGTTAAAGAAAGAAATTCCAAGACACCAGTTTGAAATTCCTATTCAGGCAGCTATTGGTAATAAGGTAATTGCAAGAGAAACTATTTCAGCATATAGAAAAGATGTACTTGCTAAGTGTTACGGTGGCGATATTTCTCGTAAAAAGAAACTTCTTGAAAAGCAGAAAGAAGGTAAAAAGAGAATGCGTCAGGTTGGTAGCGTGGAAGTTCCACAGGCAGCATTTATGTCCGTTCTCAAACTTGATGATGAATAATAAAATAGCATTATATATACACATACCTTTTTGCGTAAGCAAGTGTAAATACTGTGATTTCCTTAGTTTTCCAAATATGGAATGTAGACAGGAATATATTGACTCTCTTGTTAGAGAAATAAAGGCTTTTGAAACTGACAATGTTGTTAAAAGTATTTTTATTGGTGGAGGTACACCATCGGTTATTGAAAGTAGTTTTATAGGGCAGATTTTTACTGCCCTTGAAAAGTTTACTTTTGATAAAAACTGTGAAATTACAATAGAAGCAAACCCCGGCACATTGACAGAAGAAAAATTAAAGGATTATAAGTCCTTTGGTATTAACAGAATAAGTATTGGTTTACAGGCTTGGCAAAATCATCACTTGAAAAAACTAGGCAGAATTCATACTGTTGAGGAGTTTTTACATTCCTATACTATGGCTAGAAAAGCAGGCTTTGACAATATAAATGTGGATTTGATGTTTGACTTGCCAGACCAAACTTTTGAGGAATGGAAAGAGAGTCTTGAAAATGTATGTGCTTTAGAACCTCAGCATATTTCAGCTTACAGTCTTATTATTGAAGAGGGTACGCCTTTTTACGATATGGACTTAAACTTGCCTAATGAAATACAGGATAGGGAAATGTACCATTTTGCACAGGATTTTCTTAATGAAAAAGGTTTTCATCAATATGAGATTTCCAACTTTGCAAAAGAGGGAAAAGAGTCGGTTCATAATAATGTGTATTGGATAAGGGGAGATTATAAGGGCTTTGGACTTGGTGCATCAAGCCTTGTAAATAACCATCGACTTAAAAATACTGAAAATATGAATGACTATATTGTAGGCACTTATGTAGTGGAAAACGAAGAACTTACAAAAGAGGATATTTATTCTGAATTTATGTTTTTAGGTCTTAGAAGAAATGAGGGTATTAATGTAAAGAGTTTCAAAAAACTTTATGGCGATGACATATATGATATTTACGGAGAAGCAATAAATACCCATATTTCAGACGGTCTATTGGAAAAGTGTGGAGATAATATAAGACTTACAAGAAAAGGTTTAGATTTGGCAAATACAGTTTTTGTGGATTTTGTGTAGTGGAAATGGCAGTCTTGAAGAATGGGGTTCCTGACCTAAAAACCATTGCTCTGAATAAAAATTATGAGCTTGAAGAAAGGCAATTTATGCCTTTCTAAGCTCAAATTTTTCCTCCACTAGAGTAAAAACTCAAGTTTTGGATTGAAATTTACAACACAAATTTTTAGTTTGTGATACTATTAATGTTGTATTTCCTTAGAAATAACATAATTAAGTATGTTATTAGTTGTCGTTTTCCGAAGACTTACTTAACTCAATGACAGTTTCGTGCAAAGTTTTTAAGTCTAATGGAGTGGATACACATAGTAGTAGCAAAAAACTTATAGTAAAACAAGATAAAATAATTAATCTTGTTAGGAATACTAATTTTTTGTTAGAACTATTTATGTACTTATCAAATTTAGCCAACAGTAGTGTTGAAAAAATATAGATAAATAGTGATACTATTAGTAGTACATTCCTTGATTCAAAAACAGGAATTACAACGTTTTTAAAAATTTTAAAAATATTAATTACTAAATTTATTTTTTTTTTCATTTATACTCCTCGTATTTATTAATATAATTTTTTAGAGAGATAAATTTTAAAAATAATTAATAATGTGATTGAAAATACTAATGAGTTTTTTAACAACTCATTACATGAAAACTAGAAATATAATTAAATTAGAAATTTTTTTCAAATTAAAAAATTCAAGTGGACTTAGCATTTTTTAGAGTTGGAATAATTATTTTTAAATTTATCTTTCACCCCTTAAGTATCAAATGTCCCCCTCTATTTGAGTTTTGGGTGTACTAAAATGAAGGAATTTTTTGAAATTTTTAGATTTTGTTGACAAAAATGAATGAAATAGCAATAATAAAGAAGAATGTATATATGTTCCGAGTAAAAATAAGAAAAAGAAATTAGTGTGAGATTGTCGATAAAACAGATTGCTTTGAAAAATTATGAGATTAAGGAAAGATAGTTTGAGCTTTTCTAAGGCTCAATTTTTTATTCACTTGGGCAAAGCTCGAGTTTTGAATAGAAGTTTGTTAGAAATTTTAGTTTTTCGATGTTCTGAAAAGGCAGTCTTAGGGCTGTCATTTTTTATATATTTTTAAAAGAGAAGGGATTTTTATGAAAATTTTTGTGCAGTGCGATAAAAATGGATTGCCATTAAATTATGATTGTTTTAATGCTTATGCAGGCTTTAAAGAAATGGGATTTGAAATTATATTTTTAAGACAGGCTTAAAGGGTCTGTCTTTTTTGTTATTATCACAACTCTTTCATAATATAATATATAAAGAAATACAGGTGATATTATGGAGAGAGTGACCTTAAAATCAAGGCGTAGATTAGCTTTTATGCTTTTTGCATTTGAATTTTTGCTTTTATGCCTTATTTTTAGAATTTTTTACATACAATATTTTAAAGGACCTTTTTATCAGAAATTGGCTTTTGAACAACAGACAAGGGACAGACTTATTTCTCCTGTCAGAGGTCAAATATTAGATAGAAACAATACACCTATTGCAACATCTAAAAGTGTTTCTGCTATAAGTGTTATTCACGCACAGGTTAAAGAACCTGAAAAGGTTGCAAAGATACTTTCAGAAAAATTGGACTTAGATTATACAGAAACCCTTGAAAAAATAAACAAAAGAGTTGCTTTAATGCGTATAAAAACAAAAGTAGATAAGGCTAAGGGCAAGGAAATAGCAGACCTTAATTTAAAAGGTGTTGTTGTGGACGAGGATATACAGAGAATTTATCCCTTTAATAATTTAGCTTCCCACGTCATTGGTTTTGTGGGAAAGGATAATCAGGGGATTATAGGTCTTGAGGCTAAGTATGAACAATATTTAAAGGGAGAAAAGGGCAAAATACTGACACAGACAGACGGTAGGGGCGATGAATTAAAAAATAGTGAACAGGACAGAAAACCGGCAAAAGAGGGCTACAATTTGGTTACGACTTTAGATATTAATTTACAGCAGTATGCAGAACAGACTTTAGAAAAGGCTGTTATAGGGAAAAATGCAAAAAGAGGTTCTGTAATAATGATGAATCCACAAAATGGAGAAATACTGGCTATGGCTTGTAAACCGGATTTTAACTTAAACGAACCTTATAAACTGAATACTACGGATGAAGTAAAGGATAAAAACTATGCCTTAAATCAAATGTGGAGAAATTTCAATATTAACGATACCTATGAGCCGGGGTCTACATTTAAGGTTATTACTTCATCGGCCGGTTTACAGGCTGGAGTTGTAAAGCCTGATGATACTTTTAACTGTGGTGGCGGTAGAACAGTAGGTGGAAGATATATCAAGTGTTGGCGTTCTCCTAGAAGTCATGGCTCAGAAACCTTTGTACAAGGTGTTCAAAACAGTTGTAACCCTGTTTTTATGGATGTGGCAGAAAGATTGGGCAGTTCGCAATTTTATGACTACCTTATTAAATTTGGCTTTGATAGAAAAACTGGTGTAGACTTGCCTGGCGAGGCTGTTGGTATTATGTATAAAAAGAATAAAATAGGACCAGTAGAACTTGCTACTATGGGTTTTGGCCAGTCCTTACAGATTACACCAATACAGCTTATAAGAGCTATTTCGGCATCTATAAATGGTGGCAGGTTGGTTACACCTCATGTTGCTAAGGCTTTAAGTGATGAAAAGGGAAACATTGTAAAAGAGTTTGAATATGGAAATGGAACACAGATTTTATCAAAAGAGACCTCTGACACTATGAGAAATATTCTTGAAAGTGTAGTAGAAATAGGTACAGGAAATAAGGCGTATATTCCCGGCTTTAGAATAGGTGGAAAAACCGCTACAAGTGAAAAATTGCCAAGACGCTCAGGCAAGTATATAGCCAGTTTTTGTGCCTTTGCTCCGGCTGAAAAACCACAGGTGATTACATTGGTGCTTATTGATGAACCAAAAGGGGTATACTATGGAGGACAGGTGGCAGGTCCGGTAATGAAAGAAATACTTTCCAATTCTTTGCCATATTTAGGTATAGAGCCTATATACAATGAAAATGAGCAAAAAATGAAAGGCATAGGTACATTTACTGTTGAAAATTATGTAGGACAAAATGTAGACAAATTAAGACAGGAATTGACAAAAAACAATATAAATTTACAGGTTATAGGGGAGGGAAAAACTGTAGTTAAACAGTTCCCTAAGGAAAAAACGGTTATAAATCAAAATACTAAAATTATTGTCTATACATAATTGTGAAAATGGTGTATAATAAAATATAAAAGTAAAATCTGATACTAGGCTTACTATGCCTATATATAAAGGAGAGAGCTTATGATATTAAAGGATATATTAAATGGCGTATCCGGTACATTGTTGCAGGGGGATTTGCAACAGGAAATCAATAGCATTACCATTGATTCAAGAAAGACAGAAAGTAATGTGCTTTTTGTAGCTATTAAAGGTATGAAGGTTGATGGTCATAGCTTTATTGGTGGAGCTTATGAAAAGGGATGCAGAGCTGTTATTGTTGAGGAAGATGTGGAAAATTTACCACAGGATATGACAGTATATAAGGTTTCTGAAAGCAGAGAGGCTCTTACTGTTATAGCTGGCAATTTCTATGAACACCCATCTAAAAAGTTAAATATGATTGGTGTTACAGGAACTAACGGCAAAACAAGTACAACATATTTTATGGAATCTATTTTAAATACGATAGGACATAAAACAGGTGTTATAGGTACTGTTGAAACTAGAATTGGTGGCAAGAAAAGAGATATTAAGTTTGCCACAAGTACAACTCCAGATACCCTTGACTTAAATGCTATATTAAAGTTAATGGCTGACGAAAATGTAGAAGACCTTGTTATGGAAGTTTCTTCTCATGGTTTGGCATTAAAAAAAGTTGATGGTATTGATTTTAACATTGGTATTTTTACAAATCTTACACAGGACCATTTGGATTTCCACAAGACTATGGAAAACTATTGCCTTGCTAAGGCTAAATTATTCAAAATGTGTAAGACAGGTATTATAAATGTAGATGACAAGTGGAGTCAGAAGATTATTGATGAAGCTACTTGTGATATTATTACTTACAGTATTGATGAACCTAGTGATTTACAGGCTAAAAATATTCACTACTTAATGGACAGAGTAGTATTTACAGTTAATATCAACGGTGCTGATGTTGATTTTAACTTAAAAGTTCCTGGCAGATTTAGTGTTTACAATGCTTTAGGTGTTATTGGTGCTGCTCTTTCAATGGGTATTGCTGTTGATGATATTCAGACAGGTATTAACGCTATAAAGGGTGTACCGGGAAGAATACAGTCTGTTCCAAACGACAAGGGCTTTAATGTAATTGTAGACTATGCTCATACTCCAGACGGTCTTGAAAATATTTTAAATGCTGTTAGAGAGTTTACAAAGGGTAAGGTTATTACTGTCTTTGGTTGTGGTGGCGACAGAGATAAGACAAAGCGACCTATTATGGGAGATATTGCTGCCAGATTGGGAGATTATTCTATTATTACTTCTGATAATCCAAGGTCTGAAGAACCTATTGACATTATCAATCAGGTTGAAGAAGGTGTACGCCCAGTAACTGATGATTACGAAAAGATTGTTGACAGAAAAGAAGCTATTTTCAGAGCTGTTGCTATTGCAAAGGCTGGAGATAGTGTTGTAATTGCCGGTAAGGGACACGAGGACTACGAAATTTTCAAGGATAAGACTATTCACTTTGACGATGTAGAAGTTGCCAAGGAAGCTTTGGAGGAATTATAAAATGAAACTTACTTTAGAAGAAATTGCTAAGGCTGTTGAGAGTAGACTTATAGGAGATAATGCTGTTGTTACAGCTGTTTCTACTGACACAAGAACTATTTCTGAGGGAGCATTATTTATTCCACTAAAGGGAGCATCTTTTGATGGTCACAAGTTTATAGATGTAGCTGTTGAAAATGGAGCAGTAGCTGTTATTTCTCAGGAAGAAGTTAATACTACTGTTCCTGTAATTATGGTTGAAGATACTCACAAGGCTTTAGGTGATTTAGCCAGATATTATCGTTCTATTCATAAAATTCCTGTTGTCGGCATTACAGGAAGTACAGGCAAAACAACAACAAAGGATATTGTGGCATCTGTTCTTGCACAGAAATACAATGTTTTGAAAACAGAGGGCAATTTTAACAATGATATTGGTGTACCTCTTACACTTTTCAGATTAGAAGATGACACAGAATGTGCTGTTATTGAAATGGGTATGAACCATTTTGGAGAAATCAGCTATCTTACTCATATTGCAAATCCTGATATGGCTGTTATTACAAATGTTGGTGTTTCCCACATTGAAAATTTAGGCTCAAGAGAGGGCATTTTAAAGGCTAAATGTGAAATGTTTGAGTCTATGGAAGACGGATACAAGGTTCTTAATGGCGATGACGATATGCTTATTACAGTAAAGGATAAGTACAAAAATATTTGCTATTTTTCAATGAATGATAAAAATGCAGAGGTTTATGCAGATAACATTCAGCCAAAGGGAATAGAGGGTATTTCTTGTACTATACATACAAAAGATGTTTCCTTTGATGTGAATATCCCTGTACCAGGACTTCATATGGTAAGTAATGCTATGGCAGCAACTGCTATTGCCTTAAAAATTGGTCTTAATGCAGAGGAAATAAAAAAAGGTATTGAATCTTTTGTACCTACAAAAATGAGAATGGATATTGTAAAGACAGGTAAATACACAATAGTAAATGATGTATACAATGCAAATCCAAACTCTACAAAGGCTGGTATTGATGTAGTTGCTCCAGTTGAGGGTAAAAGCTGTTGTATATTAGGCGATATGCTTGAGCTTGGAGATTTTGGACCAAAGCTCCATAGTGAAGTAGGTCAATATGCTATAGAGAAAAATATTGACACCCTTGTTTGCATAGGCGAAATAAGCAAGTCTATGTATGAGGGAGCA
>FR888485.1:47121-118631 GCA_000432155.1 Eubacterium sp. CAG:274
TCCCTACACAGGAAGAATTCTGGAAGAAAATGGACAACATTCTTGAAGACGGAATGACTATATTAATAAAGGCTTCCAGAGGTATGCACTTTGAAAAAACAACAGAAAGAATAAAGGAGATTAAATAATATGAATTACGATTTATTTTCAGCAGCATATGCTTTAATTATTGCTTTTATTGCCTGTGTTGTTTTAGGAGCGTTTGTTATTCCAAAACTTCATAATTTTGGACAGAATGTAAGAGATGACGGACCAAAGTCACATTTAAAGAAACAGGGTACACCATCTATGGGTGGTATATTTATGATTGGTGCATTTGCTATTGCAACTCTGTTCTTTGTAAAGGACAACCCTGATGCTATTGTAGTATTGCTTATTACAGTAGGTTATGGACTTGTAGGTTTCCTTGATGACTACATTAAGGTTGTTAAAAAGCGTTCTCTTGGTTTGAGAGCTTGGCAAAAGGTTGTTTTCCAGCTTATAGTAACAATTCTTTTTGCGATTTACTTGTTAAAGATGAATGATTTTGGTACAGAAATTTATGTACCATTTACAAAGGGATTTTATATTGATTTAGGTTGGCTTTATGTGCCTTTCCTTTTCTTCGTTATGGTTGGTACAGTAAATAGTGTAAACTTAACAGACGGTCTTGATGGACTTGCATCTGGTGTTACTGTACTTGTAGCAACTTACTTTGTATTTATTGCATATGCTGTAAACAAGGGACTTATTCCTGTTTGTGGTGCTGCAATAGGTGCGTTATTAGGTTTCTTAGTATTTAACTCATATCCTGCAAAGGTATTTATGGGCGATACTGGTTCACTTGCTTTAGGTGGTTTTGTAGCAAGTGTGGCAATACTTACAAAAATGCCTATAATGCTTGTTATTGTAGGTTTTGTATATGTTTGTGAATCTCTTTCAGTTATGATTCAGGTAGGTTATTTCAAACTTACTGGCGGTAAGAGAATTTTCAAAATGGCACCAATCCACCACCATTTTGAATTAAGTGGTTTGCAGGGGATTAAGGTTGTTGAACTTTTCACTATTGCAACTGCTGTATTATGTTTATTAGGTTTTGTAGCAAGCAAAAATCTTTTCTAGGAGGAAGAATAGATTATGGATTTCAAAAATAAAAAAGCATTGGTTAGTGGTGTAGCTAAAAGTGGTATTTCAGCTGCTCGACTTTTAAAAAAATTAGGAGCAGAAGTTACAATACAAGATGCTAAAACAGAGGACAAGCTTGGAGATGTTGTATCTGAACTTAAATCAGAGGGTATTAATTTATTTTTAGGTGCAAATCCAGATGACATTGTAGAGGGTATGGATATTCTCGTTATGAGCCCTGGTGTTCCTACTGATTTACCTTTTGTAGAAAAGGCTAAAAAGGCAGGAGTAAAGGTTATGGGAGAAATTGAACTTGCATGGCTTTTCTGTAAATCTCCGGTTATTGGTATTACAGGTACTAACGGCAAGACAACAACTACAACTCTTGTAGGCGAAAT
The DNA here is from genome assembly GCA_000432155.1 of Eubacterium sp. CAG:274. Taxonomy (GTDB): domain Bacteria; phylum Bacillota; class Clostridia; order Lachnospirales; family CAG-274; genus CAG-274. Next base: position 48,624 of record FR888485.1, read on the forward strand.
TTTAAAGGCTTATTTTAAGAATTCATATGTTGTAGGTAACATAGGAAATCCTTTTGCTGACTGTTGCCTTGATACTACAGAAGACGGTTGTGTTGTAGCAGAGCTTTCTAGTTTCCAGCTTGAAACTATTGATACATTTAAGCCAAAGGTAAGTGCTGTTCTCAATATTACACCAGACCACCTTAACAGACATCATACTCTTGAAAACTATATTGCCGCTAAGGAAAGAGTTTTTGAAAATCAGGATGAAAATGATTACTGTATATTAAACTACAACGATGAAGTTACTCGTGGTATGGCAGACAGAACAAAGGCAAAAGTTGTTTACTTCTCTCTTGATGGCAAAAATAAAGATGGTATATACTCAGATGAAAAGAGCATATATATTAACTGTCTTGGTTATAACGAAAAAGTTGTGGACATTGACGAACTTAATATTCTTGGTGGTCATAATGTGGAAAATGCTATGGCAGCAATAGGTTGTGCCGTTGCTGTAGGTGTTCCTATGGACACAATAAGAAAGGTATTAAGAGAGTTTGTAGCTGTTGAACATAGAATAGAATATGTTACTACATACAAGAATGTTGCTTATTACAATGATTCAAAGGGTACAAATCCAGATGCCTCAATAAAGGCTGTTTTAGCTATGAAGAGTCCTATTTGTCTTATTGCAGGCGGTTATGACAAGGGATCAGATTTTCAGGAATGGGTTGACCTTTTCCCTAACAGAGTAAAGTTTGTAGCTGTTATTGGTGCAGTAAAGGACAATATTGTAAAGTGCCTTAACAACATAGATTTTAAGAATTATGAAGTAGCTGATACTTTTGAAAAGGCTATTGACCTTTGTGTTGAAAATGCTGAAGACGGCGATTGCGTACTTCTTTCACCAGCTTGTGCAAGTTGGGATATGTTTAAGTCTTATGAGCAAAGAGGCGAAATATTTAAGGATTATGTAAAAAATTTAGGTAAGGTGAAATAAATGAATATCCCGACTAAATATGGTTTTGGTTCAACTCCAAAGGCTGATAATAAAATTAGAATAAAGGGTAGTACAGACTATATTCTTCTTCTTTGTGTTATACTTTTGGTTGCTATAGGTATAATAATGGTTTTCTCATCTAGTTATTATACAGCAGGTAGAGGTAAAATAGGGGATATTTATTACTACTTAAAAAAGGAATTGCTTTGGTCAGGAGCCGGTTTCGTAGTAATGTTTTTATGCTCTCAATTCTCTTATAAGAAGTGGAAAAAAGTTGCTATGATTGGCTATGTAATAGCAAATATACTTTTGGTATTGGTTCTTATTTTTGGTACAGAGGCCGGTGGTGCTAAGAGATGGTTATGGGGTTTCCAGCCTTCAGAAATAGCTAAATTAGCCGTAATTATAGTGCTTTCAACTATTATTTCTCAAATGCCTGAAATATTTGACACTTGGAAAGGTGTCGGTATTTATTTCTTGATAGTAGCTGTACCTACAGGTCTTGTAGCCAAAGAAAACCTTAGTACAGCCATTGTACTTGGTGTAATAAGTTGTTCACTATTCTTTGTTGCTACTCCTAAAATTTCCAGAGTTGTACCTATTGGTGTTCTTGGCGTAGTAGGCGTACTTGCAATGACCTTTGGTACAGGTTTCCGTTCCGACAGAGTTAGAGTGTGGCGTGACCCATTCTCAGACTTAGAGGGTACTGGTTACCAGATTGTTCAGTCCCTTTATGCTATTGCCAGCGGTGGTATGTTCGGTCTTGGTATTGGTGGTTCTCGTCAGAAACTGGGCTATATGCCAGAAGCACATAACGATATTATCTTTGCTATTATTTGCGAAGAATTAGGCTGGTTTGGTGCTGCCATTGTAGTAATATTGTTTGCCATACTTGTATGGAGAGGTATTGTAATTGCAATAAATCATAAAGATGATATGTTTGCTATGCTTATGGCAACAGGTATTACAGTTATGATTGCTGTACAGGTTATTATCAATATTGCCGTTGTTACAAACTCAATGCCTAATACAGGTATTCCATTACCTTTCATAAGCTATGGTGGTACATCAATGGTAATTATGATGGCTTGTATGGGTATTCTTATGAACATTTCTCGATATGATGAAATATCAGAATCAGAAATTGAAAGAAAAAAATAAAAAAACTCTTGACAAGAGATTATAAATTTAGTATAATACAAAGAGTGCCGTAGACAGTAGGTGACAATAGTCGTAACGTGGAACTACCTACCGAGGATACATTTGATTTGTATTTTTCACCCTGTCTGCCCGACAGGGTTTTTTTATACGGCTTCCATAAATATTATAGGAGGTGTAAGTTTTGGCAAAGGTTGAACAGAAGCAGGTTGTTGTAAACGAAATTAAGGAAAAGCTTGAAAAGGCTACTTCTGCTGTACTTGTTGACGCTAGAGGTCTTTCTGTTGCAGAGGATACTGAACTTCGTAAGCAGTTAAGAGAAGCAGGCGTTGATTACAAAGTTTACAAGAACACAATGATGAACTTCGCAGTAGAAGGTACACAGTTCGAAGGCTTAAAGGATTACTTTGAAGGTCCTAGTGCTATCGCTATCTGTTATGATGACCCAACAGTAGCTGCTGGTATTCTTAGTAAGTATATGAAGACAGCTAAGACTCTTGAATTCAAGGCTGGTGTTATCGAAGGTACTTGCTACGATGCTAAGGGTATGGTTGCAGTTGCGGACATCCCATCAAGAGAAGTACTTCTCTCAAGATTACTTGGTTCTTTCCAGGGACCAATGGCAAGTTTTGCAAGAGTTATCAAGGCTATTGCAGACAAGGACGAAACTGCAGAAGCTTAATTGTTATTTGCAGAAATTGTGGCGAATTAGTCGCCTAGAAACTAATTATATTTAAAATTAACGGAGGATATTAAAATGGCTAAGTTATCAATTGAAGAAATTATTGCAGCTGTTAAAGAGCTTTCTGTTTTAGAGCTTAACGATTTAGTAAAGGCAGCTGAAGAAGAATTTGGTGTATCTGCATCTGCAGGTGTTGTAGTTGCTGCTGCTGCAGGCGATGGTGCTGCTGCAGGCGAAGAAAAGTCTGAATTCAATGTAGAATTAACAGAAGTAGGCGCTGAAAAGATTAAGGTTATCAAGGTAGTTAGAGAAGTAACTGGTCTTGGTCTTAAGGAAGCTAAGGAAATCGTTGACGGTGCTCCTAAGGTTCTCAAGGAAGGTTTATCTAAGGAAGATGCTGAAGCTGCAAAGGCTAAGCTTGAAGAAGTTGGCGCTAAGGTTACTTTAAAGTAATTTAATTCCGATTCTTATTTGCCCTGTGCGAAAGTGCAGGGCTTTTTTTTGCCCTAAATGACAGTAACACACAAAATAGTCTTATGACATATGAATATATAATGAAAAGCCATTTTTCCGCAGACTAAAGTATAGTAAATATATGGGTTATAAACAAAATTGCTAAGTTATCCACAGTTATTGGTGGATAAAAGGTGGATAAAGAGTAAAAAGTGGTGAATAAGTTATAAAATATTTTGTCGAAATATGTAGATAAATAAAAAATAATGTAAAATTTGTAGGCATATATAGACTTTTTGAAACTATATATAGTGGTACAATTTAGTTATCCCCAATTTATCCACAAAATATCCACAATACGGTGGATAAGTAGTGGATATATACCATTTTACGGGGGATAATACCTGTATATGTGCAAAAAATAAATTGTGCATAACTTAAAAAAATAGGGTTGAAAATAAATTAAACACAATAAAAAAAGCTGTCCTAAGACAGCTCTTTTTATCATAATCATAATTCTTTAAATAACAAAAAGTAAATCTATATATATATTTCTATAATAAGCAACTATTGTCTTTCAATGTACTAGATTATAAACGAACTACATTTGCAGCCTGTGGTCCCTTAGCACCGTCAACTACATCAAATTCAACCTTCTGGCCTTCTTCTAAAGTCTTGTAACCATCAGCATTGATAGCAGAGAAATGTACAAATACATCATCTTCGCCTTCAACAGAGATAAAACCAAAACCCTTCTCAGCGTTGAACCACTTAACTGTACCTTGCTTCATGAAAAAATCCTCCTAAAAAATAAAAAAAGTTACATAGCACAAATGCTATAGTCTAAAGTTACCACACTTTTAATAAAAAGTCAATAAAATCTTTTTTTCAAAATGTAAAAAGTTCTTTCAATTTGCAACTATATTTTACATTTTTTTTCACATTATTTGTAAAAAATAATGATTTTGTAAAAAGTGGTTTATAGATTTGTTATAAATTATATGTTTAATGTAACCTCAAGAGGACAAACATCGATTTCAGCTGATGTAAATACTCCACCAAATTCTCCGTCTAAAGTCCATTTTATTCCGTTATTGTCAAGGCTTTCAAAAACAAAGTTTCTGGATTTGAAATGATACATCATAGGATTATCTAACTTTTTCTCGGCAAGGGCGGTTATAATTGTAGATAAATTTGCTATATTAGACGGCTTTTTAATAAGCACTACTTCAAATAAACCATCTTGTATATCGTTTTTAAACAAGTTTTTAATACCGGCAACAGTATTGGAGTTAGAAATAATTCCTAATATAAATTCATCTTCTATAATGCCATCATCATAGGAAATACGGAGATTATAAGATTCCATTTTGCTAATTTGTTTAATTCCCTCTATAACATAGGCTTGATAGCCTAATAAATTTTTGTATATTTGAGGAGTTTCATAGGATATACTTGTAAACATACCAAAGGCAGCTACATAGGAAAAATAAGAGTCGTTGAACTTTCCTATATCAATAGGAAAGGGATTTCCGTCAACAGCTAATTTGTATGCCTCTGTGTAAGATGTTTTTATGCCCAAGCCTGTGGCAAAGTCATTTGTTGAACCACAGGGAATATATCCAATAATAGGGCGTTGGTCTTTTTCCATACCCATTAAACCAGTAATAACTTCATTAAGAGTACCATCACCACCACAACATACAACATTGTCATATACACCTTTGTTTTTTAACAAAATATCTGTTGCGTGAGCACGCCTTTGAGTAATATATACTGTAACTTCAAAGTCATTTTTGTTGTAATAGTCAATTATAGAGCCTATCATACCTTGAATATCTCCACGGCCGGAGTGGGTGTTTACTAAGAGTAAAAGTTTTTTCATTTAATCACCACCTAGTATTTAGAAAATACCTCCTTAATATAGCTTGTATCATTGTTGTGGCTAAGAGCTAATTGTAAAAGTAATCTGGATTTTTGAGGAGGGAAACTGCCACATATTATATTGCATTTTCTATCCATTCTGGAATCATAAGAAATAATGCCGTTAGCTATTCTTGAACAGCGAATTATAGGAATTGTAGTATTTGCTATAGTATCTACCCAATTATCATTATAGCCACCATTTCCGGCACCAGCAATAACAACACCTTTATAATTTTTTATAGCATATTCTAAAAGGTTTGTATCCATATCTGGACCAAATATTACAATAGGTATATCCGGCATACGCTTTATATCTTCCTTGTTAAATTCAGTAGATATAGTATGTGGTTTTATAGGAGCATTGAAAAATTCTACTCTATTGTCATATACACAACCTAATGCACCTAAATCTCTTTGATTAAAGGCATTTGTTCTGAAAGTGCTTACTTTTTGAACATCTCTGGCAGATGAAATAATCTCGGCAAAAGATACTAAAACACCTTTTCCATAGGCCCTATCGCTGGCGGCAAGAACAGATGCTTCATATAAATTCATAGGACCGTCTGGGGAAGTAGCAGTAGCTGGTCGCATAGAACCTGTTAATACTACAGGCTTTTCAGTCTTTAAAGTAAGGTTAAGAAGAAAAGCTGTTTCTTCCATAGTGTCTGTACCATGGGTAATAACGAAGCCGTCATAATCTTTTTCTGTTTCTTCTATGAGATAGGCAATGTTATATACGATTTCCTTTGTCATATTACAGCTATCTATATTACTGGCTTGTACAAAATCAAAATGTGCTACTTTATCAAGACCTTTTACAGCAGAAATAATATCCTTTACAGATAGTGTACCGGAACAATAATTGCTACTTTTGCCTTCAGAACCTTTACCTGCTATAGTACCTCCTGTCCCTATTAACAATATTTTTTTCATTTTACCATTCTCCTACATTTCTAAAAATAATCTTAATAGAATTATACATTTTTTACAGGTCATTTTCAAGTAAGTTTTTTTAGTCAAAAAAAGGGTAGACACGAATTTCGCATCTACCCAATTATTATAAAATCTATAAATTATCTGTCAGCAAGAGAAACTGTAGCCTTGTTGCTATCAATCTGAACAAGAAGTGTATCAGGAATAGTAGCAGCAACATCAATACCCTTGCAAAGGATTACAGGAATCTTTAATTCTCTACCTAAATCAGCAGCGTGAGTAAATTCATCGCCATCTGTGTTACCAACAACAATAGCAGCAGCCTTCATCATATAAGGAATAAGACCCTTATCTGTGTTAGAAGTGATGAATACATCGCCCTTACGGAAGTGAAGCTTAGCTTCGCCAACTGTGTGGATAACATTTGTGTGAGCAACAACAGTACCAGACTTAACAACAGCCTTACCCTGTAAAAGTGTGTTGCCTACAATACCAACCTTGATTGTGTTTGTAGAACCAGTTGTACCAAGAGGAGTACCACCAGTAAATACCATAAGGTCGCCATTCTTAGAAATACCTTCAACGAGAGCTTTTTCAGCAATATCATCAAAGAGGGCATTAATGCTCTTCTTTTCAAGACCAATGTACATTGGAGTACAACCCCAGATAAGGTTAAGCTGTCTTAAAGTTCTTTCGTTTGGAGTACATGCAAGAATTGGAGTGCTTGGTCTGTACTTAGCAACATCCTTAACTGCTCTACCAGAAATAGTGATTGTAGAAATAAGGCTTGCATTTAAGTCCTGTGCAGTAGTACATGCAGAGTGGCTTACAGCAGAAGTAATATTTCTAGCACCAGTAGTCTTTCTACGAGAAGTGTTAAATCTTTCGATGTAGTCAATAGACTGTTCAGTCTTTTCAGCAATTCTAGCCATAGCCTTAACAGCTTCAACAGGGTAGCTACCGTTAGCAGTTTCGCCTGAAAGCATAACAGCGTCAGTATAATCGAAGATAGCATTAGCAACATCGTTTACTTCAGCTCTTGTAGGGCGTGGGTTTTCAATCATAGAGTTAAGCATCTGAGTAGCTGTAATAACAGGCTTACCTTTTTCAATACACTTCTTAATAAGGAGCTTCTGTACAAGTGGAACTTCTTCAAAAGGAATTTCAACACCAAGGTCACCACGAGCAACCATAATACCGTCAGTTACTTCGAGGATTTCGTCAATGTTGTCAACACCGTCTCTGTTTTCAATCTTAGAGATAATGTGTACATCAGAACCACCACATTCTTCAAGAACTCTCTTGATTTCAAGAACATCTTTAGCAGAACGAATGAAAGATGCAGCGATGTAGTCGATACCCATTTCTACACCAAACTTAATATCATCAATATCCTTTTCAGTTAATGCTGGAAGATTGATGTGAATGTCAGGGAGGTTAACACCCTTACGAGAACCAAGTTCAGCAGAGTTGTTTACTGTACAGATTACGTCAGAACCCTTAATGTCAACAACAGTAAGACCAACAAGACCGTCATCAATAAGAACAGTAGAACCAATCTTTACATCGTTTGGTAAGTCCATATAAGTTACTGCAACCTTTGTGTTATCGCCTTCGATATCATCAGTTGTAAGAGTAAATTCCTGACCTGCAACAAGAGAAACCTTCTTTGTAGCAAAAGTCTTAATTCTGATTTCAGGACCCTTTGTATCAAGAACGATAGGTACTGGCTTACCTAATTCTTCTCTAGCCTGCTTGAAGTTGTTTATTCTTGCACCATGCTCTTCATGGTCACCGTGAGAAAAGTTAAGTCTAGCAGCACCAATACCTGCTTCGATTAAAGCCTTTAACTGTTCTACATCATTAGACGATGGGCCTAAAGTTGCAACTATTTTGGTTTTACGCATAAATAAAATCTCCTTTAAAAATTGATAAAATATAGTTTAAATTCGTTACAAATTGATAAGCGAATAAATCGCAAAATCACCATACCCTAATATAACATATTTTTCTCGATAATGCTACAAAAAAATTAAAAAAATTTGTTTAAAAACTGGGAATTAGGTGTAAAAGAACCATATAAAGTGCTGTTCCAGTGAAAATACTAATCATAGTGTTTTTTAGTTTTAACTGTAATAGGATTACAGTTATACTTGCCAATACTTCGGGAATAGCGTGGTTACCTGATGTTAAAGTTACATTTTTAAAGCAATATACAATTATAATTGTTATAATTGCCGGAGGCAAATATTTGCCTAAATATATTATAATTTCTGGTGGTTTTTCCCCTCTGCCAAATATTACGAAAGGAGCTAATCTAGTTCCAAAAGTTATAGCAGCCATTATAAGTATTGAAATTATAAGTTTACTTGTTGTCATCTTTTTCAATCCTTTCTCTTAAAACTACTAAAAGTATAACTGTCATTATAGCCCCACCTAAAAGTATGTTGCCTTTACCAAATAACATAAGGGCAAACAATGCTGTGCCAGCACCTATTATGAAAGGATACTTTGTTGTAAATGTTTTTAGCTGAGATGTAAGAAGTACTAAGAACAATGCTGTCATAGCAAAATCAAGTCCTGTAGTATCGAATTTTACAACAGAGCCAAAGACGGCACCAAGTACGCAACCGGCTATCCAGCTTAAATAGTTAATAACTGCTACATAAAAAATGTATTGGTTTGTATTTACATTTTTTGGATATACTGTGCCAGTTAATAGGGCATAGGTTTCGTCTGTAAGCAGAAAAATGAGAAATGGCTTTTTTCTACCTGTTTTGTTAAATGTTTCTATAAGAGAAAGACCGTAAAAAAGGTGCTTACAGTTTATAAGAAATGTTGTGATTATTATTGTTATAAGGGGAGAGTTGTTTTTTATAAAGTCAACGGCAATATACTGTCCGGCACCTGCATACATAAGTATTGCCATAATACCAGATGTTATAACTTTTTGACCCAAAGAACTCATCATAAGTCCAAAGGCGAAGCCAGAGGGCAAGTACCCCAATATAACAGGGAGGCTTGTTTTGAAAGCCTCATTTAGTGCTTTTTTATCCATTTTATTTACCTTCTATCTGACAACAAGAGAGCTTTCTCCTACAAGTTCCTTTAATTCTTGTAAAAGAATGTCATTTAAACTGACATAACCTTCTCTGGCAGTTGTCATTTTTTGTCCTGTTTTTTCATCGTAAATTATAACTCTTACATCGCCAGCGTGTTTTTTTGTAACGGTGGAAACATCGCTTATTGTTACAGAGCTATCTTTAGGTATTCTTATCCATAAAGTTTGGTTTTTGCGATTAATGTGGTCATAATCGCTTATGGCACTAGCTAAAATACTAGAGCCTTTATCTTCAGAAACAGAAGCTCGTCCCTTTACCAGAATAATATTGTTTTCTGTTAAAAAAGAGGAAACACTTGTGTATACAGCAGGGAAGACAATAATATCTATTGTGCCATAAAGGTCCTCAATAGTAACAAATGCCATTTGCTGATTGCTCTTAGTGTAATGTTTTTTTACAGTAGTTACAATACCACCTACAATAACTTCTGTTCCGTCTGTAATTTTATTTGGATTGCTGAAATCTTCTTCTTCAAAGGCGAAATCCAAAGTTGAATTTGAAATGTATTTACTTAATACTTCGTTATATTCATCAAGAGGATGACCACTTACATAAATACCTAAGTATTCCTTTTCTTTATCCAGTAAAAATCTATTTTCAAATTCAGGTACATTAGGCAATTCATCTTTGTAATTTTCTTGAGAATTTTCTCCGCCTAATTGGAAAAGGCTCATCTGTCCCTCAATGTTAGATTTTTTTCTGGAATTAAGTCCCTCATACATTTTTTTATAACTTTGTATATACTGACTTCTCTTTCCTCCCAGAGAGTCGAAAGCACCAGCATAAATAAGACTTTCTATAGTTTTGCTATTTATGTTGCTACCCATTCTGTCTAAAAATTGATGAAGACTTTTGAAGTTTCCCTCGTTACTTCTGTTTTTCATTATGGAAGTAATGTTATTAGAACCTACGCCCTTTATAGCTGAAAGTCCAAAGCGTATATTTCCGTCAGAAACACTAAAGTTACTTAAACTTTCGTTTATATCTGGTGGAAGTATACCAATGTTCATAGCTTTGCAGTTGGCAATATAGAGGGCAATTTTATCTGGTCTGTCTTGAACACTTGTCATTAAGGCTGCCATAAATTCAGCAGGATAATGTGTTTTGAGCCAAGCTGTCTGGTACGCAACAACAGCATAGCAAGCGGCGTGAGATTTGTTAAAGGCATACTTTGCAAAGTCTGTCATTTCATCGAAAATAGTATTTGCAATATTTGCAGAAATACCGTTTTTAACACAGCCAGGAACACTATCCCCAAGACCGTTTATGAAGTTTTCTCTTTCCTTTGCCATAACATCGGCTTTTTTCTTAGACATAGCACGACGCACCATATCACTTCGACCAAGAGAGTAACCGGCAAGTTCCTGAACAATTTGCATTACCTGTTCCTGATAAACTATACAGCCATAGGTATTACGGAGTATAGGCTCAAGGAGAGGGTGGGTATACTTTATATGTGACGGATTATTTTTACCGTCAATATACTTTGGTATAAAGTCCATTGGACCTGGTCGATAAAGTGAAATACCGGCAATAATGTCTTCAATATTGTTAGGTCTGAGTTCCTTCATGAATGATGTCATACCTGGACTTTCCAACTGGAATACACCTAAGGTTTTACCTGATGAAATAAGGTCATAAACTTCTCTGTCGGCATAGTCAATATTATGACCGTCAAATTTAAGACCGTAATTTCTCTCTATTTCCTTAAAGGCATTTTGTATTACCGTAAGTGTTCTAAGACCTAAGAAATCCATTTTAAGCAGACCTAATTCTTCACAAATGGTCATAGTATACTGTGTAGTGATTGCGTTATCCTTTACATTCAGGTTAAGGGGAACATAATCTTCAACAGGTCTATCGGAAATAATTACACCTGCTGCGTGAGTAGAAGTGTGTCGAGGTAAGCCCTCTAATTTCATTGACATATCTATAAGGTGCTTTACAGTAGGGTCTGTGTCGTATATTTCCTTAAATTCTGGATTTTTAACAAGTGCTTTTTCAATAGTAATGTGAAGTTCCTGTGGAACCATTTTAGCAACTCTGTCAACATCGGCATAAGGTATGTTTAATGCTCGACCTACATCACGAATGGCATTTCTAGCCGCCATGGTACCAAATGTAACAATTTGCACAACTTGGTCGTTACCATATTTTCGTCTTACATAGTCAATAACTTCTCCTCGTCTTTCGTAACAGAAGTCAATATCTATATCAGGCATTGAAACTCTTTCAGGGTTCAAAAATCTTTCAAAGATAAGGTCATATTTAATAGGGTCAATATCTGTTATTCTAAGAGAATAGGCAACTATTGAACCAGCAGCAGAACCTCTACCTGGACCTACACTTATACCGTTATCTTTAGCGTACTTAATGAAATCCCAAACGATAAGAAAGTAGTCTACAAAGCCCATTTGAATTATAATTGAAAGTTCGTAATCAAGTCGTTCTTTAAGTTTTGGAGTAACTTCTCCATATCTTTCTTTAAGACCGTTTAAGGCAAGCTCACTTAAATATTCAACAGCAGTTTTTCCCTCCGGAACATCAAAGACAGGCAATTTATAGTTACCAAACTCAAATTCTACATTACATCTTTGAGCGATTTTGTAAGTATTTTCACAAGCCTGATGAGCATAAGGAAAAAGGGAGTACATTTCCTCTGGAGATTTTACATAGTATTGACCACCCTCATATCTCATTCTGTCTGCTTCATCAACAGTAGTGTTAGTCTGTATACAGAGGAGAATATCGTGAGCCTCAGCATCTTCTGGAGAAATATAGTGGCAATCGTTTGTGGCTACAAGAGGTATGCCTGTTTCCTGATGCATACGCATAAGGGATTGATTTACAGTTTGCTGGTCTACAGAACCGTCCATATGGTCTTGTAATTCTAAGAAGAAATTGTTTTCTCCAAAAATATTGTTGTATCTTAATGCTACTTCCTTTCCCTTGTCATAGCTTTGTCTTATAATAGTACGGGCTACAGGACCGGCTAAACAAGCACTAAGGGCGATTATGCCCTCGTGATACTTTTCTAAAAGTTCAATATCTACTCTAGGTTTGTAGTAAAAACCGTCTTTAAAACCATAGGATACAATTTTTATAAGATTGTCATAACCCTTGTTGTTTTCTGCAAGAAGGACAAGATGATAATAGAAGTTGTCAGGACTATTTTCCTTGTCAAATCTGCTTTTACTGGCAACATATACTTCACAACCAATAATAGGCTTTATCCCCTCTGCTTTGGCAGCTTTATAAAATTCTACACAGCCATACATAACACCATGGTCGGTTATGGCTATACTATCCATACCTAATTCTTTTGTCTTTTTAACAAGCTCTTTTATTTTAGAAGAACCGTCTAAAAGACTGAAGCCAGTATGAACATGTAAATGTGTAAAATTTCTAGTGTTTTCCATCTTCTTTCCTCCTTTCAATCGTATCTTTCAGTATATCACAAAATAAGAGGTTGTTCAACATTTGGGAGATTGGCAAAAAATATATATTATACTTTTATTTACTGTTTAATTATGGTATCATAATTTCATAAAGGGTTTAAAAGAAATGGAGGTATTATATGAAAAAATTTATATGTTGCTTGCTATCAGTTTTGTTATTTACAATGCCTGTATATGCAGGGGAAATAAAGGGCGTAGAGAAAATAGGTGGAATAGAAAAAATAGGGGATATTCCAACAGGAAGTATTACAGCAATAGAAAAAACAGACTTAGAGTATGCTCCAAGTATTCATAATGTTAAAAGTGGATTAGATGAGGAATACACTTTTTATAGCCAGCTCTCAGATGAAGGAAAACAGTATTATGATGCTTTAGAAGACAATGTAATGAAAATGGTAAATGGTACAGAAACTGTAACTACTAATATTACAGTTAATATGGGAACAGGCTTAGATGAGAATACTGCCATTAATAATGCTTTAAATATTGGATTTGATGGAGCAAAGAGGGGCATTGTAGCTTTTTGGTACGATAATCCACAGTATTTTTGGTTTGATATTAATAAGATAATTTTTAGTGCCAGTTATTATCCAAATTTATCATACAATAGTGAAAATGGAACTTTTTTACTTATTATTAAAACAGGTGTTAATAGTAGCGGAACAGGTTATACAAATTATTATCCAGACGGTTATGATACACAAGAGGAAGTTGAAACAGATTGGAATAAACTTGTAAAGTGTAAAAATGAGCTTATAGCAAATATGGATAATACAGGTAGTGATTTTGAAAAAGTAAAATATTTTAATGATTGGCTTTGTGATAATAACACATATAATGAAACCACTCTTGTTACCAAAATGCGTTATATTATTACAGGAGCTATGATATACGGAGATACAGATGAAAAAGAAAAGTATCCAGTTTGTCAAAGTTACGCTTTTGCGTTGAAATATCTTTGTGATGAGGCAAATATACCTTGTACTGTTGTTACATCATCAACTCATATGTGGAATTTGGTTAAACTAAATGGAAAATGGTATATTGTAGATACTACTTGGAATGACAATTATAAAGATGCTTACATATCAGCAAATGTAAAAGATAAAAATCTTACTTGTTATAACTGGCTTGCTATAGGGTCAGATAAAGCTACTGCCATTGACCAAGATTCAGCCCATATTGAGAGTATGGAGTATGATTTTAATGCTATAGACCCAACAACAAATACATTACTTGAAAATTTGGGCATAGATAGCTATGCTAATGCTGACACAAATAGTGATTGTACTATTTCAAGAGCTGATATAGCTGTAATTTTGAAAAATGCTAATGGCAAGTATAAGGTTACAAAAGATGTAAACGGTGATGGAAAAATTGATTTGAAAGACAGTATAAGTCTTTCTAAATTGTTACTGAAATAGTGTACAAAAAACAAAATGGGGTGCTGAAATCAGCACCCCATATATATTATCTAGGCAATTCTATAACAGGCTTTTTAGCAGGTCTATAAAGTACAAACTTTCTACCAATAACCTGAACAACCTCTGCTCTTGCTCTTTCGCCAACTGTGTTAGCAACATCTCTTACTTCTTCAAAGCAGTTATCAAGAACAGTAGCCTTTATTAATTCTCTTGCTTCTAAAACTTCATTAACGCTGGCAACAACTTCTGGAGTTACGCCACCCTTGCCAATCTGAACAACAGGGTCAAGTTTCTGTGCAAGTTTTCTTAAATATGCTCTTTGCTTACTTGTCATATTTTCTCCTTATACAAAATAAAATTATTCAAAGAATTCAAATTCTAAGTCGTAAATTCTAACTGTATCGCCTTCGTTAATACCTTTTTCTTTAAGAGCATCAATAATACCCTTATCTCTAAGGTATCTTTGGAAGAATGCAAAGCCTTTTTCTGTGTCGATGTTTGTGTAACCAATCATCTTTTCTACGCCAATACCTTCAACTACATAGTAACCCTGAGATGGCTGAGAAATAGTGAAAGGCTCATTACCAACATTTTCGTATTCGCTGTATTCGTCATAATCTTCTTCAAATACAATATCCTCTGGATAATTCTTGAGAATATCAGCAACTGCTGCCAAAAGTTCATCAAGACCAGTATTAGTAGCAGCTGAAATAGGGAATACTTTAATACCCATAGGCTCATATTTAGCCTTAATTTTTTCAAAGTTTTCCTGTGCTTCTGGAATATCCATTTTGTTTACAGCTATAACAGAAGGGCGATTTGCAAGGTCTTCTTTATATTTTACAAGCTCATTCTGAATTTTTTCATAATTTTCAATAGGGTCGCCTTCAAGACCAGAACCGTCTACAACATGGATAAATACCTTAGTTCTTTCAACATGACGAAGGAATTCGTGGCCTAAACCTATACCTTCGCTAGCACCCTCAATAAGACCAGGAATATCTGCCATAACAAAATCTTCGCCCCAACGACTTCTTACAACACCTAAGTTAGGACTAAGAGTTGTGAAGTGATAGTTTGCAATCTTTGGATTGGCATTTGTAACCATTGAAAGCAATGTAGACTTACCAACATTAGGGAAACCTATTAAACCAACATCAGCTATAAGCTTTAACTCAAGTATTAAATCGTATTCTTTTGAAGTGCGTCCTCTTTCTGCATATCTAGGAGCCTGTCTTGTAGGAGTTGCAAAGTGCTGATTACCTTTACCACCTTTGCCTCCCTTAATGAGGACCTTCTTCTGACCATTTTCAGTCATATCAGCCATAATTTTGTTGGAGTTAGCTTCTCTAATTATAGTACCAACGGGAACTTTAATTATAATGTCTTCGCCGTCTGCACCAAAGCAATTTCTCTTTCCACCGTCTTGACCAGGCTGTGCCTTAAACATTCTCTTGTATCTAAAATCCAAAAGTGTGTTCATACCCTCGTCAGCTATGAAAATAATGTCACCGCCTTTACCACCGTCGCCACCATCTGGGCCACCGTTAGTAACATACTTTGCTCTGAAGAAACTTACTGCACCATTACCACCGTTTCCGCCTTTAACATGTATTCTGACTTTATCGACAAACATTTTATCACTTCCTTACCTATATATTATATACAATAACTACAAAAAACTTACTATACAAAAAAACTGACCCAAAACAAATACAATTTCAGGTCAGTTAATCTCTAAATTATTCAGCAACAACAGGGTATACAGATACCTGCTTCTTGCTCTTACCTAATCTCTCGAACTTTACTTTACCGTCAACGAGAGCAAAGAGTGTATCATTGCCACCTCTACCAACATTTACGCCTGGGTGAATCTTAGTACCTCTCTGAGTATAAAGGATGTTGCCAGCTAAAACATGCTGACCGTCAGCTCTCTTAGCACCTAATCTCTTAGATTCAGAGTCACGACCGTTCTTTGTAGAACCCATACCTTTTTTATGAGCAAATAACTGAAGGTTAATACATAACATAATTTGCACCTCCTAATTGAATACTACAATTTCTTTTTTGTAACTGATTTCAATAGATTTCAAACCAAAAATAAGACTATCAAGAAGAAGCTGAGCTTTTCCTGCATCATCAAATTCGGTAACCTTTATTGTCATATCGCCACCATCAGGAGCAATATCAACAGTAAAACCTGCATCTGTAAATTCTTCAATACTGTTAGCACAGTTAAGCATTAGTATTGATACAGCAGAGCAGACTATAGGGTCGCCATGATTTAAAACCCTAACACCAACGGGACTATCTTGTTCTTTTAAAACAGTAGCTTCAATCATATTAGCCGTTGATTTTTTCTATCTTTAACTTTGTGAAAGGCTGTCTGTGGCCATTCTTCTTGTGGAAAGTCTTCTTAGGCTTGTACTTGTAAACGATAACCTTCTTAGCCTTACCGTCACCAATAACAGAAGCTACAACGCTAGCACCTGCAACAACAGGAGTACCTACTGTAAGCTTTTCACCGTTATTTACAGCTAAAACATTTTCAAAAGTATATTCTGAACCAGCTTCAACACCTAACTTTTCAACAGTGATGATGTCACCTTCAGATACCTTGTACTGCTTACCACCAGTTTCAATAATTGCGTACATTCTTCGTACACCTCCTTAAACCAGAACTCGCCGAATTTGGTGTGGCACAAAGCCAACTTCAACCTTTTCGTGCGGCTAAACATGTTGTAGTATAACACAGCCAAACCCTCTTGTCAACAAAAATATACACCAAATTTTCAATTATTTTCTCAAGTTTTTTGTATTTAACCACAGCTTATAAGTTTTTAGTTCTTCCCTTATAGCGTGGAGGGCAAAAGTTATTACCGCAATATTGTCAATATCCCTTAAAAATGGTATTTTATCTGTTATTTTGTTAATCGGAGAAATAATGTACAAAAGGGCAGAAATAGCAATAACTATTGTACTTTGGTTTAAGTAGGGATAATCCTTTTTAATATAGTCAGCAATCATCATACCCATAAGTTCAATATCTTTTTTGTATTTTTTAGCCCAAGGAGTTGATGCCGTAGCTTTTATTCCTTGAGATACAATGTTTAATACTTTTTCCTTTTTGTTCATTATAGCTTGTGCCTCGTGAAATTTATTAGATAAAATAGAACGGATATTATTTACTTCCATTAAAAAACTTCCTTTCACAAATAAGTATTTTACTATAAAAACAAATTATACCTGTCCATACAGAACAGGTATAATCTTTATTGTATTATTATTTTTATTCAGCAGGAGTAAGCTGGAAAGTAAGGTTAATAACCTGACCGTCAGCTGAAACATTAATCTGCTTTTTATCAGAATTATAACCGTCAGCCTTACATTCAACAACATAAGAACCTAAGGCAACAGACCTTGAAACACTACCTGTACCGGCATAACTACCGTCAATGTAAATTTCAGCACTACTAGGAACAGAATTTAAGTTTAATGTTCCGCCAGTTTCACTTTTCTTCATTTTAATATCTAAAGTGTTTGTATCGCTGTCAATAGTAACAGATGATGTAAAGTCTTTGTATCCGTCTTTTGTAGCCTTTACAGTATAAGTACCGTATTCCAAAAGAGGAGATTCTCCAGTGTTCTGTTCCTTATCATTAAGATAGAGTTTGTAACCGTCTACATTTGAACTGATATTTAAAACACCAGTTTTAACCTGTATTTTTGAAAGGTCAACAACTGTAGGATTGTCAGGTACTACATTTACCTGTTTTGTAATATCCATTGTATTAGAACCAGTAACCTTTACATTATAGGTACCCTCTGTAAGAAGAACTCTTGAATCAGATTTCATTGAATACTGCTTGTCGTTAATGTAAATTTTAGCATTTGAAATGGAGTCCATATTCTGGAACTGAATTTCGCCATGGCTCTTTAAAATTTCAATAGAGTAGGCTCTGTTAATTTTACCGTTGTCGTAACCCTTAATCTTTACATAGTCTAAAGGACTAATGTTTTCAAGAGTTTTAGGCTGGTTTTTATAGCTAACAGAAGTTAAGCCCTCTACATATTTATATGACTTTTCAGCATTATCCTTTGAAGAAGTATCAGAGAACTTAATAAGTTTAGCAGAAGTGTTAATAGAAACACCAATATCTTCAACTGTCCAAGATTTCTGACAAGTCTTGATTTCAGTAATGTTTTCGTCTTTATCAAATTTGTAAGTGTAAATATCTCCCACAGCAATAGTATCCATAGTTACATTTTTAGGGAATATAGTTGTGTCAGTAACATTTACAGTAGAGCTTGTATCATTTTTAAGGTTGTAGAAAACGATAGTATTAGCTTCCTTATCAATAGACTTAACTACTGCATCAATATCAGAACCGATAAGGTTTGCCTGAGCCTGTTTTAAAACACCGTTGGCAGAAAATCTTTCTTCTGTAGGTTCAGATGTTTCATCGCTCATCATATATGTGTATGCCATACAAAAACTAGCTACACCTATAAAGAAACCGACAATAACAACAATAACCATCATCATCGGTATTACTTTTTTTTCTTTTTGCTTTTTAGCAGTCAAATCGCTATTTGCGTTATTTGTAACCATTAAGAAAACACCTCATAATTTTTTACTGTTTAACATATATTTTATCGTTAATTTTATTAAATAGCAAGTGTTTTTTTATAACTTAAAATACAAATGTAAATTTATTGGGTAATATGCACAAAAAATGTTATTTTTATAACAAAGTTTTAAAAATCACTTTTATTTTTAACGGGAATGTTGTATAATACAACTTAAAATCATTAAGACAGGGGACAGCCCCTGTTTATTTCTGAGGAGGATTAGGAATGAATAAGATTGTCAAAAAGAAAATGTTGACAGAAACAATCTTTTTAATGGAAATTGAAGCCCCTAGAGTTGCTAAGTCAGCTTTACCAGGTCAGTTCATTATCATTAAGAATACAGAAAAGGGCGAAAGAGTTCCTCTTACAATCGCTGATTATGATGCTGAAAAGGGTACAGTTACTATTGTTACTCAGGCTATCGGTAAATCAACAATGGAACTTATGAGCTACAACGAGGGCGACTATGTCTGTGATTTCGTAGGCCCACTTGGTATGCCTAGTGAATTCTGTTCTATGCCAGAAGAAGAACTTAAAGAACAGAAGATTATTTTCGTAGCTGGTGGTGTTGGTGCTGCTCCAATTTACCCACAGGTTAAGTGGTTAAATGCTCATGGCATTAAGGCTGATGTTATCATCGGTGCAAGAGATAAGAGCCTCATTATTCTTGAAGAAGAAATGAAAGCTGTTGCTGAAAATGTGTACATAGCTACTGACAATGGTTCTTACGGCTTTGCTGGTAGAGCTACTGACCTTTTACAGAAACTTGTAAAGGAAGACGGTAAGGTATACAACAAGGCAGTTATTATTGGACCTATGATTATGATGAAGTTTACAACAATGACTACTAAGGAACTTGGTATTCCTACAATCGTAAGTCTTAACCCTATTATGGTTGACGGTACTGGTATGTGCGGTGCCTGTCGTGTTACTGTAGGCGATGAAGTTAAGTTCGCCTGTGTAGATGGTCCAGAATTTGACGGTTTCAAGGTTAATTTTGACGAAGCTATGAGAAGACAGACTATTTACAAGACAGCTGAAGGTAAAGCTAAGTTAGAATTTGAAGAAGGTGCAACTCATAAAAACGGTGGTTGTGGCTGCGGAGGTGACAAGTAATGGATAGATTTAAGAGAATTCCTGTAAGAGAACAGGAACCAAAGGTAAGAGCAACTAATTTTGAAGAAGTATGTCTTGGATATAATGAAGAAGAAGCTGTTGCAGAAGCAAGCCGTTGTCTTAACTGTCCAAAGCCTAGATGTGTAGGTGGTTGCCCTGTAGGTATCAATATTCCTGGTTTTATTGCTAAGGTTAAGGAAAGAGATTTTGAAGGTGCTGCAAAGGAAATCGCTAAGTATTCTGCACTTCCTGCTGTTTGTGGTCGTGTATGTCCACAGGAAAATCAGTGTGAAGGTCAATGTGTATTAGGCGTTAAGGGCGAAGCTGTTGCTATTGGTAAGCTTGAAAGATTTGTAGCTGACTGGGCAAGAGAACATAAGGTTGACCTTTCTCAGAAAGATGCTCCAAAGGGCAAGAAGGTAGCTATTATTGGTGCTGGTCCTGCTGGTCTTACTTGTGCTGGCGACTTAGCTAAAAAGGGCTACGAAGTTAAGATTTTTGAAGCACTTCACAAGGCTGGTGGTGTTTTGGAATATGGTATTCCAGAATTCAGACTTCCAAAGGAAACAGTTGTTGCTAGTGAAGTTGAAAACATCAAAAAGCTTGGCGTAGAAATTGAAACAAATGTTATTATTGGTAAGACAATTACTATTGATGAACTTTTCGAAGATGAAGGTTTTGACGCTGTATTCATCGGTTCTGGTGCTGGTCTTCCTAAGTTTATGGGTATCCCAGGCGAACAGGCTAATGGCGTATTCTCTGCTAACGAATTTTTAACAAGAGTAAACTTAATGAAGGCTTTTGATGAAAGCTATGATACTCCAGTTTCTATTGGTAAAAAAGTAGCTATTATCGGTGGTGGTAATGTAGCAATGGATGCTGCTAGAACTGCTTTAAGACTTGGTAGCGAAAGTCACATTGTTTACAGAAGAGCATTAGAACAGCTTCCTGCAAGAGCAGAAGAAGTACATCACGCACAGGAAGAAGGTATCATTTTTGATATTCTTACTAACCCTGTTGAAATTCTTACTGATGAAAATGGTAATGTATCTGGTATGAAGTGTATTAAGATGGAACTTGGCAAACCAGACGAAAGTGGTAGAAGAAGTCCTATTGCTATTGAAGGTTCTGAATTTGTAATGGATGTTGATACAGTTATTATGAGTTTAGGTACATCTCCAAACCCACTTATTAGCTCTCATACTCCAGGTCTTGAAGTAAACAAGAGAAAGTGTCTTGTAGCTGAAGAAGAAACAGGTCTTACAACTCGTGAGGCTGTTTATGCTGGTGGCGATGCCGTAACTGGTGCTGCTACTGTTATCCTTGCTATGGGTGCTGGTAAAAAGGCTGCTGCAGCTATTGACGAATACCTTTCTAAGTAAAATTAAGGAGAAAATATGGTTCCTATGGAAGATTTCGTAACTCTTACCGACGAAAATGGTAATGATGTGGAATTTGAGTTCCTTGACTATGTAAAGTATAAAAATGAGGAATATGTTGTTCTTCTTCCAACAGAGGATTGTAACGGCGAAGTCCTTATTATGAAACTTACTGGTGGAGATGTAAATGATGAAGAATACGAAGTAGTTGGCGACCAAAAAGTTGCTGATGCTGTGTTTGAAACATTTAAAGAAAAATTCCGCGACGAATATGTATTTGAAGATTAATTAGAAAAGACGAGTGGTTGAAAAATCACTCGTCTTTTTTGTATTTTATGCTGACTCTATTTCATATGTAAATCCGGCATCTGTAATTGCCTTTATCGTATCTTTTATTCCTTGACCGTCTTCTGTCAAATAACCAGATGCAAAAATAGAATTGACAACACTAAGAAGACGCTTTTCATCGCCCCTAAAATATATTTCTCTACCAGCAGCACAGCGAATATCAGCCTGTGGAACTAATAGACGGGCAAGGCAAAGTACCTTTAAGCAGTAATTAGGTGTAAGTATGGAAGTATCTACATTTTCAAAAGGTGTTCCCTTTATAGGAAGCAAGAAATTAATAGGTATAGCTTCTGGATTTATTTCTTTTAATTCTAAAAGCATATCTACAATATCTTCTTTACTTTCTCCCATTCCAATTATGCCACCACTACATATTTCAAAACCGATACTTTGGAGCATTTTTATGTTTTTAACACGCTGGTCAAAAGTATGAGTTGAGCAAATGTGGCTGTAGTATGAACGGCTTGTGTTAAGGTTGTGGTTAATACGGTCAAGACCGGCATCTTTCAATATTTTAGCCTGCTTTTCAGTTAAAAATCCTATAGAACAGCAAAGGTGTGTGCCTGTAGCTTTCATAGTTTTTATGCGTTCTGCAAGTTCTAAAATTTCATCATCTGTAAATTTCATACCACTTAAACCAATACAATGGCGAGCAAGGTGGTTTTTGTTTACGAAATCATTATCTTTGAATAACTTTTCATCAGATACCCAGCGGTACTTGTCAATATCAGCATTGGAACGACAGGACTGGGCACAGTAGGCACAATCTTGTGAACAGTTGCCACTTCTGGCGTTTGTTAAAATGTGAATACCAACATTATCTCCCTTGTACTTTCGGCGTAGCTTTTCTGCCTCAGCTATTAATTGGTCCATTTCTTTATCAGGTGTGTTTAGAATTTTAAGGGCATCTTCTCTAGTCATAATATTACCTCGTATAAATAAAATAATTATTGATATTTTAGCACCATGGGGCAATAATGTCAACTGTTACAAAGTGATAGGTTTACGATTATGATATAAAAAAGGGAATAGAAAAATCTATCCCCTAATTAGTTACTAGAAATTGCTACCGTTACAACCCCAGTTTAATGTTTCGCTGTATTTTATATAAATTCTACTTGCTGAAATATGTAATATTTCTTCAAGGTCAGTACAGATTTTACTTGTCATTTTGTCATAACCATCTCTGTTTGCCTGACCTAAAGCCCATACACTAACCATAGCACAAGGTTCGTCTGTTCCTCTGAACCACATTCTGCTTTCTTCCATAGAGAGCATAAGGGACTTTTCGCTTTTGCCAGGAATAAGGGCAATAGCCTCCCCAAGCATTGTCTTTATAGCAACTTCGTTTTCTCTACTAATTTTTACATTTGTTTTTACATTAATAAATGGCATATTTTTAATCCTTTCTTATTTATTAAATACTTCTTTAAATATATCATAATTTATGGTGTTATTGCCACAATAAATAGCAAAAGTTACATTTTTAAAGTATGGATATTTTGCTAAACTTTCTTTCCAAATATTAGCTACGGTGTAAGGGTTGTTTCCAAATACACCACAGCCAAAAGCACCAAGCACAATGTTTTCGCATACTGTAGATGCAACATTTAATATAAGAGAACAGCGATTTACAAAAGCCTCTTTTATTTCGTTTTCTGTTACATTATGTCTTATTGCCATTATTTTATCTGGAGCAGGGCAAGTAATTATATTACATTTTATAGGATTTATAAATTCCATACTTGAATTTCTTATAATATCTACTTCTTTTGATAAAATACACCAGTTTTGAAATAGATAATTATTCAGATTTTTTCTTGACCAATTATATAAATCACTTTTATTGCTTATGGAATTATAAAGGGTGGTTCTTCGGCAAATAGCCTCCTCTTGTGCTGTTGCACCATTTATAAAACCACCACCAATATGGGTAGCACTAGCAAAGTTAAGTACACAAGAAGAACCATATTCAGAAATTTGGTCTACTACTGCATCAATAGAATCTTGATTTGTTACTTTAATATTGCTAACTACTTCTTGTGGCTTTACTGTTGATAAAACATCAGCTTTTTCGTAACTATCTGAATAAACAAAAGTATTGTTTTTTGTGTATTGTAAATCCTTTGAAATATCTATTTTCTTTTGGTTTACAAAGTAACATTCATTTTTGTGTATTTCCAAATTTTCTTTTGCTATATAAAAATTTTTTTCGTAACTCATACAATTCCCTTACTTTATAAGTAATTGACTTACTCTTACGACAACAGGTAAAGTTATTATTGAAAGTATAGTTGTAATGGCATAAAGTTGAGAGCCATATACAGCATTTTTGTTATATCTGATAGCAAAAAGTGTTACAGAGGCTGCTACAGGGCAGGCTGTAGCAACAACACATACCATTTTTGCAACTGAGTCCCCTGGCAAGAAACAAAGTAAAATGGCTGTAAGTATTGGAATTACCAAGAGCTTTAATATACATACAATATATACTTTGTAATCTTTTAATGCCTTAAAAGGATTTGCTTGTGCTATTGTTGCACCGGCTACAATCATAGCAAGAGGTGTGTTCATATCGCCTATGTAGTTTAAACCGTCAGCAACAGTTGCTGGCAATTTAATGTGCAAGAAAAACATTACTATACCTATGGCAGCACATACATTTACAGGAGTTGTAAGTATTGTTTTTACAGTTGACATATCACATTTGCTATTTGTTATTGTTAAATAACCATGAGTCCATAAAAGAACATTGAAAGCAAGCATATATCCGGCAAGATAGAATACACCGTCAGCTCCTAATATTGCACTTACAATAGGTATACCTATGAAACCACAGTTGGAATAAACAGCTGAAAATCTATTTATTTCATAGTTTCGAGATTTTTTTCTGAAAAATATATTGCTTATTACAATGCCTATTATTTGTGCAAGAATAGTAAAACCAATACATATGCAAAAGTTTTTAATAAGTCTTGCCTCATAATCTCTTTGGAAAGACATAAATATGATTACAGGATTTACAACAAATAACAGCACGCTTGAAAGGCTTTTGTTTCCCTCAATAGATATAAATTTCAGTTTATAGCACAGAACACCTATAATTAATATTATGAACATAGCTATAATTTTTTCAAATGTAAGGAGTGCAAGTTCCATTTTTATGCCTCCTGATGTTGGGCAACAATGTTGTCAAATTTACCTCTTACAACCTTTACAAGGTCTTGAGGGTTAAGTATGATTTGAGAACCAATACGGCCACCACTTATTATAATCTTATCGTATTTTTCAGCAGAGGAGTCAACAACTGTAGGGAATTGCTTTTTCATACCTAAAGGAGTACAACCACCTCTGATATAGCCAGTAATTGAGTTTATATCCTTAACATGTATCATTTCAACAGACTTTTCGCCTACAGATTTGGCAGCTTTTTTCATATCCACTTCTTCAGCTATAGGGAGTACAAAAACATAGTAGTTTTTGCTTTTACCTACCATTACAAGGGTTTTGTAGCTTATGTCAGGGTCCTGACCGTTTTGTATAGCTATATGAATACCGTCTATAAATTCGTCACATTCGTATGTGTTTACTTCATAAGGTATTTTATTTCTATCCAATATTCTCATTGCGTTTGTTTTAATATCTTTTTCTTTTGCCATTTTTCTATTCTCCATTATATAAGACCTTTTACGGCCTCGTTACATTTTTCATATACAAGCTCGGCATCTTTATCAATATAAAATTTGCCATTTTCATAAAGTATTTTACCATCAACCATTGTAAGTGCAACATTTGATTTACTTCCACTATAAACAATATTGTCAGCAATATTGTTTATAGGTTGCATATTAGGTTGATGTAAATCAATCACAATAATATCTGCTAATTTACCAACAGATAGACAGTCATTGTCTATGTGTAATGCTTTTGGTAAGGCACTACAAGCCATTTTTAAAACATCAGTAGGTGGAAGTGCCTGTGGATTTCCGGTTTTTATTTTTTGTAAGGCTGTAACCAGATACATTTCTCTAAACATATCAAGAGCGTTGTTGCCACCAGGACCGTCAGTACCAAGAGCTACAGGAACATTGTTTTCAAGGAGTTTACATACATCAGCAACGCCACTAGACAATTTGCAATTTGCAGCAGGGTTTGTTACTGTAAGTACATTTTTATCCTTTAAAATTTCAATATCTTTATCAGTAAGGTGTACACCATGGAAAATACCTCCACCGTAGTCAAAAAGACCAAGGCTGTCAGATAGTTCAACAGGTGTCTTAGAGTGTCTTTCAATACAACCATTGACTTCGTTTTCAGTTTCGGCACAATGTGTAAACACTGGTGCTTTTAAGTTGTGAGAAGCCGTACTTATTTTTTTCATAATATCAAGGCTTGTGGTATATTCAGCATGAAAACCTATTTCAAATGAAAGTAAAGGGGAAAGGCTGTTGTAAAACTTGTACATATCCTCTATCTCGTCTGGATTTTGTGCAAAATCGTTTATTGCTCCACAAATGATAGTACGAAAACCTGTATCAATAGCATTTTCTGCCATTGGCTTTTCAATAAGGTACATTTCAAAGGAAGTTGAAATACCAGAACTTAAATATTCCATAATTGCTAGTTTGTAAAACCAGTAACAGCTTTTTAAGTCCAGATTATTTTCCATAGGGAATATCTTTTCATTAAGCCATTTATCAAGAGGTAAATCATCAGCAATAGAACGACAAAAAGTCATTATGCCATGACCATGACCGTTTTTGAAAGAGGGCATAACAAGATTTCCATTACAATCAATTTCTCTGTCAAAGGAAATAGGGCTTTCCTTTGGCTTACCTATATAGGCTATTTTATTTCCCTCAACCCATAATTCGCAATTTTTCAATATTTCATCGTCTTTACATAGTGTCAAAATTTTACAGTTGTAAAATCTAGTGTTCATAAAATCACCCTTTCAATAAAGGAACAAAACTTTTTATAAGTTTTGAAATTTTAGGTGTTATATTTGCACCCATTTCCTGAACTTCTTTGTGGTTAAGCTCTTTGTTTTCCATACCACAGGCAAGGTTTGTTATTAGTGACATAGCTACAACCTTTAAACCACAATGGCGGGCAGCAATAACCTCGCATACTGTACTCATTCCAACAGCATCAGCACCTAAAGAACGCAACATTCTTATTTCGGCTGGTGTTTCATATGACGGACCTGTTAATTGAGCATAGACACCCTCTTTAAGAGGAATACCACATTTTATGGCAGTATCAGATAAAAGTTTTGTCAATTCTCTGTCGTAGGCACAGGACATATCAGGGAAACGAGTACCTAATTCGTCAATGTTTTTGCCGATAAGTGGATTAGGTGCAAATACAGAAATATGGTCATTTAATGCCATTAAATCTCCAGCCTTGAGATTATAGCTAATGCCTCCGGCAGCATTTGTCAATATTATGGTTTCACAGCCTAAAAGTTTAAGAACTCTAATAGGCAGAACTACTTGGTCTACAGAATATCCCTCATATAAATGAACTCTGCCATTCATAACAGCTACCTTTGTGCTTTCTATATTGCCAAATATAAAACTACCTTTGTGACCGGCTACAGTTGAAACTGGCATATTTGGAACATCTTTGTAGGAAATTTCTACTTTGTTTTCTATAGAATCAATTACTTCTCCAAAGCCAGAACCCAGCACAATAGCTACCTTTGGTGTAAAATTATCTAATTTTTCTTTTATGGCATTTGCTGTATCTAATATAGTTTTATAATCCATAAAATCACTCCTTACATAAAGAGATTTCTAAAATATTCTTTTCCCGTTTCGGTTTTAAAAATTTTGTTGTATACACTTTCTACAGCTGATTGTGAATATTGACCCTCATAAATTTTATCTTCGTATAAATTTACTAAAAAGTCAGCCTCTACTAATATTTGATAATCCATACCATTTATGGAATTGTATGTGTGATGATGACCTACTAAGTAGCATACTCTTTCTATTATGTCCTTATCGTAGTTCAAATTCTCAAGCATTTTTTGGGCCATAGCAGGACCTTCAATTTCTTGATATTTACCACTTGAAGAATTGTATTTTTCTTCTGAAATTTTAATGCCTATATCGTGAACTAAGGCAGCTGTTTCTAATATAAATTGAGTTTTTTCGTCAAGATTTTCATTCATACCGATAAATTTAGAATAAGAGAAAACCTTTAAAAAGTGGTTAATTCTTTTTGGGTCACCTTTATAATATTTTATCATTTCTGTAGTCAATTTATTTATCATATACAACACCTCCGTATATGTTTAATATACACCAAAACTAAAATCTGTTCAACAGAAAAGAGCATATATAACAAACACACAATAGTTTAATTATAGTTCTAATTATTTTTATTAGTAAATATGTTTGCTTTATTAATAATTATTAGCCAGAAAATAAGGCTAAATTACGAAATTTGTGTATAAAGTGTAAAAATATTGAACTTTTATAGGGCCTTTTGTATAATAGAATAAATGGAAGAAGTAGAGAAGATACACAGGAGAAAAAATATGAGAAAAAATTACAAAAAGCCAGAATTTATAATGTCTTATTTTAATTTTGGTAACGACATTATGTTAAGTAGTGCTACCCCCGAAACATTGTTTACAAAGGGTGTAAGAATAGATACTATAAGAGCAAATCTTAATAGCTAAAGGGGGAATAAAAATGAAGAAATTTATATCAATCGTTATTAGTTTGTGTATGGCTATATCATTAATGGCTATGCCTGTTTCGGTTTATGCTGAAGATACTTCAGAAACAAGTGAATATTACACTTGTAAAATAGGAGATAAATATTACAATACCCTTTCAGATGCAGTAGCAAGTGCTAATACTAATGATGTAATCACTATGATTAATGATGAAACATTGACAGGTGCTATAACATTTAACAAGGAAATTACTATTGATGGCGATGGCCATTTTGTAACAGCAAAGGTTACGGGTACTGACGATATGTTGGTTGTAAATAGCAATTCCAGTAACTACAATATGTTTATTAACAATTCTACAGGTACATTGCTTAAAGATTTAACTATTTATGGTGGTAGAAAATCAGCTATTGTAAATAATAAAGACAAGAGAATACTTTTATCTAAATGTACTATATCTCGTTCAGGGACAAGTGTAGAAGGAGAAACTGCCGGTGGTGCTATACAGAATAACGGTGGTAAGTGTTTTGCAAAAGATTGTAACTTTTCACAGAATGTAGCCGACTATGGTGCTGGTTTCTTAAATTTGAATAATGGTATTTTCGTTTTAGACCAATGTTCAATTACTGAAAACAGAACAGTAAACGGTTCTCGTGGTGGTGGTGCAGTAGAAAACAAAGGTAATAGTAAATTATATTTAAACAACTGTACTATTGCAAATAACCAAAGTTATGAAATAGGTGGTGCTATTAACAATAACGGTAATAGCTGGTCGTCAGATGAATTAAATGCAGGCTCATCAATTTATATGACAAACTGTACAGTAACAGGTAACATAACAACAGGCAGTGCTGCAATGGGTGCAGGTATAGGTAACAACAGAGGTTATGTATATGCTGCCAATACTTTGTTGGCTTATAATCAGGCTAATGTTGGAGGAACTCCAATGCCGTCTGATATTGGTATTCCATATATCGGAAGTAGTGCATATAGTGATTCTAGCTATCAGAGCGATGGACAGAGTACATTTTTCCGTAACTGTGCTTATGAGGCTGTTGTAAATGGTACAAATCAGTCAGGTGCTTTTAATCAGTATAACGATATAACTGTTACAGAAAAACAGAACATTTTCTCAACATTAAATAAATTCGGTGTCCTTAAAGCCAATGGTGGTAGTGATACTAAATACAAGGGAATTGAGCACCCAGGTCTTGTATTGGATACTACATTCTATGCTCCAATTAAAGTTAATACTCCAGTTGTAAAGGGTGGTACAGAAACTTATCTTTGTGCCTCAGACTTTTCAAATATTTTAATGGCTTACAAAGATGCTGACGGAGTTATAAGAAGTTTAGGTAATTCTTCTTATATTACAGGTGAAGTAAAATATACTTATACTAATGACCAAAAGGTTGATGATGTAGTTGCCAGTGAGTTAGAGACTGAACACAAAGTTACTACTTATCAGAATAATAGAACAAGAGCTAAGGGTGTAATTGGTGCCGTAGGACCTACTTCAAAGAAATATTATACTATCCACGCAGAAGTACCAACTTATACAAATGATAGTGGTGTTACTGTAGAACCAGGCACTGTAAATGGTGTAACTATTTATGGTAAAACAGTAGAACAGGGTAAAGATGTAACATTAACTGCTAAGGCTAATAATGGTTATAAATTCTTTAACAATGGTTGGACTATTACAGACGAAGAGGGAAATACATACACAAGCGATTCCATAACAGACAGTAGTGGAAACAAAACTTCTTACGAGGGCGGACAAACTGTTGTGCCTATAGATTACAAAACATCTTCCGTTGTAGGTATTGGCGTAACTAAAGATGTTAATGTAGTTCTTAAATTTGAACCATTTGAAATAGATACTTCAAATATTGTGTTGAATTTTGAGGGTATTACAGATTCTGGTTATTGTAGTTCAGAAAGAGAAAGCGACACAAGTTTAAGAACAGGCGTTATTTCTTTCAATATTAGTTTACCAGAATATACAAGTTATAAAGATACTATAGAAAAATATGGTTTGGTTTTATGTGTTGATAAAACAGGTACACAAGATGAAGTTTTAAAGGAAGAAAATATATTGAAGATAGTTTCAAATAGTAACTTAGACGCTTTTGAAACACAGGATGGTTGGTTCCATATTGTTTTAACAGATATTCCAGCTGACTACTTTGATACAAAGTTTTATGTAGTTCCTTTTGCTCAGATTGACGGCAAGGAATATGGTAATGGTGGAGAAGCCCATACTGCTATTTATACAACAGTAAATAGTAATACTACAGGCGATGATGACCATGTTAAGTGGTTGGGCGAAACTGCAACATATGGCGATAGTAATGTTGATGTAAGTGATAATACAGTAGTGTTATCCTTTGAAGAATTGGAAAATGCCAAGGCTGTAAAATAAAAGAATGACCCATTGAAATGAAAAATCAATGGGTCATTCTTTTTATGTGGTTATTAACTTACATTTATAGAAAAAGCACCGGCTTTACCAAAATCGCCAGTAATGTAAATACTTGAAAATCCCTTGCCTTGAAAGAGGGACTTTATATCATTTGATGAATTTAAAATATAATTTCTTGTTTCAAAAGTAACAGTTTTTTGTCCCTTTGAAAGGGCTGTGTTTATTATATTTTGAAGCTCAGAATAGTTAGTTGCTACAAGACTGTAGTAGTCATAGTAATTATATTTTGTAGCTGTACATTTTGGGAATTGACTTGTATCCCAAGTATGTTTTTCTGAAATTTGTGCATCAGTTAAATTAAAGTTGCTGTAAATTAAGCGACTACCGTCATCAGGAGTAGGGTCATCACTTGTGACATCAATGTGGTAATATTCTCCGTCAAGTTTTATAATGTTCCACATATGAGAAATACCCTCCATTTTGCCAGTAATACACTGTACATCAAGACCACACATTTTACCTAAAATATTGAAAGTTTGTGCATAAGCCTCACAAACACCCTCGCCATCATTTATTAAGCCTACAACTGTATGAGCTCTTACAGGTGGGGTTTCTACATCAAGAGGACCATATTTAAAAGTTGTTACAATATAGTCGTGAATGGCTTTTTCTTTGTCAAAATCGGAAGTGTACTGACTTTTTATTTCTTGAGCTTTGGCAACTAATTTGTCATATACAGCCAATTCCTCTACATTTAACTTATCCATAGAACCATTTTCATAGGCTCTTGTCAATTTATAGTTGGAATTGTATGAAAAACTGTATGTAATAGTGGCAATAGTTCCAGTAACACTACCTTTTGCACTTATAGCAACATCGTAACTTCTAAATGTTGTAATGTCATAAACATTTTGGTCGAAATTTACTATTGTAAGGGAAAGGGTATCTACCTGATGATTTATGGCTTCATTCATAACTGCTTTCCATTGTTCCACACTTTTAATTGGTATTGAACTATTAAGTACGGAGTAGGTAATGCCTTTTACAGTTGAAACTAAGTTTCTCCATGCTGTAATAGCATCTCCCAAATTGTCAGCAAATACATTCTGGCAAAGTAAAAAAACTGATATAAAAATTAATAAAATTTTTTTCATTATTATTCACCTACAAACTTGCTTATATATTCCATTTCAGCTTTGTTAAGCTCTCTGTATTCTCCTTGTTTTAAGTTTTCATCAAGGTTAATTTCTCCAAATGAAACTCTTTTTAAAAATTCTACTTTACAATCAATAGCCTCAAACATTCTTTTTACTTGATGAAATTTACCCTCGTGAATAACTACTTCAATAGAGTTACTGTCTATAATTCTAAGGTCAGCACTTTTGCATTTATAGTCCCCTATGGTTACACCATTTTTAAATATTTCAACGGCATTTTCCGGAAGTGTACCAGATATTTTGGCATAGTATTTTTTGTCTATATGCTTTTTGGGAGAAAGGGTATTGTGGGCGAAAATCCCGTCATTTGTAAGAATTAAAAGACCAACTGTATCCTTGTCTAATCTACCTACAGGAAAAAGGTCTAAATTTTGAAGTTCCTTTGGTAAAAGGTCAATTACTGTCTTTTGCTTGTCTTCTGTCGATGAAATTACACCGTCAGGTTTATTCATCATAATATATGTGTATTTCTTATAATTTATTTCTTTGCCACTAACGGTAACAACATCTTTTTCTGTGTTTATTTTTACATTTGCTGATGTTATAATCTGACCATTAACAGCTACTTTTTTATTTTTAATAATGTTTTTAACTTGGCTTCTTGTGCCTATCCCCAGGTCTGCCAAGAATTTGTCTGCTCTTAAATCTGCCATTTTTTCCTCGTTAAAATAAATTAATTATTTTGTAATTAAAATGTGTATACAAACCGTCAAAATTTTGCTATAATTGACTTGATTTAATTATATAAAATATAAATATAATTGTCAAAAAAGAATTTATTAAGAAGTTTGTCAGGAGGAAAATGAGATGGCAATCGTTAAAGAAGGCATAATTTTAGAAAATGATAATACACTTAGCTTTGGTGATTATATTAGAGCAGACAAGCTTAAAGTAGAAGATTTCAAAGTTAATGATGACACATATAAAGTAAGAACACATAAGGAAGTTACACGCCTTTCAAAAGACGGCACACTTGTACTTGAAACAGTTCCAGGTGCAACTGTTCATAACTTCAAGGTAGGCGACAAGATTATTACTTTCTCTATGGAGGGTAATGGTGGTACTCAGGTTACTCTTGAACTTGAACCAGGTTTCCACTATTCAGTTTATGTTGATGATGTAAACCTTGGCAAGATTAAGGCTAACTTATCTGGTAAAATCAACTTTAGTGTTGAACTTTCAGAAAGACCACAGGATATTAAGATTGAAAAGCATCTTTAATTATTATGGCTAAAATAAGGTCAAAATTTGTCTGCCAAAATTGTGGATATGAAACAGGAAAATGGCTTGGTAAATGCCCTGAATGTGGTAGTTTTTCCACATTTGTAGAAGAAATAGAAAAGCCTCAGCCAAAGGGTAATCACCCTGTAAATTATAATACAGATGTGACCCCTAAAATACTCTCTGAAATAAAACCTTTATCTCAGGAGAGAACAAAGACAGGACTTAGTGAGCTTGATAGAGTGCTAGGTGGTGGGTTTGTACAGGGCTCTCTTACTTTAGTAGGTGGCGACCCTGGTATAGGAAAATCCACACTTCTTTTGCAAATATGCCAAAAGCTAGGAGAACAGGACAAAAATATTCTGTATGTTTCTGGCGAAGAATCAGTACAGCAGATTAAAATAAGGGCAGATAGATTGGAAATAACAACAGAAAAATTAAAGTTGTTATCTGAAACAAATTTGAACATAATAGAAAGTGTAATAGCAAAGGAAAATCCAGATTATGTTATTATAGATTCTATTCAGACAATGTTTATAGATGAGGTTTCGTCAGCACCGGGGTCTGTGTCACAGGTAAGAGAGGCTACTTCAAGGCTTATGCACTTGGGAAAGGGCAAAAACATTTCTCTTATTATTGTCGGACATGTTACAAAAGACGGTGCTATTGCAGGACCTAAAATATTGGAACATATGGTGGATACTGTTCTCTACTTTGAGGGTGATAAACAGGCATCTTACAGAATATTGAGAGCAGTAAAGAACCGTTTTGGTGGCACAAATGAAATTGGTGTTTTTGAAATGGTTCATAGTGGATTAAGAGAGATACTTAATCCATCAGAATTTATGCTTTCTGGCAGACCAGAAAATGTTTCAGGCTCAGTTGTTACTTGCTCATTAGAGGGTACAAGACCTATGCTGTTGGAGGTACAGGCTTTGGTAAGCTACACTACCTTTAATATTCCACGAAGAACAGCTACAGGTATGGACTTTAACAGAGTTGTTTTGCTTATTGCTGTTCTTGAAAAAAGAGCTAATTTACAACTGGCAGCCTATGATAGCTATGTCAATTTAACAGGTGGTATAAAAATTGCTGAACCATCTCTTGATGCTGCTGTGGCTGTTGCTATAGCATCAAGCTACAAAAATGTTGCAGTTAGTGCTGATACAGTTGTGTTTGGAGAAATAGGTCTGACAGGAGAAATAAGAGCAGTTTCAATGGCAGAAAGACGAGTTGCTGAGGCTGCTAAATTAGGTTTTAAATGTTGTATAGTACCTCAGGCTAATTATAAAGAGGCTTCGAGGGTTAAAAATATAAGCGTTATAGGTGTTAGCTCTGTAGAGGAGCTTTTAAGTAAGGCTTTGTAATAAATACTAGACAAAATATTGTTTTTAGTGTAAAATATCAATTATTGTATGAAATTTCAGGAGGAAAACGAAATGACTTTATATGAAACTTGGCTCGCAAGTGCTTATTACAGAAACGGTAGAACAAACGAAAGAACTTGGGCTGACTATATTCCAAGAGAACAGGCTATCTACGAAGATATTATCGGTAACAAGCTTACTTCTTTAAGTGGTACAGTTACTGAATTAGCTGAAAGATACAATGTACCAAAGGCTTATATTGCTGGTTTTGTAGACGGTATCAACGAAACTCAGCCAGAAAAGATTGAACTTGAAACTCTTACAGACGATACTCAGATTAACTTAGTTATCGATCTTGAAAAGCTCTACAAGCAGATGGTAGAATACAAGGCTGACCATTTATACAGCCTTCCACAGTGGGAAGATGTATTCACAAGAGAACAGCTTGATGCTTTCTACAAGGAACAGAAGAATTCTAAGACAGTTCACAACCCAGATAAGAACATTGGTAGAAATGACCCTTGTCCTTGTGGTAGTGGTAAGAAGTACAAGAAGTGCTGTGGAGCAAATAAATAAGATTTCAGGTGTATTATTAAATGGACACTATTATTTCAAAAGTAGATTTTGCAGAACCTTTGAAGGATATTGATGTCATTGAAAAGGCCGCTGAGATATTACAATCCGGCGGTCTTGTGGCATTTCCTACAGAAACAGTATATGGACTTGGTGCAAACGGACTTAATGCTGAGGCGGTAAAGGATATTTACAAGGCTAAAGGCAGACCATCTGACAATCCACTTATATTGCATATTTCTGATATTGAGGAATTAAAACCTTTAGTAAAGGAAGTACCAGAAAATGCTAAAAAGTTAATCAAGGCTTTTTGGCCTGGTCCACTTACTCTTATTTTCAAGAAAGCTGATATTGTGCCTTATGCTACATCAGGTGGACTTGAAACTGTTGCAATACGCTTTCCTGAAAATAAGGTTGCTAATTTACTTATTAAAACCGCAAAAATGCCAATAGCCGCACCTAGTGCAAACACTTCTGGCAGACCTAGCCCTACAAGAGCATCTCACGTAGAGTATGACTTAAAGGGCAAAATTGATATGATTATTGACGGTGGTAGCTGTGAATTTGGTTTAGAGTCTACTATTGTTGATGTTTCAGGAGATGTACCTTGTCTTTTAAGACCAGGTTCTATTACTTTAGGTATGCTTAGAGATGTTTTAGGTGAGGTAACAGTTGATAAGGCTGTTGTTACTAAACTTTCAGCCGGCGAATTGCCAAAAGCTCCAGGTATGAAGTATACTCACTATTCGCCATCAGCAGATGTTGTTATTGTTAGAGGTAATGTAGATAATACAGTTAGCAAAATAACAGAACTTGCTGAAAAATCAAAGGCTGAAGGATACAGAACAGGCATTATTGCAACTGAAGAAACAAAAGACAGATACCAAGGCTTTGAAGTTTTGGTTATAGGAAGTAGACAGCATCCAGAAACTATTGCAGCAAATCTCTTTAAAATGCTTAGAAAATGTGATTATCACAATATTCAAAAGGTATATGCAGAGGGTTTTGAAGAAACAGAACTTGGACTTGCTATAATGAACAGATTGAAAAAGGCAGCAGGTTATTCAATTATAGATGTGTAGGAGGAAGTTTAAATGATAGGTTTAGGCTGTGACCATGGTGGTCTTGAATTAAAGAAAACAGTAATGGAATATTTAGATTCAAAGGGTATTGAATACAAGGATTTCGGTACATACACAAGTGACTCTTGCGATTATCCTGTTTATGGCAAGGCTGTTGCTCACGCAGTAGCAGACGGTCAATGTGATAAGGGCATTATCATTTGTGGTACTGGTATTGGTATTTCAATTACTGCCAATAAGGTAAAGGGTATCAGAGCTGCTCTTTGCCACGATGTTTTTTCAGCAAAGGCAACTAGAGAGCATAACGATGCCAATATTCTTGCTATGGGTGCAAGAGTTATTGGACCTGGTCTTGCTCTTGAAATTGTTAAGGCATTTTTAGAAACTGAATTTTCTGGCGATGAGCGTCATATCAGACGAATTGCTATGATTGAAGAATAAGGAGGTATTTATATGAGTGATTTATTTATTATTAACCATCCATTAGTACAGAGTAAGCTTGCTCTTTTAAGAGATAAGAATACTAACAACAAGGAATTTAGAGAACTTGTAAGCGAAGTTTCTGGTCTTTTAGCATATGAAGCTACAAGAGATATGGAAGTAAAGACAGAAAATATTGAAACTCCTTTTGCTCCAGCAGAGGCTAAGACAATGGATAAGGAAATTGGTCTTGTACCTATTTTAAGAGCTGGTATTGGTATGGTTGACGGTATTGTAAACCTTATTCCAAATGCAAGAGTTGGTCACATTGGTCTTTACAGAGACCCTAATACTCTTATGCCTATTGAATATTACTGTAAACTTCCAGAATATTCTGACAATATTGAAATGTTTGTTCTTGAACCTATGATGGCTACAGGTGGTACTGCATCTGCTGCTGTTCAGTTCTTAAAGGAAAGAAACTTCAAGAATATTAAGTATATTTGCCTTATTTGTACTCCTGACGGCGTTCAGAAGTTACAGGCTGACCACCCAGATGTTGATGTATATGCAGCAGCTATGGATAGAACTATAAGTGAAGACGGATTTATTATACCTGGTCTTGGCGATGCAGGCGATAGAATGTTTGGTACAAAGTAAAATGTACGATTTGCGTTTTGCTTTGACTCTAAGGGAGGTATACTATGTCTGATACATGGCTTTTGTATTTGGCTAGCTTTGCTGTTGCCTTTTCAATTTCACTATTGACAACACCAATGGCTAAAAGACTAGGTATAAAATTCCACGCTGTGGACTATCCTAGAGCCAGAGGTATGAATAAAGAACCTGTGCCACTTATGGGTGGACTTGCTATTGTTAGTGGGTTTATGGGTTCAATGATACTTATGTCCATTTTTTTAGAGGACTTGCACAATAGACAGTTTGTTGGCTTTATTATTGGTGCTATTATTATTGTTCTTGTTGGTATGCTTGATGATATTTATGAATTAAGTGCAAAAATGAAGTTGCTTGCCCAAATTGTTGTGGCAGTAATTGTTGTTTCAACTGGAACTAAATTGGACTTTATAATGTGGCCATTGTGGCAGTATATTAAGCCGTTTTCAAATATTATTACAGTTGTTTGGATAATAGGTCTTATTAATGCTGTAAACCTTATTGACGGTCTTGACGGTTTAGCAGCCGGTGTTACAAGTATTATGTCCACTTGTCTTGCTATACTTTGTGCTATTTCAGGTGGTACAGTAGGTGCTGTTATGACAATAGCTCTTGCTGGTGCAGCTCTTGGTTTCCTTCCTAGAAATTTCAGTCCGGCTGAAGTTTATATGGGAGATACAGGCTCAACTTTCTTAGGTTATGTACTTGCCGTTTGTTCTTGTATAGGTGTATTTAAGAGTTATGCTATTCTTTCACTTTTGTTAGCTGTGCTTTCTATGGCGTTGCCTATTTTTGATACATCCTTTGCTATGATTAGACGAGCAATTAATCATAAGCCTATTATGAGCCCAGATAGAGGACACCTTCATCATAGACTTATTGACTCTGGTTATACAAATCAGCAGGCAGTTATGATTTTATATGCTTTAAGTCTTGGTAGTTCCCTTATTGCTGTTATTATAGCATTACAGGATATTAGAGCTACTATTGTGGTCCTTGTTTTC
The DNA here is from genome assembly GCA_000432155.1 of Eubacterium sp. CAG:274. Lineage (GTDB taxonomy): Bacteria > Bacillota > Clostridia > Lachnospirales > CAG-274 > CAG-274. The sequence goes on from FR888485.1 coordinate 86,909, forward strand.
TTTTTAATTTTAATATTAATGTTGCTTGTTTACAAAAAACGAGTGTAATTTTGTGCCCCATAGATTTCTATGGGGTGTTTTTGTGTCTTTAGAATTAAGTAATATATTGACAATAAATAAAATGTAATGTAAGATTATATTATAATTTAGGTCGAAAAATCTGTATAAATGAGGAGGTAATATATGGGTAGAAAATTAAGATTAGGGGTTTTAGTAGCATTTTTTGTTCTTATGCTGTCAGCCTGTACATATGCAGGTACATATAAGTTGACTGTAAACAAGGGAACTAATTGCGTAACTGTTTATGAAAAACAGGGTAATAATTATGTGCCTATAAAGGCTATGATTTGTTCTGTTGGTGCAAATGATGGCACACCATCTGGGGTGTTTAATACTTGTGCTAAGTATACTTGGCGACCACTTTTCGGAAATGTATATGGTCAGTATGCCACAAGAATAAATGGAAATATTCTTTTCCATTCAGTTTATTATAAAAAAACAGACCCATCTTCTCTCAAAACTGTTGAGTACAACAAGTTGGGACAGGCTGTTTCTATGGGTTGTGTAAGATTGACAACAGCAGATGCAAAGTGGATATACGATAATTGTAGTTTAGGAACACAGGTTACTATTATTAATAATGGTACAGACCCATTAGGCAGACCAAAGAGTATATATTTGGGCAAGAATGCCTCATATCCAAATTGGGACCCAACTGACCCAAATGTAAATAACCCTTGGCATAAAGAGGGTGTAAAGTTTTTGGCTAACTATTCATCACTTCACAAAACAATCAATGCCTCAGATAATCTTACATCACAACAGCTTGCTGAAAAGATTAGAGAGGGCGTAACAGCTTATGATACAGCCAATAATGTTATTAGCTACGATTTATCTTACAATATTCATCCTACAGCAGTTGGAGAGTATGATGTAAAATATTATGCCACAGATATTTTAGGCAGATATGCCGAAATATATGGAAAACTTACTATAAAATAAGGGGAGTAATCCTCTTATTTTTTTGTCTTATTGACACTTTGGTATTACTGTGGTAGAATTAAACCAAATTTGGACAGTATCCTTTTGGAATTGTACCCTATGCACGATTTATATTAATTTTAAATTATATTCTCTACTAAGTGTCTGTACCCGTAAGGGATAGTATGCTTTATAGAGGGTGTTTTTTGTGTGTATCCGGACAATTTCTGTCCGGATTTTCTTTTGTAGTGAATCGGAAAGATAAATCCGATGACTTGACTAGTCAAGTCACAAATTAACGGAGTTAATTTGTTCTGACAGGGGTAATTATGTTTTTACGGTGTAGGCAGTGATTTATTTTAAACACTGACTGGAAAGGAGAAAAAATGAAATTTGTAAAAACTATTGCAGAAGTACGCACGCAGGTTAAAGAGTGGAAAAGACAGGGTCTTACAGTAGGCTTTGTGCCAACAATGGGCTATCTCCATGAGGGACACAAAAGTCTTATAGACAGAGCTGTTAGTGAAAATGACAAAGTTGTTGTAAGTGACTTTGTAAATCCAATTCAGTTTGGAGCAAATGAGGACTTATCTACATATCCAAGAGATATAGAGGCAGATAAGGCACTTTGTGAAAATGCTGGTGCAGCAATGCTTTTTAATCCGGAACCAGATGAGATGTTTGCGTCTGATTTCTGTACTTTTGTAGAAACTCAGAATTTAAGTAAGGAACTTTGTGGCAAAACTCGTCCTATTCATTTTAGAGGTGTTTGCACAATAGTAAGTAAGTTATTTAATATTGTAACACCTGACAGAGCTTACTTTGGTCAGAAAGATGCTCAACAGCTTGCAATTATCAGAAGAATGGTTCGTGACTTAAATATGGATATTGATGTTATTGGTTGTCCTATTATAAGAGAAGATGACGGACTTGCTAAAAGTTCAAGAAATACATACTTAAATGCTGAAGAGAGAAAAGCAGCATTAGTTTTAAGTAAAGCTGTTTTTAAGGGAGAAGAACTTATTAAAAATGGCGAAAAGAATAGCGATGTTATTCTTAACACTATGAAAGATATTATCAATAGTGAACCTTTAGCTAAAATAGACTATGTTCAGCTTGTAAATGCTGACAGCATTGAACCTCTTGAAATAGCAGAGGGCAGAGTTCTTGTAGCTATGGCTGTATATATTGGCAAAACTAGACTTATTGATAATTTTATAGTGGAGGTTTAATATTATGACACTTGAAATGCTTAAAAGTAAAATACATAGAGCAACTGTTACACAGTCAGCTCTTGACTATATAGGCAGTATTACTGTTGATGAAACTCTTATGGAAGCTGCTGGTCTTACTGAATATGAAAAAGTAGAAATTGCTGATGTTGATAATGGTGCAAGATTTTCTACTTATGTTATTTGTGGTAAGGCAAATAGTGGAATTATTTGTTTAAATGGTGCAGCAGCAAGAATGGTATCAACCGGAGATAAGGTTATAATAATGAGCTATGCTCAGATGACACAAGAGGAAATAAAGGAAAATCCTCCAAAGGTTGTTTTTGTAAATGACGATAATACAATTTCTCGTATTACTCGTTATGAAAAGCATGGAAAATTATCTGATTTAAAATAATACTATAATACAACTCTGAAAAAGAGCTGTTTATGGTATTTCGGCTCTTTTTCAGTAATGAGAAGGAGAACAGAAATGAGTAAATTAAAAAGTATAAGTGGATTTTTATCCTCAAATGTAGCAATATTGATTATTCTATTTTCGATTATTGCATTCTTTAAACCAAACGGTTTTTCTTGGGCAACAAATTACACAGCTATTTTTCTTGGTGTAGCTATGTTCGGTATGGGCTTAACCATAAAAACTCAGGATTTCAAGGTCGTGTTTACAAGACCAAAGGAGTTAGCTTTAGGCTTTGTGTTACAGTATACAATTATGCCACTTTCAGCCTATGTATTGGCAAAAGTATTCAAGTTGCCTACAGATTTGGCTCTTGGTGTAATACTTGTAGGTTGTTGCCCAGGAGGTACAGCAAGTAATGTTATAACTTATATTGCAAAGGGCGATGTAGCTCTTTCAGTAGGTATGACAATAGTTTCTACAATACTTGCACCTCTTTGTACACCGGTTTTAGTATATGTTCTTGCCGGTTCTTGGGTTGAAGTTTCTATATATGCCATGATGCTTTCAGCTGTTAAGGTTGTATTAATTCCTGTTTTAGCAGGTATATTACTTTACAGACTTTTCCCTAAGCAGATTGACAGCATTAGAGATGTATTGCCTTTGGTTTCTATTGTTTCTATAGTTATGATAATTTCTGGTATTGTAGGGGCAAACGCAGAAAAAATTATGACATGTGGAGCTTTAACATTTGTTGTTGTTATGATACATAATGGTATAGGTCTTTTAGCTGGTACTGCTGTTGGCAAAATGGCACATTTGGATAAGCCAAAGACTACAGCCGTTGCTATTGAGGTAGGTATGCAGAATAGTGGTTTGGCTATATCTATGGCTACAGCTAATTTTGCATCAAATCCACTTGCTACATTACCTGGTGCAATTTTTAGTGTATGGCACAATATATCAGGTACAATTTACGCAAATCTTTGTAATAGAGAAGTTAAAAAAGAAGAAGTTGAAACTGTTAAATAAATGGGTTGAAAATATTTAGATAAATATAAATAGCTGTCCTAAAAAGGGCAGCTATTTTTATATGAAACGGAGATATTCAGCAATTAGAATATCTCCGTTTTTTTATTATTCTAAATCAAATTTTTCTCCATGTAAATCATTTTCAATATTAAAATAATTTGCAATAGTTTTTGCCAAATCGGCGTAAGTTTTTCTTATGCCTATGTTATGAGGCTTAATATTTTTTCCATAGCCTAGGAGGAAAACATATTCTCTTGAATGGTCTGTTGACGGTGTTGTTGGGTCGCAACCATGGTCAGCGGTAATAAAAAGTATGTCATCATCGCTCATAGCATTAATAATTCTAGGAAGATTATCATCAAAATATTGAAGTGATTTTCCAAATCCCTCTACATCATTTCTATGACCATAGAGCATATCAGTATCTACTAAGTTTGTAAATATAAGACCGTCTGGGGCATTTTCAATATATTTTATAGTCTGTTCTATACCCTCAGCATTTGTATGAGTATGAACAGACTGAGTTATACCTCTGTTGCAGAAAATATCTTCAATTTTACCTACAGCAGAAACTGTAAGACCAGCATCAGAAACATAATCCAAAAGTGTAGGGGCAATAGGTGGAAGTGAAAAATCCTTTCTTCTTTCAGTTCTTGTATAGTGGCCATTTGAACCTATAAAAGGTCTGGCTATAACTCTACCTACACCATTATCTCCATGTAAAATTTCTCTGGCTATTTCGCAGTAGCGATACTGTTCTTCAATAGGTATAATATCTTCGTGGCAAGCAATCTGGAAAACACTATCGGCTGAAGTATATACAATAGGGTAGCCTGTTTTCATATGCTCATCGCCTAATTCCTGTATAATTACTGTACCAGATGCTACACAGTTGCCTAAAACCTTTCTACCTATTTTACTTTCAAATTCTTCAATAATTTCTTTTGGAAATCCATTTGGATAAGTAGGGAAAGGCTTATCAATCCATATACCACTTATTTCCCAATGACCAGTTGTAGTATCTTTGCCGGCAGAATGTTCAGCCATTTTCCCATAGATACCATTTGGGTTATTTACTTTTTCATATACATTGTCGCCGTCAATAAGTCCTAATCCCAAATTACACATATTTTTTAAATTAAGTGCCGGAAGTGCTTCTTTAACATGCATAAGAGTGTTACTGCCTTTGTCGCCATATTTATCAGCGTTAGGTAATTCTCCAATGCCTACAGCGTCTAATACAATTATTATTGCTCTTTTCATATATACCCCTCCTTATTTAATAATTTTATAGATTAAAGGTTGTTTTTCAGGCTTTTCGCCAATAACAACAGCCTGATTTATTATTTCACTTGCTCTTTTACATTTTTCAGTAGTTGAAGAATATACGGTTGCTATAACTTCACCAGTTTTGACAGTATCTCCAAGTCTTTTTTTCATAATTATACCGGCACTATAGTCTATTTTATCTGTTTTTGTTAACCTGCCAGCACCTGTAGCAACAGATGCTCTGCCTATATTGTCTGTATCTATATGAGAAATATAACCGTCTTTTTCGGCTTTTACTTCAAGGCTCTCTTTAGGCTGTTGGAAAAGTGAATAATCATCAATAACACTAGGATTTCCGCCCTGTAATGTTATTAATTCTCTAAATTTTTCTAAGCCTTTATGGTTATTTATATTTTCCTCTAATGCCTTGTGTGCCATTTCAGCATTTTCAAAAATGCCACCTAATACAAGCATTTCGCTACCTAAAGCAAGGGAAACATCTTTTAATGCACCATTTATATTACCCTTTAGAATTTCTATTGCTTCTATAACTTCAAGGCTGTTGCCAATGTGCATACCCAGAGGTTCATTCATATTTGTTAAAAATGCTGTTATGTTTTTGCCCAAATGTTTACCTATGCCAATCATTGTAGTAGCCAGTTTTTCGGCATCATCAATATTTTTCATAAAAGCGCCGTTACCAAATTTAACATCAAGAACTATAGCATCACTACCGGCAGCCAGTTTTTTGCTCATTATACTAGATGCAATAAGGGATATATTTTCAACTGTTCCTGTTACATCTCTAAGGGCGTAAAGGGATTTGTCAGCTGGAGCAAGGTCGGAAGTTTGGCTCATAAGAGCTATGCCATTTTTCTCAACCTGTAAAAACGCCTGTTCTTCTGAAAGTGATACATTAAAGTTTGGTATAGATTCTAACTTATCCAATGTGCCACCAGTATGTCCTAAACCTCGGCCACTCATTTTTATTACTGGCAAACCAAGAGAAGCTGTCAAAGGGGCAAGTACAAGGGTAGTAGTATCTCCAACGCCACCGGTACTATGTTTATCTACTTTTATGCCTTTTACAGAACTTAAATCCAATGTTTTGCCTGAATTGGTCATAGCCATTGTAAGTTGTGAAGTTTCTTCAATATCCATACCATTGAGATAAATAGCCATAAGCATTGATGAAATTTGGTAATCTGGGATTGTGCCGTCAGTTACACCTTTTATAAAATAGTTTATTTCATCTTTAGAAAGTTTTTTATTGTCACGCTTTTTAATAATTAAATCTACAAAATCCATAGTTACCCCTCCTTTTAATTTTATTATAGGCTAAGGTGTGTAAAACTTCAATATAGATTTTTGTATTATTTAGTGATAAAATGTCATTGGAGGTGATACAATGAATGTAAGTGTTATTATTGTAGCAGCAGGTAGTGGAAAGAGAATGAAAAGTGCTATTGCTAAACAATATTTAGACTTAAAGGGCAGAAGTATATTAAGTTATACCGTTGAAGTGTTTGAAGAAAGTCCTGTTGTAAATGAAATAATATTGGTTACAGGAAAAGACGAAATAGAGTATGTAAAAAGTGAAATTATTGATAGATATGGTTTTACAAAAATAAAGGCTGTTGTTGAGGGTGGAAGTGAAAGACAGTATTCTGTTGAAAATGGCTTAAATAATGTATCTGATAATTGTGATATAGTTATGATTCACGATGGTGTAAGACCTTTTATTGATGAAAATAGTATTGAAGTTTTGGCTGAGGATACAGCAAAATATGGTGCTTGTGTATTAGGTGTTTTTGCAAAGGATACTATAAAAATTTGTGATGAAAATGGCTTTGTAGTTGATACTCCAAACAGAAAATTATTGTGGCACGCACAGACACCACAATGTTTTAAATATGATGTTATAAAAAAGGCCTATGAAAAGGCAAAGAAAGATAACTATTTAGGTACTGATGATTCTATGCTTGTAGAGAGAACAGGTCAGAAAATAAAAATGGTTGAGGGTAGTTACGACAATATTAAAATAACAACTCCTGAGGATTTATATGTGGGAGAAAGAATATTGGAAAGAAATCTGAATAAATAATAAAAATATATTCAGATGAAAGTTATATAGAAAACCTCCTAGGCTAAAATGGTAGTGATTCGACTTACATACCATAAAAGCATAGGAGGCATATAGATGAATAAATCATCAAATAATAGACTAGCATATAGAACATTAATATAAATAAATATAAATGTCAATACAAGTTCTTTTATAAAAGTTTTTCTACAGCAGTTACAATGTCAACAGGGGAGTCAATTATTATATCAGCACCATCTAAATCAGCTATTGTTCTAAATCCCCAAAGAACACCAATAACAGGTAAATTTGAATTTTTACCTGTAGCTACATCAACCTCACTATCTCCAACATAAACAGCATTTTTTCTATCTATTTTCAATGTATCAAGGGCAAGGAATACACCGTCAGGGGCAGGCTTTTTAGGTCTTTTAGTTGTATCAGCACCTATAGCTATTTGAATTTTATCTCCAAATAATTTTTTCACCATATCCTTAGTAGCAAAATCAGGCTTATTTGATACAACTCCACATACATAGCCTTTTTTGTTAAGAGTATCTAAAACTTCTAAAATACCATTATAAGGCTTAGTTTTGTTGCACATATTGTCTTTATAGTATTCTCTGAAAATAGAAATTGCCTTTTCAAATTTATCTTGATTTTCACTACCTAATGCTCTTTTTACGAGCATATCAGCACCATTTCCAACATATTGTCTGGTTTGTTCAATATTTATCTGTTTAGCACCAACTTTTGACATAGCATAGTTAGTGCTATCCATTAAATCCTCAAGAGAATTAACAAGTGTTCCGTCTAAATCAAAAATTACAGCTTTCATAGTACACCTCCATACAATGGCAATTTTAACACATTACTGTCAGTAACACAATTAAAAAAGCGACATAATATAAATATATAGATTTTCGGAGGACAGTATGGATAGGTATGTTATCTGTGGAGGCGAAAGGCTTTCAGGTCAGGTAAAGATAAGTGGTGCAAAAAATGCTGTACTTCCTATACTTGCCGGTACATTAATGACTAAAAATGCAGTTTTAAAGAATGTACCTAATTTAAGTGATGTGGCTTATACTGTTGAAATACTTGAAAATTTGGGAATGAATATAACAAGAGAAAATGACAAAATGAATATTATAAATAGTGGCATAGTAAATACTGTTCTCCCTACAGAGCTTTGTAGCAAAATGCGTTCTTCAATACTTCTTATGGGTGGAATGTTGGCATCAGCCGGAGAGGTAACTATACCATATCCGGGAGGCTGTTCTTTAGGTAGCAGACCTATTGATATTCATTTAAAGGCTGTTGAAAAAATGGGCGTAGAAATAGCAGAAAGTAGCAAGGGTATATATTGTAAAGTAAGAAATTTACAGGGAACAAAAATAAAATTACCTTTTCCTAGTGTAGGTGCAACTGAAAATATTATGCTTTTGGGAACACTTGCAAAGGGTGTTACGATTATTGAAAATCCAGCAAAAGAGCCAGAAATAGTTGATTTACAGTTGTTTTTAAATAAAGCAGGAGGAAACATTTGTGGTGCTGGTACGAATAGGATATATATTGAGGGTGTCAAGAAATTAGATTGGTGTGAACACACTATTATTCCAGATAGAATAGAAACAGGTACTTTTATGACAATGGCAGTTGCAACAGGTGGGGAATTATTTATAGAAAGTACAGAGCCTAAGCATTTAAGTGCCACTATTGATATTGTAAAGAAAACAGGTGCAGTTATAAAAATAAATAAGAATAGCCTGTATATTGACGCTCCGGAAAAAATAAATGCTATTGAAAAAATAGCCACAAATGTATATCCAAAATTACCTACGGATATGCAGGCTGAAATAATGGCTATGGTTTTAAAGGCAAAAGGAAAAAGCTATATATCAGAAAATATATTTAATGGCAGAAATAAGCACATTCCGGAAATGAACAAAATGGGAGCAAACATAATACAGATAGATTCACGCCATTTTGAAGTAAATGGTGTGGACAATTTAGTAGGAACAGAAGTAGAGGCAACAGATTTAAGAGGTGGAGCAGGTCTTGTAATAGCAGGGCTTTCAGCTGAGGGAGAAACAACTATTAAAAATATAAGCCATATTGAAAGAGGATATGACAAGTTTGATGAAAAAATACAGGCAATAGGTGGGAAAATTTATAAGGTGTAAATTAAGTTGACACATTTATTTTCTAGTGATATATTGGTAAATAAGTTTTACGACAAAGAGGTCCTTATATTAAGGGTCTCTTTTTTTATAATGAATCGGAAAGATAAATCCGATGGCTTGATTGCAAGCCACAAATTAACAAAGTTAATTTGTTCTAAATTTATTAGAAAGGAAAGATATTATGATTTGTAATGTAGTTTGTATACAGACTTATCCGTTCCTGTGTGATAAAGCTAAAAACATAAATAAAATGATAGAGTTACTTGAAAAGGCTGTTAGTGAAAAGCCTGATACACAGCTTGTGGTATTTCCGGAATTGGCAACAACAGGCTATGAATGTGGAGAAAAATTTAAAGAGTTGGCAGAAGTTATAGATGATAAATCAGAAACAGTACAAGCCTTTTCAAATGTTGCTTTAAAACATAATATACACATCATATTGGGTATGGCAGAAAGAGATGCCAATGCCTCTGAAATATTATATAATTCACAGCTTTTTATAAGTAACAAGGGGAAAATTATAGGGACATACAGAAAAATTCACTTGTTTGATACAGAAAAGGATTGGTTTACAGCCGGAACAGAATATAAGGTCTTTGATACTGAAATAGGCAGAATAGGTCTTTTTATTTGTTATGATGCTTCTTTCCCAGAGGTTTCCAGAATTTTGGCAATAAAGGGAGCAGAATTGCTTGTACATAGTACAAATTGGAATAAGCCAGATGATTATGATATGGATATGTATGTATCTGTAAGAGCTTTGGAAAATACAGTTTATATTGCTTGTTGTAACAGAATAGGTAAAGATAAAAGCCTTGATTTCTTTGGCCACACTAGGATAATTGACCCAACAGGCAGGATTATTTCTGAAATTAGGGGAGAAGTAGAGGGCTACACATTTGCAAGCCTTGATTATGGAAGAATTAATAAATTAAAGGAAAATGGATATACAATGCTTTCAGAAAGACGACCTGAATTGTATAAAAGTATTTGTGAATAATATAAAAGGATATGCCCACAATTAAGGCATATCCTTTAGTGAATCGGGAAGATAAACCCGATGGCTTGCTTGCAAGCCACAAATTAAGAATTTAATTTGTTCTGAACATTTTGATATTGGTCACAGTATTCACTTAAAAAACATTTTTCACATTGTGGATTTCTGGCTTTACATATAGTTCTACCATGGGCAATAATTTGTGTATTATATCTACCCCAGTATTCCTCTGGAAAAATTCGCATTAGTTCAAATTCTATTTTTACAGGGTCTTCGCTGTTGGTAAAGCCTAATTTATTGCTTATTCGTTTTACATGAGTATCTACAACTATGCTAGGAATATGGAAAATGTGAGTTCTGACCACATTGGCAGTTTTTCTTCCTACACCAGCAAGAGAAGTAAGACTTTCTATATCCGATGGTAATTCCCCATTAAATCGTTCCAACAATGCTCTTGTGCAAAGTATTATATTCTTTGCCTTATTTCTGAAAAATCCAGTTGTTCTTATATCTTGCTCCATTTCTGATAAGTCTGCTTGTGCAAAGGCTTCAAGAGTTGGATATTTCTTAAAAAGTGTTTCTGTAACTATATTTACTCTATCGTCTGTACATTGAGCAGAAAGTATTGTAGCAATTAAAAGCTCGTAGGGTTTTGTGTAATGAAGATAGCACTTATCCATTGTAGGATAATACTCATCAAGTAATGGTAAAACATGTTCAACTTTGTATTTTATTCTTTTGCTAACAGGTGGCATTTTATCACCTCAAAATCCTTATTATTGTAAGCCTACAAGGGCATTTTTTATTATAGTTGACTTGACAAAGTCTGTCAATATTGTATAATGTAACTTGAATGTAATGTTGTGTGAAAAGTTAAAAACACAACAATGGGAACCAAGTTCCGAAAATGTAGTTATTTAAAAACTCTCAGAAAGGAGGAAATTTGGTGCAGTTTACAGATATTTTATTATTAGTTGTAGTTATCGTTGCTATTGTTGTTTTTGTTCTTTATATGCTTAATCGTTGGGCTTATAAGAAGATGGATAGTCAGAGTTCTATGATTGAGAAAACAAAGACTACTCAACAGGTATATGTTATTGATAAAAGACGAGATAAAATTACTAATGTCAATATGCCAAAAATGGTTATCGACCAAATTCCTAAGTGGAGCAAGTTTATGAAAATGAACTTTGTTCAGGTTAAGGTTGGTCCTCAGATACTTACACTTATAGCTGATAAAAGAGTTTTCGATGCTATGCCTTTAAAGAAAACTGTTAAGGTTGAAATTGCAGGACTTTATATTGTAAATATTGTTGGTATGAAGTCTGCTGAAGAAATGAAGGCTATTGCTAAGGCTAAAAAGGAAAAGGCTAAAGAAGACAAAAAGAAAAAGTAATTATTTTTAACTCTCACTTTATTGTGAGAGTATTTTTTTGCTTATTTTTTCATATAATAATCCAAAGATATAAGGTGATTATATGAAAAGGATTATTTTTCTTTTTATTGCACTTATGCTGTGTGGCTGTGGAAAAACACAGTATAAATCAGTACAGGATACACTTGCAGAATTGGAAAATTATAGTGCAAATGCAGATGTTACATATTTTTCAAATAAGGGAGAAACAACCTACAATATGGATATAACTGCTCAAAGTGACGGAAAATACAAAATGACAATAAATTCTCCTGAGGAATACAAGGGTTGTAGTGTTTTGTATGACGGCAATATGATATGGCAATACAATCCTAATTTGCCTAACAACAAAATAAGCATTTTGCCAACTGACAAGGCATCAAGGCGTGAAATACTTGTGTTTAGTTTTATGAAAAACTATATTCAGACAGATAGGGCAGATGTAACAGCCAGTACATTAGACGAGAGTAGGTGTACTGTATTAGAGGCAGATATTAAAGACGGAGGCAATTTATTTAAAACAGAAAAATTATGGGTAAATAATGAAAGTAAATTACCAGAAAGGCTTGCTATTTATTCGGCTGATAATGAGCAAATAGTTGTTGAAAATTTCACAAAATGCGAGTATAATACCCAAATAGATAAGGACTTTTTTGTTCCCAAAAACTGAGGAGGATATATCGTGAAAGAATACCATAGATTAGTGGCAGAAATAAACTTAGATGCCATAGGAGAAAATATAAGAAATATTAGAACTCAGATTGAACCTAAAACACAGCTTTTAGCTATTGTAAAGGCTGATGCTTATGGTCATGGTGCTTTAGAAGTCAGTAGAGTTTGCCTTTATAACGGGGCAAATCAGTTGGCTGTTGCTACTTGTGATGAGGGTGTAGCCCTTAGAGAAAGTAGTATTCAAGTTCCTATACTTATTTTGGGAAATACAGTTGAGGCGGAAATGGAAGCTATGATTAAAAACAGACTTACTCAAGCTGTTTTTGACTATGATATTGCAAAAAAGATTTCTGAAACTGCTCAAAGACTTAATATGACAGCACTTGTCCATATTAAAATTGATACAGGTATGCACAGAATAGGTTTTGCTCCAACTGAGGAAAATCTTGATGAAATAGATAAAATTTTTGAACTTCCTAATATTGAAGTAACAGGAATTTTTACTCACTTTGCAACAGCTGATGAAAAAGACAAAACTTATACTAGAGAACAGTTTGAAAAGTTTAAGTTTATGACTGACGGAGTTGAGGCAAGAGGTCACAAAGGTCTTATAAGACATTGTGCCAATAGTGGGGCAATACTTGATATGCCGGAACTTCAAATGGATATGGTAAGAGCAGGTATTATTATTTATGGACTTTATCCAAGTACAGAAGTAAGTACAGATGTAAAACTTGTTCCAGCAATGAGTGTTAAAACTCAGGTTAGCTATGTAAAGTATCTTGAGGCAGGGGAAAGTGTAGGCTATGGCAGAACTTATTTTACAGATAAGAGAACTAAAATTGCCACAATTCCTATTGGCTATGCTGACGGTTATTCAAGGCGTTTATCAAATAAGGGTAGAGTAATTATAAATGGCGAATACTGTAATATTGTAGGTAATGTATGTATGGACCAGTGTATGGTTGATGTAACAAATGTGCCGGATATTAAAGTTGGCGATGAAGTCGTAATTATGGGTAAATCTGGCGACAAAGAAGTTAGTTGCGAAGAAATAGCAAATACAGTAGGTACAATTAATTATGAAATTGTTTGTAATGTTGGAAAGAGAGTACCTAGAGCCTTTGTTAAAAATGGTCAGGTAGTCTATACTGTAAAAGCCATCTAAAATCATTGCTTTGTCGAAAAATGTAATATAAAAAATTAGTATAAGTGTATAAAAATTCCAATACCAGTCCACACTATATACAAAGAGATATAGTGTAGAGGAAAATATGAAAAACATATTGAACTCACACAGGAAAACTGAAAAAATTTATTCAGAGGTGTGATTATGGTTGTAAAAAGAGGGGATATTTTTTATGCAGATTTAAGTCCGGTTGTTGGGTCAGAACAAGGTGGGGTGCGTCCTGTGCTTATTGTGCAAAACGATGTAGGAAACAGGTATTCTCCTACAGTTATATGTGCTGCCATTACATCTAAAATGAATAAGGCAAAATTGCCTACTCATATTGAAATAGATTGTAAAAACTACTGCCTTATAAAGGATTCTGTAATTTTGTTAGAACAGCTTAGGACTATAGACAAAAGTAGATTAAGAGAAAAGGTAGACCATCTGGAAGGGAAAATTATGAGTAAAATCAATAAAGCTCTTGAAATCAGTTTGGGTTTACATAATAATTAAAGGTGTGTGAAAGAGGCTTCACACACCTTTTTAAGTAGTAAATCGGAAATATTGTAAGACAAGCCACAAATTAACGCAGTTAAATTATTCTGAATTAATTCTGCAATTCTCTATCCTTTTGTTTAAATTCATTCAATACACTAGCAACGAGGACAACAGAAACTACAGATGATGTTATATCTGATATAGGCTGTGCAATTTCAAGGCCTAAAAGTCCCAAAATATGTGTAGTAATTAAAAGAACGGGTATTAATATTAAACCCTGTCGGCATACAGAAAGTATGGTGGCTTTTACTGGCTTTCTAATTACCTGTAATAGCATATTTGAAATTATTATAATAGAGTTAAGAGGAAAGGCTATACATTGACATCTTAAAGCCATTGTACCTATTTCCAAAACTTCCTTTTCGCCTTTACTAAAGAGCATAATAATTTCAGGAGCAAATATAATTCCTAAAATACTTACTACAAGTAAAAAGAAAAATGAAAATTTGACACAAAACTTATAGCTTTTTATTACTCTTTTATAAAGTCCTGCACCGTAACAGAAGCCACACACAGGCTGAAAACCTTGACCAAAGCCTATCATAGCTGAATTTGCAAACATAGCAACTCTGGAAACTATAGACATAGCAGCAACAGCTACATCGCCATATCTACCGGCAAGTATATTAAGACATATTGTTGCAACACTAGCGATACCCTGTCTTGAAAGACTAGGAAAACCACCGGCACAAACTTCTCCAAAGTAAAATAATTTTAAAGGATATTTGCTTATTCTTATATTTATACTATCACTTTTAAATGTGCCAATAATAAGTAAGCAAAAACTTACAAATTGGCTTAATGCTGTAGCAAGAGCAGCTCCTTTAATACCCATATTAAAAATAAATATGAAAATTGGGTCAAGTACAATATTTAAAATACCACCACTACAAAGACCAATCATAGCATAAAAGGCATTACCTTGAAATCTGAGTTGGTTGTTCAAAACAAGTGATGATGTCATATATGGAGTTGCTAAAAGTATTATGCCTAAATAATCAATACTGTAGGGCAAAATAGTAGGGGTTGAGCCTAATACTATAGCCAGTTGCTTTATAAAAATAAGTCCGGGAATCATTATAAGAAAACCAGAAAAAAAGGAAGTGAAAAAACCAAAACTAACCATTTTTTCTGCCTCTTGAGTGTTATGTATACCCAACTGTCTGGAAACATAGCTCCCTGAACCTTGACCAAAGAAAAA
Source organism: Eubacterium sp. CAG:274 (assembly GCA_000432155.1). Taxonomy (GTDB): domain Bacteria; phylum Bacillota; class Clostridia; order Lachnospirales; family CAG-274; genus CAG-274. Next base: position 102,102 of record FR888485.1, read on the forward strand.
GCCAACAGCTTGTATAATAGCCATTAGGGAAAAAACAACACCAACAGCACCAGTTGCACTAGGATTTATTTTACTTACAAAAAATGTATCTGCCATATTGTAAAGTGATGTAATAAGCATACTACAAATCGTAGGTACAGCAAGTTTGCAAATAAGTTTTTCTACAGGTGCTTGTGTCATTTGTGTATATTTTTCATCTGCTGTCATTAAATCACCTTCTAGGATAATTATATAACTTATTAATCGTATATTTCAAGTGAAAAAAATCTCCGAATACTATGTATTCGGAGAAAAATTTAATTATTTGCCAAAATATCTATACATTCCAGAACCTTGTTGTAAATAGCTGGATAACTCTTTTTAAGGCTTAAAGGTTTAAAATCATTGTCTACAAAACAATGTTCACTAGAACCAGTAACTCTTAAAACACCAGTTTCACTATCTGTAATTTTGTATGAAAATTTCATTTTTACACCGTTGAACTTTTCAACATTTACATCAACAAGAACTCTGTCGCCATATTTTGCACCAGTTTTATATTTACAATCTACAGCCAAAACAGGCATCATAATGCCCATATCTTCAAGGCTTTTATATTCCAAACCCATTTCAGCAAGGGCAAAAGTTCTAGCCTCCTCAAACCAATGTAAATAGTTTGCGTGATGAACAATACCCATTTTATCTGTTTCGTAATATTCAACTTTTCTTGTATATATACTACTCAACTATTACACCGCCTCCAACAACATATTCGCCGTCGTAGAAAACAGCCGCCTGACCAGGAGTAATTGCTCTCTGAGGTTCATCAAATATACATTCAACAAATTCGCCTTTTTTACGGATAATACAAGGACTTTTCTTTTGTGAATATCTGACTTTACCTTCAACACGCATTTCCCCAACAATGTCTTCGTAAGCCATATAGTTGAAGTTTCTAACTAAAACAGTTTTCTTAAATAAATCAGCATTACTACCTATAACAACTTCGTTAGTGTCTTTTTTAATTTCGCATACATAGGCAGGAACACCAAGAGCCAAACCAAGACCTTTTCGTTGACCGATAGTATAATGGCTTATGCCTAAGTGTTGGCCAAGTACATTACCGTTTTTGTCTACAAAATTGCCTTTAGGAATAACAGCATTAGTATTTTCTCTAATAAACTTGTCGTAATCTCCGTCAGGTACAAAGCAAATATCCTGACTGTCTGGCTTGTGAGCAACTCTAAGACCAATTTTCTCTGCAATTTCTCTGATTTGTGGCTTTTCATATGAACCAACAGGCATCAGAGTATGACTTAACTGGAACTGTGTCAAGTTGTAGAGAGCATAAGTCTGGTCCTTAGTTTCTGTATCAGCAGTTTTAATAGTATATCTACCTGTTGTCGGATGTTTTTCGACCTTTGCGTAATGTCCTGTAGCAATATACTCAGCACCAAGCTGAAGACTTTTGTTTAAAAGTGATTCCCACTTTACATATCTGTTACAGGCTATGCAAGGGTTAGGTGTTTCGCCGTTAAGATAGTCATCAATGAAATAATCAATAACGCTTTCCTTAAATTCTTTTCTGAAATTCAAAACATAGTAAGGAATACCTAAAATATTGGCAACTGAACGGGCATCTTCTACTGCTGAAAGACCACAACAGCTTCCGTCAACTTCAACCTTATCTGGTTGCCAAATTTCCATGGTAACACCGATAACATCATAACCTTGTTCTTTTAAAAGGTAAGCGGCAACGGAGGAGTCAACTCCTCCAGACATACCGACAACAACTTTTTTCATCTAATATCACTCCTCAGGTGGTAACTCGTGTTCGTTAATATCGTTAACTGGTTCTTCAAGACCTTCAATAACGATATTGTTTTTCTGAGCGTAATCCCATAAAGCAGCGTGGAGAGCTTCTTCAGCTAAACAAGAGCAGTGTACCTTTACAGGTGGAAGTCCGTCAAGAGCTTCCATAACAACCTTGTTTGTGATTTTAAGAGCGTCCTGAATAGACTTGCCCTTAATAAGTTCTGTAGCCATAGAGCTAGTTGCAACAGCAGCACCACAACCGAAAGTCTTGAACTTAGCATCCTTTACGATACCGTCTTCAATATCAAGATAAACCTTCATAATATCGCCACATTTTGCGTTACCTACAGTACCTACGCCACTTGCGTTTTCGATTTCGCCCATATTTCTAGGATTCATAAAATGGTCCATAACTTTTTCACTGTAATTCATATTATATCCTCCATGTAATTAAAAATCTAGTGTTTTTTATTATTTGTTTTCTACTCCTTCAAAAAGAGGTGACATCTGTCTTAATCTATTGATAATAGGAGGGAAAGCTTCTATAACATAATCAACCTGTTCTTCTGTTGTAAAGTGACCCATTGTTAAACGGATTGAACCATGAGCCTTTTCGTGAGGTAAGCCAATAGCAAGGAGAACATGAGATGGGTCAAGTGAGCCACTTGTACAAGCACTACCACTACTAGCACAGATTCCCTTCATATCAAGGAGAAGAAGAATAGATTCGCCCTCGATATATTCAAAAGAAATATTTACATTACCAGGAAGTCTGTCTTCTGGGTGACCGTTAAGTCTAGCATAAGGAATGTTATCAAGTATGCCATGAATAAGCTTTTCTCTTAACTTTTTAAGTCTTGCCATTTCTTCATCAAGCTCATTTACAGCAAGTTCAAGAGCAAGACCCATACCTACGATACCAGGAACATTTTCTGTACCAGCTCGTCTGTTTCTTTCCTGAGCACCACCATGAATGAAAGGTCCAATCTTAACGCCTTTCTTAATGTATAAAGCACCGATACCCTTAGGACCGTAGAACTTGTGACCACTCATTGAAAGAAGGTCAATGTTCATAGCCTTTACATCAATAGGCACATGACCAACAGCCTGAACAGCATCTGTGTGGAAAATAATACCATGTTCGTGAGCAATTTTACCGATTTCAGCAATAGGTTCAATAGTACCAATTTCGTTGTTAGCGAACATTACTGAAATAAGAATTGTGTCAGGACGGATAGCGTTCTTAACATCTTCAAGAGAAACCTTACCATATTCATCAACAGGAAGGTAAGTTACTTCATAACCCTGAGTTTCAAGGAACTGGCAAGTATGAAGAATAGCATGGTGTTCAATAGCAGTTGTAATAATGTGCTTACCTTTGTTCTGATAGCTTAAAGCAATACCCTTTAAAGCCCAGTTATCTGATTCAGAACCACCAGCTGTGAAGTAAATTTCGTTTGTATCTGCATTAATTGCCTTAGCAACCTGTTCTCTACCTTTATCGACAGCAGCTTTATTTTTTTGAGCAATTTTGTAAATACTAGAAGGATTTCCGTAATTTACGCAGAAATAATCTTTCATAGCTTCAAAAACTTCTGCTCTAGTTTGAGTAGTAGCTGCATTGTCAAAATAATATTCCATATTTTACACTTCTTTCTATTTATTTTATTTTATATAATTATTTTTTATAAATTATCTGTGAAATGATAATACTATATTTTTCCTATTATGTCAATAGGAAATAGATACTGTCATCGAAGAATTAATACCATCTTCAGAAAAACCATTTCCTTATATATTATACTATATTTATATGAATTTGTCAGTTTGAATTTTATCTATAAATGTAGTAAATTATCCTATTGCCTTTGAGCATTTTGTAATTATTTTGCTAAATTGAGAAAAAAATAATACTGAAAAATTGTTGAAATATTTTGAATTTTTTGGTAGAATGGGTGTATAAAAAATGTATTATGGAATATAATTGTAAAAAATAGTGCTTTTTATAGAAGAAAAATATTCTGTAATATAGTTTTTGATTTGGAACAAAGACCTGTTTCTAAGTGTAGAAATGGGTCTTTTTGTATTTTATTGACAAATTATATTACAATGTGATAAAATTTTGTTTATAAAAATTTAAGAATTAGTAAAATAATTTTAAGGAGAAAAGATTATGGAATTTATCAACAATTTTATTAATTGGTTGGATAAAGTTATATGGGACCCATTTATGGTAATTTTATTATTGGGAACTCATATATTTCTCACTTTGAGAACAGGTATTATTCAGCGAAAAGTTTTTACTGGTATTAAGTTATCTGTTACCAAGGACCCATCTAAAGATGGCGATGTTAGTCCTTTTCAGGCACTTACAACGGCTTTAGCATCTACTATTGGTACTGGTAACATTGTTGGTGTAGGTACAGCCATATTCATTGGCGGTCCTGGTGCAGTATTTTGGTGCTGGATTACTGGTGTATTTGGTATTGCTACAAAGTACGCAGAATCTCTTATTTCTATTAAATATAGAGTAAAGAGTAGAGATGGTCGTATGCTTGGCGGTGCTATGTATGTTCTCGAGCGTGGACTTAATATGAAGTGGCTTGGTATGCTCTTTGCACTTTTTGCACTTCTTGCATCATTTGGTATTGGTAGTACTGTACAGGTTAATGCAATTTCAGAAATTGTAACATCAAATGTTACTTTCATTAAAATTCCACCAATAGCAATAGGTATTGTGCTTTCTGTTATTACTGCTTTTGTTATTATTGGCGGTATTAAGAAAATTGCTGTAGTCTGTGAAAAACTTGTTCCAACTATGGCTGCTTGCTATGTTATAGGCTGTTTTGTAATTTTAGGTATGAACTATGATTACATAATTCCAGGTATTAAAGCTATTTTTTACCTTGCTTTCACTCCTGGTGCTGTTGCTGGTGGTTTAGTAGGTCAGGGTGCTATTACTGCTGCTAGATATGGTATAGCGAGAGGTTTATTCTCAAATGAATCCGGTCTTGGTTCTGCTCCTCTTGTTGCAGCTGCTGCAAAGACTAAGAACCCTGTAAGACAGGCTTTAATTTCATCAACAGGTACTTTTTGGGATACAGTAGTTGTTTGTCTTATTACAGGTGTTACACTTGTAACAACAATTATGAAAAATCCAGATATTAATATGAGCAGTATTCAGAATGGTGGTCAGATGACTACAGCTGCCTTTTCACAGATACCTGTTCTCGGCTCAATTATATTAGTATTCGGTATTATTACTTTTGCTTACACAACTGTTTTAGGTTGGAGTTATTATGGTGAAAGATGTGCTGAATATTTATTTGGTAAGAGAGCTACAATCTTCTTTAAGATTATATTTGTATTTGTTATATTATTAGGTCCTGTTATTGAGCTTGATATTGTTTGGAGTCTTTCAGATATTTTCAATGCCCTTATGGCTATTCCAAATATTATTGCTCTTGTGTTTACTTCTGGTCTTATTGCTAAGGAAACTAAGAAATGGCTTAATAATCTTGAGGGTACAGACGATACAGAAATACCTACATTAGATAAATAAAATATTGAAGTATAATAAAAACTGCTTTATACAGACTTGATGTTTGTATAAAGCAGTTTTTTATTTCTTTAGTCTTTTTATTAAAGTAATAATTATATCTATGTCTTCACTATTGAGATTTTTAATTAGACCTAAAAGCTCTGTATTTTTTTAGGATTTATATTTTCAGTGTCAAAAAATTCTACAAGAGTAATATGGAGATATTCACAAATATAAAAGAAAGCTGTTATAGATGGCAAATTTCTACCACTTTCTATACTTGTTATATAATTTGGACTTTGACCTATTGAAAGGCTCATATCACGGGCAGAACTACCTTTTTCTGTGCGTAACTGTGCTAGTCTTTCGGCAAATGTTTTCTTATCCATATTACAATACAACTATAGGGTTAGTATATTCTTTGCCTTTTTCTCCATTAGTTATCATATAGTACAAATCTGTTGCCATAATTTCTTTATGGAGATAATCTTCGGCAGTTTTAGCATTTGTTATTACAGGAACAGATGATTTTTGAGAAAGTTCTGTTAATAAATGTTCCTTTTCTTTTCTAAAGCCTAGAACTCGTATATACTGAACACCTTCGTTCATATTTTGGTCAGTTTTCTTTATATTTAAAATAATATGGAGAATAGCTCGCTGAAGCTTTGTATAGGTATATCTTTTTGTTTTAATTATGTTTATGATTTCACTTATTGGCTTTTGCCCCATATTGTTAATAATTCTATTTTCTAAACCCTCTGTAATATCGGCGTATTGTGATATTTCTTCAGCTGACTTTGTTCTGAGAATGTAGTGGAGGGCAGAGGAGTAATCGTCAATGACTGGTACAGATTTTAATTCTTTAACCAGTATTTCTCCGCAGCTTTCAGGTAGTGCTGAAAGGGCTTCTTCTATATTTTCATCGGAAAATGCTTTTCTTATAGCAGATGCTGAAGAAATACTGCCTGTCATTTCTTCTGAATTGTATTCTGAAACTACTCTTTGTATAGTACAAGGCCAAACAGGGCTTTCTGTACGCTTTAAAGCTCTGGTATATTCAAGGGCTAATATATTGTTGGGATTATTTAAAAATGAAATATCTCTGTTTAGGTAGCTGCTTAATGCCAAAGCTCGTGCTACAGGATAAGATGCACCTTTTCCAAGTTCCATTTTTAAAAGAGTTTTAAATTCCTCAGGTTCTGTGTTCAAAACATCTGCAATGTCTGAAAAAGCAGTAATATCCCCAGATTCAGAACCAAAAGAAAGTGTATCAATAAAGTTACTTTTGTTTATAATATCTATTGCACCAAAGGCAAAAACATCAGCTGAACCAGTAGCATATTCCAAAGGAAGTTCAAGAACCATATCTACACCGTTTAAAAGTGCCATTTTAGTTCTTAAAACTTTATCCAAAATAGCGGGTTCGCCTCTTTGAGTAAAATTGCCACTCATTATGGCTATAATATTACTATCTCCAGTTTTTTCTTTTGTTTTGTTAATATGGTATAAATGTCCTTTATGGAAAGGATTGTATTCTGCAATTATAGCCGTATTCATAGCCAAACAACTCCTCTTAAAATAACCCCATATGGGAAAAACGCATAACTATTTTTTAAATCCCATTATATTTTCTACAATTATAACAAAACTATAAAAAAATTACAATTTTTTTTGAAAAACATATTGTGAAATTTTGTTAATAGGGGTATAATTAACAATATGTAGGAGTAGGCTACTCCGAGTTTTCAATTCTGAAAGGAGAAAAAATATGAGTATTTTAGATAGCTTAAAGGCTAAGGCAAAGGCTGACAAGAAGACTATTGTTTTACCTGAGTCTATGGATAAGAGAACATTTGAAGCCGCTGAAAAGATTTTAAAGGAAGGTCTTGCAAATCTTATTATCATCGGTACACCTGAAGAAATTGCTGAAAATAGCAAGGGTTTTGACATTTCTGGTGCAACTATTGTTGACCCATTTAATGACCCTAACAAGCAGAAGTATATTGACAAGTTCGTTGAATTAAGAGCTAAGAAGGGCGTAACTGCTGAATCTGCTCAGAAGATGATGGAAGAAGATTATATGTACTATGCTTGCCTTATGTGTAAGTGTGGCGATGCTGACGGTGCTGTTTCTGGTGCTTGCCATTCAACTGGTAACACTATTCGTCCAGCTTTACAGTTATTAAAGACTAAGCCTGGTATCAGCTCTGTTTCTGGTTTCTTCTTAATGGAAGTACCTGATTGTGAATTTGGTGATGACGGCGTATTCGTATTTGCTGATTGTGCTGTAAACCCTACTCTTGATTCTGAAAAGCTTGCTGAAATTGCTGGTCTTTCTGCTGAATCTTTTGAAGCATTTACTGGTGGTACAGCTAAGGTTGCTATGCTTTCATTCTCATCTATGGGTAGTGCAAAGTCTGACGATGTAACTAAGGTTGCTGACGCTGTTAAGATTGCACAGGAAAAGTATCCTGAAGTTGCTATTGACGGTGAATTACAGCTTGATGCTGCTATCGTTCCTAGTGTTGCAGCTGCTAAGGCTCCAAACAGCAAGGTTGCTGGTCATGCTAACACATTAGTATTCCCTAGTCTTGAAGCTGGTAACATTGGTTACAAGTTAGTTCAGAGATTAGCTAAGGCAAATGCTTATGGTCCAGTTTTACAGGGTCTTTCAATGCCTGTTAATGACCTTTCAAGAGGTTGTTTCGCTGACGATATCGTAGGTGTTGTTGTTATGACAGCAGTACAGGCTCAGTTAGCTTAATTTAGTATTTGTATTAAAAACGGTGATACTTGATTTTGTTTTACATAAACATTTCCACACCGTATAAATATATTTTATAATTTTCTATAAAGGAGAAAAACAATGAAAATTCTTGTTATTAACTGTGGTAGCTCATCTTTAAAGTACCAGTTATACAATATGGATAATAATGATGTTCTTGCAAAGGGTCTTGTTGAAAGAATTGGTATTGACGGTTCTAATCTTCAGCATAAGCCAGCAGGCAAGGCAAAGGATAAGTATGTTTTCGAACAGCCACTTAAAAACCATAGCGAAGCTATTAAGTTAGTTATGGATAAGCTTGTTGACCCAGAATGTGGTGTAATCGCTGACCTTAGCGAAATCAATGGTGTTGGTCATAGAGTACTTCATGGTAGCAAGTTCTTCACAGAATCTTGTATTGTTACTGAAGAAGTTAAGAAGGTTGTTGCTGAATGTGCTGACCTTGGTCCTCTCCACAACCCAGCTAACCTTATGGGTATCGAAGCTTGTGAAGAATTAATGCCAGGTGTTAAGAATGTAGCTGTTTTCGATACAGCTTTCCACCAGACTATGCCTCCAAAGGCTTATATGTACCCACTTCCATACGAATATTATGAAAAGTACAATGTAAGAAGATATGGTTTCCACGGTACAAGCCACAGATATGTTTCTAAGAGAGCTATCGAAATGTTAGGCAACCCAGAACACAGCAGAGTAATCACTTGCCACTTAGGTAATGGTTCTTCTATTGCTGCTGTTAAGGACGGCAAGTGTATTGATACTTCTATGGGTCTTACTCCACTTGCAGGTTTCGAAATGGGTACTAGATGTGGTGACATCGACCCAGCTATCGTTCCTTACCTTATGAAGAAGGAAAACCTTACTCCAGATGAAATTGATACTATTATGAACAAGAAGTCTGGTCTTTTAGGTATTACTGGTATTTCAAGTGACTTCAGAGATGCTGAAGCTGCTATGAACGAAGGTAACGAAAGAGCAAAACTTGGTCTTGATATGTTCAGATACCAGATTGCTAAGTACATTGGTTCTTATGTTATCGCTCTTGGTGGTTGTGATGCTATCGTATTCACAGCTGGTATTGGCGAAAACAATGCAGGTCACAGAGCTGCTATTTGTGAATATCTTGAATGTCTTGGTGTTAAGATTGACCCAGAAAAGAATAAGCTTAGAGGCGATGTAGACTTTACTGGCGAAGGTAGCACAATGAAGACTTTCATCATTCCTACTGACGAAGAATTAATGATTGCTCAGGATACAATGGAATTACTTTCAAAGTAAAAAATTACTTGACAAATTTTATAAAAAGCTGTATAATATCGTTTGATGTGTGTTAAGGAGTTTTCCTTGACATATCGGATAGACACACTATTCTGACGGAACAGAGGTGTTTGTTATGCTTATTAATGTTAAAAATCTTGCACTAGAGCCTATGGACTTTGCTTTTGAGGAAGAAATTACCATTCCTAGAAGTGGTGGAGATGTTCCTTGTAAGGTAAAAGTTACTGGTACTGTGCAGCGTGTTGACAGAAACTGCGTTGTGGAAGGCGAGATTGCTGCCGTTTTAAGCTTGAATTGTGACAAATGTCTTAGTGCTTTTGAAGCCCAGCTTGATTTGAATATGAACGAGGTCTTCTCCGAGGATGTCGATTCTGAAAAAGAGTTTTGGGAACTTTCAGATAAGACTGTCGATTTAAAGCCGGCTGTTATTGCTGACATTATGCTTAATATGCCAATGAAAGCAGAGTGTTCCGACCATTGCAAGGGCTTGTGTCCTAAATGTGGGCATAATCTCAACGAAGGCGATTGTGGCTGTGACAGAGGTTATATAAATCCACAATTTGAAAAGTTGTTAACTCTTTTTAAAGATGATGATGAGGAGGTGTAAAAGATGTCAATTTGTCCTAAGGGAAAAATGTCTAAGTCTAAGAGAGACAAGAGAAAGGCTCAGAGTTGGAAGATTTCTACTCCAACATTAGTTGCTTGCAGCAAGTGCGGTGAGTTGATGATGCCTCATAGAGTTTGTAAGTCTTGTGGTTCTTACGACAAGAAAACTGTTGTTACAGTTGACTAATTATGACTATATGAATATAGAAAAGGTGCATTTCTTTGAAGTGCATCTTTTTTTGTTGTCTATAAATATAATTGGGAAAATATGGGAAATATAGGTTGGTTATTATATGGCTAAAATTGTGTATACTATTGTCGAAAAAGGTATTAACTTTTGGATTGACCTAGGGTCTTGTAGGGTTTAAACTAATATTGATAGATTATCATATCATTAAATTTGTATAATTTTTGTAAAATTTTTTAAAAAGACAGAAATTATATTGACTGACAAAAAATGGTATGATATAATATCTATCAGTTAAGGGTCTTGGGTTGATTAACTATAATATACTGCGTTCTGTATTTTTTAAAAGCAAATGAGATGTCATTTGCTTTTATCTTTGCAAAAAAATAGCTTTGGATTTTTTACAAAACCAAAGCTGTTTTTTTATTTAACGAATTATATTTTCTTTGCTATAACACAACTGCTAAAAGGTGGAAGTGAAACTTTTATACATCCGTTTTTAACAATGTAAACTGTGTTATTTTGGATAAAATTTGTCATATTACTTATTACAAGGCTAATCATAGTATCGCCGTTTTTTGCCCCTAAACGCCATACTGGAACAGATATATCTGTTGCTTTATACTGATTGTTTAATATTACTGTTCCATAGTCATTTTTATTCCATCTTCCGTAGCATATAAGACCATATCCCATATAAAGATAGTCTAAAGAACCGCTTTTGAAAATTTTACGAGAATGTCTTATATTAATAAGGCATTTGTGGTAGGAAAGAATATCTTCATTCATATCGTCCCAACGAAATGGACGCCTATTGTCTGGGTCTGTCCAGCCAGTCATACCAATTTCATCGCCATAGTATATTGTTGGAGCACCAGGCCAAGTCATTTGGAAAGTAATAGCTTCTTTCATTATTCCTAAGTTTATGCCTGTATCTGCCTCAAATGTGCCAGAAGTATGAAGTCTGCCAGTTTTTCTATTTGTTCGTGTTAAAAATCTTGAATGGTCGTGGTTTGAAAGCTGATTCATAGCGACATTAAGACTTTCATTACTGAAACGAGATGTATAATATCTCATAGATGCCTCAAAATCTCCAGCATTGTTGTATTTGTGTATATCTGCCTTTTCGCTATGCTTTTCCATACCTGTTAAGAACCATGTAATAGGCTCCATAAAGGCGTCATAGTTCATTACAGTATCCCATTGGTTGCCCATAAGCCAATCCTTAGGGTCACCATAGTGTTCAGCAATAATAACAGCATTAGGATTAGCATTTTTAACTACTTTTCTAAAATCTCTCCAGAATTTCATATTAAATTCCTTACTAAGACCTAAATCAGCAGCAACATCAAGTCGCCAACCGTCAGCATTATAAGGTGGAGATACCCATTTACGAGCAATATTCATTATATATGTGTATAACTCGTCAGAATGTTCATAATTGAGTTTTGGGTGATTTGGGTGGTCCCACCAACTGGAATAATGTTCGTTATTAGGCCATTGTCCGCCAGTCCAGTTGAAAAAATTGTGATAAGGGCTATTTTCAGAGGCATAAGCACCTACTGGATAGCCGTTTTTTTCATAAAAACCCTCTCTGTCAAGCCATTTATTAAAAGCTCCACAATGATTAAATACACCGTCAAGTATAACCTTTATACCTTTACTATGAGCAATACCAATTAACTTTGCTAAAAGCTGGTCACTTGCCTCTAAATTTTTAGGGTCGGTAGTTCTTGCCATATACAAAGTGGCATTTTTGTTGTCTTTGTCCTCGTTAGAAAGAGGATTGCCTGTTTTTGTAACAATAACACCGTAGTGAGGGTCAACATGTTCATAATCCTGTATGTCATATTTGTGATTACTAGGAGAAACAAATATAGGATTAAAATATATTGCGTCAATGCCTAAATCTGAAAGATAGTCCATTTTATCAATAACACCCTGTAAATCTCCGCCGTAGAAGTTACAGACATCCATATTTTCTAAAGGAGTGTCCCAGTCTTCAATGTGTTTAGATTTTAAACCTAAATATTCATATTCATTTGTAACTACATCGTTTGACTTATCTCCGTTGTAAAATCGGTCAACATATATTTGATACATTACAGCACCTTTTGCCCAACTAGGTGTGCTAAAATCAGGTAAAATAGTGAAATTATATTCGCTGTTTATATCTTTTACAACGCCGGCTTTGTTATAAAAATAGGTGCGACTGTCACATATTATCTGAAAATAGTAGTTCATAGGTTCACTATCACATATGAAAGTACCTTCGTAATAATCAAAAAAATCTGTTGAATGATTTTTCTGCATTTTTACATAACAACAGCCATAGCATATATATGCACTATCAATATTATCTTTGCCAACTCTTAGAGTTATAGTAAAATTTTTTCCTGATACAGGAACAGATGGATAACGATAATTTTCTGTTTCATCAGAGAATATGGCATCATAATTAAGATATTTAAAGTCAACCTGAGAAAGTCGTAATATATTTTCGATATAATTTGTCCTATCAGCCATAACTTCCTCCTTAAAAAATTCCATTTACATATTGCAAAATAAGGTTATAAATGGAAAAAACAATACTTCTAACTCTATATTAAAGTATATTTACCAAAAAAGCAAGTAATACACAGAAAATAAATTATAGGCTTAATAAAATTAATATTTTTAAAAATTCCAAACTATATCTTGTGGTTTGATAATGTTTGTGATACAATATCTAGTGCTGAAAATTTTGAAATTAAAAAAGTAAAGAGGGAAGTTAGATATGAACATAATAAAAAGGAATGGTACAGAGGTTGTTTTTGACAATAGTAAGATTGTTGCTGCTGTTGAAAAGGCAAATACTGAAGTGCCTGAAATAGAAAGACTTACCAAAGAAGAAATAGAGGATATTACTAAAAGCGTAGAAGAAGAATGTTCTTCAATGTCAAGAACTTTAAATGTTGAAGAAATACAAAATCTCGTAGAAGATGAGATTATGAAAAGAGAGCATTTTTCTGTTGCTAGAAAGTACATTACATACAGATATAAGAGAGCTTTAGTTAGAAAAGCAAATACTACAGATGACCAGATTTTGAGCCTTATTGAATGTGCTAATGAAGAAGTAAAGCAGGAAAACTCTAATAAAAATCCTACTATAAACAGTGTACAGCGTGACTATATGGCAGGCGAAGTATCAAAGGATATTACAAAAAGACTCTTACTTCCAGAAGATGTTGTAAAAGCTCACGAAGACGGTATAATTCACTTCCACGATTCAGATTATTTTGCACAGCATATGCACAACTGTTGCCTTGTAAACTTAGAGGATATGCTCCAAAATGGCACAGTTATAAGCGAAACTATGATTGAAAAACCAAAGAGTTTTTCTACAGCCTGTAATGTAGCAACACAGATTATTGCACAGGTAGCAAGTTCACAGTACGGTGGTCAGAGTATTACACTTTCTCATCTTGCTCCTTTTGTTGATATTAGTCGTAAAAAGTACAGAAAAATTGTTGCTGAAAATATGAAAAATGAGGGTATTGAAGTAACAGAAGAACAGATTAATTCCCTTGCTGAAAAGAATGTAAAAGAAGAAATCAAGCGTGGTGTTCAGATTTTACAGTATCAGGTTATTACATTAATGACAACTAACGGACAAGCACCATTCGTTACTGTATTTATGTACTTAGACGAAGTAGAAGAAAGTCTTAGAAATGACCTTGCCATGATTATAGAAGAAGTCCTCAAACAAAGATTTCTTGGTATAAAGAACGAAAAGGGTGTATATGTAACACCTGCTTTCCCTAAACTTATTTATGTACTTGAAGAAGATAATATAAGTGAAGATAGTCCATATTGGTATCTTACAGAGCTTGCTGCTCGTTGTACAGCTAAGAGAATGGTTCCTGACTATATTTCTGAAAAGGTTATGAAAGAATTAAAAGAGGGTAATTGCTATCCTTGTATGGGTTGCCGTTCTTTCCTTACTGTATATAAAGACGAAAATAATAAGCCAAAATTCTATGGCAGATTTAATCAGGGTGTAGTAACTCTTAATCTTGTAGATATAGCTTGTTCTTCAGGAAAAGATATGGATAAATTCTGGGATATTTTTGATGAAAGACTTGACCTTTGCTACAAGGCTCTTATGTGTAGACACGAAAGATTGAAAAATACGCCTTCAGATGTAGCTCCTATTTTATGGCAGTATGGTGCTTTGGCACGCCTTAAAAAGGGAGAAACTTTAGACAAGTTATTGTATAATGGCTATTCTACTATTTCTCTTGGCTACGCAGGACTTTATGAATGTGTTAAGTATATGACAGGTAAGTCACATACAGACCCATCTGCTACAGGCTTTGCTTTAAGTGTAATGCAACATTTAAACGATGCTTGTGAAAAGTGGAGAAAGGAAACAAATATTGACTTTAGTTTATATGGTTCTCCAATAGAGTCCACAACATACAAGTTTGCAAAGTGCTTGCAAAAGAGATTTGGCATTGTTGAGGGTATTACAGACAAGAGCTATATAACAAACAGCTATCATGTTAATGTAAGAGAAAAAATTGATGCCTTTGACAAACTTTCATTTGAGTCACAGTTCCAAAAATTATCTCCAGGTGGTGCTGTAAGCTATGTCGAAGTACCTAATATGAATAACAATATTCCTGCTGTACTTGCTGTAATGAAGCATATTTATAACAATATTATGTATGCTGAACTTAATACAAAGTCTGACTACTGTATGGAATGTGGATATGACGGAGAAATTGAAATAGTACAAGACGAAAATGACAAACTTTTGTGGAAATGTCCTAACTGTGGTAATACAAACCAGAATAGAATGAGTGTTGCCAGAAGAACTTGTGGATATATTGGTACTCAGTTCTGGAATCAGGGTAGAACACAGGAAATAAAGGAAAGAGAATTACATTTATAATATGAACTACGGTGAAATAAAAAAAGTTGATATAGCAAACGGAGAGGGTGTAAGAGTTTCCCTCTTCGTTTCTGGCTGTACTCATCAGTGTAAAAATTGCTTTAATGAGGCTACTTGGGATTTTAATTTTGGAGAGGCTTATACACAGGAAACTGAAAAATATATACTTGATTTATTAAATCACGATTATATAGCTGGGCTTTCTGTACTAGGTGGAGAACCTTTTGAATTTAAAAATCAAGAACCAGTGGCACAACTTATAGAAAAAGCAAAGGATTTGTACCCACAGAAAAATATATGGGTGTATAGTGGTTATGTTTTTGAAGAATTGCACACAGGTGGAAAAATGAATACACCTTTTGTGGATAAAATACTTAAAAATATAGATATTCTTGTAGACGGAGAGTTTATAGAAGAAAAGAAAAACATAACTCTAAAGTTCAGAGGTTCTGAAAATCAAAGATTAATTAACATTCCGGAAACATTAAAGAGTGGAAAAGTGACACTTTGGGATAAATAGAAACAATATATTTGAAGTGATATGAAATTTCAGGAGGAAAGATAATGGAATTTGATAAATTACTTGAAACAAGAAGAAGTGTGCGTGCTTTTGATGAAACAAAAAAGGTATCTGAAAGCCAAATAAGACAGTTAGTAGAGGCGGGTATACAAGCTCCATCGTGGAAAAATTCCCAAACAGCTAGATATTACTGTGTATTAAGTGATGAAATGAAGA
Source organism: Eubacterium sp. CAG:274 (assembly GCA_000432155.1). GTDB lineage: Bacteria > Bacillota > Clostridia > Lachnospirales > CAG-274 > CAG-274. Next base: position 117,965 of record FR888485.1, read on the forward strand.
AAAAGTTATCTACAGACTGTCTTCCAGAGTTTAATGCCAAAAATTCTCATGGAGCAACACTTGTTGTTACAACATTTGTATCAAACCGTTCAGGTTTTGATAGAGATGGCAATCCGGACAATGAATGTGGTAATGGCTGGGGATACTATGACTTAGGCTTGCATAATGAAAACTTTATTCTTAAAGCCAAAGAATTAGGTCTTGATACACTTATTATGGGAATACGAGATAGTGAAAAAATACGCAAGGAATTAAATATTCCTGAAACAGAAACCGTTGTTTCTGTTATTGCTGTGGGATATGGTACAGTTGCACCAGCTAAGCCAAAGCGTAAGGCTGTAGACGATATATTGAAATTTTACTAATATATAATTGAAATAAACTTTAGCTGTAAAAGGCTAAGGTTTATTTTTTTGCAAAAAATCTATTGACATAGAGCTAACTCCAAGTGATATTATAAAATTAGGAACAAGAAAAAAGAGAGAAGTTCTGGGAGGTGATAAGGGCTAAAATATTTTGTTTTATTGCCTTAAAGGACAAAAGACAATTACAAAATAATGTAGTGAAATTGCACCTTTTGCTACAAAGCCACAAAAATAAAAGGCTGTCGATTAAATCGACAGCCTTTTTGAATAGTGAATCTGAAAGATAAATCCGATGGCTTGCT
>FR888486.1 GCA_000432155.1 Eubacterium sp. CAG:274
TATGTAGGTATGTTTGTTTCAAGAAATGCTGATATTACATTTAGCAATGTTTCATTAACAGTTGATGCTAAGTAATTGACATATTAAATATGTGGAAAAGTGGTCAAATGAAAGTTTGACCACTTTTTTGTGTTTAAAAATTTTGTGAAATAAAAAAATCTCTTTATTTATAGAAGAAACGCATTTTATTTACAGAGTGTGTAGAAAGAATATTAAAATGTAGGGGAGGGTGTTGGGTGTGTACAAATGTTAGTTTGTGTATATTAAAAAATGTATTTGTGCATAAGTCAGAAAAATAGCTTTTGTGGATAAGTTCAAATATTTTCTTATGTGTATAAATAGAGAAATGTTACAATACCAAAAACAGTTTTGTAACATTTACTGTAAAAATAATGGCAATAAAAAGGGAAAAAACAATTAAAAAATACAAAACTGTCCGTAATGTTACGCCAATGTGGTTCAAAGATTACGATTGTGACACTAATGTTACAGCTATTTTACACTTACCCAAAACCCCTTGATTTTTGATTTTTATGGTGTTATATTATGTTCAAGCAAAACGACAGCAGTAACTACAAGGTATGTTACAGTAATATTACAAATTACCTTTTTAGTTGACTAGTTGTAGGTGTAATGCTATAATACTTTTGTAAAAGAGGTAAATATGCTAGCCTCTACACATTTATTTTCATAAGGAGGAAACAAAGAAATGAAAAAGAAAATTGCTCTTTTATTAGCAGCTGCTATGACTGTTAGCATGCTTCCAATGTCAGCAATGGCTGGTTCTACTAACACAATTAGCGTTACAGCTAATGTTAAGACAAATGAAGCAGTTAAGGTTAACGGTGCGTTTACTCAGTTACAGATTAAGCCACTCGATACAATCGCTTCTAACTCATCTATCGTTCTCGACCTCGAAAACGGTGAATACAACGAAGATTACTTCAAAGAATGTGCATACAAGGCTCACGATGGTGAATCTTATGACACAGTTTACAACTACAATGTTAACGACCCAGAAGCTGGTCTTAAGGCTTATGTAGGTGCAAAGAACGAAAGAGAATTACCATACAAGCTTAAGTACATCAACAAGACTTCTATGGAAGTTCAGTTATACCCAATCGACGCTAAGTGGGTTAACCAGAACAACTCTGGTGGTGCTAACGAAGCTACAAAGGGTACTCCTGTATACCAGATTTCATTACCAGTTGACGCAACTGATGATGAAGGTGATGTAAAGGTTACTGTAGACGCTAACTCAACTACAGTTACTGGTGGTGGTTCTTACACTATCGCTAAGGTTACTTCTGGTTCAGGTTCTACAACTTCTTCTGTAGTATCTACAGATGTTAAGACTCACAGTGGTAACATCAGCGTTCCACAGATTACAGTTAAGGAAGATGTTTCTGGCACTTTCACAACTGAAGGCGGTACTGTTAAGGTTAAGGCTAACGGCCCTTACAAGTTCAAGGCTGGTACAGTTACATTAAAGAGTGGTGTTAACGCTGCTATCGGTGGTTCTATTGCATTAAGCCAGACTATCGCTGACGGTGCTAACGAAGTAGTATTCACACTTTCTAAGGAAGATATCGCTAAGATCGACAAGGATAAGTTATCTTCATTAACTATCGACGGTCTTGTAATGGTTCCTAACAACGACGAAAAGAACTACGGTGATGTATATGTAACAGTTTCTGGTACAGATATCACTAGCCAGCAGTTAAAGGTTGGTACAAGAGCTGACTACGGTTTCAACTTAACAGCTATGACTGAAGCTCCTACAATCTTCGCTGGTAGATCTCCATTAAGAGATGACGATCTTGATGATGACGATTTCAAGACAGCTAAGTTCAGATTTGAAGAAACTACTCCAGGTGCTTGGTTAACTTCAAGAAAGCTTGAATTCACTGTTCCTGATGGCGTTAAGATTATCGGTATGGACGTTGATAAGGTTGACAAGTTAAACCAGTCTAACTTCGAAAATGGCGCTTGCCTTTCTAACGATGGTCAGACTTTAAGAATCGAAAAGGATTCTGATGTATTCAACGGTTTCTCAAGAAACGATGCTGCATACGTAGATATGTACCTTTACCTTTCTACAGATGCTGCTTTCACTGGTGATGTAACAGTTGCTGTTTCTGGTGCTGGTGTTGAAGCTGACACTATCACTCCTGTAACAGTTGCTAAGGTTGTAACTCCAATCACTGTTGAAGCTACTGAAACTAAGGCTGCTATGGGTTACCAGAACATTGATACTTCTGATATCACTATTACTGAAAATGCTGCAGGTGCATTACTTGATGGCAACACAGTTAAGTTAGCTATTGATTCATTATACGGTTCTAAGGAATTAGGTTTCGCTGATGCTGATAACCTTACTTTAACTACTGATGGTAACTTAGAAGCAAAGAACTTCAAGGTATCTGATGGCGAAATGAGCTTCAAGGTAGATACTGCTTCTTACAGCACTCCATCTACAGTTAAGATTACAGGTGTTCAGGTTGGTACAACTCGTTCAGTACCTTACGGTGCATACGACTTAAAGGTATACGGCGACGCTGTAGTTAACAACTACGATGATGATGTTGATACTTACTCTAGCACAATCTGCTCAGGTAGCGTAAGTGACCCTGATACAACAGCTGCTGCTCTTAACAAGGATATCGACGATTCTTCAACTCACAAGCTTGATATGTTCGATGTAAACGAAGGCTTCAAGTTTGCTGGTTACTTAAATGTTGACGGTTCTGCTTCTGGCGAATCTGTATTAACTAAGAAGGTTGAAGTTACTATTGGCGAAAAGAATGTAGTAATGGATGGCGAAAAGGTTGATACTGATGTAGCTGCTTACATCCAGGCTTCTAGCAACTCTACAATGGTTCCATTAAGAGTTGTAGCTCTTGCTCTTGGTGTTGACTCAGCTAACGCTGCTAACCCAGATGAAACTAACGCTGTAAACTGGGATGCAAATTCTAAGACAGCTACTATCGTTTACGGTCAGGGTTCTACTAAGACTGTAATCCAGTTCCAGGCTGGTTCTAACAACATGAATGTTAACGGTTCTACTATCGCTATGGCTAACGGCGTAACTGCTGAAATCACTGACGGTAGAATGTTCGTTCCTTTCAGAGCTTTAGGTCAGGCATTCGGCGTATCTGTATCTTGGGATGCTGATACAAAGACAGCTATCTACAACGCTTAATTTATAAAATATAATTTCGATTATATATAAATTTCAAATTGGAGAATCCTTCGGGGTTCTCCTTTTTGGTAATACTAAAGACTGACATAGTTCGACAAGAAGTGTGCATAATTCTTGTTAGGACAAATGTCGGTCTTTTTGTATTTATGGCTTTCCCAGTTATTGGTTAGACTTTTACACATAAAAACAGCAAAATTAAACATAATATTACTATGTTAAGAAGATATTTTATTTATGGTAATTTAGGAATATTTATGGAAGTTTTTTGGACAGGTATGCAGTCTTTTATAAAAAGGGGGGATATTTGTTTAACGGGTACAACATCTGTTATTATGTTCTTTATTTATGGTCTTGTGGTGTTTATGGAGCCTTTGTTTAAACAGTTAAAGGGGCAAAGTGCCATTGTAAGAGGTATGACATATGGTCTGCTTATTTTTGCTATAGAATTTTTTAGTGGCACAGGTTTAAAGGCTGTAAATGCTTGTCCTTGGGATTATTCTTCAGCGGTTTATAATATAAATGGTCTTGTAAGACTGGACTATTATCCAGTATGGATATTCGTGGGCTTGGTTTATGAAAGAATATATAGTTTTTTGAAGTATAATAAAAGGCGATTGAAAAATCGCCCATAAATTGACTTGAAACAGCATATTTTATTATTGTAGGGCTATCCCCATAAGGCTTTACAGATTAATAAACTGGCTATAACACCTACAAAGTTGGCAACAAGAGCACCGGCAAGAGTATATCGTGTCTGTTTCACCTTTATTGACATAAAATACAGGCTCATTGTGTAAACTATAGTTTCAGTACAGCTCATCATTACAGAAACAAATCTACCAATAAAACTGTCTGGTCCGTAATTTTTGAACACATCTAAAAGTATGCCCGTACTGGCAGAGGAAGAAACAAGTCGCATAAATGTTATAGGAAGTGCCTCTTTTGGAAATCCTATGGCATCAGCAATAGGGGATAAAAAATTACAGAGAATATCTAAAGCACCACTGGAGCGAAGAATACCTACGGCAACCATAAGCCCTATAAGTGTAGGAAGTATTTCATAGGTTATTTTAAAACCCTCTTTTGCACCTTCTACAAAGGCATCGTAAACATTGACTTTGTTTGCAAAGCCATAGTAAAGGAAGTACACAAATATTATGGGAATTATTAAGTCGGAAATTATAATTAGGAAATTCATTTATTATACTTCTCCATTATTTTTAAAAATATAATTGCAGTAATAGTTGATACAAGGGTTGTAGCTATTCCAGGACCGATAATTTCTGAGGGTGCTTGGGAATTATACTGTGTTCTGTAGGCAATAAGATTGACAGATACCAACTGGAGTGAGGACATATTGAAAATCATAAAGCCACACATAGCCGTTGTTGCTCTTTCTTTGTGTGGGTTGTATTTTTGAAGTTCTTCCATAGCCTTTAAGCCGGCCGGTGTAGATGCCCAGCCTAAGCCTAAAAAATTGGCTATTACATTAATGCCTATATACTCCATAGCTTTGCTTTCTTTAGGTACAGAGGGAAAAAGACGGCTCAAGAAAGGCGTAATTTTACGGCACATAGATGAAACTATACCGGCTTTTTCGCCTATTTTCATAAGACCTGTCCAAAGTGAAATGACCCCTAGCATTGTTAAAGCTGTAGATACAGCCTCCCTTGCCGAAGATATAGCACCGTTTGTTACATCTGCCATATGCCCTGTAAAGGCTGCTGACAATATTCCAATAAGTATCATACCTGCCCATATGTAGTCTAGCATTGTTATCACTCCTTTTTATTTAATGGTATGTCCGACTTTTTTTACTTATGACAAAAATCGCCTGAAAGCTATGGATATTAAAGGAAAAATTCATTTATTTGTAATAGAAAAAAATAGTGATGTATGTTATACTTAAATTGGTTAATGAGAAAATAAGAATATTAAAAAGAAGGTGATGTTGTGAATGCTGAAACTATGAATCCTATGGATAATTTAATAAGAAAAATGAATTTGTCTACATTGAGCATTCCCTCTGTACATATTACCGATATTATAGATATTATTATTGTTGCCATTGTTATTTATACAGTAATTCATTGGATAAAGGAAACTCGTGCGTGGTCACTTTTTAGAGGGCTTATGGTAATTGCCTTATTCTCTCTTTTAAGCTATAACCTCCACTTTTATACTATTACTTGGATAATAGAAAGAACTTTTTCAGTAGGCGTAATTGCCGTAATTATAATCTTTCAGCCGGAACTTAGAAAGGCTTTGGAGCAGATTGGTGCAAGTGGTTTTTCTAGCGTTACAGGGCTTTTGCAGACCAAATCATCTGACGATAGGCTTTCTCCTCAAGATGCTAACGAAATTGCAGAGGCCTGCGTCAAAATGGCAGAGGTTAAAACTGGTGCATTAATTGTAATAGAAAGAAATGTATCAATGGGCGATATTGTAAGTGCATCTGGCGTTGCAGTAGATGCTGTAATTTCCAGCCAGTTGCTCATAAATATATTTGAAGATAAAACACCTCTCCATGACGGTGCTGTTATTATAAGAGATAACAGAGTTGCTGCTGCATCTTGTATTTTGCCTGTTACACAAAGTGAAATAGGTCAGGAATTAGGTACAAGACATAGAGCTGCCGTTGGTGCAAGTGAAGTTTCTGATGCTTTTATTATTGTTGTAAGTGAAGAAACTGGCAAAATTTCTATTGCCAGAGATGGCAAGTTGGAAAAGGCTGTTAGTGAGGCAGTTTTCCGTCAGGAACTTTTGAACCTTTGCGAAAAAACAGCTCCAGCAGGAGCAAAAGCAATAAACAAAATATGGAGGGGGATGAGCAGACATGACAAATAAAACTGATGTATCCTCTAAATTTAAGAAGTTTATGTCAGACGATATTATGTTAAAGATAGTATCTCTGATTATTGCTGTTTTCCTTTGGTTTATTGTTATGAACACAATAAATCCAACAGAGGTAAGAAACTATCCTGCCTCTATTGTCTTTGAAAATGCCTCTGTATTAAAAGAGCAAGGTCTTACAATGGTAAATGAGGGAGATTTTGAAGATACAAAAATTAACCTTAGAGTTGAGGCAACAAGACCAGCTTTGGACGAGCTTAGTAAAAATAATTACAAAAATAATATTACAGCTCAAGTGGATTTATCTAAGATTGAACTTGACGATGACCAGACTTATCCCGTAAAAGTGCAAGTACCAGTTAAGCCGTCATTGCCGTCAACTTTATATACTTATACCTATGATGTGTCTAGCTATTATCCAACATATGTTGAAGTTGAAATTGATAGAATTGACAGTATAAAGAGAACTTTAAGGGTTTCTACAACAGGTAGTTTGGCAAATGGCTATACAGCAGATAACCCTGTATGTGATGTAACAAGTGTTACTGTTACAGGACCGGCTAGTCAAATAAGTAATGTAGCTGTTGTAAGAGCAGAGGTTGACTTAAATGATAGTGTAGGTACTATAGTTCGTGATGTTGTTGTAAAGGCTTATGATGCTAGTGGTAATGAACTTACTAATTTCACAAGTGACCCGGCAACGGTAACAGTAACTGTACCAGTATCTAAACAGGGTACAATAACTATTAATCAACCAAAGACAACAGGAACTTTGCCTAGTCATTTGGAAATAAGTTCTATTGATTGGGAACCTAAATCTGTAAGTGTTGCTGGTACTTCAGAAGAAGTAAACAGTGTCAGCTCTATTGATTTGCCTACTATTGATTTAAGTAAGATTACAGGAAATACTACTTTGACATTTGATATTTCCAAGAATATTTCCGATGCTGGTCTTCAGCTTAAAAACAGCAGTTCTTCTACAGTTACTGTAAATATTAAAACTGGGGTAACTCAGGCTAAGAAGATACAGATTAAAAATACTGACATTAATATTATAGGATTAAAAGAGGATTGTGTTGTAAAATTGCCAGACAGTGTAACCGCTGAAATTGGTGGACCAGATAACATTACAGCACAAAGCCTTAAACCGTCATTGGATTTAACAGGCTTAGATGTAGGTACTCATAAGGTTGAATTAAAATTGAATTTGCCTAACTATGCTACACTTAAAGCTCCTGTTACTGTAGATGTTACTATTTACGAAAGAGGACAGGGAACAACGGTTGCTCCGTCAGATGAGAGTGGCGAACAGGCGACTAATGAAAATGACGATAGTAGCGATGAAAAGTCAGAGGAAGATACTTGAAAACTTTGACGAAAAATAATTTATAAAAAATGCTTGACAAATCAGTCATTATAAAGTATAATAACTTTGTTGTGACTGATATTTGCCCAGATAGCTCAGTCGGTAGAGCAGAGGACTGAAA
>FR888487.1 GCA_000432155.1 Eubacterium sp. CAG:274
TGGACAGTTATGAGGACCTTGTGTGGTTTCAGCAGTATATAGACGAAGGAAATTTAGATATAAATGCCAGACTTACAGCAGATATATACCATTATATGTATGTGTTAGATAGTAATGGCAACCTTAATAGATACGATGTTCCAAACTGGAAGCCTATAGGCAGAGATAAAATAGCCACAAGAAATCAACTTTTTAATGGTACTCTTGACGGAGCAGGTCATACTATAAGTGGTTTGTGTGTATATTATGAAGATGAATTTGAGGAATATTGTGGTCTTTTTGCTGCTACAAAGGAAAAATCTGTAATAAAAAATCTTAATATAGTTGATAGCTTTTTTGGTGGAGAATACTGTTCGTCTGTAGGTAGTTTTGTTGGTTATTGCGAAGGGCGTATAGAAAATTGCTATAGCAGTGCCACACTATATGGAGATGATTGTGCCGGTATTGCAGCAGGTGCTAGAGGCAGTATGTATGAAAATGGAAACCACGCATATATTGAAAATTGTTTTTTCAATGGTAAAATAAAAGGTTTCTTTGCAAAAAATATTGATGCAATAACTAATAAGGGTCATGTTGGAGTTATTGTAAAAAACAATTACTATAACGAAAATTGTGGTGCTGATGATACCCAGTCAACAGCTGTTACAGATGCCCAGATAGCAAGTGGCGAGGTAGCACATCTACTCAATGGCGACCAAAGTGTTATAAATTGGTATCAGAATATTGATAAGGGCGAAAGGGATAACTTGCCTGTGCTTAATCCAGAACACTATAGAGTATATAAGAGTGGAAATACATATACAAATGATGAAAGTAAACATTCCCATTTATATATAAATGGATTTTGCGTGGTTTGTAACGAAATAGAAGAACCACAACTTGTAGACGGATATTATGAAATAGGCAATTACGGAAATTTAGTGTGGTTACAGCAGTATATTGATGCAGGAAATGTAAATATAAATGCTAGACTTACAGCAAATATAGTTGCCAATGAAAATTTGTTAGACAGTAATGGTGATGTACAAGGCACACCTAAGTATACTTGGATTTCAATAGGAAGAAGCTATAAATTTAATGGTATATTCGATGGAGCAGGTTACAGCATAAGTGGGTTATATACCTATGATACACAAAATTACTGTGGTCTTTTTGCAAGATTAAATGGCACAATAAAAAATTTATCTATAGTCGATAGTTATTTTGAAAGCAATAGATGTTATTATGCCTCTACTTTTGCAGGTATAACCTATGGCGATATAGAAAATTGCTACAGCAGTGCAACAGTATCCGGAAGATCTATGTGTGGTGGAATTGCGGGAGTAACAGATAGGGAAATATCTAATTGCTTATTTAACGGTAAAATAACAACAGAAGATTCTCCTAATGCAATATGTTATATGGATGAAAATATAAATTGCTACTACAATGAAAATTGTGGTGGCTTGTCAAGTAGAGCCACATCAGTTACAGATGACCAGTTGGCAAGTGGCGAAGTAGCATACCTCCTTAATGGGGATTATAGTGTTATTAATTGGTATCAAAATGTGGATAAAGGAGAAAAGGATAAACTGCCAACCCTTAATTCAGAACACTATAAAGTCTATAAAGGGGAAAGTCAATATACAAATGATATAGATAAGCATATTCATATGTATGCTAATGGCGTATGTAATGTGTGTAATAAGGTTTGTATTCACGAGAAATACGAAAATGGTATTTGTGTTGAATGTAATAGCATAGAAGAACCACAACTTGTAGATGATTACTACGAAATAGGGAA
>FR888488.1 GCA_000432155.1 Eubacterium sp. CAG:274
CAAGGTCCTCATAACTGTCCAGTTCATAATAACCGTCTTCTGCCTGTGGCGGTGCTTCGTAGTCAGTTGCAAAAGCTGATACCCCCAAACAAGCAAAAATACAAAACAAACTAAAAATTAACCCAAATATAGCCCTAGTCCTTTTCATAGTAATCCCTCCATTTATTGCCATAATATATCTATCTCCTATATATATTTTACCATATTGTGGAAATATAATATAGCTTTTAATGTAAAACAAATTGTAAAATTTTTTAGGATATTTTTAGAAAACAAGAGGAATTTTAGCCCTTTAAGGCAATTTTTAGACAAAAAATACTACATTACACAATTACGGGTAATGCAGTATTTTTCATTGTATATTACATAAGATTTTCAGGATTTAAACATTCTAATTCTTTAATTACAAATCTACCGTCTTTACGAATAAGCACATCGTCAAAGTAGATTTCGCCGCCACCATATTCTGGTGTCATTATTAATACTAAGTCCCAATGAATAGCACTTCTGTTGCCGTTGTCGGCATCATCATAGGCATTACCAGGAGTAAAGTGGATACTACCACTTATCTTTTCATCAAAAAGAATGTTCTTCATAGGCTTTGTTACAAATGGATTTACACCAATGGCAAATTCGCCTACATATCTAGCACCGTCATCAGTATCAAAAACTTCGTTTACTTTCTTATTGTCATTTGCTGTAGCATTTACAATCTTGCCGTCTTTAAATTCAAGACTAACATGTTCAAAAGTAAAACCGTCATACTCTGAAGGTGTGTTGTAAGTAATTTTACCATTAATAGAATTTCTAACAGGTGCAGTATAAACTTCGCCATCAGGAATATTCATTTCGCCAGCACACTTAATAGCTGGAATATCCTTAATGCTAAATGAAATATCAGTATCCTTAGCTACAAGTCTTACTTTGTCTGTCTTATTCATAAGTTCTACAAGGTTGTCCATAGCCTTACTCATTTTGCTGTAGTCAAGGTTACAAACCTTGAAATAGAAATCCTCAAAGGCATCAAGACTTGAACCAAATGCCTGTGCTAAAGAGTTGTTAGGGTATCTTAAAACAACCCACTTTTTCTTTAAGCGTACATCCATATGTACTGGATTTGAATAATACTTTGAAAATACAGCAAGTTTGTTGCTAGGAACATCAGCCATTTCTGAAGTATTGTCATTACAACCTATACCAATGTAGGCGTCCATCATATCCATTCTCTTAGCATCAATTTCAGCAAGAGGTTCATACTGTTCCTTGCTTGCACCCATTAAAAGCTCTCTTTCAATAACATTGGAATGAATATCTACATAAGGGTAACCACCAACAGCATAAACTTCTCTTATAATAGCCTTTACAAGAGGGAAAGCAGAAGTACCATTACAACCAATAAGCACTTTTTCGCCCTTTTGTACTCTACAACTATAGTTTACTAAATTTTTTGCTAAAACTTCAAATCTTGAATCCATTTCAACATCTCCTAATTATAAAAATTAATCAAAATACTTGTAAATCTTAGCCTTGTAAAGTGCAAAGCCAAGAACGAAGAAAATAATAAGGCTTGCAACAGCCTGCATAGCGTTAGATGGAACAGAACCAATAGAAGCAGAAACACCTTCGAGAACTGAGCCACCAAGGAAATAACCTACAACCATAATAACCATAGCTACTACAGATGCAAGAACTGTGTATACATTAACAAAGTTTTTGTTTACACTGTACTTATGAGCAATCATACCGGCAACAAGACCTTCAATACCCTTAATAATAAATGTAGCTATTGCCCACTGTGGATAACCACTTAATAAGTCTGCAAGACCAGAGCCTAAACCACCAGCTACAAAACCAACCTGAGGGCCAAAGAAAATAGCTGAAATAAGAACGATAGAATCGCCAATATTTACATAGCCCTGAGTTGCTGGAATTGGAATTTGGATAATCATAGTTGCAACACAAGTTAAAGCAACTAATAAACCCATAGCACATAATTTTTTCGTTGACATAATACAACCTCCATTTTTTGTAATTTTCTATAGCATTATACTACAAAATAATGGGAGTGTCAAAAAAGTAAACTATAGACTTTTCTCATCTTTTGTTGTTTTTTAATTGTCAGTATTTTCAATATTTTTTTGACTGCTATAATTAATAAAAACATCGTCTAATGATCCAGTATGCTTAAAAGAAATTAACTCAAAAACAATTGGCAGCTAGAATAGGTTTAGCTATTAGTGCTGTATCTTCCTATGAGTCTGGTAGCCGTTATCCATCTTTTGAAACATTGATTAAATTAGCTAGAATTTTTTATGTTTCTACAGACTACCTTTTAGGGCTAACAGAAAGGAGAAGTATTGATGTTACAGGGCTTACTGATGAAGAAATAGAATTAGTTTCACAATTAGTAGATAAATTGAGGAAATAAAATATTTTATAAGTTAACAAATGGTCTAAGAAGATGACAGGTCATTTAGTCAATACATTAATAGGGTACTTATAAAACATATCATATACAGAATAAAAACAACATAAATGATAAAAGTAATTAAGGCTGTCGAAAGGACAGCCTTTTTTAGTATCAACAGACTTTCATAATATCTATTAAATTTTCTACATATGATATATGGGTGATAATATGATTATTATTGGATTTATTGCAATAGCTATAATATTGATATTGAGCATAGTGATATTTGTAAAAGACCGTAAAAATGACAAATGCGAGTGCAAAGGCTGTAACCTCTGTACTCGCAAATGTCAACAAACAAAACACAAACAATAAAAAAAGAAGTCTTTATATTATATCCAAAAGAAATATAAAAAAAGATGCCCAGAGACGGAATCGAACCGCCGACACGAGGATTT
>FR888489.1 GCA_000432155.1 Eubacterium sp. CAG:274
CAAGCCATCGGATTTATCTTTCCGATTCACTATAAAAAAGAGGTGTTCCGAAATGGAATACCTCTTTTTAGTTATTAATTTGTTCTAATAATGAACATTATGCCTGTGGCAATTTGAATGTACTGTCTAAAGCATTTTGTAAAATTAATGCTGCGTGAACAGAAGTAACTTCACTTTCATTAGGAAGAACTGCCTTAACATTTGCTACACCCTGTGGAGAAAGACCTGTAGCTGTTAATACATACTGTAATGTTGCGGCTGCGTCATCAGCTGTAATGCTACCGTTCATATCGGCATCGCCAACAACTGCAGAAGATGCTGTTGAAAGATTTATATCAGCAAACTTAGTTGCGTTAAATCTTGTAAGGTCCATATAATCCTGAGCAGCATCAGTTGCAAAACCTACATAGTAATCATCTGTCCAATCAATATTAAATGTGTTAAGAGTATACCAATTTACATTATCGTAAGATGCTGATAAAGTAACAACACCGTTATTTACATTAATGTGCATATAACCATGATTTGGTTCTTCAGAAACTCTCTTTTGTGGAATACTTAACATATTGCCGTAACCAACTAAATCACCAGCGTGATTTCTGTAAACAGCTTTAATATTTTTAGCTCTTACAGCACCACCAGAGGCGTCATTTGAACCTTCATAATCTTCGCCCTTTAAGAATGAAATAGAAGTCATATAGAAAGGACTTGATGTGTCAAGGCTCTTTCTTATCATTAAGCCTGAGTTCTGGTTATAATCAATCTTAGCAAGGTTATCAACCTTTGCAGTAAAGTCGATGTTTCCGTTAGCCTTAACATAGTTAAAGTGGAAAGCATCAGGTTCTTCAGTTGAAGTAGTATTTAATATACCAACACGACCAGCACCTGTAGTAACAAGAGTACCTGTCTGTGAATCGTAGTAATCAGCACCAGCTGTTCTTACTGGACCAATATCTGTTGAAGTAAAGCCTTCAATGTTCTGACCTGTAGTGTTTGCAGGTACAATAATAATATTTACAGGCTGAGAAAGAGTATTTCCAGTACCTGTTGCCTTAATAGCAAGCTTATAATTACCTAAAGTATTAGGAACTGTAAATGACTTTTGGTTATCGCTTACTTTCTGGTCGTTAATCCATAATTCAAACTGACCGTTGTAATCCTTAGCATCAGAAGTGTAAGAGTATTCAACATTGTAAGTCTTGCCAGCCTCAAGAGTAGCCTGTACATCGTTAGACTTTACATATACATTGTCAGTACCGTTGTTAATAGAATCAATAGAAATTTCAGTATTTGTAACAGTAGGCTTTGTTGAAAATTCTGCCCATTCTCCAAGAAGACTGTTAGCATATACTTCAATATTAGAATAACCGTTGTAGCTCTTTGTAGGGTCATCTACAATAAGACCAGCGTCAGAGGCGTCATTCTTGTTAAGACCCATAGCATCTTCCCAAGTATCAGGCATACCGTCTTTATCTGTATCAACTAATGTTGAAACTACAGTAGGAGTCTGCCAACTACCTTCTTCAGCCTGAGTGTTAATAAATGCACTTTCGCCAGACTTAACGGCATTTACAAGTTTTGCATCTACAGAATCTCTGAAGCAAGATGCACCAACACCATTTATAACACTATTGTAAGCATCTGTAGCACTTTCAGCATTGTAAGGAATAGTAAGTTCAACTGGAGAAGAAAGTTTCTTACCAGCTGTACCGAAGTCTTTTACACCAAGGGCATTGTCAGCAGTAACTTCGTCACTACCGTACATATAGTTACCTGTTACATACCAGCTACTTGTGCCACTACCGTCACAATCGAAAATTCTTGTCTTAGTTTTTTCAAGAGTGTTAGGACCTGGCTTGTAGTAATTGTTAATTAAGTTAGTGTTACCACTACCTCTGTCGCCACCGTAACCAGAATTGTGACCCCAGTTAAATACAACATTGTTATCGAAATCTACTTTATTCTGATATGTAATACCGCCGTAAGTGAACGCACCTTCAAAACGAGGATTTCTTGTACCATGGTTAGCCCAAAGGTTATGAGTGAATGATGTATCAAAACCATTTAATATAGAACCCATACCATGTTTAGCTTCACTTTCGCCAGAATTAAGTTCTGGGTCTGTGTTGTTATCGCCATTCTTGTTTACAATAGAAAGGCTGTTTGCAATAATGTTGTACTGAATACTTGTGTTAATAAGTTCCTTAGCTGTAAATGTTTCATCAACACCCCAGTTAAATGTACAATGGTCAATTACAATATTTTTACCAGTTGCTGTTGCAGCATCCTGGTCATAGCCATCGCCTAAACGAATACGAAGATAACGAACAATAATATTTTCGCCACTAAACTTAGTAGATGCACCGGCAATAGTAATACCTTCGCCAGGAGCTGTCTGACCAAGAACAGTAGTATTATCTGCAATAGTTAATCTTCTGTTACTCTTTGATGCTGTTGGGTCAATATTGATTGTACCACCTACAGCAAACACAATAGTTCTAGGATAAGAAATATTGCCGTCTTTTCTGTCTTTTCTTAAAAGACCATAACGGAGAGTACCAGGCTGTGGATTTGAAACGCTGTCATCAAGACTTGTTACAACATATACATCGCCAGGCTTAGAGTTAGTACCTCTACCACCCTGAGAATAAGTACCGCCACCTTCAACAGTAGGGAATGCAGGTGTCTTTTCAGCAGCTGCTGGAGTTGTTATGTCAGTTGTAAATTCCTTAAAGTTTTCTTTAGTGTTTGCAGCATTTGTAGCTACAACCTTAATATAGTATTTTGTACCAGGGTCAAGAGTTGCAGTTAATGGGTCAACAAACTGGTCTTCAAGGAAGAAAGTAACCTTTGAATCGTCTTTGTAAGTACCGTCTGCCTGTGGTCTGCAAATTTTCTTACCATGGTTGATAGTTTTTGTTTCGTGGTCTAAAGTCCAGTTAGAACCGTCTTTAGAATAGTAGATGTTGTACTGAGTGGCAAAGTTCTGTGCTACAACTTCATCAGATAAATAAGCCTGCTCAACAACTTCATTTGTTTTAGCATCTTTAACTACTACAGGGTAATCAGTAGTCTTTTCTTGAGTAAGACCAAAGAGAACCTTTGCCTCACCATTTGATACCTGTGTTGGATTAGTAGTGTTGCCGGCAATATTCCAGTTAGGATACTGAATAATCATACCCTTTGTTGGATTTGTCCAACCTCCTGTAGGGTTGCCGTAAGTTGATGTTGAAGCAAGTGGATTGGCATTAATTAAGTTACCACTTTTATCAACGGCTGGCCAAGTAACTAAAATCTGTTCGCCAAAGGCTTCAGCTTCTACATTAGTTGTTTTGCGATAATTAAATTCTTCGTTATCAAAACGAGCAAAAGCTGTAACGCTCATTGCCATAGTCATCGCAAGAAGTAAAGCTAAAAATCTTTTCTTCATAAAAAATCTCCTTTCCTTTTTTAGATATAATAAAATTATAGCATAAAATTACCTATATTAAAAGGAAAATAATGCAAATATTGTGTATTTTATAGCTTTTTACAACTTGATAGGACTTTAATTACTGAAAAAATATACAAATGGCTGAATAATTATTTGTTTTAAAAGCTGAAAAATGTATAATGACTTAATTTTATTAGGAGAAAAAAGTGAAATATATGGGTAGATTGCCTTTAAAGGTTAAAAGTGGAAATATTAAAAGTTTTTTGCATAAAAACTATTGACAATAATATTTTAGTTTGATATTATACTAGGTAATTCAAGATTACATTAAGCAATGATTGAGATAAAGATATTCTTATTCGTAACCTCCCAGAGAGTTGTCGTTTGCTGAAAGACAATAGATTACTTAGAGTATTTATCACTCAGGAGCTTTCCCTCGGAACGATATTTTTATTAGTATGAGTGGAACGGTAATGCCCCGTTATAGGCAGAGGTTTGATGGAACCTGATGAGGAGCTTGTAGTGATGCAAACTTGAAAAAGGGTGGTAGCACGATATTTCGTCCCTGACTTGTTATAGTCAGGGACTTTTTTTTATCTTTTTTGCAATGTAATTATTGTATTGAAAAAACCTCTCAGATATTATATAATAATGTCGCAGGTTATTTTACGACTTTCTATATTTGGTTAGTCGGGAAAGAAGGAAGGAATGCCATGAATAGACATGTTTTATCAATACTTGTAGATAATCAGCCAGGTGTTTTAAGCCGAGTGACAGGTCTTTTTTCAAGACGAGGTTACAACATAGCAAGTCTTAGTGTAGGCGTAACAGAAAATGAAGAAGTATCTCGTATTACAGTTGTTGTTTTTTGTGACGATGCGGACTGCGAACAGATTACTAAGCAAGTAGAAAAGTTGATTGATGTTATCAGAGTTGTGGAATTAAGTCAGGAAAGAGGCGTGTTCCGAGAACTTGCTTTGATTAAGGTCAGCTGCCTAGGCGAAATGCGTTCAGAAATTATTAGTATTGCTGATATTTTTAGAGCTAACATTATTGATGTTTCTTCTGAATCAGTTACTATTGAATTGACAGGAGAAAAGTCAAAGATTGAGGCTTTCCAGGAACTTATGAAACCTTATGGCATCAGAGAGGTTGTTAGAACTGGTCTTACTGGTCTTTGCCGTGGTGGCAGACCTATTAAAAAAGTTAAGGCCGAAGATTAATTAATTACGATGTGAATTTTAATTTACATATATTTACTTTCAATAGGAGGAATTTTAAAATGGCAAAATTATATCATCAGGAAGATTGCGATTTAAACTTATTAAATGGTAAGACTATAGCTATTATCGGTTACGGTAGCCAGGGTCATGCTCATGCATTAAATGCAAAGGAATCAGGTTGTGATGTTATCATCGGTTTATACGAAGGTAGTAAGTCTTGGAAGAAAGCTGAAGAACAGGGCTTCAAGGTTTACACTTCTGCAGAAGCTGCTAAGAAGGCTGACATCATTATGATTCTTATCAATGATGAATTACAGGCTAAACTTTACAAGGAAAGTATTGAACCAAACCTTGAACCAGGTAACATGTTAATGTTTGCTCACGGTTTCAACATTCACTTCAACCAGATTGTACCACCTAAGGACGTTGATGTAACAATGATTGCTCCAAAGGGACCTGGTCACACTGTAAGAAGCGAATATCAGGCTGGTAAGGGTGTACCTTGCTTAGTTGCAGTAGAACAGGATGCTACTGGTCAGGCTAAGGATATTGCACTTGCTTACGCTTTAGCTATTGGTGGTGCAAGAGCTGGTGTTCTTGAAACTACTTTCAGAACTGAAACTGAAACTGACTTATTCGGTGAACAGGCTGTTCTTTGTGGTGGTGTTTGTGCATTAATGCAGGCTGGTTTTGAAACACTTGTTGAAGGTGGTTATGACCCAATCAATGCTTACTTTGAATGTATCCACGAAATGAAGCTTATCGTTGACTTAATCTACCAGAGTGGTTTCGCAGGTATGAGATACTCTATTTCTAACACTGCTGAATATGGTGACTACATCACTGGTCCTAAGATTATCACTGAAGATACTAAGAAGGCTATGAAGAAAGTTCTTTCTGACATTCAGGACGGTACATTTGCTAAGGAATTCTTATTAGATATGTCTGCAGCAGGTGGTCAGGCTCACTTCAAGGCTATGAGAAAGCTTGCTTCTGAACATCAGTCTGAAGCAGTAGGTGCTGAAATCAGAAAGCTCTACAGCTGGAGTGACGAAGATAAGTTAATCAACAACTAATATATTCGTTGAACTTTTAAAAGAAGATAGGTTTTTCCTATTTGATTAATTTATTTATGTAATTTGTTTAATGCCAACAGTTATGGATGAGCTGTTCATAACTCATCTTTTCTGTTGGCATATTTTTTTAATACTTGGGAGAGGGTTATAGTGAAAAAGGTAACTATTTTTGACTCTACATTAAGGGATGGAGCTCAAGCTGAAGGTGTATCCTTTAGTGTAGAGGACAAAATAAAGATTGTTAAGGCTTTGGACGAATTGGGCGTAGGCTATATTGAGGCTGGTAACCCCGGTTCCAATCCTAAGGACTTGGATTTTTTTGAAAGAATTAAGTCTGTTGACCTTAAAAATACTATTATTGCTGCCTTCGGAAGTACAAGACGACGCGGTATTTCACCTTCAGAAGACGGAAATTTGCAGGCACTTTTAAGTGCTGATACAAAGACTGTTGCTGTTTTTGGCAAATCGTGGGATTTCCATGTTACAGATATAATTAATGCTGCGTTGCAAGAAAATCTGGAAATGATTTATGACACTATTGCCTATTTGAAGGAAAATGGCAAAGAGGTTGTTTTTGATGCCGAGCATTTCTTTGACGGCTACAAAAGTAATGCCGAATATGCTATGAAAACATTAGATAGTGCAGTACAAGCCGGTGCTGACTGTATTTGTCTATGTGATACAAATGGGGGTACATTCCCTAATGAAGTTTTTGAAATTACTAAGAAAGTAAAAGATACTTTTCCAGTAAGTGTGGGTATTCATGCTCACAATGACTGTGGTATGGCTGTTGCCAATTCTATTATGGCGGTACAAGCTGGTGCAGACCATGTTCAAGGTACATTTACAGGCTTTGGGGAAAGATGTGGTAATGCCTGTCTTTCTACAATTATTCCTGATTTACAGGTAAAATTGGACTATAAATGTATACCTGATGAAAATATTAAAATGTTGACACATACAGCAAGGGAAGTCTGTGAAATAGCTAACTTCCAGCTTTCTATAAGAGAGCCTTTTGTTGGAAAATGTGCTTTTGCCCATAAAGGTGGTATGCACATTGATGGTGTAAGCAAGGATAGCAGAAGTTTTGAACATATTAACCCAGAAATTGTAGGTAATGAAAGAAAATTCCTTACTTCTGAAGTTGCTGGCAGAACTACTGTACTTTCTGTAATGCAGAAGATTGACCCTAGAATTGAAAAACATTCTCCGGAAACTGGCAAGGTAATTGAAAAACTTAAAGAACTTGAATATCAAGGTTATCAGTTTGAAGGTGCTGACGGTGCTTTTGAACTTCTTATTAGAAAAATTCTTGGTAAATATAAACCACTTTTTGAACTTGAAAACTTTAAAATCATTGGCGAACATTCCGTTAATTCAAGTGTGCCAACAGCTACAGCTGCCATTAAAATAAAGGTAGGCGATGCCTACGAAATAACAGCAGCCGAGGGACAAGGTCCTGTAAATGCCCTTGATAAAGCCCTTAGAAAGGCTTTAGAGGTATTTTACCCAGACCTAGCAAAGGTTCATTTGACAGATTATAAAGTTAGAGTTTTGGACTCAAATTCAGCTACAGCATCTAAGGTAAGGGTTCTTATAGAGTCCTCTGACGGTGTGGATAGCTGGACTACAGTAGGTGTATCGAAAGATATTATTGAGGCAAGCTGGATTGCTCTGGTGGACTCAATTGAATATAAATTAATAAAAGATATTGAAACAAAATTTAGAGATTATTTATAGGAGGAAAACAACTATGGGTATGACAATGACTCAGAAAATTTTAGCAGCTCATGCAGGTCTTGAGTCTGTTAAGGCAGGTCAGCTTATTGAAGCAAAGCTTGACCTTGTACTTGGTAATGATGTAACAACTCCAGTTGCTATTAAGGAATTTAATAAGATTGGTGTTGATAAGGTTTTTGATAAGGATAAGGTAGCTATTGTACCTGACCACTTTACACCAAACAAGGATATTAAGTCTGCTGAACACTGCAAGCTCGTTAGAGAATTTGCTCATTGTAAAGAAGTTACAAACTATTTCGAAGTAGGGCAGATGGGTATTGAACATTGCCTTCTTCCAGAAAAAGGTCTTGTAGTACCTGGTGATGTTGTTATTGGTGCTGACTCTCATACTTGTACATATGGTGCTTTAGGTGCTTTCTCAACAGGTGTTGGTTCAACTGATATGGCTGTTGGTATGGCAAGAGGTGTTGCTTGGTTCAAAGTTCCTAGTGCATTAAAGTTTGTTTTAAAGAACAAGCCAGCTAAGTGGGTAAGTGGTAAGGATATTATTCTTCATATTATCGGTATGATTGGTGTAGACGGTGCATTATACAAGTCTATGGAATTTGCTGGCGACGGCTTACAGTACCTTACAATGGACGATAGATTTACTATTGCAAATATGGCTATTGAAGCAGGTGGCAAGAACGGTATCTTCCCTGTTGACGATAAGACTATTGAATATGTTAAGGAACATTCTAACAAGGAATGGACTAAGTTTGAAGCTGATGAAGATGCTGAATACGATGCAGTTTATGAAATTGACCTTTCTAAGTTAAGACCAACTATTGCATTCCCTCATCTTCCAGAAAATACTAAGACAGTTGATGAAGCTAAGGGGCTTGAAATGGACCAGGTTGTTATTGGTTCATGTACAAATGGTAGAATTAGCGATATGAGAATTGCTGCTCAGGTATTAAAGGGTAAGAAGATTAATCCTAACATCAGAGCTATTATTCTTCCAGGTACTCAGAAAGTTTGGTTACAGTGTGTTGAAGAAGGTCTTGCTCAGATTTTCGTTGAAGCTGGTTGTGTATTCTCAACTCCAACTTGTGGACCTTGCTTAGGTGGTCATATGGGTATCTTAGCTAAGGGCGAAAGAGCTTTATCTACTACTAACAGAAACTTTATCGGTCGTATGGGTCACCCAGAATCAGAAGTTTACCTTGCAAGCCCAGCAGTAGCTGCTGCATCTGCAATTACAGGTAAGATTACTGACCCAGAGGAAGTATAAGGAGGAAATAAATAATGAAAGCTTGTGGAACAGTTTTTAAATATGGTGATAATATTGATACAGATGTAATTATTCCTGCTAGATACCTTAATTCATCTGACCCTAAGGAACTTGCACAGCATTGTATGGAAGATGCTATTCATTCAACAGTTAAGTTTGCTGAAAATGTTAAGGACGGCGACATTATTGTTGCTGAAAAGAACTTTGGTTGTGGTTCTTCAAGAGAACACGCACCTATTGCTATTAAGGCAAGTGGTATTTCTTGTGTAATTGCAAAGACTTTTGCAAGAATTTTCTACAGAAATGCTATTAACATTGGTTTACCTATTCTTGAATGTGAAGAAGCTGCCAACGACATTGATATGGGCGATAAGGTAGAAGTAGATTTCACAACTGGTGTTATCACTAATCACACTAAGAATAAGACATATCAGGCTGAACCATTCCCAGAATTTATGCAGGAAATGTTCAAGGTTGGTGGTCTTGTAGAACAGACTAAGGTAAAATTAGGTTTAAAGTAAATAAAGTAACAGAGCGTCAGAAACGACACCCTTAAATTTTTACAACAAAAGGAGATAAGTTACAATGAATTTTAATTTAGCAGTTGTAGCCGGTGACGGTATCGGCCCAGAAGTAATGGAACAGAATATTAATGTATTAAATGCTATTGGCAAGAAGTTTGGTCATACATTTAATTATGAATATGTTTTAGGTGGTGGTTGTGCTATTGATAAGTACGGCGAACCATTACCACAGCACACTATTGATGTTTGTAAGGCAAGCGACTCTGTACTTCTTGGTGCAGTTGGTGGTTGGCAGTGGGATACTCTCCCTGGCGACAAGCGTCCAGAAAGAGCATTACTTGGTTTAAGAGGTGCTTTAGGCTTATATGCTAATTTAAGACCAGCTACATTACACGATGCTTTAAAAGATGCTTGTCCTTTAAAGCCTGAACTTGTTAAAGACGGCGTAGATGTTATGGTTGTTCGTGAATTAACAGGTGGTATGTACTTTGGCGAAAAGGGTAGAAAGCAGACAGATATGGGCGAGGCAGCTTATGATGTTGAGCAGTACTCTGTAAAGGAAGTAGAAAGAATTGCAAGAACTGCTTTCGAAATCGCTATGAAGAGAAATAAGCATGTTACTAACGTAGATAAGCAGAACGTTCTTGAATCTTCAAGACTTTGGAGAAGTGTTGTTCTTGAAGTTGCTAAGGATTATCCAGAAGTAACTCTTGACCACTTATACATTGATAATGCTACAATGCAGTTAATTATGCGTCCTACTACTTTTGACGTTATTGTAACTGGTAATATCTTTGGTGATATTCTTTCTGATGAAGCATCTCAGTTAACAGGTTCTATTGGTATGCTCCCATCTGCTAGTTTAGGTGAAGGTTCTCTTGGTATGTATGAACCAGTTCACGGTTCTGCACCTGATATTGCCGGTCAGGACATTGCAAACCCTATTGCTACTATCCTTTCTGGTGCTATGATGCTTAAATACAGCTTTGGTTTACAGGAAGAAGCTAAGGCTATTGAAGATGCTGTAACTAAGGTTCTTGCTCAGGGTTACAGAACAGGCGACATTATGAGTGAAGGTATGAAGAAGGTCGGCTGTAAGGAAATGGGCAGACTCATTATTGAAAATCTTTAATATTTATACTTTATAAATGTTTTTGTTAAGGGTGGGGATTTTCTCCACCCTTATGCGACATAATGGAAATTAATTTGATTTTTGTGGAAGTGTTAATTTGAAAAAGCTAGTTTCTCTATTTTTGACAGTAGTTATGGCTAGTAGTTTATGTACGTTTTCTTTTGCAAGTCCCTCAAACTGGGCATTAAATGATGTTAATACAGCCAAAGGTTTAGGTATTTACAATTCAGCTTTTGAGGATAATTTCCAAAAGCCTATTACAAGAGCTGAATTTTGTTCTCTTGTAGTGAAAACTCTCGATAAATGGGAGTTTAATACAAGTGGTACTTCTAATACCGTTAAGTTTACAGATACAAGTGACAGTAATGTAATAAAATGTGCAGAACTAGGTATTGTAAGTGGTGTAGGTAATGGCAAGTTTGAGCCTAATAGCCCTATAACAAGGGAACAGGCAGGAAAAATGCTTTATAATACTATTGATAAGGCAACACCTGTTATTAGTGATTACAAAAAAGATAACAAAACCGGTGTAAATGGTGTATTTTTGCCTCACGTTTTTAGTGACGGAGCTAAGATACATAACTGGGCTAGAAATGAAATATATGCTATGTATCATTTAGGTGTTATGCTAGGAACAGATAGTGAAAACTTTAGCCCTTTAGGTTCATATACTAGGGAACAGGCTGTCTGTACATTTTTAAGATTGTATAATACATATAAAAATCCCGATAGTGTAAGTAAGCCAGATGCTGAACTATATCCTGATTTAGATACAGCAGGTAAGTTAAATCCAAGCTTTAATACTAACAGATATTACCTTGATGCGTATTATGTCTGGAATACAGGGGAGTATAACTATGAACCTAAGTATTATGACGGTTTTGGTAACACTTATACTTCAAGTCAAAAGGGCTATGTCTACCCAGTAAATGCTAAATATTTACAGGTTCTTACTTCTTCAGGAGCTGGAGTAGCACAAAGTGTTGTTTTAAATAAACAGGGCGATGAGGCTATTTCTGATGTCTATGATGTAGAAGATATAAATGGAGATAATGTAGTTTATATTTCTAACAATGACCATAGTACATACATATACAACAGCAGTACAGGGGAAAATAATGGCCCTTACAATTATGTAGTCAAGGCTGGTTCTGGAATGTATAAATTTAAAAATTCAGACGCAGATTATGTAGGCTACTTTAATTCTAACTTTAAGGAAGTTATTCCTTGTGTCTATAAAGATGTTTCAGGTACATTTGAAAACAACCTTACTGTTCTTCAAAAACAGGATAATTCTTTTATAATCGTAAATACATCAGGTCAGATTTTGAAAAGTTTTAAATTGGATTTGAGCCAATATACTGTAGATGCTATAGATGGCACAAATATGATTTTAAAGGATAATAAGACTGGAAAAGCTGTATTATACAGAGCTTACAGTCAAAAGTATGTAACTGGTTATGGCACAATGAGCTTTACAAGTAACGGATGTATTTTGGCTACTACAAATGGCAAAAATTACCTTTTAGGTATGAGTGGTCAATTAGTTTTTGATGCTTACAAAAAAGGTTATGACAGTATTTCAGAAATTCAGAATACTGGTTGCTATGAAGTATATAAATTTAATAAAAATAACTGGAGTAAAATAGCTCCTTATGATATAATAGATAGTAATGGTAATGTTATACGACAAAATGTTCCTACTTTCGACAGAAAAGTTGGAGAAAACGGTATAACAGCATATCTCTATAATAATAGTATTACTACTTATGATTCTTATGGCAAGGACATAGGCAATATAAGTGGAAATGGTACAATAAAAGACTTTAAGTTTATTAATGGTTTGCTTCTTGTAAATATTACTAACAACGGAAAAGAGTCTGTAAAGTATTACACACCTACAGGGGAAGAAGTGAATTTGTTTTAAACAAAAGTGAGGAGGAAAAAATAAATGATAAGTGACAGAGTAAAAAAAGGACCAGATAAAACACCTCATCGTTCTTTATTTAAGGCAATGGGTTATACTGACGAAGAACTTTCAAGACCACTCATTGGTGTAGTAAATGCACAGAATGAAATTATTCCTGGTCATATTCATCTTGATAATATTGCAAAGGCTGTTAAGGCAGGTATTCTTGCAGCTGGTGGTACTCCTATTGAAGTACCTGCAATCGGTGTATGTGATGGTATTGCAATGGGTCACATTGGTATGCACTATTCTCTTCCAACAAGAGAATTAATTGCTGACTCAGTAGAATGTCAGGCTATGGCTCACGCATTTGACGGTTTAGTTCTTATTCCTAACTGTGATAAGATTGTTCCTGGTATGCTTATGGCTGCTGCAAGACTTAATATTCCAGCTATTGTATGTAGTGGTGGTCCTATGCTTGCTGGTCATATGGGTTGCGAAAAGCTTTCTCTTTCTAAGACTTTTGAAGCTGTTGGTGCTTACGAAGCTGGTCTTATTGACGATGCTAAGTTAAAGGAATACGAAAACAAGTCTTGCCCAAGCTGTGGTTCATGTTCAGGTATGTATACTGCTAACTCTATGAACTGCCTTTCAGAAGTTATTGGTATGGCACTTCCAGGTAATGGTACAATTCCTGCTGTTTATGGCGATAGAATTTCTCTTGCTAAGCACGCTGGTATGCAGATTATGAAGTTAGTTGAAAAGGATATTAAGCCAAGAGATATTATGAACGAAAAGGCATTCAGAAATGCTTTAACTATGGATATGGCTTTAGGTTGTTCTACAAACTCAATGCTCCACCTTCCAGCTATTGCTCACGAAGCCGGCGTTGAATTAAACCTCGAAATGGCTAACGAAATTAGTGCAAAGACTCCTAACCTTTGTCACCTTGCTCCTGCTGGTTCTCACTATATTGAAGAATTAAATGAAAAGGGCGGTATCAGAGCTGTTATGGCTGAAATCAACAAGTTAGGTCTTTTAGAGCTTGATAACCTTACTGTTACATTAAAGACAGTTGGCGAAAATATTGAAGGTTTTGCTGGTGCTGACGGCGAAATTATCAGACCTGTTACTGACCCATATTCAAAGACAGGTGGTATTGCTGTATTAAAGGGTAATATTGCAAAGAACGGTTGCGTAGTTAAGAGAAGTGCTGTTGCTCCAGAAATGCTCAAGCATACTGGTCCAGCAAGAGTATTTACAAGTGAAGAAGCCGCAATCAAGGCTATTTTCGGTGGCGAAATTGTTAAGGGTGATGTTGTAGTTATTACATATGAAGGTCCTAAGGGTGGCCCTGGTATGAGAGAAATGCTTTCTCCTACATCAGCTCTTGCAGGTATGAAGCTTGATAAGGATGTTGCTCTTATTACTGACGGTCGTTTCAGCGGTGCATCAAGAGGTGCTAGTATTGGTCATGTTTCTCCTGAAGCTGCTGCTGGTGGTAATATTGGTCTTGTACAGGAAGGCGATATTATTGAAATCGACATTAATGCAGGTAACATTAATGTTAAGGTTAGCGATGAAGAATTAGAAGAAAGAAGAAAGAACTGGGTAATTCCAGAACCTAAGATTAAGACTGGCTACTTAGCTAAGTATGCTAAGCTTGTAAGCTCTGCTGATAAGGGTGCAATTTTAGGTTAATTAGCAGAAGGGAGAACGGTATGTTACTTAATGGTTCTGAAATATTAGTACAATGTTTAAGAGAACAGGGCGTTGACACTATCTTTGGTTATCCAGGTGGTGCTGTTCTTAATATATATGATGCACTTTTTAAGCATAGAGATGAAATAAAGCATTATCTTACATCTCATGAACAGGGTGCAGCTCACGCAGCAGACGGCTATGCTAGAGCAACTGGTAAAGTTGGCGTTTGTCTTGCTACAAGTGGTCCAGGTGCTTGTAACCTTGTTACAGGTATTGCTACAGCTTATATGGACTCTGTTCCTATGGTTGCCATTACTGGTAATGTAGGTCTTCCATACTTAGGTAAGGATAGTTTTCAGGAAGTAGATATTACAGGCGTAACAATGCCTATTACAAAGCATAACTTCATTGTAAAAGATGTTACAAAGCTTGCTGATACAATGAGAAAGGCATTCTACATTGCACAGAAGGGCAGACCAGGTCCTGTACTTGTAGATATTACTAAGGATGTAACTGCTGCTATGTGTGAATATACAGCAGAAAAGCCTTATCGTATTGAAAAGAGAACAAGCACAATTACAAAGGAAGACCTTGAAAAGGCTGTTGAACTTATTAAGAATGCTAAGAAGCCATTTTTATACTGTGGTGGTGGCTGTATTGCCTCTAGTGCTAGTGAAGAGATTATAAAGTTTGTAGAAAAGACTGATATGCCAGTTTGTTGTACAGCTATGGCTCTTGGTGTAGTTCCAGCTGATTTACCTAACTATACAGGTATGATTGGTATGCACGGTACTGTAACATCTAATAAACTTGCAAATGAATGTGATTTATTTATTGCTCTTGGTGCAAGATTTAGTGATAGAGTTGCTACAAACTTCAAGACTTTTGCTCCTAATGCAAAGGTTTTACATATTGATATTGACCCAGCTGAAATTAATAAGAATATTGCTGTTACAGGCTCTGTAATTGGCGATGTAAACGAAGTTGTGGTTCGTCTTAACAATATGCTTGATAAGGAAGAAAGACCAGAATGGATGGCTTATATGGAAGAATGTAAGAAAGAAAATCCATTAAAGTATGACCACGATGGTTCATTAAAGCCACAGTACATTATGGAAAAGATTAACGAAGTTACAAAGGGCGATGCTATTATTGTAACAGAAGTTGGTCAGCACCAGATGTGGGCTTGTCAGTTTATTAAGAATAAGTACCCTCGCCATTTCCTTACTTCAGGTGGTTTAGGTACTATGGGTTATGGTCTTGGTGCTGCTATTGGTGCTAAGGTTGGTAAGCCAGATAATGTAGTTATTAACATTGCTGGTGACGGCTGTTTCTATATGAACCATATTGAAATGGCAACTGCTATTGCAAATGATGTACCTATTATTGAAATTGTTATTAATAACCACGTTTTAGGTATGGTTAGACAGTGGCAGGATTTATTCTATGATGCTAGATACTCTAGCACTACACTTGACGGCAAGGCAACTGACTTTATGAAACTTGCTGAAGCATATCATGCAAATGGCTATAATGTAACAAAGCCAGAAGAATTTGACATAGCATTAAAAGATGCTATTGCTAGCAATAAGCCTTGTATTATCAACTGTGAAATCGGTAGAGATGAAAAGGTATTCCCTATGATTCCAGCTGGTAAGGGCTATGATAATATGATTACTTTCGATGACTATAACGAAAACTAATAATAGTCTTTGATTTTATACTGCCTATGGGTTTTACTTGTAGGCAGTTTTTTGTGTAGGAGGTATTAGTATGCAAATTTCAAGTCGATTTACAATAGCACTTCATATTTTGACTTGTATTGAAGAATTTAAAAATGATTACAAAATAACAAGTGATTTTCTTGCAAGTAGTATTAATGTAAATCCTGTTGTTATAAGACGAATACTCCAAAAACTTAAATCGGCTGGTATTATTACCGTTGCCAGAGGTAATGTTGGAAATATGGAGATAAACAGGGATTTAAAGGATATTACATTTTATGATGTGTATAAGGCTGTAGATTGTGTAGATGATGAGGGACTTTTTCATTTTCACGAAAATCCAAACCCTCTCTGTCCTGTAGGTAGAAATATACACAATGTCCTTGACAATAGATTAAATGCTGTACAAAAGGCTATGGAGAATGAAATGAAAAAATCTACTTTAGCAGATGTAATTAACGAAACCTCCCAACTTATTAAAAATGAAGATTAGTATATAAGGCTGTATTCAAAAGGATACAGCCTTAAAATTTATTTCTATTGTAACTATTGACATTACAATGGAAATGTGATATTATTCCATTGTAACAAAGATAGTTACATAAAATTATGGAGGTGCTTATATTATGAAAAAAGTAGTTGAATTTTTACAGGAAAATCCTGTTCAATATCTTGCAACTGTAGGTAGAGATGGCAAGGCAAAGTGTAGACCATTTATGTTTTCAGCTGAAGTTGGAGGCAAATTATGGTTCTGTACTAATAATCAAAAAGATGTTTACAAAGATATGTTGGAAAATCCGGAAATTCAGATTTCTGTTTCTTCTCCAAAGTATGAATGGATAAGATTATCAGGTAAGGCTGTTTTTGAAAACAATATGGAAGTAAAGAAAATTTGTATAGAAAATCCTATTGTAAAAGGTCAATACAAGACAGCAGATAATCCTATTTTTGAAGTGTTTTACATTGAAAATCCTCATGGAGTAATTGCAGACTTTTCAGGTAATCCACCTTATGAATTTTAATTTTTACACATAATCTATAAAAAGTTTTGTAAAAATGTGGATAAATTTCATTTTGTCAGGCAATAATTTAACCAAAGGAGCTGATAAAATGAAATCACCAAGACATATTGGAATTATACCAGATGGCAACAGAAGATGGGCAAGAAGTCAGAACCTGAGAAAAGAAGAAGGCTATGCCAATGGCTTGTTGCCTGGGGTAGAGGCATTTAAGTGTTGTCAAAAATTAGGCATAGAGGAAGTAACTTTCTATGGTTTTACTGTGGATAATACAAAAAGACCTAGAGAACAGACTATTGCCTTTACAAAGGCTTGCGTTGAGGCTGTTAAAATGCTTGAAAAGGAAGATGCTGAACTTTTGGTAGTAGGCAACGCAGAGTCAAAAATGTTTCCGGAAGAATTGAAACCATTGACCAAAAGAACTAAATTTGGCAAAGGCGGAACAAAGGTTAATTTCCTTGTAAATTATAGCTGGGAATGGGACTTAAAGGGCAAAGTAAATTATTATAATACCTCAGATATTTCAAGAGTGGATTTGGTCATTCGTTGGGGTGGAATGAGAAGATTATCAGGCTTTTTGCCTGTACAAAGTGTCTATGCTGATTTTTATGTAGTAGACCAGTTGTGGCCGGATTATAAAGATGAGCATATTTACAATGCCCTTGATTGGTACAGTAAGCAAGATGTTACTTTAGGTGGTTGATATTATTGAAAAATTCCATAAATATATTTATCGTAAATATGTTTGATAAGTAGCTTATATTGATAAAATGATACAAAAAAAGACCGTTCGTTGCCGAACGGTCATATTTTTTAGGATTATTCCTGAATGTATGGTAAAAGAGCAAGATGTCTAGCTCTCTTAATAGCTGTAGTTAAAACTCTCTGGTGCTTAGCACAGTTACCAGTAATTCTTCTAGGAAGAATCTTACCTCTTTCAGAGATAAATCTACGCAACTTAGCTACATCCTTGTAATCACATGTGTTTACCTTTTCAACACAGAAGTTACAAACACGCTTTTTTCTACGACCACGCTTTTTGTTCATCATAATAAAAGACCCTCCTTACAAAATTTTAATTAAAACGGTAAAATATCATCGTCCGCACTATCGTCGATAGGGAAGAAATCATTGCCGTTGTTACTTGGTTGTGCAGGACTTGGAGTAGGTGCTGGAGCACTATTCATAGCAGCATTATTTACGCTACCACTATTTGAACCCTTGTTTTCACAGAATTCAAAATCCTCAACAATAACATCAGTAGAATATCTCTTCTGACCGTTATTATCCTGCCAATTGCTAACCTGTAATCTACCAGTAATAGCAATTCTATTTCCTTTACGGAAATATTGACCTATACTTTCCCCACGCTTACCAAAGCATACACAGTTGATGAAATCAGCTGTTGCATCGCCTTCAGTACGACGAGAAGAATATGGTCTGTCGACAGCTACAGCAAATCTGCAAACTGCCATTGGTTCATTACCTTGAGTGAAACGAACTTCAGGATCACGAGCCATACGACCCAATAATATAACTTTATTCATAAAGCATACCTCCTAAAGAATTATTCTTCCTCAGCAATGATTAAGTAACGAAGCACATTTTCCTTGATACGCATACGAGATTCGATTTCAGCTGGAGCAGTAGTATCTGCAGTAAAGCTGATGAAGCTGTAGAAACCTTCGTTTACCTTGTTAATTTCGTAAGCAAGTCTACGCTTACCCCAATCGTCTACCTTATCAACAGTACCACCGAATCTTTCAATAAGAGCGTTAACGCTGGCCTTTTCTGCTGCTAAAGCTTCCTCATCTAATGTAGGGGCAATAACTAATGCAAGTTCATACTTTTTCATATCTTACACCTCCTTTTGGACTTTGGCCCTTGCACTTATGCAAGAGCAAGGATGTACAACGCTTTTTACGCCATACAATAACTATATTAACATATTCGACACTTTAAGTCAAGCCTTTTATTCTATTTTTTTAGTAGTATTATTATAGTAAATAAATTTTAGGGAGGTTGATTGTATGGATATTAATATAAGCCTTGAACAGCTTATGAGAAAGGCAAAGGCAGATAGTGATTTAAAGGCAAGACTTATTGCTACTGAAAACCACAAAGAGCCTGTGGAGGAATTTTGCAATATTGCTACAGAAGTAGGTTGTCCTATAGCTATGGGAGAACTACTGGCACTTAATGAAACATTTTGCAGTAACCTCCTTAAAAGCACTAACGGTGGGGCTACATACCCTATTGATGATTGGGCAGACACCTACGAACAGTTTATCTGTTCTTTGAAAATGAACTAAAAATTGCAAGAAATGCTTGCATTTCTTGCAGTTGGTCTAAGGTAGGGACCAGCCGTGTATTTCGCGTCCTTGCTACGCAAGAACACAAAACAGTCCCTGTCCTCACTCGGGCAAAGCTCGAGTTGCGGAATTAATTTAAGAAAACCAAGGTTTTCTTAACAACTTTCCTTTGATAATCTCAGAAAATAAAATTTTTTTGCTATTTTTGATAGTATGAGAGTATATATTGTCTTTTTAAAATAAATATTTTTATATTTTTTGAAAATATTTTACTAAATAGACAGAATATGTCGTTGTGTGCGTGTATAATGATATTATAGAAAGCAGAATTACTAAAGAGGAGTGATTATTTATGGAAAAAAGAGCAGACCCAAAGCATACTAGATTATGTGCCTTTTGTAAAAATTGGTATGACCCTACAAATTCAGCTATAGAGCCTACAAGCTCACCTGTTAGTTGGAAAATTAAAGATACAATGCAGAAAAATGTCTGTCTTGCAAAAAATAATTTGAAAACTTCAGCAGGGGCTGGTTGTCCAAAGTATGAATGTAAGTTATACTAGAATAAAGGCTGTGTTTATTTTGAACACAGCCTTTATTTTTTTACTTTACAAGACCTCTGTTAAGTAAAATATTGCTTACAACATTTGTAGGTATTACAAATTCCGGAGCACCCATATATCCAGGGGCAACGTCATATTTATTAAAGAGAATAACAATATTTCCATCGCTATTAATATAGAATGTTTGGTCAGCCTTTATTTTATCAAAATTGTCATCAGTATCATCGGAACTGTCAATAAAGTATACCTTACTATTATCAGTTTTCATTTGTTCACTCATCTGTTCTTTAATGTTGTTACTTATAATATCAATATATGAATTATCTTTGAAAAGGCTATTCAATGTTACAACAGCTTGATTTTTCTTATCTATAGTATAGGCTTTGTACTGAATATCTGAAGAACCTGCAGTTTCATATTTTGAATAGACAATGGAGTAAATGCTGTCAGTATCTGTTTTTACTTCATAAGATGTTCCTACAGACTTATGAGCATCTCCTTTTAATTCTTTCATTTCTTTTAGGAAATTGCTGTATTCTTTTTGACCTTCTTCTATAAATTTTGAGTTAAGTTGGTTTTCTAGTTCTTTATTTGAAAGACCTTCTACCTTAGCTACATTTATATTTGCCTCCATATTACCGTTTTTAGCTGTGTAAGTTTTAAAGTTTACTAACTTTACTATAGAGTTTACAACAGGAATATTTGACATACTTTGAGCAAAAGCTGGACTTATATTTACAACTGATGTAAATATTACTATTATTGAAGCAGCTACAACACTTATTTTTCTGAAATAAACAGACAAAATATTTGGCTTTTTATCAATGGCTGTACTTATTATGCTGTCAAGCTCTGTAGGAATTTCAATATTGTTGTATTGTTCTTTTAAATTTTCTAACTTTTTAATATCTTTCATTATTAAGCCTCCTCTATGTTTATTCTTAATACTTCAAGGGCTTTGTATAGCCTAGTTTTAATAGTATTAATATTTTCGCCTGTTATTTCGGCAATATCTTTTATTTTCATATCCTCAAAAAATCTTAATGTTATTATTACTCTTTGGTCATATGTAAGTAAATCCAATGCTCTTTTTAAGTCTATATCTTCATAATCGTCATATTTTCCCACTGTTTCAGCACTATACTCTGTATCAAGTGGAATATATTTGCTATTTTTTCTTATATAGTCTATAGCAGTTCTAGTCAGTATTTTATAGTACCAAGTTTTAATATACTGTGGGTTTTTAAGTGTGTTTGCAGATTTTAATGCTTTTAATACTGACTCCTGAACTATGTCTAGGGCATCTTCTTTATTTTTTGTATATGAAAAGGCTATACGGTATAATTTTTCTTTGTTTTCTATTGTGTTATTTTCTATTAATTTCCGTTTCATATTTACCTCCTTATTTATTTTTTGAAAAGCTTTTCTTTTTGATTTACACTATATAGACGAAGTTAGGGATAAAAAAGTTTTAGCATAATAAAAAAAATAAAACCCTGACATAGAGTCAAGGTTTTGAGATTATTCTATTGGTACTACTGTTATGAAATATCTGTATAAATTGCCATCTTCTATTGATGAGGCTGTTGTAAACATATATATTTCGCCATTTTGCTTATAATTATATTTTTGCATATAGTCAAAAATTGTTTTGTACAGCTTAGTTTCTTTAAGAGGTTTTTTCTCGTCAATAAAGTAATTTGCGTCATAAGGGCTTTTTCCATAGTAAAAAAGGGATTTTTTATTTCTTAAAAATCTCTTTGTGTATGTATTTGAGAAAATGCTTTCGTCTTTTATATAAATAGTTTTTATGCCAAGACCTATAAAAATAGAGTCGGGGCAAGTTTCATCGTAGTAGTAAATTTGTTGAACAAAAGGTTGGTGCTGTATGAACTTTTTAAGTAAAGAAACATGCTCATTATCCATAAAAGTTTTACCGTCTTTTTTGTATACCATAAAAGTATAGTCTACATTTGGATATACAATAAAGCGACCAACATTGTCACGACAATTAATAAGCAGTTTTAAATCGTTTTTAAGACGATTTTTCTTTTCCTGAAGCAGTTTTATTTCTTCATCAAATTCTAAATTTCTCTTTTCGTATATATCTACAAGGTCGTATATACTTGCCTTTGTCATATCGGATATGTCAGTATGTGAAAAGCCAAAACCTCGACTTTTGCTTACATATACAAGTTTGTCTATATCTTCTTCACTATAGTGGCGATAGTTATTTTCGTCATCTCTACTAGGGCTAATATATCCATAATCTTCATATCTTCTTATAGTATTTGTAGATACATCAAAAAGGGAGCTTAATTCATTTGTTTTATACATAAATCTCTCTTTTCGTATGCTAAATTTTATTGTTAGTATTATATCATAAAGAAAAATTTTTTTCAATTTTTTTGGAAAAACCATTGACCCTCAACTAATGTCATAGATTATAATGGCTTTGTTGACGGAAATAGAGAAATTTAAAAATCGGAATAATGTTAAGTAAAAAAAGGAAGAACGACTGCGTTAAAAACCGATTGACAGGGAATGAATGGTTTTTCTATTTACCGTTTCGTATTTTCATGGAATAGACGGAAGTGTGCTGTCTATACCTTTCCTCACCTAAAATTAATAGCACATCAACAATAAAAGCCCCGTTTGTCATCGGGGCTTTTATTGTATTTAGTTACCTCTTTCAAGGCTTATCTTATTAAATACATTTAAAATATTATCAACAGAAGTAGATTTTTTATCCTGTTCATTTAAGTCCATAATAGCATTACCTTCGTGCATCATAATAAGTCTGTTGCCATAGTGAAGGGCGTGCATAAGATTATGAGTTACCATAAGAGTTGTAATCTTTTTCTTCTTAACAATATTATTAGTAAGTTCCATAATAATTTCTGCTGTCTTAGGGTCAAGGGCAGCTGTATGTTCGTCTAATATAAGGATTTCAATAGGTGACATAGTAGTCATCAAAAGTGCCATAGCCTGACGCTGACCACCAGAGAGAAGACCAACTTTTACACCTAATTTATCTTCAAGACCTAAGTTTAATTGACTTAAAAGTTCTTTGTAGTAGTCAATTCTCTTTTTGTTTGTACCCCAGCTGAGGTTGAAACTTCTGTTTTTGTTATCTGCCAATGACATATTTTCAAGTATTGTCATTGTAGGGCAAGTACCCTTTGATGGGTCCTGATAAACACGACCAATAGTTTTATAACGCTCAAACTCTTTTAAGGTGTTTATTTTCTGGTTGTTTATAAGTATTGTACCCTTATCAAGAGGAATAGAACCACAAATAAGGTTAAGCATAGTTGTTTTACCAGAACCATTACTACCTATAACACTTACAAAATCCCCAGGATTTATGTTTAAATTGAAGTTTTCAAAAAGCTTTGTTTCGTTTACTGTATGAGGGTTATATGTTTTACAAATATCTATAAGTTTTATCATAATTTTCCCCTCCTTTTGAAATTACCACAGATAAGAATAACAAGGAAAAGTAAACCTGTAATAAGTTTCATATCAATGGCACTAAGACCAAGACTAATAGCAGTACCTACACAAGCCTTGTAAATAATAGAACCAACGAAAACAGCTGTTGTAGCCTTTATAATTGTTACCTTTTTGAAAAGGTTTGTACCGATTATAACAGATGCAAGACCAATTACCATTGTACCTGTACCCATAGAAATATCGAAAAATCTCTGTTGCTGACACATAATACAACCAGCAAGGGAAACAAGGGCGTTAGAAACCATAAGACCAAGTATCTTTACTGTGCCACTATCTTTAGCAAGAGAAGTAACAAGAGTAGGGTTATCGCCTACAGCTCTTAAAAGATAACCAGATTTAGTTTTCATATAAAGGTCTAAAAGGAATTTTGCAATAAGTGAAATTACAAGAACAACAATTACAGTATTAAACTGACCTGCAATACCCTTTATTGGGGATAATGAGAAAATACTGTCGTTATTAAATAAAGGAATATTTGCTTTTCCGTCTGCTATATGAAGATTAATAGAATAGAGTATTGTCATAGTGATAATACCAGAGAGAAGGTCCCTTACTTTGCACTTAACATGAATTAAGCCTGTAACTAAACCGGCTAAAGCACCACATATAAAAGAAACTGGCAAAGTAATAAAAGGATTTATTCCACTAGAAATCATAATAGCAGATACAGCAGCTCCCAATGGGAAACTGCTGTCAACTGTTAAGTCGGGAAAGTCAAGTATTTTGTATGTAATGTATATGCCTAAAGAGAGAACAGCGTATATAAGACCCTGTTCAAAAATACTTAAAATTAATGACATAAAAACTCTCCTAACAATTTTTCTTTTGATTATTTTGCTTCAATAGCTGAAGAAGCAAGGTCTGCTGGACATTCCATATTAAGTTCTTTAAGAGCAGCGGAGTTAATATAAAGGCTGTATTCAGAAATAGTTTCAAAAGGTATGTTCTGTGGGTCTTCGCCAGCAAGAACCTTTGCTGCCATTTCGCCTGTCTGTTTACCTAAAGCAACATAGTCAAGACCTTCTGTAGCTACACAACCGTTCTTAACCTGTTCAATTTCACTACCGAAAACAGGAATACCTGCCTTTTTAGCGGCATCTAACAAAGTAGGAAGACTTGAAACAACAGTATTGTCTGTCAAGTTGCTTATACAGTCTACCTTTGATGCTAAATCATTAGCTGCCATAGGAATATCAGATGGCTGGCTGATACCTTTATCTACAATTTCAAAATTGTACTTTGGAGCAAGTTCTTTGTATTCAGCAATAGCACTTACTGAGTTAGTTTCGCTTGTAGAATATAAAATACCGATTTTCTTAGCGTCTGGTAAAAATTCTCTTATCATCTTGAGCTGTGCATCAACAGCAAGTTTATCACTTGTACCAGTAATTTTGCCTACGCCTGTACCGTCTTCTTTTGCAAGCTGAGCAGCTACTGGGTCAGTAACAGCTGTGTATACAACAGGAATATTCTTTGGCTGTGCTGCGTTATATACTGCCTGAGCCATAGGTGTAGCGATGGCACAAATTAAATCATTTTTGCCACTAGCCATAGACTGTGCAACCTGATTGGCAATACTCATATCAGCTTCAGCATTTTTGTAGTCAATAGTAAGGTTTTCGCCCTCTTTGTAGCCTGCTTCAGCAAGACCCTGAATAAAGCCCTCACGACAGTTTTCAAGAGATGGATGCTCTGCAAACTGAGCAATACCAATAGTAATATTGTCCTTGTTGACAGTATTACTTCCGTCTGCTGAATTTGTTGCTCCACCACAGCCGGCAAGAGAGGCAACAAGTATAGCTGATGTAATTATAGATAAAAATTTCTTCATTTATATAATCCCTCTTCCTAAAAGATTTTACAAGTGATTATAACATACTTTCAGAAAAAATAAAAGGAAAATATATACTACAGTATAAAATTTTTGTAACTATCTCCTGTTAAATTCCCCCATAATTTCTCTTACATCGGTAACTATAACAAAAGCATTTTTGTCACTTTCTGAAATTGAGGTTTTTAATATGCCTATTTCTCTTTTGGAAACTACAGCCAGCACAATGTAATTAGGCTTTTGAGTATAAGAACCTATTGTGTTTATTATTGTTGCACCTCTTTGGAGGTTTTTAAAAATAGCATTTAATACCGGTTCAGGGTCTTTGCAAATTATAAATGCTGTTTTGGCAAAATCTATTTCCTCTACCATCAGGTCTATGACTTTTATGGAGATATAAAGTGTTATAATTGCGTACATTGTAGACTCAAAACCTAGTATAAACATACCACCGATTATTATAATGGCATCAATGTACAGCAAAAGCCTTGAAATTGTAATGTGTTTGAATTTGTCGTGTAATAGAACAGCTAAAAGCTCGCTACCACCTGTAGTAGTATTGGCTTTTAGTACAAGCCCTAGACCGGCACCTGTCAATATACCACCGAAAACTGTAGCAAGAAAAATGTCATTGTCTACAAATACAAAATCTTCTGTAAAGCCCAGAAATAGGGAATAAATAAATGTTGCCACCATTATGTCTTTTGTATATTTTACGCCTTTTTGAAATGTGGCAAAAAACAAGAGAGGAATGTTTATGGCAAGATTACTTGCCCATAGAGGAACAGAGAAAAGTTTTTGCAAAATAATGCCAATACCACCAGCTCCACCTATGACCATATTAAAGGGAGATAAAAAGCCGTTTATGCCTATGGAAAGGAGCAAAGAACCTAGTGTAATATAAATGTATTTTTTCATAGTTTCACCTACTTTTTTCCTTTAGTTTTTGTAATGTTACAAAAATAATACATTTAAAAAATTTTTAATGAAAAATTTCAAATAATTCTTGACTAAAAGCAATATATCTAATATAATAGGGGAAGTGCTTGATTTGACTTTAAGTAAATATATGTATATGAGAAGGAGGTGCGTTTACAATGAAGATGACATTCCAGCCTAAGAAGAGACAGAGAGCTAAGGTTCACGGTTTCAGAAAGAGAATGAGTACTGCCAACGGCAGAAAGGTACTCCTTGCAAGACGTAGAAAGGGCAGAAAGGCATTAACTGCTTAATTTGCTTTTGCTACAAAGGCTTATGCTAAATTTGTTTCGGTTTGGACTTTAGGTCCAAATCAATTAAAGCCCGCTTAGTTTTAAGTGGGCTTTAATTGGTATACGGCATTATTTGTTTTAGGAAAGGGAAAGAATATGGAATTTACAGAGTCCCTTAAAAAGAATTATCAGTTTAGATTTGTCTATAATCGTGGCAAGTCTATTGCCAACAGATTGTTGGTTATGTATGTAGTGCGTAATGGCACAAATGGAAATCGCTTTGGTATTTCAGTTAGTAAAAAAGTAGGCAACAGCGTTGTTCGTAGCCGTATTACAAGATTATTGAGAGAAAGCTACCGTTTGTCAGAAAGCAAATTTTTGGCAGGCTATGACATTGTTGTTATTGCTAGAGCTTCTGCTAAAGAGGCTACATACAAGGAAGTGGAAAGTGCTTTAATGCACTTGTTGAACAAACAGAAACTTATTAAGTCAGAATAGAGGACTGAGTTTTATGCTGAAAAAAACAGCATTATTTTTAATAAGGGTGTACAGAAATTGTATTTCACCCTACAAACCGGCCTGCTGTAGGTTTGTGCCAACTTGTTCAGCCTATGCCTATGAGGCATTTGAAAAGTATGGCTTTTGTAAGGGTTTGTATTTAAGTATTAGAAGAATTTTAAAGTGTCATCCATTCCACAAGGGTGGGTATGACCCTGTTCCGTAAAGGGGGATTTTATTTTGTTCAAAGGCGTTACTATGCTTGCCGGTCGTAATGTATTAAAGGACCCAGGTATTATTGTAGGACCTATTGCCTTTATTTTAGGTGCGATAATTAACGTGATTTTCAACTTGGTTTATAATGTACTTGGAATACACACAAATTCTTTGGGTATTTCAATCATCATTTTAACTGTTTTCGTTAGACTTCTTATGACACCTATTGCTTATCATCAGCAGAAGTCTATGTTTAAAATGCAGGCACTTCAGCCTGAAATGAAGAAAATTCAGGAAAAGTACAAAGGTGCTATGTCAGACCCTGAACTTCAGAGAAAAATGAATATGGAAATGCAGAAGTTATATGCAGATAACAACTACAATCAGCTTGCAGGTTGTTTACCAATGCTTATTCAGCTTCCTATTTTCCTTGGCCTTTACCATGTAATGCAGAATCCGTTTAAGTATATAGATATTATAAACACAGTTTATAGCCAAATTTCAGACATCGTTCTCAATGCTGCTCAGTCTAATGACACAGTTATGAACCTTGTAGTTGAATTTGGTAAATTAGGTAATATTCCGGCTGGTACACAGATTGATGCTAATGTATTCAGCAGAATTATGAATATTCTTGGACCAGACCAGATGAAGAGTCTTGGTACAGCTATTTCATCAGCTGACTTTACTTCTCTCTATGACAAGAAGAATGCTATTGAATACTTTATGGGTCTTAACCTTACAGAAACTGTAGGTCTTTCACTTAGTCCTAGACTTATTATTCCTATTCTTTCTGGTGGTACTACTTGGCTTTCTAGCTGGCTTATGTCAAGAAAGAACAAGCCTACTGACCCAGCTATGGTAACTCAGCAGAGAATTATGAGCATTACAATGCCTCTTATGATGGCTTGGATTACTACAAGTCTTCCAGGTGGTATTGGTGTATACTGGATTACATCTAACTTATGTATGATTATTCAGCAGTTCTTTATTAACAAAAGACTTTCAAAGCACCCTATTGTAACAGTTAAAGCAAAGGGTTCAAAGGCTAAGGGAGGAAAATAATATGGCAAGACAGATTGAACAGACAGGCAAAACTATCAGCGAAGCTGTTGAGACTGCTGTTAAAAAACTTGGCGTTGAGCTTAGTGATGTAGAATATAAGGTTCTTAGCGAAGGCTCAAGAGGTTTCTTAGGTCTTGGTGCTAAACCAGCTAAGGTACTTGTTACTGTTACTGGCGAAGACGAGGCAGAGGAAATTCTTGAAGAAGTTAAGATTGAAGAAGTAGCAGAGGAAGTAAAAGAACCTCGAAAGTTCTTCAAGAAAGAAACAACAGTTGTAGAAAAGGCAACAGAAGAAGTTACAGAAGTTGTTGTAGAAGAAACTGTTGAAACTGAAAAGGTTGAAGCTCCAGTTGAAAACTCAAGAGCAAACCTTACAGAAGAAGATAAGAAAATTATTCTCGGTACAGCTACTGACTTTTTAAAGAGTATTTTTGATACTATGGGTATGGAAGTTAAAATCAATACATCTTTCGAAGATAATAAGCAGATACTCATTAACCTTGAAGGCGAAGAAATGGGTGCTATTATTGGTAAGAGAGGACAAACTCTTGACTCACTTCAGTATCTTACTAACCTTGTTGTAAACAAGGGCGAATATGCTTATATGAATGTAACAATAGATACTGAAAACTACAGAGTAAGGCGTAAAGAAACTCTTGAACACTTAGCCTTTAACCTTGCTAAAAAGGCTAAACATAACAGAAGAAATGTTACTTTAGAGCCTATGAATCCTTACGAAAGACGCATTATACACGCAACACTCCAGAATGACAGATATGTTACTACTTATAGTGAGGGTGTTGAACCTTTCAGATATGTTGTTATTGCTTTAAAGAATAACTATTCTAGCAAAAAGAGATATAACAACAGACCACAGGAACGCAATAATACAACAGAAACAACTGAGGAATAAGAATTAATAGGCGTAGGCTTGCTTTTAGCCTATGCCTATATTTTTATATATAGGAAAATTTTACAGGAGGTGTGAGGAATGTTAAAGGTTAATCTTGAAGATACAATTTCAGCTATTTCTACGGCTACTGGCAACGGTGGTATAGGTATTGTTCGTATGAGTGGAAAAGAGGCTATTGAAATAGCTGATAAACTTTTTGTATCTCCAAAGGGTAAGAAGTTAAGTGAACAGAAAAGCCATACTATACATTTTGGTACAATAGAAGTTGACGGAAAAGTAGTTGATGAAGTTCTTGTGTCAGTTATGAAAGCTCCAAATACTTACACAAGAGAAGATGTAGTAGAAATAAATACCCATGGTGGATATAGAGCGGTAACAGCTGTTTTAAATGCAACAATAAAGGCTGGCTGTAGAATGGCAGAGCCTGGCGAATTTACAAAGAGAGCATTCTTAAATGGCAGAATAGATTTGACACAGGCAGAGGCTGTTATTGATATTATTAATGCAAAGACAGACAAGGCAAAAGATGCAGCTGTTTTAAGACTTGAGGGTAAACTTTCAGAAAAGATAAAAGGACTTAGAGATAGACTTCTTACAATGATAGCAAATATTGATGTGTCTATTGACTACCCTGAACATGAAGAAGAAACAATGAATTACGAGGCTGTAGATAAGGGTGCTAACGAAATGTTAGTGGAAGTAAATAAACTTATTGCTACAGCAGACACAGGAAAAATATACAAAGAGGGCATTAAGACAGTAATCTTAGGTAGACCAAATGTAGGTAAGTCATCACTTTTAAATACTCTTTTAGATGAGGACAGAGCCATTGTAACAGATATTGCCGGTACTACAAGAGATGTGCTTGAAGAAATGATAAATGTGGGAGGTATTCCTCTTAATATTATTGATACAGCCGGTATCAGAGATACGGACAATGTTATTGAGCAAATAGGTGTTGAAAAGTCGAAAACTCTTGCTATGGAGGCTGATTTGGTACTCCTTATGTTTGATGGTTCTAGGGAATTAACAGACGAGGACAGAGAACTTATAAAGTTGACAGAAAACAAAAAGTCTATTGTACTTGTTAATAAGTTGGATTTGGAACAGAAAATAGATACTGACGAACTTGAAAAACTTACTGGTGGATTTATAAACATTTCAGTAAAAGCTGACAAGGGTGTTGAAAAATTATATGATGCCATAAAGTCTATGTTTATAAAAGGCGATATAAATGTGGATAACCAAGTTCTTATTTCCGGAGAAAGAAATAAGGCTAGCTTAGTAAAGGCTAAAAACTCTCTTGAAAATGTTATTGAAACTATAGCTAATGGTATGCCAGAAGATTTTATGATTATGGATTTAACAGATGCCTATGAGGCGTTAGGCGAAATTTCTGGCGAAACACTTGAAGAAGATATTATTGACAGAATATTCAGCGAATTCTGTTTAGGTAAATAAAATTTTTAAAATTATTTGAGGTGAAAAACAAATGGAAAAGCCATATATTGCTGATGAAGTTGATGTAATAGTTATTGGTGGCGGTCACGCAGGTTGTGAGGCTGCTCTTGCATCTGCTCGTATGGGACTTAATACTATAATGTTTGCCATTAATTTGGATAGTATTGCAATGATGCCTTGTAATCCAAATGTAGGTGGTAGCTCTAAGGGTCACTTGGTAAGAGAAATTGATGCCTTAGGTGGCGAAATGGGTAAAAACATTGATAAAACCTATATTCAGACTAGAATGTTAAACACAGGTAAAGGTCCAGCTGTTTACTCTTTAAGAGCACAGGCTGACAAGGCTAAGTACCACAATGAAATGAAAAAGACTCTTGAAAACACAGAAAATTTACTTGTGCGTCAAGGGGAAGTAAACGAAATTGTTGTTGAAGACGGCAAAGTAACAGGTGTTATTACTGAAAGTAATGCTCTTTACAAGTGTAAGGCAGCAGTAATTTGTACTGGTACTTACTTAAAGGCTCGTTGCCTTTATGGCGATACAATTATTGAAAGTGGTCCTAATGGTTTAAGACGAGCTAATCATCTTAGTGACAGCCTTAAAAAGTTAGGTGTAGAATTAAGAAGATACAAGACAGGGACACCGGCCAGAGTTGATAAGAGAACTATTGATTTTTCAAAAATGAAAGAACAGCCAGGCGATGAAAAGATTGTTCCATTTTCTTTTGAAAATAAGCCAGAAGATATTGCCAGAGAACAGATTAGCTGTTATTTGACATACACAAACGAAAAAACTCACGAAATTATTAGACAGAACTTAGACCGTTCTCCTCTTTATTCAGGTGTAATAACTGGTACTGGTCCTAGATATTGTCCATCTATTGAAGATAAAGTAGTTCGTTTTGCTGATAAGGACAGACATCAGATATTTATTGAGCCAGAGGGCGAAGACACTAACGAAATGTATGTTCAGGGTATGAGTTCATCACTTCCAGAAGATGTTCAGATTGCTATGTACAGAACACTTCCAGGTCTTGAAGATGTGCGTTTTATGAGAACAGCTTATGCCATTGAGTACGATTGCATTGACGCAAATCAGCTTAAACTTTCTCTTGAATTTAAAAATATTGCTGGTCTTTTTAGTGCTGGTCAGTTTAATGGTACAAGTGGTTATGAAGAAGCAGCAGCACAGGGTATTATGGGTGGTATAAATGCCGGTGCATACTGTAAGGGATTAGAG
Source organism: Eubacterium sp. CAG:274 (assembly GCA_000432155.1). Taxonomy (GTDB): domain Bacteria; phylum Bacillota; class Clostridia; order Lachnospirales; family CAG-274; genus CAG-274. Next base: position 31,583 of record FR888489.1, read on the forward strand.
CCTTTAATACTTGACAGGTCAGAGGGCTATATTGGTGTATTAATAGACGATATTATAACTAAGGAAAGCCACGAACCATATAGAATGATGACTTCAAGAGCTGAATACAGATTGCTTTTAAGACAGGATAATGCAGATTTAAGATTAACTGAAAAGGGTCACGAATATGGTCTTATTACTGACGAAAGATATGCTAAATTCTGTGAAAAGAAAAAGGCTATTGAAGATGAAATTGCAAGAGTAATGAAAATTAATTTAGGACCTACACCAGAAGTAAATTCACTTTTGGAAAGCTATGGCTCAACACCTTTAAACAATGGTATTAAAATGGCCGATGTTATTAAACGCCCTGAGATGGATTATGACAAACTTGCACCAATAGATTTTAACAGACCAGAATTGCCAGACGATGTTAGAGAACAGGTAAATATACAGATTAAGTACGAGGGTTATATTACAAGACAGCAACATCAGGTACAGCAGTTTAAGAAGTTAGAGGCTAGAAAAATACCTGAAGACATTGATTATGAACAGGTAATGGGTCTTAGAATTGAGGCTAGACAGAAGTTAGAGGCTGTTCGCCCTGTTAATATTGGACAGGCAAGCAGAATAAGTGGTGTATCTCCTGCTGATGTAAATATGCTTTTAGTTCACTTAAATATGTGAGGTGCTTATGAATAGCTTAAAAGAATATTTAGAAAAGTTAAATATAGAAATTAATGACAGACAAGAAGAACAGTTTGTTCAATATATGAACTTGTTGGTAGAATGGAACGAAAAAATGAACCTTACTGCTATTACAGAAAGGAAACAGGTTTTCATAAAGCATTTTGCCGACAGTTTAACTCCTCTTATGTACTTTGACTTTAAGGGGAAAAGTGTTATTGATGTAGGTACTGGTGCAGGTTTCCCTGGATTGCCATTAAAAATTGCTGAACCAACTATTGAGCTTACTCTTTTAGATGCTTTGCAAAAGAGAATTGGCTTTCTTGAAACTGTTGGTCAGGATTTAGAACTTGAAAATGTTCACTATATACACGCAAGAGCAGAAGAAGGCAGTCGTATGCCGGAGCATAGAGAACAGTATGACATAGCTGTTTCAAGAGCTGTTGCCTCTCTTAATGTTTTAAGTGAATATGATTTGCCTTATGTTAAAGTTGGTGGAAAGTTTGTAGCTCTTAAAGGACCTACAGCTTATGATGAAATAAAAGAGGGCGAAAAGGCTGTTGAAGTATTAGGTGGCGAAATAACTTCTGTAAAGGAAGTTACACTTCCACAAACTGATATTACCCACACAATAGTTGAAATTACAAAGGTAAAATCAACTGATGAAAAATACCCAAGACGAGCAAAGAAGATTTCTTCAAGTCCTTTATAGGAGTGTATTTATGGAAGTAAAGTTTTATAAAGACAAAAATGCAGATGCCTTTTATGTAAGAAGAAAGGTGTTTGTAGAAGAACAGAATATTCCTGAATGTGATGAATTTGACGGTAGTGACATAGGTGTAATACAGGCTGTTGTATATGATAACAACAGCCCTGTGGCTACTGGCAGACTTATAAAAGTGGAGAATGAAATGAGAATAGGCAGAGTAGCAGTTTTAAAGGAGTACAGAGGCACAGGAACTGGTAAACTACTTATGAATTCCCTATTGGAAAAGGCAAAAGAGTGTGGATATAAGGAAATTATTGTTCACGCCCAAACTCACGCCTTAGGCTTTTATGGTTCTCTGGGCTTTGAGGAATATGGAGAGGTTTACATAGAAGATAAAATTTTACATAAATCAATGAAAAAAAGAATTGCATTTTAACCGTAAGACTTGTATAATTATACTGTATGATTTGGTGTTAAATTTATGCACTTTTTATAGGAGGTTCTCTGATATATGAAAAAGAGATTAGTATGTTTTGGTCTTGCCTTAGCATTTTCTTTAAGTAGTTTTAGTGCAATTTCATTTGCAGAAGGCTCTTGGAAAAAAGGCTGGACTGGTAAAGCTGATGCTGCTGCATACACAGTAAATGCAAACGGCTCAACTGTTACAATGTCAAATGATAATGTTAATAATGGTAAATTTACAGATGGCGAAGATAGTATTGTTTACTATGCTAATGAATTAAAGGCTGATGAAGATTTTGAATTAAAGGCTACAGTAAACATTGATTCTTATAATACAGCAAAAGACGGCAGTAATCCTCAGCAGGGTTCTGTTGGTATTGGTGTACTCGATTCACTTTACAATAAAACTGATGATAAGACATATGATGACGGTGTTTTCTTAGGCTCTTATGCTTCTAAGAAAGACAGTCCTATGGCAATTCATTCTCTTGTAAGAGCAAACAGCAGTAAGAAAACGGTTGGCGATGCTTTATCTGATACTTTTGCAAATACAGGGGAAAATTTAGGTACATTTGATTTATCTATTAAAAAAGTAGGTAATGCTTATACTCTTACTTGTGGGGACAAGTCAACAACTGTTGAAATGACTGCAATGGAAGACGAAATTTATCCTTGCCTTTATATTGCAAGAAATGCAAAGGCTACATTTACAAATGTTTCTCTTAAAACTGAAACAAGAAAGGCTACTTCTCTTACTTTAAAGGGCAAGTGCAAGACAGCTTATTCTTATGGCGAAAAGCTCGATTTATCAGGTCTTACTGGTACTGTTACATATGATGACGGTACAAAGGAAGATGTAACTGGTTTCCTTGCGTCAGGTTATGATGCAACTAAGACAGGTAAGCAGACAATTACTCTTTCTTATGGCGAGGCAAAGGCTAACATTGATGTTAGTGTTGCAAATGTTGCATTAACTGATGTTAAAATTGGTTTCACTCCAGTAAAGACAGATTATAGCTTAAATGGTCCTTTCAGTAGTACAGGTATTTCAGTAGAGGCTGTTTATTCAGACGGTACTACAAAGAAACTTGACAGCGACCAGTATACATTCTCTCTTAACGGTAAGACAATTAAAGACGGCGATGCTGTAACAGGTATAGGTCATCAGATTGTTAAAGTAAATGTAAAGCCACAAAAGGGTATCAACACTACAGCTGTAGGTAGTTACAATATTTACATAAATAAAAATGCTTATTCTTCTCTTGAGGCTAAGGGTAAGGGCTTTGATACAGAGTATTACTTAAATGACCAGTTTGATACAAACACTATAGAAGTAACTGCAAGCTATACAAATGATAGTGGCAAGGTTGTTTCTGAAATTGTTCCAGCAGGTTCTTATACTTTAACAGGTTTCGATTCTAAAACAGCAGGCGAAAAGGAAGTTAAGATTTCAGCCGGTGGTTTAGATGTATCTAATACTGTTACTGTAAAGGAAAAGCAGGTTACAGGTATTGAGCTTACAAAATATCCTAAGACTACATACAATGTAGGCGAAAGTTTTGATAAGGAAGATATGGCTGTTGTTGTTAAGTATGATAACGGCGATGAAGATGAATTAACAGATTATACTGTAAACACAGATAAATTTGATACTTCTAAGGTTGGCAAGACTTCTGTTACTGTTAGTAGCAAGGAAGGTAGTGTAGAATTACCTTGTACAGTAGTTGAGGCTAAAGATGCTAAGTGGAGAAAGGTTGTATTTGGTCAGAGTTCTAATTACGACAAGCAGGACGAGGGCATTAGTGGTGTTACAGCTGATGACTATGGCACAGTTAATGGCAAGATTAATGTAAGGTCTTGGAACGGCTCTGGTAAGATTACACAGGACCACGACGGTATTAGCTATTACTATACAACTGTAGACGGTAACGAAGATTTCAGAGTTACTGCTGATATTAAGGTAAACAAGTACCTTGAACACGATAACAACGATACTAAGAGAAGTGGTCAGGAAGCCTTTGGTATTATGGCCAGAGATGTTATTCCTTTGACTGGCGAAGATGGTAAGATTGTTACTGATGAAAGCAAGGCAAAGAAAGATAGCGAGGGTGTTTCACAGCCTCTTGATAACGGTGCTGTTTTTGCATCTAATATGGTAATTTGTGGTGGTTATTCTGGTACAGGCTATCCAGCAGATAAAAGCACTAAGGACTACGATAAGATTATTAATATGAACAGAATTAACCTTATTGTAAGAGAAGGTGTTACTGCTACTGACGGTGGTGGTAAGAGAATAGGACCTTACGCTATTAATAGTGAATTCCCTAAGGAGGGTAATACATACAGAGTTACTCTCGAAAGAATGAATGGTGGTCTTTATGCTAAGTGCTATGACTATCAGACAGGTAAAACTCAGACTACAGTTTACAATGACGATAGTTTCCTTACAGTTCAGAGTGATAAGGTTTATGTTGGTTTCTTTACTTCAAGATGGGCTGACATTGATGTATCAAATGTAGAATTTAGAACTTCTGACAGAAGTACAGACCAGAAAGTTGCTGAAAAGGAAGAAGAACCAGCTACAGCAGGTATTAGCTTTAAGACAAAGGGCTATTCAACAAGCGAAAACTATGGCTTTGATTTAGCTACATCTGACAGCAAGGGTAAAGTAACAATTAAGGTAAATGATGCTGTTGTTGCTCAGAATGTAGATATGGCTGATACTCAGCACTTTACAGCTAAACTTAAAAACAATACAGCAAACAAGATTGTAGCTGTTTATACTCCAGATAAATCTCTCAACCTCAGTAGCTACGAACCTATTGTTGTTAGAAAGACTGTTTATTGCAAGGAAACTCCAGCAAATGCTACTACACTTTATGTTTCTCCACAGGGTAGTTTCAATGGCGATGGTACAAAGGAAAATCCTTTTGATATTGATACAGCAATCGGTCTTTGCAAGGCTGGTCAGACAATTCAGCTTGCCGGTGGTGTATACAACAGAACATCAAGAATTGATATTTCTATAGGCGATGACGGTACAGCAGAAAAGCCAAAGACAATTAGAGCTGACGAAAATGATAGAGCCATCATTGACCTAGGTGCTACTTGTGCAGGTTTCTATACAGGCGGTAATTACTGGGTATTCGAAAATATGGATGTCAGAAATTCTGGTAATAACTTAAAGGCGTTTAATTTAGGTGGTTCTCATTGTGTAGTTAGAAATTGCCGTTTCTATGATAACAGAGATACAGGTTTCCAGATTAGTAGAATTGATGATGACCAGACTAGAGAATTTTGGCCAGGTTATAACCTTATTGAAAATTGTGAATCTTTCAACAACTGTGACCCAGCTATGATTAATGCTGACGGTTTTGGTACTAAACTTACTTCTGGCGACGGTAATGTTTACAGAAATTGTAAATCACACCATAACCTTGATGACGGTTGGGACTGCTATACAAAGGTAAATACTGGTGCTATTGGTGCTGTAACTCTTGAAAATTGTCAGGCTTATAAAATGGGTCTTAGATTAAATGAAGATGGTACAGAAACTCCTTACGGTGCTGGTGGTCACAACGGTTTCAAAATGGGTGGCGAAAATATTGCTGTAAACCATGTTCTTAAAAATTGTGTTGCTTACGATAACTTAGCTTGTGGTGTTACAACTAACTTCAACCCTAGTCTTACTCTTATTGATGTTAAGGCATACAACAATGCTGAAAGCAACTTTAACTTCTTTACAGATAAGGCTGACCAGTACAACTATACTGTAACTGGTGCTGTTTCATACAATGGTGGTGCGGTTGATAGAATTCCTACTGAAAATTACAATAAGGAATACAAGAACAATAGCCAGACTCCACTTATTAGCGACTCTAACTATTGGGAACTTGCTTTAGGTAAGAGTGTAAATAAATCAGGCAAAGAAGCAAACGAAAGTATGCTTAAAATGAAATAATACAATATAGAAAAAGCTCCGAAAGGGGCTTTTTTTATTGCCTAAATATATTATAAAAATATTACAAATCAAAGTTTTTATGACAATTTTCGGCATTTGTGATACAATAACTAGGAATGAGAAAGAGGTGTTTGTTTTGAGTTATAAAACAAAAAATATTATAGTGTATATTGCTGTTGTTATATTCAGTATACTATTTTGCTATTTTGGCAACAAGTACACTATGGCAAATTATAAGTTATTAAATAATCAAGGTGTAGATGCCACTCATCCTGGGGTTATTACTGAAATAACTAATGAACAGGACTACACTTACCAGAATGGTCTTGGTGGTAGTAAAATTTCCTTTAAATGTACACTAAAAGATACGGGAGAGGAAATAGAGGGTACACAGGTTGTTGATGATTACGACCCTGTTCCTTACAGAAAGGTTACAAAGGGGGATAAAATCCTTTTGGACTATGATGATACTAATGGTTGGCAGTTTACAGAATATATAAGAACTGACGCACTTTTAGTATTAGGTGCTATATTCTTGATTGCACTTTTATTCTTTGGCAGAACTAAAGGTCTTAACACAATTATTTCATTAGGCTTTACTTGTATTGCTATTTTTGCAGTATTTATTCCGGCTGTTATAAGTGGTCAGAATATTTATTTATGGTCAGTAGGCATATGTGCTTACACAATAATTATGACATTACTTATTGTAAACGGTCCTAACACAAAAACTCTTACATCTTGTATAGGCTGTTTTGGTGGTGTTGTATTGGCCGGTATTCTTACATTTTTTATGACAAAGATACTTGCCCTTACTGGTGTTGTAGACGAATCTTCATATTCTCTTACAACAGTAAATCCAGACCACCCTATTGATTTGCTTGCTATTATATTCGCAGCTATTATAATCGGTGCTATGGGTGCAGTAATGGATGTTGCTATGTCACTTTCTTCATCACTTCACGAATTAAAGTTAAAGGTTATGAGCATATCTCCTAAGGAACTTTTCAAAAGTGGTATGGTTATTGGTAGAGATATGATGGGTACAATGGCTAACACTCTTGTACTTGCATATATTGGTAGTAGTCTTACAGTTACTGTGCTTATTGTAATTTACAATAGTTCAATGACAGAACTTCTTAACAAGGAAAGAATAGTTGTTGAAATTTTACAGGCACTTGTAGGTAGTATAGGTATATTGTTTACAATACCTTTCACTTGCTTTGTTTGTGCTATGTTATATAGAAATTTAAAGCCTTATGACAACAATGTAGAGTTTGACGAATATGCTTATTGTGAGCAACTTGCTGAGGAAAAAGAGGCTAGAGAGGCCAGAGCTTTAGCTAAGAAACAGGCTAAGGAAGAAGAAGCAAGAGCTATAAAAGAAGGCAAGGAAGAAGCGAATAAGTTTTAAGAGGTATGTTTTATGATAGAAGTAAAAAATATTTCCAAAAGATATAGGAACACTGTTTTGGACGATATAAGTTTTACTGCTGAAAAAGGTCAATGTATAGGCATAATAGGAGCAAATGGCTGTGGAAAAACCACATTGCTTTCTATTATGGCTGGTGTCAACAAGGCACAGTCTGGAAAAATATATTACAACAATGAACTTGCAGACAGGAAAAGTGTTTTCAAAAAGTATATTGCTTATGTACCACAGGAAAATCCACTTATTGATGAACTTACTACAAAGGACAATTTACTTTTGTGGCTTGGCAGTAATAGAAAAATAAAAGATGGATTTGAAAATGGCGTTTTAAAGGATTTGGGTATTGACGAATTTTTGAACAAGCAAGTTAATGAGCTTTCAGGTGGTATGAAAAGAAGATTAAGCATCGGTATTTCACTTTCAAACAATGCACCTATAATGCTATTAGACGAGCCAGGTTCAGCCTTAGATATTTATGGCAAACAGGAAGTAAATTCTTATATTTCAAATTATGTAAAAAATGGTGGAACTGTAGTAATGAGTACCCACGATAGAGATGAAATAGATTTATGTACTAAACTATACAAAATAGAAGACGGAATTTTAAAGGAATGCGAGGGATAAAAAGTGGACGATAATATTAAAAATATGGAGGATATTGAAAACAAGCCTTCGGGGCAAAACCCTGAAAATAGTGTAGAGGAATTTAATAACGAATCGACAGAAAATGTTTCAGATGAAAGTGCAGAAGAAGTAACAGAAAATAGTGCAAATGAAGATACTTCAGAAAAAAATACTGATGAAGTAACAGAAAATCGTGTAGACGAAAGTACTTCAGAGGAAACAAAAGAGGAAAATACAGAATCTGAATTTGATACTAAGGAAAGAAAACCATTAAAAAATCTTGGTAAAGTAGTTATTTCTGTTGTTGCAGTAGCAATGGTTGCAACTACAGCTTATGCGGTTTTAAATCCCGTAAATGTTATAAAGAGAGCTACTACAAAGACTTTTAACCAGTATGTAAACAGAACATCTATAATAAATACTATAGGCTTGAAAGATATAGTAAATATGATAGATACAAAGTCAGTTTCTGTTGATGCTGAATTAAATGTAAATGACAATTCATATATGCCTAGCATAAATGGCGGTGGTATCAGCTTTAGTTTTGACAAAGATGTGGATAAAAAACTTGCTCAAAGTAAGGTATCAGCTTTATATAAAAATACCGCCCTTATGGATTTATATTCTTATACAGATAATAAGGACATTGTAATTTATGCTCCTGCCCTTTATGAAAAGGCGATTAAGTTTGGTTGTGACAATATTTTAAAACAATACTTTGACTCTCCTTTAATGAAAGGTTCAAGTGCTGAATATAACAAGGATAAGGATTTTTCAGTTAAGCTTTTTGATGACAATAAGGTAACAGAAAAGGCTGACAAATATTTTAATATTTATAGTGATTTTACAAGCCAGTTACAGTATTATACTAATCTTCATTGGAAAGAGGCTACTAAAAATGCTACTTTAAAAAAGAATGAAAATAAAGATGTTACTGTAGGGGAAAAGGAATTAAAGTGTAAAAGCTATACACTTACAGTACCTTATGAAGATGTAAACAAGTTTATAATAGGTGTTGTAAGAGATACAAGCAAGGGTTCAGGTTTTGAAAATTTCTTGACTGAATATGCCACATATATGTATACTTCACAGCCTATGTACCAGTATTTCTTTGAAAATGAAGCAGACTTAGAAAAATATATAAAGAATAGTATACAAGAGTCTATTTCAAATGTAGAGAAAAATGCAAAGTTTGGAGATTTAAGTATTAACTTCTACATAAATGGTGGTATGCTTGTAAAGTGCGAAAGCAGTATGAATGTAACAGTAGACAATTCTGTAATGGACATTAATGCTAATATGGCACTTAACGGCAGTGAAAATCCTATAGATTTAATAAATAGTGAAGTTGCTTTCAATAGTGACGGTAGTGTACTTAAATTCTCTCTCAGCGACGGAGCAGAAAATAAGGAAAATTCTATTGATTCTTCAAAGGAATTAAACATTGACGATGCTCTTGGAAATAATATTAAACTTGTAGCAAATGGTAGATATGATACAAAGAATAATCAGCTTTTAGCAAGCATTGACAAGAGTAATTCTGGTAGAGACACCCAGGGTATAAGTCTTAAAGCAAAGGTTGTTCCGGCTAAGGACACATTAAATGCTGATATAAGCGAATTTAATGTGGATATGATGGGTGTAACTTGTTCAGGTAATGGTCTTTTAGATGTCAGACCTTTAAGTGAAGAAATAGCTGCCCCAGATAGTGAGGCTATGGAAGTGTTTAAGGTTGACAAGGAAACTGTTGAAAATGCAATGAACTCTGCTAAAGATAAATTTACAGAGATAATGTCAAAATTTAAAGGATTAAAATAAAAATGTTTTTACGATATTTATTTATGGAATTAAAAAGGTCATTGTACCTTTTGCCTAAAATTTTAATAGGTGCAGAAATTCTTGTTTTGGCTATGGGTATAGTGTCTTTTGTTGGTATTTCTGCTATGGATAAAAGCTCAGCTGAAATAAAAAAGTCAGTTGTAGCTATGTATATTCCTGATGGTGGTGCAACAGAAGATATGGCACTTTCTATTGTGGAAAATATGGAAAGTGTAGGTACGCTGTGCAAATTTGAAGTAGTTGACAGTAAAGATAAAGTGAAAAATATGGTTGAAAATGGCTCTGCTTTAGGCGGAGTCATTTTGCCTAGTGACTATATTCATAGTATATTAAAAGGAGAAAATCTCCACCCAATACTTATATTGCCAAAGGGTACAGACTTAAACAATAAACTTTTTGAAAATCTTGCAGAGGGTGGTTGTGGCATTTTTGCAGCCGTTCAGGCAGGTGTATATTCTGTTCAAGATGCTTTGTTGGCTAAAACCGGCAAAGAGGTTTCTGTGCTTAAATTGGCTGAATTGGATATGGAATATGTAGACACAGTTTTGCCAAGAGCAACATATTTTGATACAAATATGGTAAATAGTGAAAGTGATTTAACAGTAAAGGAATACTATTTAGCAATGGCTTTGGCTATGGTTATACTTCTTGCCGGTATGGCAATGGCACCAGTTGTAAGCGGACACAATAGAGCTTTTTACAACAAGTTGAAAATGTCAGGAGTTGGTTTTTTACTTAATTCTCTTGTAGTAAACATAATAGTATTTTTAATATATGCGGTTATTTATTTAATAATTTTAGGGCTGTTTTGTATTTTAAGAGTGGATATACAGTTTAATATATTATCCTTTGTTATGCCTTGTTTTATTGGCTCTATTTTTACAACTGCTATTTACACATTATGTGGAGATAGAAGTTATGGAGGGCTTTTGATATTTGCCTTTAGTATGGTTTTTGGATTTTTAGGTGGTGCTTTTGTACCAGTTTCACTTCTTCCGGATACTATAAAGGCTATAAGCCCATACTCTCCCGTAAACATTGTAGGTAGCCAAATTATGGGTATGTTTTCTGCCTATGACTATGCTTCCTTAAAATACGGAATTGTATTTGCTGTATTTCTCTATGTTGTTACAGCATTGAAAGGGGCGATAAAAAGATGAGTGTCTTTTGGCGAATACTGATTTATATAAAAAGATTGTGTAAAATGCCAGCCTTTGTTATTGCTCTTTTGTTAATGCCAGTAATAGCCTACGGAATAAAGAACTTTACTACTCTTGAAAACAAGGGGATAACAGTAGGTGTTTATGCTACAGGAGAAGTTGGTAAGGCTGTTTGTGAAGATTTGTTAAGTAAGGACTATGTTGTTAAATTTGAAAAGTATGACAGCATAGAAAAAATGAAAGAAGATGTGGAATTTAAAACAATAGAGTGTGGTTATGTCTTTGAAAATTCCTTTGAAGATGGATATAAAAAAGGGGATTTGACAAGGTCTATAGGCTGTATAACATCTAATTCCTCTGTACTTCACAAAATGATAAATGAAGTTGTGTATTCTTCAATTATAACAAAACAAGCTCCTGAAATAGCAAATAACTATTTAAAGGATAAGAATATACCTGTAACAGTAGATGAGGACTATGGAAAGTATATGGACAGTGATAAGCTGTTTACCGTTGATACAGAATATGTAGATTCTCCACAGATTGCATCTAAGAAACTTTTTAGCGTGTCAAATGTAGTGGCTCTTTATACTATGCTAGGTGTTGTGCTTTTGTCTGTAAATGCTGTGAGAGATAGGAAAAAGGGTATTAGAATTAATGGCTATTTTTGCATTTTTGCAGGTTGTTTGCTGTTTACTATATTCTCTATTATTTCATCAAAAATAGCCGGAGAATTGACAAATGAGGCTGTTTTAAGGTATGGCATATATTTATTTGTATTAAGTGGCTTTGCCTATTTATTAAGTGCCTTGCCTAAAGAGGAAATTCTGTTTGGGATATTGCCGGTGTTGGCAGTAACTTCTGTAGTTCTTAGCCCTATATTTATAGATGTAAGTAATTATTTAAAAATACTTGAGCCTTTGCAATACATTTATACTGTAACATACTTTGCAAAAGCTGATGTAATGACTATGGGGATAGTTGCTATAGTATTAAATGTTGTAGCATTTTTAGTGAACAGGATAGTGAAAAGATAAAAATTTAGGTATTATGGGAAGGGAATAATTATGAGAGTAGACCCAGAGTTGACATATCAAGACTATAAGGATGGATTAATAGTTGCATTTAATCGTTTAGGGAAAAAAGGTTGGGAAAAAACTGAAAATATTACTGATTATTTGACTGATGAAGATAATGACCTTTTGGTTAAAGATAGTACATCATTAGCTATATGGATAGTAACCATCGGGGAATATGAAGTAAGACACGATATTTTAGAAGAACGAGTTCATACCGAGTTATGTTATCACATTCCTAGATTTTTAGACGGCTTATATGATGATGACTTAACAAAAGAAGAACATAAGCAAATGCAAGAAGATGTAGATTATATATTATCTAAAATTGAATTGTATGAAGTTCATCCTGTAGATGACGATGAGGAATAGCTGTTATATTAATGGTTAAGGCTTAAAAGTGAATATATGAAGTATAGTAAGAAGTGTAAAGTATTAAATGTAGTACTTTACACTTTTTTTAATGAACCGAAAGATAAATCGGACACACGAAGTGTGGCTTTCAACAAAGTTGAAAGTTCTGACCAATGAATCGGAAAGATAAATCGGATGATTTAACTTGTTAAGTCGCAAATTAAGGTCGTTAATTTGGTCTGATTGGAAGTCCGTAAACAAATGAGAAGTAACAAATAAAAATTGTGATAAACAATCCTCATTTGTGGTTTACATAAAAATATATAGTAGACAAAAAAAGAGAAGGTAAAAACCTTCTCAACTTAGCTAGGCTAGCAGGATTCGAACCTGCGGATGACGGAAACGATAAAGTAAAATTATATATTATAAGCTATGTTAAATATAGGCTTAAGTACTAATGTTTTAGATACTTTAACACAATATTTTTTGTAGTATAGAAATACTTTGGGGCTAAAATGGGGCTAAATGGGGTTAAAATATATCATTTAATTTGGCAACAGCTTTTTGTTTATCGTCATCAAGTATGTGGGCGTATATTTTGGTTATTTCAGTTGAACTATGGCCAAGTAATTCAGCTATAACCTCTATAGATACCCCACGCCTTATTAACTGGGTGGCGTATGTATGCCTTAAACTGTGAAAGTCCCTTTCCCTGATATTGTTTCTATTAAGCATACGCTTATAAGACCTGAGCAACGCCCTAGCGTCAATATATGATAGTTGATTATTACTAAAAACAAATAAATCATCATTAAAAGAACGCCCAAGGGTTTTAGCCCTATCTATTATGATTTTTTGCTGATTTTTTAGGACTATTGCGAGGTTTTTAGGTATTGGTATAGTCCTTATGCTGTGTTTACTTTTGGGTGTCTGTAAGGCTGTTACGAGGTTTCTTGTGCCATTTGCTTTTATGTCACTATATGTTTTTAGTGTTTGGCTTACTGTTATGGTTAGATTATCAAAGTCTATATGTTTCCATTGTAGCCCCAATAATTCCCCTTGCCTCATTCCAGTACCAAGAGCGACCAGTATTAAGTTTTCGTGTATATAGCCCGTAAGGGCTTTTTTTAATTGTTTTATTTCATCGTCAGTATATACATCTAGTTTTCTATCTTTTGTCAATTCCCCTGCATTTGATGGAATAGTGGTTCCTTTTAAGGGACTTTTTATTATATAGTCCTGTTCTATAGCAAAAGAAAAAAAGTTTCTAAGTAAGCTGTTAAGGGTACGGATAGAAGCTGATGTACACCCCATATCAAATAAATCATTGTAAAATCGCTGTATTACCACCGTTTTTACATCTGTTAGTCTAAGGCTTGCTATTGGATAGGGTTGTATATATTTTCTATAAATGCCCTCATATCGGCTGAATGTGGAGGGCTTTATATTCTCCGATACCCTCTTGAAGTCATATAGCCAGGAGTGCATTAGGTCACCTAAAGACGCCTTGTCAAAATCAACATTAAGCCCTAGTTTTAATTGATTAAGGTATTCGTCACGCTTTTGTTCAGCCTCTTTTTTATTCTTACCATAAAATGATTTTCTAATACGACTTCCGTCAGGCTTTTTTCCAACATCAGCCCTTATTCTGTAATAATCTTTACCATTTATAGTTGAATTGGTTTTGTTAGCCATTCAATCACCCTTTCTAGTTTTTCAGAAAAAAATGAAAAAAGTTATCTATTACTCAAAAATGAGTAACAACATATTATCTATGGTTTTGTTTATAGTTACAGAGTGTGCTGATAATCGCCATTATAAAAGAATCGAAATTGTTTTGGGTTTTATCATATATATCTACAAAATCGTCAATGTTTAATATAAATGATGTATCGTCAAAATAGATTTCATATTCTAAAGGGGTTTTATTATTTGTGTATTTTACAACTTTGTAATTAATACCAATTCTGTTGAATGCCTGTAAAATAAATTGTATTTGGTTTGTTATTTTATTATTTTCTTCTATTGTATCCTTAATTATATTTTTTATTTGGTTAAATTGTGGGATTGAATCTTTTAGGTCCAATATATCAATACCTAGAACATCAGCCAACTTTAATTGTACATTAATAGGAGGAATTCGGGTTCCTGCCTCATAATTAATTAAAGCATTCCTAGAAATTCCCACTTTTTTTGCTAATTCTATCTGGGTTAGATTTTTCTTTTTGCGTTCTTGTTTAATTATATCACCTGTCATTATATCACCTCATAATAATGATTTTAACATAGTAAGTAAACATTGTAAACATTTTTCAGAAAATGTTTATAAAAAGTGTTGACAATGTTTACGCTGTGTGCTATTATGTCATTGTAAAGTTTACGATGTGTACTTAAAGGAGGCGATAAAATGAAAATAGATACTGTGAAATTAATTACAACTATGTATAAAAAAGGAATAAAGACCGGTGAGGTTGTGAAAAAGAGTGGTTTATCAAGAAGCACAATTTCAGCCGTAAGAGGTGGCAAGACTTGTACACTTGATACAGCCGTAAAGATTGCAAATGCTTTAGATATTCCAGTAAATGAATTAATAGAGGGATAGGTGGTCAATATGGTTAAAACAAGTACAAGCGACCGATTTGAAAAGGCTTTAACTGACCTATTGCAGGTTATTAATGACGATATTGTCAATGTAGAATTTGACTATATAAATGAAGATGTTATTGTAACTTATACTTTAGGTAGTAAGGTCAAAGTAAATGTAAATGGTGATAGTGACAATGCAGTTGTTGTTGATGTATTTGAAAAGATTTTTTAAGGAGGGATAAAAATGCAAATTATGACGACCAAGCAATATGCAGTATACTATAAAAAGATTACAGGGTTATATATCAGCCCTGAAAGTGTAGCCCACTTGTGCCGTAAAGGTGAATTAAATGCTTATAAGGAGCCTGAGGGTAAACAATGGTTAATTAAAGTTGATAATGTAGCCGTTCCACCTGATGAATTTAAAACTCTTGAAAATAAGTATATAAAAGCACAAGCGACCCTAGAGAATATAGGGAAAATGTTAGGGTAGGTGATTAGGTGGATTATGATATTTTTAAAATATGTAAAAATGCACTCCCTGACCTGCTAAAGAACGACCAAGAGGGTAACAGTAAATACATATTTGTTGTTGATGTGTTTAGTGTTGCTGAAATGCTATTGACTTGTGGATATGGTGTTATATTTATTGAAAATGATCAACAATTAAGGGAAATAACCACAATATTTAACAGTAACTATTGGTCAAGTAATAGTATTGTTATAGGCTGTTGCACAAAAAATGTAAATGATACTATTGGCAATTCCCTAGGTAGTAGGGCTTATATTTCAACTGGTTGGAAGATATATAATAATAAAAAAGAGTATTATTCGCTTAATACTGACGATTTAAAGCCTATAGTTGAAAGGTTTGTAAACAGCCTCAACATCAATACTCCAACCCTAGTATATGATAGTGTGACAGGGTTAATAAACCCAAAAGAAACAGGTTACAGGGAAGTTGCTGAGTATGTTATACAGAAGTATGACATTGTTATTATAGATGATGAGCCTAGAAAAAGGAAAAGCGGGCGAGTATACGAACCATTTACCCCCGACAGCAATAATGCTACACTTATAGGAGAGTTAAACAACTCTACTAGACACTATAGGAATGAAGTATTTGAGTATATTATAACCCTAGCACCAAAGGCAACATTTACAAAGGAATGTATACCTTTTATTAACGGGGTATATAACCTAAAAGAACAGAAACTAGAGGAGTATAACAATAATATGTATTTTAGTTACTGTTTGCCTCATAATTACAGCCAAGACGCACTATCAAATGAAGTTAGTGGAAAAATAGCTGATGACTTTTTTTTCAACATAGCTTGTGATGATTATGCTGTTTATACACTCTTATTGGATATAATAGCATATTGTTTCATAGAGGGCAACCCGTGGCAAAAGACCTTTTTTATCTATGGTACAGGTGGTAATGGTAAAGGTGTATTTTTTGAGCTATTGTCTAAGATTTTTGGAAAAGACAAGGTTGAATTTAAGACCTGGGAGGAATTAGGGAAACCGCAAGGGCGATTATCAATTATGGATAAAATGGTTGTTTTATGTAACGATATAAACGATACCTATGTAAAAGAACCACAAGCCTTGAAAACATTAACAAGTTGTGAGCCACAGACAGTTGCCGAGCTGAGAGAAACAAGGCTAGGCGAAAAATGGGGCTAAAAGTAGGTGACCCAAGAGAGGTAGACCACATAAAGCCATTAAGTAAAGGTGGTAGTAACTCTAAAAGTAATTTAAGGGTTGTATCACGAAAAACCAATAGACAAAAAGGTAATAAATATTAAGGAGGTTGATAGAATGAAAGAAATAGGAAAATTACAAGAAAGGATAAAACAACTACAAATAAAAACAGCTGTCGGACTTTTTGCCTTAATAATCCCGTCTATTGATGACGGATATGAAGCTACTTGTAGCCTTACAAAAAAAGGAGATAAAATAGACTATAAGGATGCTAGTTTTTTTAGTAGAAAAGAGGCTAACAACTGGGTGGATAGTATTATCAATGAATATAATATACCTGACGAAAAAGTAACAAGAGTAAATATAATAGGTTTTAATGAGGAGTGCGGGGCTGATGGCTAAGTTACATTTTAGATTTAAAACCCCTAAAGATATAAGAAATAGTATAGCAAGGGTCAATAATATGGTAGCTAATGGCGAAATGGATACTAAGATTGCCAATGCTATAATATGTGGTTGTAATACACTATTAGGAAGTATAAGGGTTGACGAACAGCAAAAACAAATTGAAGAATTAAGGAATATTGTGAATGAGTTAGAGAGGGGATAATAAAACTTTGGGGCTAAAATGGGGCTAATAAAAAATGAGAGGGTTCATAAAACCCTCTCAAATACTGATTATAGCTAGGCTAGCAGGATTCGAACCTGCGGATGACGGAATCAGAATCCGTTGCCTTACCACTTGGCGATAGCCCATTATTAAATTATTGATATAAGAGAGACCAAAAAGCAGGGCTGGCAGGATTCGAACCTGCGAATGCAGGGATCAAAACCCTGTGCCTTACCGCTTGGCGACAACCCTATATCACCGTGCGGGGTCACCACACTATTTAAAAGAAAAGAGCGCGAGACGGGATTCGAACCCGCGGCCCTCGCCTTGGCAAGGCGATGCTCTACCACTGAGCCACTCGCGCACAATGCAGTCGACGGGACTTGAACCCGTACCCAGTAAACCCAGACTAGATCCTTAGTCTAGCGCGTATGCCAATTCCGCCACGACTGCATATTTAGTTGTTTTTGTTTGCTGTAATCACCAGCGAACAAATAATATTATAATCACACTTTACCGTTTTGTCAAGCATTTTTTTTAATTTTTTTTAATTTTTTTTAATTTAGCATTAAATTCATATAAAATTGAGGCTTTTCTGAATCATAAAAAAGTCCCATACCTATAGGATTTAAGCCGTTTACAGAGGAAACTTCTGCAAATTTTTCACAATGCAAATTTATTAAAAAATTTATGAAAAATTGGTCGTATTTTTTGTCTTTTGAAATAATTTCTTGAATTTTTAATGGATGAAGTTCAGAAATAAAAGCATAAGATTGAATAATATTTTTATCTTTTAAGACATAAACTTCTCCACCGAGGGCATTAAACAATTCAATTTGGTCTTTAAAATAGTCCTCATTTCTTTCTATAAAAAATTCAGAACAGCTATTATATATTTCTGCCATAGATTTTAAATCTTCAATTTTAGCTTTTTCGACAGTATATTTAAGTTCATTTGTAGATTTCATTACTTTTGTATCTACATAAGACAATGTTTCGTAGCCAAATTTACTATAGTAATTAAAAAGTCCTTGGTTTGCTGGAATAAGTACAGAGCCTTTTACTCCTCTTGATTTATCAATTTCAAAGGATTTTTTCAATAATTTACCCATTAAGCCCTTTTTTCTATAATCAGGGTGGGTAGTGGCACCGTATATGTAAGTAACGGCACCAATACCCTTTAATGTATAAGGCATCATTTGTAACATAGCCACAGGCTTTTCTTCTACATAGAGAAGTGTGTCTTCATATTTAAAAAAGTTATCAAAAAAATATTTGTTAAAATCTGGTTCTTCCCCAAAGGCTATGTCCCAAAGTTCTTTAATATATGGAATATCTTTTTTTTCTGCAAATCTTATCATATTAGTGTACCTGAATAAATTTTAGTTATAAATTCTGGGTAGTATGAAAGTTTAGATTTTCTAAGTCCTTCAATACCCAAATCTTCTTCTCTGTCTATATATTTAACATTCTGACAATTTCTCATAGCAAACTGCTGGTTTATCATTTGATATGAACCAGGAATGTCATAGTCAGCCTTTTCAATATGTATAATGTACATATCATCAAAAGGTTGACTACCTAATGTTATAGCTATAATTTTGCCATCAAGTCTAATAAGTCCACCTTTTATACCTAAATACTTAAAGTTTCTCAATGCTGTAGAGGAGGCACAAAGTTCGCCGAAAAATTGGTTATCGTTTTCACTCCAACATATTTGGTAATCAAAGAAATCGTGGATATTATTTTCTGTAAGTTCTTCGTATTCCCATCTACCGTCATATTCCTTTAAAAATTTGTTTATATGGTTTCTCTTGCCATGAAGTTTTTTGCCTTTAAGAGTAATAAGACTTTGGGCATCATAAACATAATCTCCATTGTCACGCATTTCATCATACTTAAAACGATTAGGAAAAGCTGTTTCCAATTTTTCTCTTAATTCTTCGTCTAAGTTTATGATTACGCATTTATCTCCATTTGATTCGGCGTGGACAATAAGTTTTTCAACAGCACCTTTAAAATCGCCATTATCTCCAATGGAAATAGGGGGCATAAAATATTCAATATTGCCGTCACCGGCTACCATAAAAAGAAAACCGTCTTCTTCACAAATTTTTGTTCTATAGTTATGTGCCCATATGATAATATCCACAGGGGAATAATCACAAATAAATCTATTCTTTTGTGCATAATATTTTTCTATTAAATCCTTGTGTTCAAGGGTTACTGGTTTAAAATCTAACATAATGTATCTTCTTTCATATTATTTTTAATCCGTAATATTATAGTGTATTTATTAAAAATAGTCAAATGATGACAATAATTATTAATTAAAAAATATTTTCATTAAAATTCTTCTATTTCCTTTTCTATCTGTTCAAGACCTTTAAGCCAAAAATCCTCTGTAGTTAAATCAAAGCCGGCGATTTTAGCAACATCTTTTAATTCCATTGTACTTGAGGCGGAAAGGAACTTATCATATAAAGGTATAAATCTCTCCTTATCCTCTAAATAAAGGCTGTAAAGACCCTTTGCAAGAAGTAGACCAAAGGCGTAAGGGAAGTTGTAGTAATTAAAGTCAGCATCATAATAGTGAGGTTTACAAACCCACATATAAGGGTGGAGATAATTTTCGTCAAGACCCTCTCCGTATGCTTTTTTCTGAGCATCTATCATAAGTCCACAACATTCTTCAGGAGAAAGAGAACCCTTTTCACGAGCTTTAAACACACTATCTTCAAACAAAAATCTACTATAAATATCAATAATACATTGTGTAGCACCCTGTAAGTCATTTTCCCTAATAATAAGTGCAGAATTTTCATCGGCTTCCTTTAAAGCCTCATTTACTACTATTGTTTCGCAGAAATTAGAGGCTGTTTCAGCTATAGGCATAGGATAAAAACTATTAATCTGTGAAAGGTGGAAAAGTCTTGTGTTATGGAATGCGTGACCAAGCTCGTGAGCTATTGTTACAACATCATTAAATGTGCCACCAAAGTTTGTAAGAATACGGCTTTCCTTTATAGAATGGATAGTTTCACAGAAAGCACCACCAACTTTACCCTTTTTAGGCATAAGGTCAATCCATTGATTATCAAAGGCGTAAGTTGCAAAATCTCCTAAATCCTTGCTAAACTTGTAGAAACACTTTAATACAAAGGCTTTTGCTTCCTCTAAAGTATATTTTAAATCTTCTTTGCCAACAGGAGCAAAAAGGTCATAAAAAGCTAAAGAGCCACTACCGCCTAAATATTGAGATTTTTTAATAAAGTATTTTCTCAAGGCAGGGAGTTTTTTATCAATGGCAGAAAACATAGCATTTAAAATTGTAGAGTCAATACGAGAGTCTGCCAAAGTCTGTTCCAAAGGAGAAGAATAGTTATGCAATTTACTTGTAGTAATAACCTGTCCTTTTATACCATTAAGGCAAAAAGCTGAGGACATATCTATTTTTTTATATGCCTCCAGTTCAGCCTTGTAAGCATTTTTTCTTACATCTGGGTCATCGCTGTAGGCTAAATTTCTTACAACAGAAAGAGGCTCTTTTTTGCCATTGTAATCAACTTCCAATGTAGAAGAAATCTGGTCCCAAAGTTTTTCCCACATATTTGAGCCAGTAGTTTTCATTTTTGCAATTATTTCTTCCTGCTGAGGAGAGAGAGTATGAGAAGACATATTGACTTTTTCTGTTATAAAAAAGCTATGTTCCTTTAGAATTGGGCTATTTTCTACTAATTTGTCGATGTCTTTTACTTGCTTTAAGAACTCAATAAGCATAGTATTTTCATAGGCAGTATTTGACTCAATATTTTCTACAGTATCTAAAGCCTTAGCAAGTTCAGAATTTGTTGTATCTACAGCAAGAGCCAGATTAATGTACATACCTAATTTTTCATAGGCAAGAACTGAATTTTTTAATTCAATATATTTTTCCAGCTTTTCCTGAGGGTTATTTGTGTTTGTAAAGTTTTCACTACACCACTTGTTTAAATTGTCTACAGCTTTTCTGTAATTTTCTATGTCAGTTTTAAATTCTGTACTGTCTACAGATGGGTATATATTGTCAAGATTCCAATTTGTATTCATTTTTCTACCTCCGTAATAAATTACTATTAATATTTTACATCAAACTAGAGTTTTATACTAGCATTATTTTGGTAAATGTTATATAATAACCTAAAGAGTATTTGTATTATATTTGGGAAGTTTTCCAAAAAGAGAAGGGGAGTGTTAATATGTATTTTGCAACTTCTATGAGTGATTTGCAACTTATTGTCAATTCAAATTGTGGTGACCCACACAGAATTTTGGGTATGCACGAAGAAAATATAGGTGGTAAGGATTGTGTAGTTGTCAGGGTATTTAATCCGGAGGCTAAGTCTGTAAAGGTTATTGATGACAAAAAAGGAACTACATATGATATGGAGAAAATCCACGAATATGGATTTTTTGAATGTGTAATTAAAACTCGTAAGAGATATTTCCAATATCAGTTAGAGTTTACTTGGTTTAATGATGAAAAGTGGACAAGCTATGACCCATATTCATTCCAGCCAGGTATTACTGATATGGATATTTATTTGTTCAATCAGGGCACAAACTATGAAATTTACAACAAATTAGGTGCAAACCTAACTGAAATGAATGGTGTTAAGGGTGTACTCTTTGGCGTATGGGCTCCAAATGCTAAAAGAGTAAGTGTAATAGGCGATTTTAACTCTTGGGACGGTCGCAGACACCAAATGCGTCTTTTAGGAGAGTCTGGCATATGGGAAATTTTTGTTCCGGATTTACAATCTTGTGACAAGTACAAGTTTGAAATTAAGACTACAGAGGGCAGTATAATTGAAAAGTCTGACCCTTATGCAAAATTTGCAGAGCTTAGACCTAGTACATCATCTTTAGTTTATGATATTGACCAGTACAAGTGGAAAGACAAGCCTTGGTACAGACATTTAGAGGAAACTGATAAGTTCGATGTGCCTATGAACATATATGAAGTTCATTTAGGCTCTTGGAAACGAGTAGAAGACGAAGATGACAGATTTTTAAGCTATTTAGAATTGGCTGATGAGCTTATTCCATATGTTAAGAAAATGGGATATACTTACATTGAAATGTTGCCAATAGAGGAACACCCTTTTGACGGCTCTTGGGGCTATCAGGTAACAGGTTACTATGCACCTACAAGTCGTTATGGCAATCCAACTGAATTTATGGAATTTGTAGACAGATGTCATCAGGCTGGAATTGGTGTAATTTTAGACTGGGTACCTGCTCATTTCCCTAAAGATGCTCATGGTCTTGCTAAGTTTGACGGTTCAGCACTTTATGAACACGCTGACCCTAGACAGGGTGAACACCCAGAATGGGGTACACTTATTTTCAACTATGGCAGAAATGAAGTTAAAAACTTCCTTATTGCCAATGCCTTATATTGGGTAGAAAAGTTCCATATTGACGGTTTAAGAGTTGATGCTGTTGCATCTATGCTTTACTTAAATTATTGTAAGAATGACGGAGAATGGGTACCTAATAAGTACGGTGGAAATGAAAACCTTGAGGCTGTTGAATTTATAAAGCACCTTAATAGTGTTATGGCTCACAGAAACCCTTATGCTCATATGATTGCAGAGGAGTCTACATCATGGCCAAATGTTACAAAGCCAGCTGATGATGACGGTCTTGGTTTCACACTTAAATGGAATATGGGTTGGATGAACGATTTCCTTGAATATGTTGAAAAAGAGCCTATTTATAGAAAGTATCATCACTACAATATGACATTTGCCTCTACATATGCCTATAGTGAAAAATATGTTTTAGTGTTAAGCCACGATGAAGTAGTTCATGGCAAGAAGTCAATGCTTGACAAAATGCCAGGAGATTTATGGCAGAAGTTTGCTAACCTTAGAGTTGCCTATGGTTTTGCTATGGCTCATCCAGGCAAGAAACTTCTCTTTATGGGTGGCGAATTTGGTCAGTTTATTGAATGGGACGAAAAGCGTCCTTTGGACTGGTTCTTACTTGAATATGACCATCATAAGAATATGTTAGGCTATGTTAAAGCCCTTAATCATTTTTACTTAGAGCATAATGCCCTTTGGAAAATGGATTTTGATGCCTTTGGCTTTGAATGGATAAATGCAGACGATAAGGAAAGAAGTATTTACTCTTTTGTAAGACGAGGAGAAAAGAAAGAAGATACATTACTTGTAATATGCAACTTTACTCCTGTTGTTTATGAAGATTTTAGAGTTGGTGTTCCCTTTGCAGGCGAGTGGGAAGAAGTATTTAACAGCGATAGCTCAACATTTGGTGGTAGCGGTGTTGTTAATACAAAGCCTTGTGTAGCCGAAGAGGGAGAATGTGACCACAGAGAATACAACATAGGTTTAAGACTTGCTCCTTTGTCTGTTACAATTTATCAATGCAAAGACTGTAAAGACGAAAGTAATAAGTAAAAAACTCAATGAGGCACTAACTTTTTGTTTAACCGACAAAAATATAAAAAATTTTAATTTTATGGTTGACTATATGGCGAAAATTGTGTATAATTTGGTAGTATGCAATTTAAGAGTGCATTTGATATGGTAACCGGAGGGAGGGAAATTTAGTGTCTGAGGTTAGAGTAAAAGAAAACGAATCTTTAGATAGCGCACTTCGTCGTTTTAAGAGAAACTGTGCAAAGGCCGGTATCATGGGCGAGGTTCGTAAGAGAGAACACTACGACAAGCCAAGCGTAAGACGTAAGAAGAAGTCTGAAGCAGCTAGAAAACGTAAGTTTAACTAATGTGACGGAAAAGAAGGATTGATTCTATGTCTTTAAAAGAAAGACTTTTTGACGATTTGAAGACTGCTATGAAGGAAAAGGATGCTATCAAGAAAGAAGTTATCCAGATGGTTCGTGCAGGTGTTCTTCAGGTTGAAAAGGATAACAAAATAGAAAGCTTGGATGATAGCGGAGTATTGACTGTAATTTCTAAGGAAATTAAGAAATTAAAAGATGTTTTGCCTGACTTTGAAAAGGCTGGCAGACAAGACTTAATTGATGAAGTCAATAAAAAAGTTGAAGTTCTCGATGCTTACCTTCCCGAGCAAATGTCTGAGGACGAAATCAATGAGGTTATATCAGCTGTTATCAATGAGGTAGGAGCTGTTTCTATGAAAGATATGGGCAAGGTTATGGGTGCCGTTAAGGGCAAAACTGCAGGCCGTGCCGATAATAAGACAGTAAGTGACCTTGTTAAAAAGGCGTTACAGAGTTTATGATTTATTTAAGGGTGGATTATTTAATCTGCCCTTTTTAAGTTTTTAATAATTTTATATATTGGGAGATTACGAAAATGAAGAAAATGATTACAATGTTTGCAGCTACTATAGTTGCAGTATCAGCAGCTCTTACACCAGCTTTTGGTACAACTTATGCAGGTGTTGAATTTAATGGCGAAAAGGTTCAGTTTGAACAGGACCCAGTTATTGAAAATGGTAGAGTTCTTGTACCTTTCAGATTTGTTGCTGAAAAGCTTGGTGCTACAGTAGCTTGGGATGCAGAAACTAAGACTGTTACTTGCGAAAAGGACGGCGTAAAGATTTCTCTTACAGCTAATGTAAAGGATGTTGTTGTATCTGGTCAGTCTTTAGAAATTGATGTACCTGCTCAGATTATGAACAGCAGAGTTTTCGTTCCATTAAGATTTGTAGCTGACAATATGGGTGCAGATGTAGAATGGGATGCTGAAAACAAGACTGTAAAGATTAACACAGTTAAGGAAGATGCTAAGGACGAAGTTGAATCTGCTTCTGCTGTAGATGTAACTGAAACAACTACTGAAGAAACTACAGAAACAACTACAACTGATGAAAGCACAACTGAAGAAACAACTGTTGACGAAAGCACAACAGAAGAAACTACAGTTGCTGAAAGTACAACAGAAGAAACAACTGTTGAAACAACTACAGTTGCTGAATAATTTTTAAGTTATGGAGTGTGCATTGGAGAAAAGTTCTTAAATGCACACTTTATTACTCTATAGGAAAAATGCGAAAAAAGGCATTTTTTCTGATCCGTTGTGGAATTTTAGCTTATGCTATGCTTCCGTTTTAAAAGGAGGAATAACAATTATGAAAAAGATGATTGCTTTATTTGCAGGAGTAGTTCTTACTGCTTCAATGTTGGCTTTTCCTGTATCAGCTGCACAGGAAATATCTGTAGAGTTTAATGGCAAATTAGTACAATTAGACCAAACACCGGTTATGGAAAAGGGTCGTGTACTTGTACCTTTCAAGTTCTTCGCAGACACATTTGGTGCAACAACTAGCTGGGATGCTGAAACAAAAACAGTAACTTGCACATATGGCGAAACAACAATTTCAATGACTGCTCATTCACAGGTAATGAAATTAGACGGAAAGAATATTGCCGTTGAAGTACCTGTTGATATTATAAACAGTAAAGTTATGGTTCCTATAAGAGTTATAGCAACAAGTTTTGGAGCTAACGTAAGTTGGGATTCAGACAGAAAGACAGCTGTTATAAATACCGGTGATGTTCATTTTAATAGAATAAACACAGCCGGTAATGTATCATTTACATATGCTGAAACTGCTAGTGAGGGTGGAAAGACTAAGTCTACAGCTAAATATCCAGTATTTACAGGAAATTTTGGCTCAAAGGTAAATACTGCTATTTCTGCACAGGCAAAGGCTGATATTAAGGCTTTTGAGGCGGATATTACAGAGGGCGATGATTTATCAAAGTGCACATTTACTTCTAGTTATGATGTAAAGTGTAATAACAATGGTGTTGTATCTATTGTAAACACACAGGAATCATATACTGGTGGTGCTCATGGTAGTACAGTTGTTTCTGCTAAAACATATTGTATTGAGGACGGAAATGTTATTAACATTAAGTCAAGTGATATGAATACAGCTATTGAACAGTTTAAGGAATTAATAAATGCCAACAAGGAAAACTATTTTGAAGATTCCCTTGATAATGTAAAGGCTGAAAATATAGGTTGGTATGTTGATAAAAATGAAAATACTGTATTTTTCATAAATGAGGGCGTTGTAGCACCTTATGCTGTTGGTCTTGTAACTGTAACAATGGATAAAAATGTGGCTGTTGCAGCATTGACAGTAGATGAAAGCACTACTAATATTGTAGCAGACAAAACAGTTTCTCCTTCAGCTATTGATGTTAGCAAGATAAAATACGATAAGTTGTTTGATGCTAAGGGCAATATTTCAGTTACTACAAGTGTTCCAGTAGTTTCTGGTAATTATGCAACATTAAATACTACTATTAAGAAAATGGCACAGGATAAGGCTAGTGCTATGGTTGAGCAATATAAAGGCAAGTCTTTAGACGAAACCAATAGTGCTTATGCCGGTACAGTTAATGCTACTATTACATATGCTGACGATAGTAAGGTTTGCGTATTATTTACAGAAAATGTGCGTTCTGGGGATAAGAAAGGCTCAACTTATGTTTCAGCTTTATTCCTTAGTGCTGTTGATGGTTCAGTAGTTGATGACGGAACAAATGCACAGTACAAAGAAGAAGGTGCAAACCTTATAAATGAAGCTGTTAAAAATGATAAAACAGGTGCATTTACACAGGGTGCAACTGCAAAGCCAGAAGATGTAGGCTACTATTTTGATAATGATGGTGTTATATTCTTTGTAAATGAGGGCGTTGTAGCTCCAGCATCTTCAGGTTTGGTTACTGTTGAAAGATTAAATTAGTGGGCACATAATTTTTATATATAGGCGTAGTAACTAGAGTTACTGCGTCTATTTTTGTGCTATTTTTATAAATATAATGGTTGAAATAAAAATGTAAATGGTGTATAATAGGGAAAAGGTTATTTTTAAATGAATTTTCAGCCGATATGCTTATTTACTGGGTTTTTGGCTGAAATTTAATGAAAAATCTTGTATACCGTTGGGCTATTTGCTTTTCAGCCGATTTTGGGCTTTGTAATAGGCATAAATAGTAGGATGCAAAGGGCTAGAGTATAATTCTAATGAACCCCGTTAGTTATAACAGTCAGCGATAAGATTACCGATCATAGTATAATTCTAATGAACCCCGTTAGGGGACGGAAACTTACCTCCTAAAAAAATAATCACTAATTTGTCTTATTGTATAATTCTAATGAACCCCGTTAGGGGACGGAAACTAGTTACGAACACCTTTAGCATTGAAAGTGCCACTGTATAATTCTAATGAACCCCGTTAGGGGACGGAAACAAGTCAGCTTGCTTTTGAATTTAATAAGTTTGAAAAGACGGAGCTACCATTGTGGCTTTGTTTTTTTTGCAAAAAAATAGGTCCGGAATAAACCGAACCTATTTTGGTATATTATAAATTATTCAATTTTTCTGCCATTTCTTCTATTTCCAACATAGCATTAGTATCATTTTTAGACGGTGTAGTGGAAGTATGCAGGCTTCTGGCATAGGATACAACGGCTGTATTTATACTTCTAAGGGCAATTCGCATTGTTTTTTCGGCGTCAGCTGAATTTACAACGCAATCTCCACCACCTACTACAATTATGCCGGCTTTCTTGGGATTTGCCTTTAAATTTGGATTTAAAAACCACAACTGGAAACGGGATAAAAAGCACATCATATCCCCTGTAGGCTGGTTATAGTAAAGGGGTGTAGCAAGGACTATATTATCGTAATTATTAAGACTATTTATAATATCTTGGGCATCGTCATCAAGGACACATAGACTATTTTTTTTACAGCTTTCGCAATCGCAACAGCTTTTAAAATTTATATCACTTAGAAAAATTATATCTGTTTCGCCTTTTAATTTTTTTGAAAGCAGATTAGCTAAAAAAGAAGTATTTCCGTTTTTATGGGGAGAACCGTTTATAATTAATGTTTTCATTTTTACACCTCAGCACAATTATAGTATATTTTTAGGGGATATTCAAATAAATATTGTTAAATTGAAGAAAATAGGATATAATGAAAAATTGAAAGCGAAGTGATTAAAGTGGATTATTTGCAAGCCAGAGATTATATTGCAAACGGAAATAGTGGAAAAATAGTTTTAGGTCTTGATAGAGTACGCAAGCTTTGCGAATTTTTGGGCAATCCTCAGGACAAAGTAAAACTAATACATATTTCAGGAACAAATGGAAAAGGTTCAGTAGGCACTTTTATAGCCTCTGTTCTTACAGCCTCAGGCTACAAGGTAGGAAGATACACTTCTCCAGATGTTTTGAACTATAGAGATAAATTTAGCATTAATGGTCAATGGATAAGTGAAGACGAATTTGCTTCTCTTACAGATGTCATTTCAAGATTTGTAGATAAAATGCCAGACAGACCTACACCATTTGAAATTGAAACAGCTTTAGCATACTATTATTTTGAACAGAATGACTGTGACTTTGCAGTTGTGGAATGTGGTATGGGTGGAAAGGAAGATGCTACAAATGTGGCAGATAACAAGGTACTTTCTGTTCTCACATCTGTTGCTCTTGACCATACACAGTTCTTAGGGGACACTCTCGAAAAAATTACAGAACAGAAAATAGGTATTGTAAAGGGTTCTCCTTTGGTAAGTGCAAGTCAATATCCAGAGGTACTTGCTGTTTTAAAAGATAAAATTTCCGATTTGACTTTGGCAGATGTAAGCAAAATTGTAAATACAAAACTTAGTTTTGAGGAAACAATTTTTGATTACAAGGAATATAAAAACATAAAAATAAAAATGCTGGGAAAATTCCAATGCGAAAATGCTGCATTGGCTCTTGAAGTTATAGACAAGCTCAAAGAGTTGGGTTATGAAATTGATAATGTATATGAGGGTATGGAGAAGGCTTTGTGGCCTTGTCGTTTTGACCTTGTAAGTACAGAGCCTATTATTATTATAGACGGTGCTCACAATCCTCATGGTGCATTGGCTTTAAGAGAAAATATACAGTATTACTTAACAGAGCATACAATAGCATTTGTAATGGGTGTTTTAGCAGACAAGGATTATGAAAGTCTTGTAGAAATTACAGCAAGTCTGGCTACTTCTATTTATACTGTAACACCTAACAACCAAAGAGGATTAAGTGCTGAAAAATTAGCTGAATGTGTAAAATTACACAATAAAAATGTACAGGCTATGTCATCAATAGAAAGGGCAATAGACAACGCCCTTGCTGACGGCTGTGAGGCTATTATTATATTTGGTTCTCTTAGCTTTTTAAATGAGGCGTACAAGTTCCTCGGAGGTGAAACCATTGACTAGATACAACAGAATATTGAAAAATAGCCAATATTCTAAATATATGAGTGATTTAGCCAAAAAGGAAGAGGAGAGAATTTTCTGTATACACGATATTGAACATTGTCTTGATGTAGCTAGAATATCCTATATTTTAGCTTTGGAAAATGACATTAAAATAGATAAAGATATAGTGTATGGGGCTGCACTTCTCCACGATATAGGAAGGGCAATTTCTGTAGAAAATCACGAAATAGAAAGTGTTAAAACTGCCAGAGAAATATTGAAAAAATGTGAGTATACAGAAAATGAAATAAATTTAATTTGTAATGCTATTGAAAGTCACAGAGAAAAAAGTTCGGAATTAAAAGATTTAAGTGATATTTTGGCAGTTGCAGACAAGATTTCTCGTCAATGCTATAGTTGCAAGGCAGTAGACCAGTGTTATTGGAGCGACAGCAAGAAAAATATGGAGATAGAATACTGATGATAATAGGTAATAGAGAATTTAAAGACAGAACATATGTTATGGGTATATTAAATGTTACTCCTGACTCATTTTCTGACGGAAGTAAGTACAACACCATTGACAGAGCTTTAAAGCATACAGAAGAAATGATAAAAGACGGTATGGATATTGTAGATGTAGGCGGAGAGTCTACCCGCCCTGGCTATACTATGATTTCTGACGAAGAGGAAATAAGCAGAGTTGTGCCTGTTGTTGAAAAAATAAAGGCTGAATTTGATATTCCAATTTCTGTTGATACTTATAAATCTGGTGTTGCAAAGGCTGCTATTAATGCTGGTGCAGACTTAATAAACGATATTTGGGGATTTAAGTACGATGAAAATATGGCACAGGTAGTTAAAGACGGTAATGTTTCTTGTTGTCTTATGCACAACAGAAAGGAAATGAACTATACTGACTATATGAACGATGTTCTCAATGACCTCAAGGAGTCTATTGCTAAGGCAAAGGCTGTTGGCATTGATGATAACAGAATTTGTACAGACCCTGGAGTTGGCTTTGCTAAAACTTACGAACAAAATCTTGAAATTATAAATAAATTGGAAATGCTTAATACTCTTGGCTATCCTGTGCTTTTAGGTACTTCTAAAAAATCTGTAATTGGTCTTACTCTTGACTTGCCATCTGATGAAAGAGTTGAGGGTACTATAGCTACAAGTGTTTTGGCTGTTGTTAAAAATTCACTTTTTGTCAGAGTTCACAATGTAAAGGAAAACAAAAGAGCAATCTTAATGACAGAAAAGATATTAGGTAAGTATTAAGGAGTTATAGTGTTGGATAAGGTTATAATTAACAAGCTAGAATGTTTTGGAAAACATGGTGTTTTTAAAGAGGAAAATGTACTGGGACAGAAATTTGTTGTGTCAGCAGAAATGCTTGTTTCTAGGTCAGAAAATGATGATTTGGCTACAAGTGTAAACTATGGCGAAGTTAGTTTGTTTATAGACAATATTGTCAGAAATAAGGTCTTTAAACTTATAGAAACTCTTGCAGAAAATATTGCTGAGGGTATACTGAAAAACTTTAATGTTCACGAAGTAACAGTAAAGGTGGAAAAGCCTTGGGCTCCTGTAGGTTTGCCTTTAGATAGTGCATCTGTTGAAATACACAGAAAGTGGAGCAAGTCTTACATTTCCTTTGGCTCAAATATGGGGGAAAAGTCAGAGTACATTTCCAATGCCATTGAAAGTATAAAGGCTAACGAAAATATAAGAGTAAATAAGGTGTCAGACATTATTGTTACAAAGCCTTATGGTGGTGTTGAACAAGACGACTTTTTAAACGGTTGTATGGAAATTGAAACACTTTATTTCCCAGAACAGTTACTTCACTTTTTACAGTCCCTTGAACAAGAGGCAAAAAGAGTGAGGAAAGTACATTGGGGTCCTCGTACACTTGACTTGGATATTGTGCTTTTTGAAGATGAAATCATAAACACAGAGGAATTGACAGTACCTCATATTGATATGGAAAACAGGTATTTTGTTCTCAAACCTTTAAGTGATATTGCTCCTTACGCAATGCACCCAATTTTCCACAAGTCGGCAATACAAATGTACAAGGAATTAGAAAAATAGTTTTTAAGCCACATAAATAATTGAGTTTATGTGGTATTTTTTAGGAGGGGTTTTTATGTATGGAGAAGGTGGAAATCCATTTCCTCACGACGGGGAACATGGTGCAGATTGTACTGGTTATGGCAGTTGTGATTGTGATGAGAAAAACTATGGCTATAGAGGTGGTGGCTCATCAGGAGGTTCTTCAGGAGATAATTCAGGCTGTTTAATAGTGGTAGCTTTAATTGTAGCAAGTATAGTAGCATATTCAATAAGTGAAATTTTAGGTACAATACTTTTAATTGTATTAGTAATTGGTATTCTCTGTACAAGATAGTATTATGGAAAAAATAAAGAAATTTTTGAAAAGTGATATAGTCTTTGCAGTTTCGGCAATATTGGCTTTTGTAAGCTGTTTTTTTGTACACCCTAGCAAAGATTATGTAGGTTATATTGATTTTAAGACATTGAGTTTGTTATTTTGTCTTATGATAACTGTATGTGGTTTCAGAAGTATAAATGTTTTTACGGCTTTAGGAAATGTGCTTAGCAAAAAGGCTGATACTAATAGAAAAATTACATTTTTTATGGTTATACTCTGTTTCTTCTCAAGTATGTTTATTACAAATGATGTGGCACTTATAACTTTTGTACCATTTACAATATTTTTCCTCAAATCTGTAAATGAAAGTAAAAGCATAGGGAAAATTGTAATACTTGAAACTATTTCAGCAAATTTGGGCAGTATGCTTACTCCTGTGGGTAATCCACAAAACTTATATATTTACTCAATATCCAATATGTCAGTTGGAAAGTTTATAGGCACAATGTTGCCTTTATCCACAGTTAGTTTAATTTTAGTCCTTATTTTGTGTATAACTATAAAAAATAAAAAGTTTGAAGTTGAAAACACAGAAAATAATGAAATTGTTGTGGATAAAAAAGGTGTTGTAGTATATGGCTTATTATTTTTGCTTTGTATAGGTTGTGTACTTCATATTTTAAATTACATATATCTTTTTGTAATAGTTAGTGTTGTAATGGCTATTTACAATAGAAAACTGTTTTTAAAAGTAGATTACATACTACTTTTGACTTTTGTGTTCTTTTTTGTGTTCATAGGTAATTTAAGTAATATGGAAAGTGTTAAAACTTTTCTTGAAAGCATAATAGACGGAAAAGAGTTATTTATAGGTGCATTTTTAAGTCAGTTTATAAGTAATGTGCCAGCAACAATACTTCTTTCAAAATTTACAGAAAACTATAAACAGCTTTTATATGGTGTAGACATTGGTGGTTTGGGAACACTTATAGGCTCTATGGCAAGTTTAATATCATATAAATTTTATAGTCAAGAAGATGATGCAGATACTAAAAAATATATAAAGGATTTTAGTATTTATGGCTTTTCTTTGTTGATTATTTTAATAGTATTTGCAATATTTATATAGCAAAAGTGGTTACCAATTAAGGTAACCACTTTTTTTAGGAAAAATCAAAATATATTTTAAATATTACTTTTCAATAATATCTAAAACCCCTCTAATATCTCTTACTACATAGTCAACACCGGCATTTTTGAATTTCTTAGTTACTTCGTAGCAGAGTTTATTCTGTTCTTCAGAAGAAAGAGCATTAAATTCTTCTTGACTTAATGCCATAAGTGAGCTACCTTCGATAATACCTACAGTAGTTACACCGGCATTTACGCCTTCTTTAATATCGGAAATAGTATCTCCAACCTTAATTACGCTTTTAACACTTGAAACCTTGAGGTGTTCCATATTTTTGAAAACCATATAAGGATAAGGTCTACCATAGTTTTCTGTGTCAGATGGGCTAAAGTAAACATCAGGAGCATAGCCCAGTTCTTCTGCCTTTGGGGCTACAATATCCATCATTTCAGCTGTATAACCAGTAGTTGAGCCAATTTTAATACCCATTTCTCTGATTTTTGCTACTGTTTCAATAACATAAGGCTTAGGTTCTGCATAGTTTTTGAGAATTTCCATAATGCCTTTTTCACTTTCTTCGTAAACAGCATCAACGTCAGCATCTGTCCACTTTCTATTGTGTACTTCTTCCCAAAGTTTAGAAATTCTTTCGCCTTTCATCATTGTTTCAATGTGGTCATGTTTAAGCATACCCATTGGAGCACGGACTTCATCAACAGTAGGTTCAATGCCAAATTTCTTAAAAGCTTCAATAAATGCTTTTACAGGAGCAAAACAGCCATAGTCTACAGTTGTTCCAGCCCAGTCAAAAATAATACACTCAGTTTTCATATTAGTTCTCCTTTAAAAATTCATCTATAATCTGGCAAAGTTTTTCAATATCTTCAGTATAAATTTCGCCAATGTTACCAATTCTGAAAGTGTTTGCATCTGTTACCTTACCTGGGTAAATAGCATATCCTCTTTCCTTAATGTATGAATACATATCAGCAAAAGTGTAATTAGCATTTTCGGGGAAAAGGAAAGTTGTAATAATTGGTCCTTGTACACTGTGGTCAATGTATGTGTCAAAGCCCATTTCTGCCATTTTAGAAATTAAAAGTCTGTTGTTTTCAGTATATCTCTTATTTCTAGCAGGAATACCACCTTCTTCTTTCATTTCGTCAATAGCCTTTGCAAAAGCTATTACTGTATGAGTAGGTGAAGTAAATCTCCATTTGCCGTCAATTTCCATTGTCTTATACTGGTCGTATAAATCAAGGGAAAGGCTTCTTGCTGTACCCTTAGAATTTTCAATAAGGTCACGTCTGCCAATAATGAATGAAAATCCCGGAACACCCTGTATACACTTGTTTGCACTACTGATAATAAAGTCAATGCCCCATTCTTCAACAGGAATATCTACACCACCAAAGCTACTCATAGCATCTGTAATGAATATTCTACCTTTTTCTTTTACAACCTTTGCTACAGCTTCAATATCATTTAAAATACCGGAAGTTGTTTCGCTATGTACCATAGAAACATGAGTTATATCAGGGTTTTCATCGAGAATTTCAGCTACCTTTTTGCTGTCTGGAATTTTGTTATAGTCTTCAAGGTACATAATGTGGTTGATTTTATTGTGTTCTGCAATATCTGCCATTCTCTTGCCGTATGCACCGTTGGCAACAATGAGAAGTTTGTCACTATCCTTAATTACACTAGAGAGTACAGATTCTACGCCGAAAGTACCACTACCTTGCATAAGTACACAAGCATATTTTTCCTTATCTGCGTGAGCAAGATCTAAAAGCTCTGACTGTATTTTCTGAGTGATTTTCTTGTAGTCATCGTCCCAAGTACAGTGGTCAAAAATCATTTCCTGCTTTACAGTATCAGTTGTAGTTAATGGTCCTGGTGTAAGTAATTTATAGTTCTTCATTTTTAGTTTGCTCCTTTACATTCGTTTGATAATTTCTTATGTTTGTCTAATAAATCAACAGTTAATTTTTCTGCAAATACCTTTGTATTGCCTGAAACACTGTTACCGTTAGTACTTTCTCCTTCATAAAGTGCCATAGGATATGTCTTTATAAGTTCTGTTCTACCTTTGTTAATGATGCAGTCTGCCATTTCACTAGCAAGAGGGTTTTCTTTGCCGTCTTTGTTAATAAGGGCAAGAGATTCAGTAAGAACATAGTTGCCTTCTGTTGGGTCTACATAGTCAATAGGTAAACCATTGTTTTTATCGGCAATAGCCTGATGTCTTAAACCAAAACCAATAGCAACTTCGCCGGCTCTTACTTTCTTAAGAGGACCTGAACCAGAGTCTTCAAGGTGAGGACCTGCGTTTTCATAAATCTTCTTGAGAATTTCCTTTGTCTGGTCTTCGCCATATGAAGAAATAAGTGCCTGTATCATAAGCCAAGCTGTAGATGAACCTTCAATGTCTGTTACAGATATAAAGCCTTTATATTCAGGATTAGCTAAATCCTTGATTGACTTAGGTGTAGGAAGATTGTTTTCCTTCATCATTTCAGTATTTACAATTAAAGCACCTTCCTGAGCTGTAATAGGTGTGTAGTAAGATGGATACTGTTCCAAAGTCTTTTGAGGGAAGTCTAAGTCAAGGAACATATTGTTCTTTTCCTGAGCACTGTCAATATAGAAAGAACTCATTGTAATTAAGTCTGCTTCAATGTTTTTGCCTTCTGTCATAAGTTTGCCACCAAGTTCAGAAGTACCAAAAGTTTGGAAAAGATATTTTCCTGAATAGCCATTGGCATCAAGAGTATCTTTCATAGCTGTTATTGCCTCGTCATCAGCATTAGAGTAGATAACAACTTGCTTTTCTCCACTTGTGCCACAGGCTGTAAGTCCAAGACCTGAGCAGAGAATAGCTACTGACGTTAATACAGTACCGATTTTGTAGATTAGTTTTTTCATTTTAATTTTCTCCTTTTATAATTAATATATAATTTTATAAATATTTTTACTGCTATATTTGTTAAGAGCAAGAGAAGTGAAAGTACAAATATTTCGTTGAATTTTGAAATATGCTGTAATTCCTTTATTTTAGTTGTAATTACACTTGTTCTTGCACCTACAAGGAATATTATGGCACTAACTGTTACCATAGCATTTACGAAGTAATATTCAAAAACTTGAAGTATAGTAGGCATAGCATTTGGTGTTACAATTCTGATTATTGTCTTTATCCAACTGTCGCCCATAAGCATTGCTGTTGTTTCCCAAGAGCTGTTCATTTTTTCCAAAGTACCTTTTAGCATTAAGTAAGGTGTTGAGAAGAAGTGAACTATATTACAAATTATTATAATGAAGAAGGTATTCTGTATAGGTGTTCCTGTAAATACAAGAAGAAAAGCTATACCTAAAACCATACCTGGAATAGTGTTTGTAATAAGGGCTATTTTTTCAATAGAGCCTTTAAACTTCAATTTACTTCTTGATGAAATTAATGCACCACAGTAGGCGATTAAAGTACCAAAAAGAGCTGTGAGTACACTGACTAAAAGAGAATTTGTAAATACTCCTATAAGTGAACTATCTGAAAATACATTGTTTACATTCTTCAGTGAAAATACAATTTTGTAAGGCCATTCTTCAGCAAATGGAATTACTACTATAACGGCAAATATTGAAAGCATTGCTAATATAATGAGGATTGAAAGACCTCCACAGACAAAATCTCTTGCCTTATTTTTCTTTATTTCCGGTTGTGAAATCTTGTTGTATCTTATGTTGTATTTTTCAAGGTATGTTAAAAGTGAAATACTTAAAATAGATGGCAAAAGCATTGAAAGAGCTATTACTGCACCGTTGTTGAAGTTTGGTACACTTCCCAGCATTTCATTAAATAACAATGTAGCAACTACTTCGTATTCACCACCAATAGATGCCGGAATACCAAAGTCTGTAAAGCTGAGGAAGAAGCATTGTATTACAGCAGCAGCTAAAGTTCCCAAAAGAGGGGAAATAATTGCTATCCAGAGGGTTCTTATCTTGCTGTCACCCATTATTCTGGAAACTGTAATGAAACTTTTATCTATGTAAAGCATAGTGTTGTTTATAAGTATAAAGGCAATAGGCAGAGTGTATATAACATAGCCTAGTACAAGACCTTTAAAACCATAAATATCAAATATTTGTCTGCCAAAAAGCTTTGTAAGAAGACCTTGCTTACCAAAGGAATATATAATAGCAAAGCCGTATGTAATAGTAGGCAAAAGCATTGGTAAAACACCAAGAGTTTTGATAGTATTTTTGATGCCTTTACAAATGTTTGTAAAATTAATTGTATATGCTATTATAAAAGCTAATAAAGTAGATAAAACACCACTAAACAGGGCAACTACAATACTGTTGCCAAAGGCTTTGTAAAATCTCTTTTGTCCCAACATTTCTCTATAGCTTTCAAAAGAAATGCCACCGTCTGTAATAAAGGACTTTAAAAGAAGTGTTATAGTAGGCAAAAGCAGGAAAATTCCAAATACAGCTATTACAAATATAAATATAATTCTTAATTGTCTATTTTTTTGTTTATTCATAATCAATCACCTAAAAACAACTTCCTGTAGCAGTTGTATTGAAAAGAGAGAAAATGTTATTTTTCTTTATTTCTAACTGGTTTAAAATGAATTTTTTTACAAAGTCATTTTTAGGAGTGTGTATTATTTCTTCCGGTTTGCCAAACTGTGAAATTTCACCATGGTCTATAATGAGAACTTTATCTGAAAGTGTAAGTGCTTCCTCAGGGTCGTGAGTAACAATAATAGTAGTAAGGTTGAAATCCTTTGCTATTGTTTTGATTTTTTCTTTTATAGATTCCTTTATAACACCATCTAAGGCACTTAAAGGTTCGTCTAAAAGAAGAATTTTA
The DNA here is from genome assembly GCA_000432155.1 of Eubacterium sp. CAG:274. Classification (GTDB taxonomy): domain Bacteria; phylum Bacillota; class Clostridia; order Lachnospirales; family CAG-274; genus CAG-274. The sequence continues at coordinate 69,440 of FR888489.1, forward strand.
GGCTTCATAACCATTGTTCTGGCAAGAGCTACTCTCTGTTTCTGACCACCGGAAAGCTGGTTGATATTCTTATTGAGATGTTCCTCAAGACCTAAAAGTTTAATTAAGTCGTCAACTTCTTCTTTAGAAGAAATGTTTGGCTTGTTTCTTAAACCATAAGTGATATTTTCATAGGCATTGAGGTTTGGGAAAAGGGCATAGTCCTGAAATACTATGTTAAAACCTCTTTTTTCCATAGGTACTTTTGTAATATCTTTTCCGTCTAATATTAAGTTACCGTTTTCAATATCAGTTATTCCTAATATAAGGTTAAGGAGTGTTGTTTTGCCACTACCTGAAGGACCTAATATAGAAACGATTTCACCGTTATTTATGGAAAGGGAAATGTTTTTGAGAATTACGTTTTTCCCAAAGGATTTTCTAATGTTTTTTAATTCAAGCATATTTACCTCCGTTTGCTTTGCTTCACATTACAAGTTGCATTATATTTTTCAAAACATGTTTAAACAAGCAAGTCCAGGTTAAGGCTTTGTAAAGTAAAAGTAAAAAACAGCCAGAAGGCAAATGTAGATTTTCTACATTTTTTCTGACTGTTTAGCAACCATAAGGTCAAGATTTTGTATAAGTTCTTTGTTTTTATCCAGCTTTTTGGTGTATTTATTATAGTCGCTTGTAATAAGACCAATATATATCATATCAATAATGGCAAGCTGTGCAGTTCTGGAGAATATAGCATCACCGTAGAAATACTGTCTATTGCTGGAGTATATTGTAATATCGGCAAACTTACTAATAGGAGCTTTGTTGAAATTTGTAAGAGCTACTGTAGTTGCACCGGCTTTTTTTGCTGTTTTTAAGTTTTCTACTGTAATAGAAGAATAGCCAGAATATGATATACCAATGGCAACACTTCCTTTTTTCAAATTAGAGGCATTTACCTTCTGTAAATATGGGTCGGAATTATATGTACAGTTAAAGCCTAAATATGAGAGTTTGACAATTAAATCCATAGCTACTACAGAGGAATTTTCTATAGCAAATATAGTTATATTTTCGGCTTTTTTTAATATATTTATAAGACGGCTGAAATCACTAGAAGATATGGATTTAAGTGAAGTTTCCAAAAGAGAAATTGCTGTAGCAGTTATTTTAGCAGGAATATCCTCAACTTTTTCACTACCAGTAAGCTCAAACCCGTCCATAGGATTTAGTTTTTTAGGTGCTGTAGAATTTTGTAAAAGGGCGTATTTAAGCTCCTTAAAACCTTTGTAGCCCAAAGCTCTTGCAAACCTAATTATTGTAGGTTGGCTGATGTTAGCTTTTTCAGACATTTTGGAAATAGAGAGATTTTCGTAATTATTTTTATAGTTTAAGATGTAATCGGCAGCAACTTTTTCTGATTTACTAAGTTCAGAGTACTTTTTTTGTATATTAAACAAAACTGTATTTTCCATATTTTTTGCCTCCATAATTTTTAAGTAGAAAAACTACAAAAAAAATTATAAAATTGATAATATAATATTATAGTATATAAAAAAATATTGCAATAAATATATTTAAATATAAGGTAAAACTTTTATAAAGTAAGTAATAACAATGTAAAATCTATAAATAGAAAATGTATAATTATAAAATTGAAAAATATAATAAATTGTGATTTTATTGTTAAATATTGTTATTTTTTAGACAAAATGCCCAAAAAACTGTAGTATAACATATGTTTTATATTAAATATAGCCTAAAAAATATGTTTATAAATATTGAATAGTAAGAAAAACTGCCGTATAATGATTTTGAAAATAAAAAAACATAAATGGAGGAAATTATGGACGCACAACAGATTATTTCAATTATTATTTTTGTTGTCACTATGGCAGCAATAATGACAGAAAAAGTTCATCGTGCTTTAGCAGCCGTTGCTGGTGCAACTTTGTTGTTAGCCTGTAAGATACTTGATGTAGAAAGTTTAGCATCTTACATAGACTTTAACACAGTTGGTATATTAATAGGTATGATGCTTTTTGTGTCAGTAGTAAAAATTTCCGGCTTGTTTGAATACATAGCTATTAAAGCAGCTAAATTATCAAAAGGTAAGCCTTGGATAATAATGATTTTATTTTTCATTATTACAGCTGTTCTTTCAGCTTTCCTTGATAATGTTACAACTGTACTTTTGGTTGGTCCAATGACAATCGCTGTTACAGAAATGCTTGGGCTTAATCCAGTACCATTTTTGATTACACAGATTTTAGCATCTAATGTTGGTGGTACAGCTACACTTATTGGTGACCCACCTAACATTATGATTGGTAGTGCCGCAGGACTTAGTTTCAATGACTTTATTGTAAATACAGGTGTTCCAGCTGTTATTATTGGTGTTCTTACATTATTCTGTTTCTACTTTATTTACGGTAGAAAGCTCCATGTTACACCAGAAAAAATGGCAGCAGTTATGGAATTAGACGAAAACAAGGCTATTAAGGATAAGGTTCTTCTTATTCAGAGTGTTGTTGTAATGATTTGCGTTGTTGTTGCATTTATGCTTCACGATGCTTTAGGTATACAGTCTGCCACAATAGCTATTGCAGCAGCAGCAGTTATATTGTTCCTCAGCCATGGAAAGGCAGACCCAGAAGAAATTATTGCAACAGTTGAATGGCCTACTATTGTATTCTTTGTTGGTCTTTTCGGTGTTGTAGGTGGTTTACAGCAGACAGGCGTTATTGATATGATGGCAAAATTCCTTATTAATGTAACACAGGGTAATGACTTGCTTATGCTCTTGCTTATTTTATGGGTTTCTGCTATACTTTCATCATTCTTAGATAACATACCTTTCGTTGCGACACTTATTCCACTTATTATTACAATGGGCAAGAGTGGTATGGATATTGCACCTCTTTGGTGGGCATTATCTCTTGGTGCTTGTCTTGGTGGTAATGGTACACTTGTTGGTGCATCAGCTAACGTTGTTCTTTCAGGTATCAGTAAGAGAGATGGACACGAAATCACATTTGGTAGCTACTTTAAGATTGGTTTCCCACTTATGATTATGTCTATTATTGTTTCTACTGCATATCTTGTAATTATGTATGAATAAAATATCAGAGGAGGGATTTTATGAATCAAAATACTGTAAGTGGCGATATTATCGCTTTTAACCTTAAACAGCTTGGGGCAACGGATATTAAGGTTTTCGATAGCCGTATGCACATAGCAAATTTTGATTTAGGTAACGGTTTAATTGTTTCTTATGTTTTTAACATTACAAGAAAGGATAAATTTTTCCTTCAGCGTATGAGACCATATGCTATGGTAAAGGGTAAGTACGCAGACCAGAGAGAAATTATCGAATTTATAAAAGACGATATTACACGATTTAAAATGTCTAGTCAGCTTAACAATATTGATAAGTATATTGAACTTGCTGAAAAGACAGGAAATGCCTACGAAAGAATGGAACATATTTTCTTACATCACAAAGTTGATGACAAGATTATGGATAGACTTAACACAGAACTTGATGACCTTGCAAATGAATTGGAAGAAATACATAAGGACTCAGAAGTTCTCAAGGTTCACTAATGAATATTGATTTTTAAAAGAGAGTGTTTAGGCACTCTCTTTTTAATGAATCGGAAAGATAAATCCGATGGCTTGTTCACAAGCCACATTTTGCAAAGCAAAATGTTCTGACCATTTAATTTGACAATGACAAATACATAATAGTATAATTGGGGTATAAACACATAGAGAAAAAGAGGAAGAAAAATGGAAAACGATTATTTAGTAAAGAAAAAGCCTATATTGGCTCTTTTTATTTTTGCTTTGCCTATGATTATAGGTAATTTTTTTCAGCAGATGTATACTATGGCAGACTCAGCTGTTATTGGAAGATATGTAGGGGAAGAAGCCTTGGCAGCTGTAGGTGTTTCCTATTCTTTGACTACGGTTTTTATCTGTATTGCCATTGGTGGAGGAATAGGAGCATCTGTTACAGTTAGTCGATACTTTGGTGCAAAAATGTACAAAAGAATGAAAACAGCTGTTTTTACGGCTTTTATTGCATTTTTGGCTGTAAGTATATTTTTAGGTGTATTCGGCTTAGTGTTTAGTAAAAAGATAATTATACTGTTAAATACGCCGTCAAATGTAATAGATATGGCTGTTGAATATTTAAACATATATTTTTTAGGTTTACCATTCCTATTTATGTACAATGTTGTTTCGTCAATGTTTAATGCCCTTGGTAAGTCTAAAATACCTTTGTATTTTCTTATATTCTCATCTGTATTAAATATTATATTGGATATATTGTTAGTAACCTGTTTTAATATGGGTGTAGTTGGTGTAGCTTGGGCAACATTTATTGCACAGGGTATTTCTGTAGTGCTGTCATTTTTTGTATTTATGATACAGTTGAGAAAATTGAAGATAGGTAAAACAACTTTATTTGATATGGCAGAACTTGTAACAATGGCTAAAATAGCTTTTCCGTCTATACTACAACAGTCTACTGTTTCAATAGGTCTTATGCTTGTACAGTCATCAGTAAATAACTTTGGTTCAGAAGTGCTTGCCGGCTTTTCAGCAGCTATGAGAATAGAGTCAGTATGTGTTGTGCCTATGGCAGCTATAGGTAATGCATTGTCATCATATACAGCTCAGAATATAGGTGCTGGAAAAATGGAGAGAGTACCTCAGGGCTACAAATGTGCAAACATTATGGTTATTATATCCGGTATAGTAATTTTAGCTGTTATTGAATTGTTTAATGGACAGATTATGTCATTGTTTATGGGCGGAGATGCTACAAAAGAGGCATTTGACACAGGATATAATCTTATGGCATATATGGGCTTTTTCTATAGTATGATAGGCTTTAAAATGGCTGTAGACGGTCTTTTAAGAGGTGCAGGGGATATGGTAATGTTTACTGTTGCCAACTTGGCAAACCTTTTTATAAGAGTTTTTGTGGCAGTAGTATTTTCTCCTAAATTTGGTGTTGAGGTTATATGGTATGTTGTGCCTTTAGGTTGGTTTGTAAACTGGCTTGTTTCATTTTGTCAATATAAAGCAGGAAAATGGAAAAGAATATACCAAAGTGCAAATTGATTTTTAAACAATGTTAAATAAAAATATTGACACAGGTAGTTATGATTATTATAATGAAAATATAATAATTATAAAGAGGGTGTGTTTTTATGAAAAAGAACTTGAAAAAGGCATTATGTGTATTAATGTCAACAGGTATGTTATTTAGTGGAGTTACTGTTGCATATGGTGAGGAAAGCAATATTTCTTTGCAGATTAATGGTAGTGAAATATCAGCAGAAGTACCACCTACTATTATAGATGGAAGAACAATGGTACCTGTAAGAGCAATATTTGAGGCTGTTGGTGCTAATATTGACTTTGATGCAGAAACAAAGACAATAACAGCTAAAAAGGGCGAAACAACAGTAAATATGACTGTTGGAGCAAATGCTGTAACTGTAAACAATAAGGAAGTACAGTTAGATGCACCGGCAGTAATTGTAAATGGCAGAACATTAGCACCTGCCAGATTTGTAGCAGAAACTTTTGGATATACTGTTCAATGGGACGCCGAAAACAAAATAGTAAAAATCAATGGCAAAGAAAGTAGTACAGAAACTACAACAGAAACCACTACTGTAACAACAACAGAAACTACAACAGAAACAACTACAGAATCAACAACTGAAACAACTACAAAAGCAACAGCAACTTCATCAAGCAAAAAGTATTATGATGAATATAGCGATGTTTTGGATTATGGAACTTTTAGTGGTGCTAATCTTGTAGATAAAATGACTGTAGAATTAAGTGATTTTAAGAGTCATTCTTATATATATGATTTTAAGTATGATGAATCAAGATTTAGTGGCTTAGATAAAGTAGTTGAAACTTATGCTGAACAAGTAGAAAAAACTGGTTGGAAAGTTACAGCTATGGCTGAGGCTGAAGAGGCTGGCATAATAACATTGATTTGTACTAAAGACGATAGAATTTTATCATTTGGCACAAATTTTTACGATAAGAAAATAATGGTTGAAGTTATTAAGAGTTCAAAAAATGCAGAACTTTTAAATAAAATGCTTGAAGAAAGTAAATAATTTTTTATTAACTCTCAATTTTTGGACAATGAAGTCTGAATTTGGGAGTTAATTTATTTTATAGAAAAAGCACTTGCACGCTTTATTGACATAAAAAATAAATTTTATTATACTTAATACATACAATTAGAAAAGGTGGAAAGTTTATGAAAAAGAGCATAAAAAATGTATTTTGCGTTTTACTTTCAGCTACAATATTATTAGGTGGAGTTTCAGCAGTATATGGTGGAGAAAAGAGTATTTCATTACAGATTAATGGTAGTGAAATATCAGCAGAAGTGCCACCTACTGTTATAGATGGTAGAACAATGGTACCTGTAAGAGCAATATTTGAGGCTGTTGGTGCTAATATTGATTTTGATGCAGAAACAAAGACAATAACAGCTAAAAAGGGTGATGCAACAGTAAATATGACTGTTGGAACAAAGGTAGCAACTGTAAACAATAAGGAAGTACAATTGGACGCACCGGCAGTAATTGTAAATGGCAGAACATTAGCACCTGCCAGATTTGTAGCAGAAACCTTTGGCTATACTGTTCAATGGGATAGTGAAAACAAAATAGTTAAAATTATTGGTGGAGAAAGTACAGAATTTTATAAGGACTATAGTGACTTGCCAGACTATGGAAGTTTTAGCGGTGCTACTTTATTGGGAAATGAAAAAATAAATGTAGATGGTTTTGTAGGACAGGGTTATATATACGATTTTAAGTACGACAAAAGTAAGTTTTCATCAGGAGATGATGTTGACAGAGAATATGTTAACAAATTGAAAGAAAGTGGCTGGGAATATGATGGTAAGACATATGGAGAAGAAAATGCTGAAATAATGCTATTTTTCAAAAAAGGACCTATGTTGTGTGGCTATAGTGTTTGCAATAACCATAAGCAAGTAGCTATTATTATAACAAATGTTATGGGCAAAGATATTGACCTTAAAGACGCAGTAACTGTATAGAAAGAAAATGATGTTCTTTTTGATTATTGTTCAGAATATTCTTGCATTACTTGTAATGCTATACATATTAAAATAACCGCCACAATCTCCCAAGACTAGGCGGTTATTTTTAACTTATAGGTGGGGTAGCAACCTTTGTTGCTCCCTCTTGTATATTTATATTAACATTAAAGTTCTATATAGTCAAGAGTTTGAAATAGTAAAATGTCATAGACTGGGTACAATAATCCTAGATATTCAGGAATAATTTAATAATATTTTATTTCTTTTTTGTTTCATCTTCTTCCTCTGTATCGTCATCATCGTCAGTATAATCATAAAAAGACGAATTTGCATAATAAACAAGTTTATAAAGTTTTTTAGGGTCTTCTATATAGCAATATTCATCATTATATGGTTTTAAAAAGTCTATAAGAATGGGGCTAAATTCAAAGTCTTTTTTATCTTTACGATTTTCATAATACATATAACATAAGTCCTTGAGATAATCCAGTTGGTCTAGGGGATAAAGACATCTGTTTTCATTGTCGTATTTCAATATATCTTTTAATAATAACAAATCTTCTTCAGCACTAGCTAATACATTTGTTCCATGTTCTAAATTTTTAACATATTCTATAACAGCTTTTTCAACAAGCTTAGACACAGACTTTTCCCCTGTGTTTTTAACAATGATTTCCAATATAGATTTTATTCCTTTTTTACACTTGTAACCAACGGTTTCATAGTTTTGTTTTGCAAATTTATTATTAGCTTTTCTTCTTGCTGGACTTGTTGTATATTCGCCGGCTTCTTTAATTTTTCTAGTATCCTTATTTACAGCCATAATTACGCCCTCCTAGAAGTTTTCGTTAAATATATATAATTTATTATATATAAATTTATTAAATTTGTCTATAGACTTATGATATGTTAACCTGTATAATACAAGATAACCTACATACATTCCGTAGAGGTTGTTTTCATTTCTTCATAATTCAAGAAAATTTTTAGATTTAAAAGGGGGATTTTTTATGAAAAAATTTTGTGTTGTTATTATTACAATTATCACTACTATAACTAATTGTTGTGTTGGTTTTGCATCTCCTTTCGGAGATAAATTGGAAAATGGTATATCAACTTACGCAAAACAAATTGATATGTCTAAATATAAGTATTCTCAAGAAGAAGCTCAAAATGAATTTACTTACTTAGTCAGTAGAAGTGAAAATGCTTGGTATGTAAAACATTCGGCTAAATTTAAAATGAATGGCAATAAGGTAGATAAAATAATTGTGGAATATAAATATAATCCACAGCAAATAAAAGAAAAAAGAAAGTTTATAGACAGTGTAGTTGACCCTATTGTTGAACAGGCTCAAGAATATAAAACTGACTATGAAAAAGCAAAGTTTGTTTACGATTACCTAATTGATAATTATGACTACGATTGGACTTTAAAAAATTCTGATGATTTAATGTTATATGAAGGTGGAACAGGTGTTTGTAGAGCATTTGCCATTGCCTATAAAAATATATTAACAAAATTAAATATTCCTTGTGATGTTGTAATAAGCAAATCAATGAAACATGAATGGAATATGGTACAAATCAATGGCAAATGGTATAATGTGGATTGCTCTGGTGCAGATTTATTAAATAGTGATAGAGATTGTTTTTTCCTTAAATCAGATTTATTTTTTACCTTTTTAGGATATTACAATGGAATTTCATATAGTAATGAAAAAGCTGAAAATATAGACTTAGACTAATGAAAGATGCTAATTTCAAATTTTACTGAAGTTAGCATCTTTTTTATTATTTTTTGGCAAGGTAAAAAATGATTAATGTTGGTGGTCTTTGTTTAAAGTAAATAAAAATAGAACAAAAATAAGCAAAGTAACATAAAAAAATGGAAAGTAAATAGTAGAAAAATGGATGATAATTCATTGAAAATAGTATTTTATAAGAATATCTTAAAAGTAAAAAAGCCCCGTAACCACCTAGATTACAGGGCTTTTGCTATAAGCTAATAACGGGAGTTGAACCCGTGACCTCAACACTACCAATGTTGCGCTCTACCTCCTGAGCTATATTAGCGTACCCCTTAAATTATATATTATATAAATATTTTCGTCAAGTATTTTAACAAAATTGTAACTTACATTACAGTACAAAAAGATGATAAAATATAAGTAGTGTATAGTAGCGTTAGCAAGGATGTTAAATATGTTTGATATAAATGACAATATAATGTATGGAAATGTTGGAGTATGTCGTATTGATGGCATTTTAAGTGGAGATAAAATAGGTATGAACCCCGACAAGAAGTATTACAAGTTATATTCCTATGGAGAGAAAGAAGTAATATACACACCTATTGACACCAATGTTTTTATGAGAAAGATAATGACAAAGGAACAGATAAAAGAGCTTATACATAAAATTCCCAATCTTGAAACTATTAAAATTCACAGTAAAAATATGAAAGTACAATCGGACTATTACAAGACATTTTTGAAAAATTGTGACAGCAAAAATATGTTAATGCTTATTAAAACCATATATGAAAAGAACTTAGATAGGAAAAAAGAGGGTAAAAAGGAGGGGACAATAGAAAATATATTTTTTAAGGAGGCACAGGAGAAACTTCATTTAGAAATAGCTATTGCCTTTGGTGTAGATATTGAGGAAGTGCCTAAAATAATAGAAGATGAACTTAAAAATATGTAAGTCGTAACAAATTAAATTTGTTAAATTATAAAAAAATCTGAGGATAACAGTATATCCTCAGATTTTTATTTATATACCCGATTAAATTATCTCTTTCTAATGAAAGTTGGAATAGCAAGGTCAGAATCTGAATCATCTGAAACAGGTGTATAAACCTGAGTAAAGCTACTTGGGAATGCTCTATTTGGAGCTTTTGTAGCAGGTCTAACAGTTTCTTCCTTAGCTGTTTCCTTTGCAGGAGCTGGCTGTTCAATCTTATTAGCATCATTGCTTTCGTCAAGACCAGTAGCAATAACAGTAACGATAACTTCGTCTTCAAGGGTATCATCGTAAACTGTACCAAAGATAAGTTCAGCATCTGGGTCAAGAGCTTCGCCAATAATATTAGCAGCATTGTTTACATCGAAAAGACCGAGGTTTCTGCTACCTGTAAAGTTAACGATTACAGCCTTAGCACCATCAATAGAAGTTTCGATTAATGGAGAGTTAATAGCAGTTCTAGCAGCTTCTTCAACATCAGTAGAACGACCAATACCGAAGTGAGCAAGACCCTGGTCACGCATAACTGTACAAATATCAGCAAAGTCAACATTAATATCGCCGGCCTTAGTAATAAGGTCAGAAATACCAGTAACACCCTGATAAAGAACGCTATCAGCAAGTTCGAAAGCCTGTGGAACAGAAATATTCTTGTCTGCTGACTGTAAAAGCTTCTGGTTAGGAATAACGATGATTGTATCAACATGTTCTCTTAACTTTTCGATACCTTCAAGGGCAAAGTTCATTCTCTTCTTTCTTTCGAAGTCGAAAGGCTTAGTAACAACAGCTACTGTAAGAATACCCATTTCCTTAGCCATTTTTGCAATAACAGGAGAAGCACCAGTACCTGTACCACCACCCATACCAGCAGTGATGAATACCATATCAGCACCTTCAAGTGCGTCAGTAATATCAGCAGAATTTTCTTCAGCTGCCTTTGCACCTACTTCAGGACGAGCACCAGCACCAAGACCTCTAGTAAGTTTTGCACCTATAGCGATTTTCTTTGTTGCGTTTGATTTGTTTAAGGCTGCCTGATCTGTATTTACGGCAATGTATTCTACATCAGTATTTGATGCAATCATTCTATCAACGGCATTACATCCGCCACCACCTACACCAATTACAACAATCTTTGCAACATCTTTTAATTCGTTTACAATTTCAATCACAACATTATCCTCCTATATATGAATAAACATCAAGTCGTTCATTATAATAAACCGTTTATAACCTCCCAGTCATAAACCTACCTATTATTATTTTAATTGCTTTTAGGCAATATTGCAAGCATATTTTCTATAAAAATAAAATTTTGGTTAATTTATCATATTTTCTTAATATTTCCATACAAATTTATATTATAAATTAATGTATAAATGGTTAAAAATATTTTTTGTTGGTTATATTTTATTTATAAGTTCTTAATGATAAATAAAATAATTTTACTTTTAGTTGCAAGCATTTATGCCATTTTAATTAATATATGTGCAAGTTGGGTTGCCACCTGTTAAATTAAGTACACCGGCATAGGAAGTATCTAACTGCTTTAAAACTTCGTTTAATGTAAGCAATTTTTTGTTTGCGTCATCAAAGCTACCAAACTCTACATCAATTTTTCCTACATAAAAGTGTATATCATTTTCATCAGAAACATCAACTTGTACAATAGTATTTAAAAGCTGGTCCTTTTCAAAAAGTTTAGAAAGCTGTACTACTGTGTCAAAAGCACTTGGGTTATCTACCTGTAAAACTTCTCCCAATGTAAACTGGTTAAATTTAAGACCCTCTACAACAGGTAACTGCTTTTTAAATGTCTTTTGTGTATCCAGTATTCTTCCGTAGTCATTAATATAAAGATATGAACCCATATAAGGCACATAGGCTCTTAACTTATATTCCTTAATATTTACAGTTATTGTTGACGGAAGTTTTCTGTGAATACTAACCTCCTCAACATAGTTGTTGGACTTAATATTTTTTAATGCTTTTGTTTTATTAAAGGCGAAAATATTATTCCCAACCTTTGTATTTAACATACTTTCAATTTGTTCTTTTGATAAATTTTCATTGCCACTTATTTCTATTGACTTTATATTGAACACAGGCAAAGTAAAAAATGTAAGCCATAGTGCTAAAGCTACAATACCTATAAATGCAACAAAAAATAATTTTCTATGCACGCTATCACCTACCAAAAATATATAGTAATATTAAAATTGTTTATTGTCAACTGCATAGGCTATTTCATAACCCTGCAATTTTCAAGAGATACTTCTTTTTCCTCAACATCTAAACCCTCAAGGGCATATTCAGTTGTGCTTTCAATACCAAAAAGACCACAAAGCCCCTTTATGTAGGTATATCCCAAGTTGTAGTTGCCCAAATATCCACCACAGGTTGTGATGTATGTCAATTCTTTGCACCTACAAAGACCTTTTTCTACACCGTTTTCGTCATAGGCAAATGTAATACCACATACGCAAATATGCTCAAAAAATACCTTTAAAAGTGATGGGAAACTTAAATCCCAATAAGGTGCAGAAATAACAATGTAGTTTGCACGCCTAAATCTGTCAGCAAAATCAAATATCGGGTCATTGAGAGAACCGGATTTTAAAAGTCTATCTCTCTTTTCAATATCTTCTTTCTTCAAAGGCTGTAGTTTTTGTAATGAAAGGTCTATTTCTACAACTTCCAAATTTTCTTCGGGTTTATACTTTTCCAAAAATTCTTTTGTAAGTTTGTAAGTCCTTGAATTTTCCTTGCCACTAATACAGCAATTAATCCACAATAATTCCATAAAAAACAACCTCCTAAAAAAATATAGTAATATAATACCACGAAAAACAAAAAATCGCCACAATTTTGTGACGACTTTTTATAATGTTTATAATGATTGTTTATATTTAGCCTAAAAGCATTCTGTCGTTATCCATTTCCTCGCCACTTGCTCTTTCGAACATCTTGAGAAGGTCAGAAACTTCCATATTCTGCTTTTCTTCCTTAGAAAGGTCTAAAATAATATTACCGTTGTGCAACATAATAAGACGATTACCAATTCTTAAAGCGTCTTTCATATTGTGAGTAACCATCATAGCAGTAAGTTTTTCTTCCTCTACGATTTTTACTGTTAAATCAAGAACCTTTGCTGCTGTCTTAGGGTCAAGGGCAGCTGTATGCTCGTCTAAAAGAAGAAGTTTAGGCTGGTGGAAAGATGCCATAAGAAGTGTAAGTGCCTGTCTTTGACCACCAGAAAGGAAACGAGTTTTGTCTTTAAGTCTATGTTCAAGACCTAAATCAAGTTGAGATAAAAGTTCTCTGTAAAGACCTCTTTCTCTTTCTGTAATACCCCAACGGAGGGTACGCTTTTTGCCTCGTCTGTAGGCAATAGCAAGGTTTTGTTCAATAGACATATCAGAGGCTGTACCCATTCTTGTGTCCTGAAAAACTCTACCGATGTGCTTTGCTCTCTTAAATTCTGGTTCAGCAGTTACATCATCGCCGTCAATAAAGATTTTACCAGAAGTAACAGGGAATGTACCGGCTACAGAGTTTAAAAGTGTAGACTTACCAGCACCGTTACCACCAATAATTGTTATAAAATCTCCGTCATTTACTTCAAGGTTTACACCTTTTAAAATGTGTTTTTCGTTTACTGTACCTATTTCAAAAAACTTATGTATATTTTCAAGTTTAAGCATTTTCGCTGCCTCCCTTTTTAATAGAATTTTTAAGGTTCTTTGTAAAGATATTTCTGATTGCAGGGAAACATAATGCAATAGCAAGAAGAACTGAACTTATAAGTTTTAAGTCGTTTGAGCTTAAACCAAGCCATAAAACCAAAGCTATAATAATTCTATAAAGTATTGAACCTAAAGCAACAGCTATAAGGGAATGTAAAAGGTTTCTGTGACCAAAAACAACTTCGCCAATGATTACTGATGCAAGACCAATAACGATTGTACCTGTACCCATACTAATATCGGCAAAACCGTTGAACTGGGCAACAAGAGAAGATGAAACTGCAATAAGACCGTTACCAAGCATAATACCGAAAATAAGAGTATTGTCAGTGTTTACGCCCTGTGCTCTAATCATATTTTTGTTATCGCCTGTAGCACGAAGTGAGAAACCAAGCTCTGTGTTAAAGAATATCCATAAAATGAAGATTACAAAAACAGTAAGAACAAGACCAGCAACAATGGCTGCTACATTTTTAGTAAGACCAACATCTTCTAAAAGTGAAATAATTGTAGTCTGCTTTAAAAGAGGTATATTTGACTGACCCATAACCCTGAGGTTTACAGACCAAAGGGCTGTCATTGTAAGAATACCAGAAAGCAAAGCAGGAATTTTGAGCTTAGTATGTAATAAACCAGTAACAAGACCGGCTAAAAGACCGGCTAAAAAAGAAACGATAGTTGATGTGAAAGGGTCCCAACCTAATGTAACAAGTTTACAAGTTACAGCTGCACCTAAAGTGAAACAACCTTCAGCTGTTAAGTCAGCAATATCAAGTATTCTGTATGTAATATATACGCCGATTGCCATTACTGCCCATAATAAACCTTGAGCAAAAGCACCTGGCATAAGACCCAATAAACTTAAAATCATATTAATTCTCCTTACAGTAAAAATAAAATATAAAGGGGCAGAGATTTCCGCCCCTTTACAAAATTAAAAATTAGATTAACTGCAATAAAAGTAAATATTGCATTATTCTTCAATCATTTTAGCCTTTGAGGCAACATCATCAGGAATAGTAATACCCATTTCAGTAGCAACCTTCTTGTTTACAACAAGCTGAGGATTTTCTGTGTACTGAATTGGCATTGTCTTAATGTCCTTACCACCGAAAATGTCAATAGCCATTTTACCAGTAAGTTTACCAAGTTCTGTATAGTCAATAGCAACAGAAGCAAGTCCGCCACCCTTAACCATACCTTCTTCACCAACGATTACTGGAAGTCCCTTAGGATTAGTAATACTTGTTAAAAGAGGCATTGAAGATGCAAGGACATTGTCAGTAGGAATATAAACTGCGTCATATCTGCCAATCATAGATTCTGCAACCTGAGCAACATCATTTGTGTTAGAAACAGTTTCTTCCTTTGATTCAATACCAAGTTTGTCAGCTGCTTCCTTAGCCATTTTAGCCTGAAGAACTGAGTTCTGTTCACCTGAGCAGTACATAATAGCAATCTTTTTAGCATCTGGAACAAGCTGTTTTAAAAGAGCAATCTGGTCTGAAACAGGGTTAATATCTGAAGTACCAGAAACATTTGTGTTAGGTGCTTCGTTAGACTCTACTAAGTCAGATTCAGCAGGGTCAGTAACGGCTGTAACAAGAATAGGAATATCCTTTGTTTCAGCTGCCATAGACTGAGCTGCAGGAGTAGCAATAGCTAAAACTAAGTCCTTTCTGTCAGTAACGAATTTCTGAGAAATAGTTTTAAGATTTGACTGGTCAGCCTGTGCATTCTGAACATCAATCTTTACATTTTCGCCGTCTACATAGCCACCCTCTTTTAAGGCTTCAATAAATCCTTCTCTTGCTGCATCAAGGGCAGGGTGCTCTGTGTACTGAATTACACCGATGTTGTAAGTCTTATCTGATTTTGCACCGTCTGTAGATGCAGTAGATGAAGATGCACTGCCACAACCAGCAAGCATTACTGTTGATAAAGCAAGTGCTATAAATGTTGATAAAAATCTTTTCATATAATGGAATCCTCCTTTTTGTAAACAATGCACAATGTATACTATATATTTTAAAGTATATAAGCCTAATTGTCAATAAAAATAAGAAAATTAAAAGGCAAATAACAGCCCTAAGGGACAGTATACATAAAATAATTATTGTATAATTATGCAATAAGTAAAAATTATCCAAATTTGCAACAAAATAGGGGATAATCTAAAAGAAAATCCCCAATTATGTATAGATTTATTTAAAAATTACTGCATATTTTCAAATTCGTCTTTGTGATAAAGGTTTTCGTGAATAATCTTTATTGCTCTTTCAAGGTCATCAGCCTCAATCTGTCCAGGGGCAGACGCCTTTCTTGCACAACCAAATGTTACACAGCTACCAAAGATTTCGCCACAAACACGACTTACAATACCTCTGCCCTCCATACTCATTGTAATAATAGGTACATCAGGGTATTTCTGATGAATAGTGTCTGTAACATCAAGAAGTTCTAAAACATCTCTGTTTGAGTTTGGCATAACAGCAATTTTAGGAATATCAGCATCAATGTCAATCATTTTTTCCATTCTTCTGATAAGTTCTTCCTTTGCTGGAGTTTTTTCAAAGTCGTGGTTAGAAACCACAACAGTAATGCCGGCATCTTTTGCGTGCTTAATAAGAGGAATAAGAGCATCGTCGCCTACTTCAAGCTCGTAGTCAACAAGGTCAACAAGACCACTCTGAATAGCAGTTTCGTATACTCTTGTGTACTCCTCAATAGTACATTCCTGAACGCCACCTTCTTCAACTCGTCTGAAAGTTAAAAGGAGAGGTATTCTGTCAAGAAGTTTTCTAACCTGCTTGAGCATTTCAATTAAGTTTTCTGACTGAAGAACATCATCATACCAGTCTACACGCCATTCAACAATATCTGGCTTTAAAGATGCAATAGTCATAGTCTGAGATACAATTTCGTACTGAGTATGTCCAACAATAGGTAAACAAACCTTTGGCATACCTGTGCCGATTTCCAAATCTCTTATAGTAATGGGAACCATAATCTACCTCCTGAAAAATTGTTTTGTTACTAAAAATTATACCATAGTTGATGAATAAGTCAAATATTTATTCATTTTCACTCAGCTTTTTCAGAACAAATTAACTTTGTTAATTTGCGACTTAACAAGTTAAGCCGTCGGATTTATCTTTCCGATTCACTAAAAAATCTCCGTAAAAACTTACGGAGATAAAAATTATAAAACCTTATTTAAAAATTCTTTTAATCTTGAACTCTTTGGATTTTCAAAGAATTCATTTGGTTCATTTTCTTCAATTATTGAACCCTTTTCCATAAATATAACTCTTGTACCTACTTCACGAGCAAAGCCCATTTCGTGAGTAACAACAACCATTGTCATATGACCCTTTGCAAGGTCCTTCATAACTTCCAATACTTCTCCAACCATTTCAGGGTCAAGGGCAGAAGTTGGTTCGTCAAAAAGCATAACATCAGGTTGCATACATAATGCTCTGACAATAGCTATTCTCTGTTTCTGACCACCTGAAAGCTGGTTTGGATAAGAGTCTGCTCTGTCAGCAAGACCAACCTTTTCAAGAAGTTCCATAGCGTACTTTTTAGCTTCATCAGGAGATTTTTTCAAAATCTTTGTAGGAGCTAAAATAAGGTTGTCCATAATTGTCATATGTGGAAAGAGGTTAAACTGCTGGAAAACCATACCCATTTTCTGTCTATGAGTGTTGATATTTGTCTTAGGGTCTGTAATGTCTGTACCCTCAAAGAATATCTGACCATCTGTAGGTTCTTCAAGTAGGTTAAGACAGCGAAGAAAAGTGGATTTACCAGAACCAGATGGACCAACAACAACTACTACCTCGCCATGGCGAATTTCAGCAGAAACATCGTTTAATGCCTTTGTGTTGCCAAATTGTTTTACCAAATGGTCAACCTTGATTAATGGATTATTATCTTTCACTAGACTGCAACCTCCTTTCCAAACGTCTTAAAAGTAATGTCAATATTGTAACAAGAATTAAATAGATTAAAGCTACTGCAATAAGTGGCATAAAGGCGTCATAAGTACGACTTCTAATAATATCGCCACCCTTTGTTAAGTCCTGAATAGCAACATAACCGGAAATTGAAGTATCCTTTAAAAGCATAATAGCTTCGTTGCCAAGGGCTGGGAGAATGTTCTTGAATGCCTGTGGAAGAATAATGTACCACATTGTAGCAATATAGCCAAAACCAAGACTTCTACCTGCCTCGAACTGACCTTTGTCTACGCTGTTAAGACCACCTCTTACGATTTCGGCAACATATGCACCGGAATTGAGAGAGAAAGCAACTACAGCACAGAAAATCTTACTTACATCAGGACTAGCGAAGATTATGAAATAAATAATCATAAGCTGTACTACAACAGGAACACCACGAATAATTGTTAAATAAACATGGCAAATACCGTTGGCAACAGCAAGCAAGAATTGAAGTAAAGACTGAATAAAGTTACCAGCCTTATTTGTGTGGTTTTTGTCATAAGAATATCTTATAATGGCAACAAGCACACCGATAATAACAGCAAAGATAAGGGCAAAAACAGTGATTTTAAGTGTGTTGCCCAAACCTGAAGTTATGTACTTCCATCTGTCATCTTTTATAAAATTCAAATAAAATTTAGTCTGAAAATCTGACATAAAATATTTCCTCCGAAAATAAGGTACTTACCTTTAAAAAAGGTGTGGAAGTTCCACACCTTTGTAAGTCATAACCTTTGCAAATAAATTACTGAGCAGAAGTTGTAGTTTCTGCAGATTCGTCATTTGCAAGATATTTGTTAAGGATAGAGTCTAATTCGCCACTTTCCTTTAATTCAGCTAATGCCTTGTTTACTGCATCAAGGAGCTGTTTGTTGTCCTTTGCTACGGCAATAGCATAGCTTTCCTGAGTTAAAGGTGTTGCTAAGATTTCGATGTCAGAATTATTTTCAACAAACTTCTTTGCTGGCTGATTATCAATAACAACAGCGTCAATCTTGTCTGTCTTTAATGCTTCTACAGCATCAGCACCCTTAGGGAACTGCTGAACAGTTACATTTTCTACATTCTTAGGGTCAGAAACATAAAGGTCACCAGTTGTACCAAGCTGAACACCTACAGTCTTACCAGCAAGACCAGATGCGTCCTTGATGTCAGAACCCTTCTTTACGATAATAACCTGACCGGCTTCTACATAAGTATCTGAGAAATCAACACTTACCTTTCTGTCTTCACTAGCTGTCATACCTGCAAGACCTACATCAGCCTTACCACTTGTAACAGCAGGAATGATTGAATCGAAAGCCATATCTTCAACTTCTGCCTGAAGACCAAGCTTTTCAGCAATAGCGTCAGCAAGTTCAGCGTCAATACCAACTACCTTGTCGCCATCTCTGTATTCATATGGTTCAAATTCAGCATTTGTTGCCCAAGTGAACTTACCAGCTGAAACTGTCTTTACATCAGAACTATCTGAAGAATCTGCACTATTGTTTGCACTACCACAGCCTACCATACCTAAAAGCATTGTGCCTGCAAGTACAAAAGCAAGACCTTTTACAAATTTTTTCATTTTTCGTTACCTCCAATATTATATTAGTTCTATAATAACAAATTATTTCAAAATCGTCAATAGAATTGCATACAGTAACTTTGCCTAAATTTAATATTTGGTTATTTTTGTAAATGTAGTTGAAAATGATATAGATATGAAAATATAGTTTAGGGTATGTTTAGGGCAAGTTTAGGGCAAGTTTAGGGCAAGAAAAATCCAGCAAATAAAAGGCTTAGGGCAATTAGGGCATATTTTTTTAAAATAAAATTATAAAAAATAAAAATATAAAATATATAGTAGATGAAGAAAGTGCAATATTTTGCCCTAAAAATTAAAAAACAGCCGTTAAACCTAGTAAATAAGAGTGTTACAGCAATATGCAAACTTGCCCTAAAATTCAGATGAAATTGCCCTAACTTTGAAATATATATTTTTCAAGGAATATTACATATTTAAAGATTAAACTTTAAAGATTAAAATTTATTTGTGAAAAGTGAATTTTTAAGAGTAGCAAAAGAGGGGGAATAAACGGGGCAAAGTGGGGTGAGCGAAACACCGGTAAATACTGGGCAGAGGGCAAGAGGGGCATATTTTTTTTAATGTAAAAAAGTAGAAAATAAAAATATAAAAAATATAAGAGATGAAATTTTTTAAGTATTTTGCCCCTAAAAATAAAAACAATCCTTAAACCCAGTAAATAAGCTACTTACAGTAAAGTGTATAGTTGCCCCACAATTCCGGTGAAAATGCCCCCTCTTAGAATAGCTACAATTTTGCAAATTCTTTTATTTTCTTTGATAGTGTTGTAAATCTTTCAATTTCTCTATTATTATCTACCATATTATATACAGTTTCCGGTGAGCCTACAATGACAGCTAAGTTTTTAGCTCTTGTAAGACCTGTATAGAGAAGATTTCTTGTCATAAGCATTTCAGGACCGTTTAAAAGAGGAAGTATAACAGCTCTGTACTCACTACCCTGACTTTTGTGTATTGTAACGGCATAACTTAGTTCCAATTTATCAAGCTGTGCAAAGTCATAGTGGACTACTTTATTTTCGTCAAAAACTACTTCCATAAATTTGCTATCGTTGTCTATGTAAGTTATGAAACCCTCATCACCATTGTATATGCCTGTTCCCTTATCTGTGACAATGTTATTTCTGATTAATTTCCATTCCATTTCATAGTCATTCTTAATCTGCATTACTTTGTCGCCCTCACGAAAAGTCATATTTTTCATAACTTTTTCAGCCTTATTAGGAGCTGGAGGGTTAATAGCCTGTTGCAAAATAGCATTTACAGAAGCAACACCTAAGCCCTGTTTTCTCATTGGTGTAAGCACCTGTATATCTGTAGGCTTACAGTTTAAATACTTTGGCAAACGTGTTGTAACAAGGCTGACTAAAAGGGAACATATTTCATTTTGGTTATACCTTTTCATAAAGAAGAAGTCACTGCCGTTTTTGCTTAAATTAGGGTGTTCACCTTTGTTTATTTTGTGGGCATTTATAATAATATCGGACTTTTGAGCCTGTCTGAAAATTTCAGTAAGCTGTACTACCTTTATTTCTCCGGAAGTAATAATGTCCTTTAATACATTACCAGCACCTACAGATGGCAACTGGTTTGAATCACCTACTATTATAACTCTTGTACCTATGGCAACAGCCTTTAAAAGGGCTTGCATAAGCATAATATCTATCATTGAACTTTCGTCAATAATTAAAATATCTGTTTCAATAGGTTCTTCTTCATTTTTGCAAAAAGTCTGTCGGTTGCTATCCTCGTTAAGAAATGTTACGCCTAAAAGCCTGTGAATAGTCTGGGCATTGTGACCTGTAGCCTCCTCCATTCTTTTGGCTGCTCTACCTGTAGGAGCTGCAAGAGTGACCTCCATTCCCTCAGCCTCTGAAAGCTGAATAATAGCATTTATAATAGTAGTTTTACCAGTACCAGGGCCACCTGTGATAACAAGTACACCGTTGCTCATTGCCTCAATAATAGCCAATCTTTGCTCCTTTGCAAATGTTATACCCTGACTGTAGGCAAGGGCGTCTATTTTGTCATCGTATAAGCCAGTATTGTCAAGCTCCATATCGGCAAGCTCTATTAACTTTCTGGCAACATAGCTTTCGGCATAGTAAAAATAGTTGAGATATACATTTTCGTATTCTGGTGTACGGTCAATCCAAATATAGTTTGCTATGTGCATACCTGTCATTTCGTTTGAAATAGGCTCTGGAGATATGTTTAAAAGCTCTGAAACCTTTCGAACCAACATTTCCATAGGTAAATACACATTTCCATTGTTTGCTGCTGCATTGAGGCAATATCTTATGCCAGCCTTTATTCTAAATGCTGAATCAGGGGCAATACCTATTTTGGCAGCAATACCGTCAGCTATTTTAAAACCTATGCCAATAATATCATCAGCAAGGGAATAGGGATTTCGGCTTATAACATCAATAGCCTTATCCTTGTATTTTTGGTACACTTTTATTGCATAAGTCGGAGTTATACCATATTGACCTAAAAACATTATTAAAGCTCTAAGCTGTGCCTGTTCTCTGAATGTCTGTCCTATGGCAATAGCCTTTTCAAGAGTTATACCTCTTAGTTCGGCAAGTCTTTCAGGCTCGTTTTCAATAATATCCATAGTCTTGATACCAAATTTTTTAACAATTTTAGCGGAAGTTTTAGGACCTATGCCCTTTAATACACCACTAGCTAAATAAAGCTCCATAGCTTTTTCTGTCTTTGGTGCAGTTTTTTCATAGCTTTCTACATTAAGTTGCATACCGTATGTAGAATGATTTACCATTCTGCCTTTCAGACTTATGCTCTCTCCCTGTGCAATACTTGGAACTGTACCGACACAAGTAAGCTCATCATATTCATCATTTCCAGTTCCTGCAATTGTAAAAACACAGTAACCGTTTTCTTTATTATAGAAGGTAATGCTTTCCACAATACCAGAAACTTCAGTATAATCCACAGGTATCTTCCTTTCGTCTTAATCTATGCCTGAACAAAGGTTCGTTTATAATGAGATAGTATAGCATAAGTTTGGGTAAAAATAAAGTGTATAGTTAAAAAGGAAGATTACATTTGGAAGTTAGCCTAGGCTTTTGGCAAATTTACTATATCATAACAGCAAGACAGTAAAAAAATTGTTAATATGAATACTTGATAAATAAATGAAAATTAGTTATAATGTTGACAATGCGTTAATAGGCAAAAAATTTGAAAAAAGAGAGTGAATAAAATGAAAACTACAAGAGACGATATTAGAAATGTTGCTATTATTGCCCATGTTGACCACGGTAAAACAACTTTGGTTGATGAACTTTTAAAGCAGAGTGGTACTTTCCGTACTAATCAGGTTGTTAGAGAAAGAGTAATGGACAGCGGTGATATTGAAAGAGAAAGAGGTATCACAATCCTTTCAAAGAATACTTCTGTTTACTATGGACATACAAAAATTAACATTGTCGATACTCCAGGACATGCTGACTTCGGTGGCGAGGTAGAGCGTGTACTTAAAATGGTTGATGGTGTTGTTCTTGTAGTTGATGCTTATGAAGGTGCTATGCCTCAGACTAAGTTCGTTCTTTCTAATGCTTTAAGCCTTGGTCTTCCTGTTGTTGTATGTGTAAACAAGATTGATAGACCAGAAGCTAGAGCTGAAGAAGTTGTTGATGAAATTCTTGAACTTTTCATGGAACTTGATGCAACTGATGAACAGCTTGATTCTCCATTTGTATTTGCATCTGCTAAGATGGGTAAGGCTGCCCTTACTCCAGAAGAAGCCCTTGATGCACCTGATATGAAGCCACTTTTTGATACAATTATCGAACATATTCCTGCACCTACTGGTGACCCAGATGCAGACTTTGGTATGCTCGTTACTACTATTGATTACAACGAATATGTTGGTAAGATTGGTATTGGTAAGATTGAAAATGGTACAGTTCATGTTAATGACGAAGTTGCTATTGTAAACTACCATGACCCAGACAAGCTCACTAAGATTAGAGTAACTAAGCTCTATGAATATGAAGGTCTTGAAAGAGTTGAAGTTAAGGAAGCTACTATTGGTGCAATCGTTGCTGTAAGTGGTATGCCTGATATTCACATCGGCGATACAATCACAGTTGTTGACAACCCTGTAGCTATGGAAGTTAACAAGATTAGTGAACCTACACTTTCTATGACATTTAGTGTAAATGATAGTCCATTTGCTGGTCAGGAAGGTAAGTTCGTTACTAGCCGTCATTTAAGAGAAAGACTTATGAGAGAACTTAACACAGATGTTTCTCTTAGAGTAGAAGATACAGACAGAGCAGAAGCCTTCAAGGTAAGTGGTCGTGGTGAACTTCATCTTTCTATCCTTATTGAAACAATGAGAAGAGAAGGTTATGAATTCCAGGTTTCAAGACCAGAAGTTCTTTACAAGAATGACGAAAACGGCAAGAGACTTGAACCTATGGAACTTGCTACAATTGATGTACCAGAAGAATATGTTGGTACAGTTATTGAAAAGCTCGGTACTAGAAAGGGCGAAATGGTAAATATGGCTCCTTCTAACGGTGGTTACACTCGTATTGAGTTCAACATTCCTGCAAGAGGTCTTATTGGTTACAGAAATGAATTTTTAACTGATACAAGAGGTAATGGTATTATCAATACTGTATTTAATGGTTATGAACCATACAAGGGCGAAATCCAGAGCAGAAGTCAGGGTTCACTTGTTGCTTTCGAAACTGGCGAAGCTGTTGGTTACGGTCTTTTCAACGCTCAGGACAGAGGCGAACTTTTCATCGGTGCTGGTACAAAGGTTTACTCTGGTATGGTTGTTGGTAGAAATGCTCGTTCAGGCGATATGGAAGTTAATGTTTGTAAGAAGAAACAGCTTACTAACACTAGAGCTTCAGGTTCTGATGATGCCTTAAAGCTTGTTCCTCATGTTGTAATGAGTCTTGAACAGTGTATCGACTTCATCGGCGATGATGAATTAGTAGAAGTAACTCCAGAAAACCTTAGAATTAGAAAGAGATACCTTGACCCAGTTGCAAGAAGAAAGGCAGCTCGTTGCTAATTATCCGATTTAAAGGAGAAAAATAAATGAACAAAGTGAAAAAGAACGGAGGTTCTTTTGTAAAGCAGGCTGCTATACTTGCAGTAGCTGGCATACTTGTTCGTCTTTTAGGATTTTTATACCGTTTACCTCTCACCAATATGATTGGCGATGAGGGAAACGGTATTTATAGTGCTGGCTATTATCTTTACAATATGTTTTTGATTATGAGTTCGGCAGGTCTTCCTGTTGCCATAAGCAAAATGGTGTCTGAAAAGTTGGCATTAGGCGAATACACAAATGCTAAAAAGATTTTTAGAACTTCCTTTTTTGTTGCTGGTGGATTGGGTCTTATTTGTACTATAGCTATGTTTTTGGGAGCAGATGCTTTCTGTAAGGCTATAGGAAGTCCAAGAAGCTATTATTGTATATTGACTTTAGCACCTACTGTATTTATTGTTTCTGTTATGGCTGTTTTCAGAGGCTATTTTCAGGGTTTTAACAGTACAGTACCTACTGCGATTTCTCAGATTGTGGAACAGATTTTAAATGCTGTTTTTAGTGTGTACCTTGCGTGGATACTTGTTAAGACAAGTGTTGAATTAGGTGCAGCCGGTGGTACTGCCGGTACTGGTATTGGTGCGTTGGCAGGACTTGTTACATTAGTAGTTATTTTCTTTACATCGAGAAAAGGCAGAATGGAACTTTTTGCTGAAGATAAGAAAGATTACAGAGTGGAAACAAGCAGAGAAATTACATCAAACCTTTTTAAAATTGCTATTCCTGTTATTACTGGTACAGCTATTTTCTCTATGACAAATTTAATAGATATGGTTATGGTTAATTCTCGTTTGGCAGCTATTGGTACTTATACGGCTGAAGAAATAGATGCCCTTTATGGTCAGCTTACAGGTAAGTATGTTACACTTTCTACTATGCCTGTTGCTATTTCTACTGCCCTTGCTACAGCTGTTATACCTAGTATTGCAGGCAGTGTAGTAAGAAAGGAACACGAACTTGTACAGGCAAAGGTAGATACTACACTTCGCCTTACAATGATTATTTCTATTCCGGCAGCTATTGGTCTTGGTGCTTTAGGTCCACAGATTTTGCAAATGCTTTTCCCTAATTATTCTGATGGTGGTATGCTTATTAGAGTCGGCTCAATAAGCGTTGTTTTCTTGGCTTTAAGTCAGATTTCGACAGGTGTTTTACAGGGTGTAGGCAAGGTTAATGCCCCAGCTTGGAATGCCCTTTGGGGTAGTATTGCTAAAATTCCTGTAAACTATTTCCTTATTGCCATTCCAGAAATAAATATTATTGGTGCTGTAATTAGTACAACTGTTTGCTATATTATTGCCAGTCTTTTGAATTTCAGAGCTTTAATAAAGGCAACAGGTGTAAGACCGGACTTTGTTGGTATGCTTGTAAAACCATCTATTGCCTCAATTATAATGGGTGTGTTTAGTTTGCTTAGCTACCATTTATTCTATAAATTTATGCCTAGTAACCTTGTATGTACGCTTTTAGCTATTGTTGTGGCTATAGTAGTTTTCGTAGTAGCAATGATATGTGTAAAGGGCTTTGCAAGAGAAGATTTACAAATGGTACCAATGGGTGGTAAAATTATTAGATTTTTGGAAAAGATAAATAGAATATAATAAAATTAACCGTTTGCTTGTGTAGCAGACGGTTTTTTAATGAATCGGAAAGATAAATCCGATGGCTTGTTTACAAGCCACAAATTAACGCAGTTAATTTGTTCTGACAGTGAACCGAAAGATAAATCGGACACACGAAGTGTGGCTTTCAACGAAGTTGAAAGTTCTGACCAGTGAATCGGAAAGATGAATCCGATGGTTTGCAAAGCAAACCACATTTTGCATAGCAAAATGTTCTGAACTACAGTAAATATGCAAATAATATTTGTAAGAATGGAGTGAAGATATGAAAAGTCTTGGTATATATTTGAAACCATATATAAAAGAAAGCATACTTGCACCTATTTTCAAATTTTTGGAAGTATTGTTTGACTTACTTGTGCCAGTAGTTGTGGCACAGATTATTGATGTAGGT
Organism: Eubacterium sp. CAG:274; assembly: GCA_000432155.1. Taxonomy (GTDB): domain Bacteria; phylum Bacillota; class Clostridia; order Lachnospirales; family CAG-274; genus CAG-274. Next base: position 95,747 of record FR888489.1, read on the forward strand.
ATTGCCAATAACGACCACACCTATATAGTAGAAAGATTTGGTGTGTTACTTCTTATGGCTGCTGTGGGTCTTACATGCAGTATTACGGCTCAGTTTTTTGCTGCTAAAGCTAGTGTAGGCTTTGCCACAAATGTAAGAAAGGCTATGTTTAACCATATTCAAGCTCTTTCTTTTACTGAAATTGATACCTTAGGTTCTGACACATTGATTACAAGACTTACAGACGATGTAAACTTGGTACAAAATGGTCTTAATATGGCTTTGCGACTTATGCTCAGAAGTCCATTTATTGTAATTGGTGCTATGGTTATGGCTTTTACTATTAATGTAAAGTGTGCCATTGTATTTGTTGTTACAATTCCTGTACTTTTTGTTGTAATATTATCTATTATGCTTGTCAGTATTCCACTTTTTAAAAAGGTACAGTCCGGACTTGACAGAGTTACAAGACTTACAATGGAAAATCTTACAGGGGTAAGAGTAATAAGAGCTTTTTGCAGAGAGGAACAGTCTGTAGCTGAATTTGAGGACAGCAACAGAGAATTGACAAGATTAAATGAGTTTGTAGGTAGAATTTCTGTTTTAATGAACCCTGTAACCTATGTACTTATTAACATTGGTGCAGTAGTTCTTGTGTATAAAGCTGGTGTTCAGGTAAATTTAGGAAATATGCAACAGGGACAGGTTGTTGCCCTTTATAACTATATGTTACAGATTATTGTTGAGTTAATAAAAATGGCATCAATGATAATTACACTTAACAAATCAATGGCCTGTGCTGACAGAATTGCAAATGTTCTCAATGTAAAGTCAAGTATGGAATATCCACAAAATGAAAGTAAAAAAGTGGATAATTGTGATACTGCCGTTGAGTTTAAAGATGTTACTTTCACTTATAGTGGAGCTGGTGCATCTAGTCTTTCAAACATTAGCTTTAAGGCTAAAAAGGGTCAGACTATTGGTATTATAGGTGGTACTGGTAGTGGTAAGAGTACATTAATAAGCCTTATTCCTAGATTTTATGACGCTGTAAAAGGTAGTGTACTTATAGACGGACAAAGTGTTAAAGATTATACCCACAAGGAATTGTGTGAAAAAATAGCTGTTGTTCAGCAAAAGGCTGTTTTGTTTAAGGGTAGCATAAGAGAAAACCTTAAATGGGGCAATGAATTAGCCAGTGATAGTGAAATTTATGACGCTATTGAAACAGCACAGGCAAAAGAGGTTGTGGAAAAGAAAGAGGGTCAGTTGGACTTCCAGTTAGAGCAAATGGGTAGAAACTTATCCGGTGGTCAGAAACAACGACTTACTATTGCCAGAGCCTTAGTGAGAAAGCCTGAAATACTTATACTTGATGACAGTTCTAGTGCCTTAGACTTTGCTACAGATGCAAAATTAAGACAGGCTATTCACAAATTGGGAAATAAAACAACAACATTTATTGTATCTCAGAGAATTGCCGGTATCAGACAGGCCGACAACATTCTTGTCCTTAACAATGGCGAATTAGTGGGACAGGGTACTCACAACGAGCTTATGGGAAAATGTCAGGTATACAGAGAAATTTACTTCTCTCAATTTCCAGAGGAACGCAAGTTTTATGAAGGTGGTGTGAGAGTATGAAAAGTAAAAAACAGAAAAACAGTATGGAAGTTTTAATTAAAATTCTGAAACTTATTGGAAAGTACAAAATATTCCTTGCTTTAAGTATAATACTTGCCGGAATTTCAGTTGTTTTACAGCTTTATGTGCCTATTCTTTTTGGTAAGGCTATAGATGAAATTGTAGCAGAACACAATGTAAACTTTGGCAGAATGGTTTACTATTTGGAACAGATTATTGTGTTTGCTGTTGTATCGGCTCTTGCCACTTGGGTAATGAACCTTTTTAACAACAGAATGACATTCAGAATTGTTCAGGATATTCGTTCTAAATCCATAAAGCATATTCAGAAATTGCCACTTTCTTACTTGGATAGCCATAGTACAGGTGATATTGTAAGTAGAATTATAGCCGATACCGACATACTTTCAGACGGTCTTTTACTTGGGTTTACACAGCTTTTTTCAGGGGTTATAACAATAATAGCTACATTGGTATTTATGTTTTCTAAGAATTTTTGGATTACAATTATGGTTATTGTTTTGACACCTTTGAGCTTTTTTGTGGCTAAGTTTATTTCTTCTCGTTCTTACACTATGTTCCAGAAACAGAGTAAGACAAGAGGTCAGCAGACAGCTTTTATAGAGGAAATGATTGGTAATCAAAAGGTAGTTAAGGCCTTTGGCTACGAAGAAAAGGCATCATCAAGATTTGATGTCATAAACAATAAACTTCAGAAGTATAGCCAGCAAGCTGTATTTTATAGTAGTCTTACAAACCCTTGTACCAGATTTGTAAACAATATTATTTATGCCGGTGTAGCCTTAGTTGGTGCTTTTATTATACCAAAGGGACTTCTTACAGTTGGTGGACTTTCTGTAATGCTTGCCTATGCAAACCAGTATATGAAGCCTTTTAATGACATAAGCTCAGTAATTACGGAAATGCAAAATGCCCTTGCTTGTGCATCAGGTATATTTGAATTTCTTGAACAGAGAGAGGAAAGTCAAGACGCAGAGGGTACTGTGGACAATGTAAAGGGTCAGGTGGATATTCAGAATGTCAGCTTTAGCTATGATAAAAGTAAAAAACTTATTGAAGATTTTAATTTACAGGCTAAAGAAGGTATGAGAGTTGCCATAGTTGGTCCTACAGGTTGTGGAAAAACTACATTTATTAATTTGCTTATGAATTTCTACAATGTGGATAAGGGAGATATTCTTGTAGACGGTCACAACATAAAGGACCTTTCAAGACACGCCCTCCGTAGTTGCTATGGTATGGTGTTGCAGGACACCTGGATAAAGCAGGGTACAGTAAGAGAAAACATAGCTTTCGGCAAGCCCAATGCTACAGACGATGAAATTATAAAGGCTGCTAAAGAGGCTCATAGCTGGGAATTTATTGAGAGATTGCCAAAGGGACTTGATACGGTTTTAAGTGAAGACAGTATCAGTCAAGGTCAGAAACAGCTTTTATGTATTACAAGAGTAATGCTTTGCAGACCTCCAATGCTTATACTTGATGAGGCAACTTCTAGTATTGATACCCGTACAGAAGTACAGATACAGGAGGCTTTTGACAAGTTGATGGAGGGTAGAACAAGTTTTGTTGTAGCCCACAGACTTTCTACTATAAGAAATGCCTCACTTATTTTGGTTATGAATGAGGGTAAAATAATAGAGCAGGGAAGTCACGAGGAACTTCTTGCAAAAGGTGGATTTTATAGCAAGTTGTACAATAGCCAATTTCAGGCATCATCATAATAAAAGAAAAATCGGTTGTCAGAGGACAGCCGATTTTTTTGTACTTATTCTTCAATATTTCCATATTTTTTGTGCCAGTTGTGCATAAGAGGGAAAAGAACAAGAAGCATTATACAGCAGAGCCATACAGCGTGAATATCCCAAAACTTACATGCTACAAGACCGATTATAGCACCAATAAGGAAAAATGTAATTACAACATAATATGTAAGTGATTTTTTGAGCTGGTTTTTATCCTTAGAAGTTATGAAACCGAAAAGGCTTTCAGTAGCTACTCTAAGATTACCAGTACACATTGTTGTTGCACAGGCATAACCCTTAACTTTTCTAAATGTAGAAATCTGTATAGCACAGGTAAATGGTACAATTATATTTGCTATAGTGTCATACTGATTAGGAATAAGACCTACTACAAATATAAGAATAATTTCTGTAGCCAACACAATTTCTCGCCAATGTATTAGAGTTATGTACTTAATACGCTTTTGTATAAGACTTATAATAAGTACCCCAGAGGCAAAGGCAAAAAGAGATAGAAAGTATCTAAATGCGTGGAAAAAATCCAAATTTGCCAAATTAAGACCTAAAAGAACTATGTTACCTGTAATGGCATTAGAGAACACTCCACCTCTTGTAGAAAAGGTGTAGGCATCTAGGAAACCACCTACAATGGCAAGCATAAGCCCTAAAGGCATTGACTCTGAAGGCTGAACATCTTTACTTCGTAAATTCATATTATCACCTTTTTTCTTTTGATTATTTAGATTATAGCACAAACACTTTGGAGTAACAATAATCATAATTAACAATGAAATATAAAAAATGAAGGTGTTTATATCAAATTATTCACAAAAATAGTATGCTGAATTTGCCTGCCATTGCGTAAAAAAATAAAAGTGAAAAATATGGAGATTTTATGTAAAAAAATCTTGACAACATTGTTGATTTATAGTAAAATAGCAATGTTTGAATGTTGGCTTTTATCGTTAGCCCCGATTTTTGCTGACTGTGTTGGTTGTATATTCCTTTCGGACATTGGGAGTGTGCAACAAGTTTTATTACTTATTGTATATTGGTTGGAAGGAGAATTTTCTAATGAGAACAACATTTATAGCTAAGACAGCTGAAATAGAAAGAAAATGGTATGTTGTTGATGCTACTGACTTAACTTTAGGTCGTCTTGCATCTCAGGTAGCAGCAGTTCTTCGTGGTAAGAACAAGCCTATTTATACACCTCACATTGATACAGGTGATTATGTTATCGTTGTAAACGCTGACAAGATTAAAGTAACAGGTAAGAAGATGGAACAGAAGCTTTACAGACGCCACTCTGATTATGTTGGTGGTTTCAAGGAAACTACTCTCAGAGAAATGATGGAAAAGAAGCCTTGCGAAGTTATTAAGCACGCTGTTAAGGGTATGCTTCCTAAGAACACTCTTGGTAAGGATATGCTTAAGAAGTTATATGTTTATGCTGACGCAGAACATGGTCACGAAGCACAGAAGCCTGAAGCTTTAGAGCTTAGATTTTAATTAGGAGGTAAAATATTATGGCAGCAGCTAGATATTACGGTACAGGTAGAAGAAAGAGCTCTGTAGCTAGAGTTTACTTAGTTCCTGGTAGCGGTAAGATTACAGTTAATAAGAGAGACATCGAAGAATATTTCGGTCTTGAAACATTAAAGCTTATCATCAGACAGCCTTTAGAAGTAACAGGCACTACTGGTAAGTTCGATATTAGCATCAATGTTTGCGGTGGTGGTACTACTGGTCAGGCAGGTGCTATCAGACACGGTATTTCAAGAGCTTTACTTGAAGCTGATTCAGATTTCAGACCAGCTTTAAAGAAGGCCGGTTTCCTCACTAGAGACCCTAGAATGAAGGAAAGAAAGAAATACGGCCTCAAGGCTGCACGTCGCGCTCCGCAGTTCAGCAAGCGATAATC
>FR888490.1 GCA_000432155.1 Eubacterium sp. CAG:274
TTCCCTATTTCGTAGTAATCATCTACAAGTTGTGGTTCCTCTATACTGTCACATACACTACAAATACCATTTTTCCAACTATGAACACTACAGTAATTAGTATAAGTATTACCGTTATAAAAAACTATGTGATGATTTGTATCCAGAGTTGGCTCACTGTCCTTTTCGCCTATATCTATATTCTGACGCCAAACATCAGAACTCTGATTTCTATTAAGGAGATATGTCACTTGTCCACTTGCCAATCCATTAGTTGCAACAGCTGTTGCAACTGTAGAATTAAGTCCACAGTCTCCTTTATAATAGCAATCATACACTCTAATATTGTTGTCTGTGCTATTCTTCTTAACTATAGGGTCAGCATAAATAGAGCTACCCAATATACGGAATGTACCAGTATACAAACAATTCCTAATATTGGCTACACTGGTTTTTCCCACTATACCACCATAATAATCACTTGCATATATTATGGCATTACTGTAGCAATTTTCTAAATTAACAGCGTAGCCCTCTCCAACAAATGTACCTACATAATTAGATTTGTTAACTCCTCCAAAAAAACTATCTACTATAGCAAGGTTTTTAACTGTACCTCTACCCATTTTAGCAAACAATCCATAGTATCCAGCACCTTTAGTGTCATAAAAAAATAATCCTGTTATACTATGTCCGGCACCGTCAAGGATACCGTTATAACTGTTAGCAGCAAATGTAAAATTTCTTCCTATAGGTGTCCAAACATTGCTTGGTGTTCCATTTAAACTTCCTTTATCATTAAGCAAATTTTCATTAGCCACTATATCCGCTGTAAGTCTGGCATTTATCTCTAAATTGCCTGCGTCTACATACTGCTGAAACCACACAAGGTCCTCATAACTGTCCA
>FR888491.1 GCA_000432155.1 Eubacterium sp. CAG:274
TAAGTATATTCTGCTTTTACTTTTTCTTCGTTATTTGCTATTATATTTTTTATCTTTAATTTTTAATATGTTTAAACACTACCTGTATCTTTCTTTTCTATAAACAGCCTGTCCATATTTAAGAAAAAATACAGGCAGTATTTTTAACATATTCTAATACACCCTTGCTCTATTTCCTTAACCTGTATTGTATTACAGTTGCACTTCAATAAACCACCTCCTTTCACAAAAATTTTAAATATTTTTCAATAACATCTTAGTATCTTTTCATATAATTTAAGTCAATTTAATGCACCCTGCTCTATCCTTTACCTATGTTATATTGAATTTATAATTAAAAGAAAAAATATTAGTTAGGAGTACATTCTACCCACTTTTTACTCTCATATTTTCCATTATCTTTCATTTTAAATTCAAATTTTTCGCCCTTACTTTTTACTACTTCCTTATCAGCTAAATATAAGCGAGGATATCCATCATATTCAACATAAAGTGTATTAATATTTTGATTTGCATATCTAATAGCATTGTAATTTGTATAACTCCCATTTAAGGAAATCATACACTTTAAATTGTCTTTTTTCCCTCCTAGATAGCACACTATCTTTCCCTTATTCATAAACAAAATGCTTGTTTCATCACCATCCCCTCTGAAATACATAGGAATACAACTTTTCATTCCAATCATATCCTCTATATATTTTTGATTAGTATAAGGTGCAAAATTATATACATAGTCCCACTCAAAGTCAGTAAGCTCCTGTAATGTTACTGATTTAGGTTTTGTTTCTGTTAATTTTTGAATATTCTGTAGTAAACTGTAGTTATTCTTTTCTATAATTTGCCTTTCGTATCTTATATTTTTAACTTTATAGTATACTTTTTTAGCTAAAAATAACATAATAAAGGCAACTATAAAACAAATAACAACAGCAGTTATTATTTTTATGTATTTTTTCATTAATTCTTACCCCCTTAACCTATAATATATGTTGGAGCAGCCTTTAAATCATGAGTTAAATTAATTTTTTTAATTTTATAAATATACACATCTTTTTGCTCCATTCTATTTACATAAACTATAACTTTCTTTTTATTTTCAAATAGATATAGTTTTGTTTTTATAAATTTTATTTTCCCTCCTCGACAAGCTATGTAATTATTTTTTCGAAGCCCAAATTTTCATTAAAATTAGTATCTTTTAACTGTTTTTCTGTTGTCAATAAAGTCCATGTTGGAAACATTTCATCATCTATTGTAGAACTATAGCCTTTACCAACATACTGGAAATTTATATTTTTATATAGATATGGAGTTAAATTGTATAAAACTATAAAAGTATATATAATCCCTATAATAACAAAAATATTTTTTATACAAATCCCTCATTTATAATCATCGCCAAAATCAGCCAACAAGCCACCATTCTCATCACTTATAAAAACACCATATTTACCGTCATAATTTGTATCTTTATTATTGTTGACAAAATCATTGTAATTTTTCTCTAAATAAACATTCCAACATTTCCAAGCATCGTTGTATACAATGCCAAATTCATTTGTTGCATAATCTTTATTATAAAGTTTCTTGTAATATATCTGTGCTAGTTTCAGAGCATCTTCCTTATCAATTTTTAAATTTTCTCCATTGTTAGAACTTGAATTTTTTAATATTTTTATATTATCACTGTCATTATTGTATATCCTATATTTATTATTATTTCCAAGTGTAAAAACGGCAGAAGACACCATAACCCCCAAAACAGCAAATAAAGCATATGATATATATTTTTTCATTTTTTATACCACCTTTCTCTTTTCTATTATATAAACTTATAGGCATTTATTTTTCTCTTTGTTTCAAAAATTCTAAATAAGTAATTTTTCTTTCTTCATCCTTTGTAAAAAGGTCAAATATAGTGTATCCGACATCCATATCTTTCTCTTTTACATATTCCTTTACATAATAGTATCTTTGTTCATTTAACATTCGATACAACATATTATAATAAGCATAGGCATATAAATATTTATCATTATAAAAACTGTCATTTTTACTTATAAGCCCCATCTCTTCTGCATCAGAAAATAATTTATCACAATTTTCAATATTTTCTCTTTCTTTTATACACCTCATTATAAATGCCACACAATCTTTTACTTTTGCAGTATTATCCGGTTTAAAATTAATATCATAATATTTTTCATTTGATACGATAGCTATTACCTCTGGTATACCTAAAGCTATTCGATGAACACCTGCAAATATAATATAACCATTTCCCAAATCTAGCTTTCCATCTACATATCCATGTATATCTGAAAAAATAGGTTCATAAAATAATACATTACACCATTCATTTGCCACTTCATCTGTTGTGCCAATAACTCTCATAACCCCTTTTATACATTCTTTTCTGTTTATGTATGTATTTCTAGGCTTTATCTCATCAACTATACTATTTTCCTGTAAAACTTTACAAATTTCGTTGTACTCATCTTTGTCATAAATAGCTCCATAACATACTGTACTATTACTTGCAATAAACAAAGATAATGTTAGAACAATTACTTTAATAAATTTCATAATACATCAACTCCTATTCTGTATGTTAAAATACATTTTTTAAATTAACCACATTTACTAATACTCTTTTTTATATTTTTGGTCTACGAAATCGTTATTGTACAAATAATCTATTGGTCCAAAGAGTTTTGTAAGTCTTTTAACTGGTTTTAAAATTTCCCAGTCCTTTACATAAAAAGTACAGTAATCCTCATTTTCCAACAATTCATCTTTTTGGTTTTCAACATAATTTCCATATAACACAAATTTATTTTCCCCATATAATATATCGTCTGAGAAAATATCTTGTGGGTCATTACCTATCAGCTTTACATATTTATGAATATTTTTTTCATTATTATCTTCTACGATAGCCCAAGAAAAGCCTGTAACTTCAATATATTCACAAATAATATAAGTTTCATTTGTATTTATTTCACTTTTTCCAATGGCATTTTTTACAGGTTTATAATTCATATAAATAAAAATTTTTGCTAACAAAACAAATAAAATTATTGCTAGTATTAAAAGTGCCATAAATTTATATTTTCTTTTCCCTATTAATCTCATATTTTTTATCTCCTATTTTCTCATTTAACGCAAAATTTCATAATCATTTAAAATAACCATAATATGTTCTTTGCATTTCATCTAAATTCATAGAAATTGAAGATACCATTTTTAAATCAGAGTCATAAAAATATTGAGTTTTATATGTATCTATCAAATCTAATACACTTTTAAAAGAAATATAAGTTTTATTTTTTACTAAAACTGTATTATTTCCATAAAATTTATCTAAATTTTCAGAATAATCCTTACCAAATTGATTTAACAATATTTTAGCAGCATTTAGGGAAATATATATTTTCTCATTCTTTAATATTATTGGTGAATCTAGTTCATATTCTACACCATTAATCCCAATTATTTTTTGTCCTACAGTTGCATTTATAATAGTTTCATAGGGTTTTCTATAAATTTCTGTACCATAGTATAAGTCAATTTTATTATCTTGTTTAATTGCATTTGGGGTTAAAAAATATTCATAATAAAAACCACTATTTATTTCTCCGATATGTATATTCCCACTATTGTCTAGCCTATTTGCCTCCATATTTATACCCTTACTATAGAAGTATTTTATATAATCCATATTGTTTAAATCTATATTTAAACCAAATTTTAATAAACAATCTTTAACATTCAGACTATTTAAAACTCTATTTCTAGCTTTTTCCGCATCATTATTCTTTGCATCCCACCAAATTTCCGGCACAGTTATTTTAGATAAATTGGTAATTATATTATTGCAACCATCTTTGTCTACTGACATTTTTACATTTAATACTTCTGATTGCCATAACAATTTATTATCCGGTAAAGATTTATTATCAGACTTGAAATATACAGCCTTAATATCTACTCCTCTTGTATTTGCAATAGTTCCTAGACTTATTTCTCTTTTTTCTGATAACTCATTAAAAAGACTAATATTACTTTCACTATTTTTTACTATTTGTCCACCGTAAACATTTCCTGTTACTATAAAAACAAGTAAAAATAAAATTATAAACGCTTTTTTCATTTCAATTCCTCCATTTATCTAATATAAACTGTTGATTTATCTAAATCCACATACAATTTATAGTTTATATTACTTAAAATAACTTCCATTACTCTTTCATTTATATATAATCTATCATCTACAATATCATAATAAAAATCACAAATCGTTCCCGGTCTATTTAAAAATAGGTTTTCTACTGCTTCATTCTTTTTAAAAGATAATTTTTTTCCAATTGCCATAGTAAATTCATTATTATTGTAAAAAATTTGCAACTCTCTGCTATTTTCATTCCACAACACATTTCCTTCTAAGCTTTCAATGGTATTCCTAAGAGGAATTAATGCACCATTATTTCTTAACAATATACTTTTTTCAAAAGTTTTATCATTTACTTTCAGACTACCATATCTAATTCCATATTTTTTCAAAAATTCTTTTTGATTGTAAAATTTATATACATATTTATAATCTGTACTTTCATTGTTTAACTTATAATCTATAGTGATAAAATAATTCATTCCCCCACTATTCACTAAAATAATCGGTGGAATATCCATTGATTCAGAAAAGTCACTATAAAAAATCAAAGTCTTATTAACTGTACCCTTTACTCCGTTTTTTTCTATTAAATTTTTTATTTCTTTTCCTGATACATACTCAATTAACTCTTTATTGATTGGTACTTTTCCTATTCTGCTATATAAACCATACTTAACTGGTTCTTCTATTTTCTTTCCCTGTTCGATTACGGACTTCAGCATATATTCATCATTACCATCTATCAAAGAATAATTGATTTTATTCTGTTCATTAACAAACTCTGTGATATTTGTATTTCCATAAATCAAGTCATCAAAGCATTTATTGTTTATATTATATACATCTATATCTTTTTTCATAAAAGCATTATTTTCATTGGAAGCAAACGAAACAATGCTCATTAACCCAACAAAAACAAATACTAACATCAATACTTTATTTACTTTCATAGTGTATACCTCCCCTTTTTATCTTATTATTTTACTTGTATATCTTTATTTTAGCACTTATAAATTATATTATCAACTTATTATGTATATTTTTAGTAAATATCATAAGTTTTATTAATCATATTTCCACATTGCAAAGTTATAATTAAACAATAAAAACTGTAGTACCAATAACCGCTAATAAATACAAAATTAAAGATAAAAAAGACAGTTCCAAACAAAGCAAAGAACATAAAATTTATAAGCAAAACATCCTTAATCATATTAGTAGATAAAGTACGATTTTCTCTTTTTGCTTTATCCATCACAAAAGAAAAAGGAATTTTATAAATAAGGAATATAACCACTCCCACTATTGAAAACTTTAATAAATTCTGTATTGAAAATAGTACATCATTTTTTATTACTTTAATAACCATAGACACAAGTAACAATAAAATCATAGTCCATAAAATCCTATAAACAAATTTTACTAATTTACTCAAAAACATCACTCCTTTACCATAAGAACTTCTAAACAAATAAAAATATTTATAAAAATTAATACAATTAAATCATATATTATTAGATATAAACTAATAGAATTACTTTCTAAAATGCAATTTATTATATTAAAGGATACTATTAACTGTAATATAATTAATATAAATAAATATATCCATAACACTACTCTATTCATATTGATTTTTAAAAATTTACAACCTATTATATGTACCACCAATAAAACAAATGGGAAAATTGCAATTCTAAAAATTGAATTAATATCCGACATATCTTTAGCCATACATACAATTGTGGTTAAAAGTATCATTTCCAATACAAAAACACTATTTAGTATGTATTTTATTGTATAGATACTAAAATTTTTGAATAAAGTCAAAATATTTTTATTCATATTTAAAAACCTCCTTTTTAACTAATATAAATACACTATCTATATTTCTTGTATAGCATTTTTTTATTACTCTGTCAATGGATAGAGTTCTATTTATTTCTTTTTTAGTAAATTTAGATATATTTCTTTTAAAATACTGTATTATTCAGCCAAAATTATGTTTATATTTACTATACATTCAAATATAGATAATTAATACTAAGTATGGTATACTCATCATATCCCTTTAAAATTCGGGAACAATAATATAGTTGATAAGGAGATAAACAATATGATAAAAGTAAATTTTGTTTGCCATGGCAATATTTGTCGCTCGCCAATGGCTGAATTTATATTAAAGAAAATGGCAAAAGACAGAGGTATAGACATTTCTGTATCATCATCTGCTACAAGTTACGAAGAAATAGGAAACGATATTCATCCAGGTACTAAAAGAGTTTTAACTGCCCATAGTATTCCATTTTCAAAAAGAGGTGCTACACATTTTGAAAAAGAAGATTATAAAAACAATGATTATATACTTTGTATGGACAGCTACAACATTAAAAATTTAAAGCGAATTATTGGTTCTGACCCAGAAAACAAGGTACATTTACTATTAGAATACGATAAAAGCACCAGAGATATTTCTGATCCTTGGTATACTGGAAATTTTGACTTAACCTATGACGATATTGTTGAAGGTTGTGAGGGATTTTTGGATTATTTAGCTAAAAACAATTTAATATAATTATTTTTTAACAAAATTATTTGGCAAGGTTAAATTTTATTGTGTATAATGCCCTATGCTATTTTCACTAAATGATAAATATTGTGTTTTTAAATTTAAACATTACAAAATAACCTTTGTTAAAATATTATCAAAAAGTAAATTTGACTAAAAAATAACAATTAATTCTATATATATACAAAATATATTCTACTGGTAAAAATTGAAATTTAATGCTATAATATCAAGCATAGTAATTGTTAATTATTTATCAATCACTTTTTAAACAAATTGTATATGAATGAAAGGAGTTAATTTACTTATGGCAAATTTAAGAAAATGTGCTGTAATTGGCTGTGGATTTGTTGGTTCAAGTTCTGCCTTTGCACTTATGGAAAGTGGACTTTTTAACGAATTAGTTTTAATAGATGTAAATAAGGAAAAAGCTGAAGGCGAGGCTATGGATATTAGTCATGGTCTTCCATATGTAAGAAGAATGGATATTTACGCTGGGGATTATTCTGACTGTAAAGATGCTGGTATTATCATTATTACTGCTGGTGCTGGTCAGAAACCTGGAGAAACAAGACTTGACCTTGTAAACAAGAATGTTTCTATTTTCAAGAGCATTATTCCTGAAATTGTAAAATACAATAAAGATGCAATTCTTCTTGTAGTAAGTAACCCTGTTGATATTTTAACTTATGTTACTTTAAAGCTTTCAGGTTTCCCTAAGAACAGAGTAATTGGTAGTGGTACAGTTCTTGACTCTGCTAGATTAAAATATCTTTTAGGCAAGCACCTTGATGTAAACCCAAAGAGTGTTCACGCTTATATTATTGGCGAACATGGCGATAGCGAACTTGCTGTATGGTCAAGTGCTAATGTAAGTGGTATTCCTATTACTGACTTCTGCGAACTTAGAGGTCACAAGACAAACCACAATGAAAATGAACAAGCATTATACGAAGAAGTTAAAAATAGTGCTTATGAAATAATAAAGAAAAAAGGTGCAACATATTATGGTATTGCCCTTTCTGTTAGAAGAATTTGCGAAAGTATTGTTCACGATGAACACAGTATTCTTCCTGTAAGTTCTTATCACGAAGAAAGAATAAACTATGACCTTGAAGATATTTGTATGAGTGTTCCTGCTATTGTAGGCTCTAACGGTATTCAGCAGGTATTAAAAATCAGACTTGACCACAACGAACAGAATGCTTTAAAGGCATCTGCTACAGAATTAAAGTCTATTCTTGATACATTAGATTTATAATATAACAAAAGCGACTGAAAAAATCAGTCGCTTTTTTATTTTACCAAATTGTTATTCTATTTTCTGGCTTCACATACATTGCATCATTTTCAGATATTCCATATGTGTCATAAAATTCCTGGAAATTGCTAAGTACAGTATTAACTCTTACACCATAATTTGCGTGTTCATCTTCACTTATTAAGTATTCAAGATATTTTCTTGTAGCCCCTCCGGCAAATGAACTAGCAAATGAATTGAAGAAAGATTTATAATCTGCATTTTCAATAGTATTCATAATATCAATAACGCATCTCATAGCACTTATATCAGCAACATTTTCATTTTCTGTTTTACGACCTGAAGTATATAAGTCAGTTAATAATGGCTTGCCGTCATATAACTTCACTACACCATCACATTTATCGTCAAAAGTTTCTTTTTCCTTATCATTCCACCATGGCTTGTTATTACCATTTTCATCATAATCAGCACCACTAGCGTCAAATGCGTGAGAAATTTCGTGAGCGATAATATAGCCAATTGAGCCTAACTTCTTTTCTCTACTATATAATGGGCTATAAATAGGTTCTTGTAATATGCCTGTATAAATATTGATTGAATTTGTTCTTCTGATATATTCAGCATTACAAGAAGTTACTGAACCAGTTTCCCAATAAACTCTTGTATGAGGTTTCTTCATTTTTTCTGCCTCACTAGCTGAAAGCTGTGAGTAAATTTTTTCAAAGTAAACAAATGAATTACCACCATTTTCAAGGGTTGGAAGTTTAAAATCAACGAATATATTTGACCAATCAGGATTACCTACAGTAATAATCATATTGTCAAGTTTCTTAATTGCCTCTTTCTTTGAAGCATCACTAAGCCATTCTAACTTATTAATTCTATTCTTATACTGGGCAATAACTTCTTTAGCTATTGATGTAACATCGTCTTTTGCACCCTTTGGTAAATACTTTTCGCAGTAAATCTGGTCAAGATATGCACCCATATAGTGTTCTACAATATTTTTTACATCATCTTTCATTTCGTCTTTTGAAACTATTTTATTCTTTCCATAATAAACATTGTAGTCCAAAGCCTCTGAATAAATATTAATAATATTAAACTTAGCTAAAGCCTTTAACTGGTCAATACGAGAATTATCCAAATATGAGCCCCATGCCTTTGTTGCCTCAAAACTAATTGTACAGCAGTTGGTATCTGTTACATTAAAGCCAAAACTCTTAC
Source organism: Eubacterium sp. CAG:274 (assembly GCA_000432155.1). Taxonomy (GTDB): domain Bacteria; phylum Bacillota; class Clostridia; order Lachnospirales; family CAG-274; genus CAG-274. The sequence continues at coordinate 9,238 of FR888491.1, forward strand.
ATAAATCTGCAATATTAAGTGTTTTATAATACTTCTGAACTTCTGAAAGCTTAACCTGCTTTACATCTTTTCCGTCCATATAATCATCAAATGAATTATTGCTATCCCTTGTCATAGCCTGTGCAACCTGTCTAGCAATAATATCATAATTTTTCGCATCTTTCTTTGCTGTTGCTTCATCTTCTCCAGCATCTGTAAAATAATCTACATAGTATTCCATAATCTTTTGATTTACATCTGTAGTAGTTGCGTACTTATACATATCAGCAATGCTTTCTTCTACACAAGGGCTAATGTAAATTGTAGATTTTGTAGAGTCATTCAAATCAACATCATATGCAAAACCAATTAATGGGTAGTTATAAATGTTACAATTTTCTTTTAAATAACTCAAAAGCTCATTAAGATTATTTGCTTTATCAATGCCATCTAAATACTTTTTAATAGGCTCTGCCCCTCTGGCATTTCTAGCGTCCACATCAATAAGAGATTTATAGAAGTCCTGTATCTGTCTTTCCTTTGTTCCCTCTGCATATGTTCCCTTAACTATGTCATCAAGTATCTTATCATAGTTATTCTCGTTTTTAGTCTGAATATCTGACACTACAGATTTTTCGTATTTGTCATCATCTTCATCTAAAACTATAGAATCCAAATAACTTTTGTTCTCTGTTGCATAATAGTCATTTTTTAAATCTTGTCCATAATATCTATGAAGATTTGTAAAGAAGTCATTTAACATCTGACTATTCATACTAACAACTGTACTCATACTGCTAGTTACCATTTGAGGAAGCAAACCAGCTTTATAAAGATTTCCATAATCCTTAGTATATATTTCTAGCTTAGACATATCATAGTCAGGTCTGCTATATAAATTATAGCCCTTTGCTTCTGGCAACTTATTGCACAAGTCATTTAACAATTTAAAAGCATTTGCTACTGTAAGTGTATTACTATCGCTATAGCTTTTAAAAACATCCATATTAAGGTTATAACTTTCAGGACACTTACTACATAAATCCCTAATATCCCCTACTGTAACAGTATCATTAATTATTACCTTTGCTGTTGATGACGCCTGTTGAAGTGTATTACTACCTGCTGCAAAAGCATTTGTAGATAAACCGGACACCGTCATAATTACTGATAACAGTAATGCTATTTTTCTTTTCATAAAAAATCTCCCCTTTCCTACTATAAAAACAGTATATCATAAAAGGAAATATTTAACAACATTTTATTATAATTCTGTACCTTTAAAAAATGTACCAATTTCTTCTCCATCTAAAATCTTAAATATATTTTCAGGCTTAGAGCCATGAGCAATAACCATATCTATACCCTTAGATGTTACCATTTCTGCTGCATCAAGTTTTGAAACCATACCACCAGTACCTCTGTTAGAACCAGAACCACTAGCCAAAGCTCTTATTTTATCGTCTATTTTTTCTACTCTATGTATTATTTTTGCATCTGGATTATTTCTTGGGTCTTCACTATATAAACCATCAATATCAGATAACAAAATTAACTTAGATGCCTTTGTAAGAATAGCAACAATGGCTGACAATGTATCATTATCACTAAAAAGTTTCTTTTCATTTTCAATTTCTGTTGAAGAAATAGAGTCATTTTCATTTACAATAGGTATTATGTTATGTTCTATAAGTGTAAAAAATGTATTTCTCAAATTTTGTTTTTTTACTGGATTTTCAACATCATCACCACTTAAAAGAATTTGACTTACCATTTTGCCATATTCTGAAAAGAATTTATCATAAAGGTGCATAAGCTCACATTGACCTACTGATGCCGCTGCCTGTTTCAATTTTAATTCCTTTGGCTTTTGTTGAAGTCCCATTTTATTAGCACCTACAGCTATAGCACCTGAAGACACAAGTATAACTTCATAGCCCTCATTAGCAAGTCCAGACAAAACCTGTGCTAACTTATCCATAGTTCTAAAATTATTTTCCCCTGTTTCTGTAGTTATTGTTGATGTTCCAACTTTTATTACAACTCTGTTTTTTACAGTTTCCATTTTACATTCTCCTTTTCATTTTAGTTAATTTATGTTTTGTCATATAAAGTCATCGGATTTATCTTTCCGATTTATTATAAAAATTCACTATAAAAAAAGTCCTGAGCTTAACACTCAGGACGAAATATCGCGGTACCACCTAATTTTGGAAAAATCCACTCTCAACAGCACGAGAACTAAAGTTTGATGCCTTTCCCTATAACGGAGGATACCGTATTGACTTAATTGGGTCAATAAGCTCAAAGGGAGGTTCAATGCCTTTCAATGAAGATTTCCACCAACCATCTTCTCTCTGAAAAATCCGGACAAATACTAATCCTTATCTACGCCTTTAACTTATGGCTGAATTATATCACAATTTTTCAAACTAATCAAGAAAAATTTAAAAGCTAATTATTAAACCACCAATATCTGCATATGAAGAACATAATCCACTACCTTCTGTAATATGACATTCTTTAAAATTAAGTTTTGACATCATAATTTCTTTTAATTCATTAGCCTTTTCTAAAGCATCAATATGGGTAATATAAAGAACTCTATTTTCTGTATCATTACATTTTTTTGTTATATCGTCTATAAGCTTTAAATATGCCTTTTTCATCCCCTTTGCCTTAGCTGTAAGCACAGCATGACCATCGTCAGCACCACAAATGGGAACTATACCCAATAATGCTGCCAATTTAGCTACATAGGGATTTAATCTACCTGTATTTACAAGAGAATCATAATTTTCCAATATAAAATATGTATTTAAGTTATCTCTGAACTTGCAAATTTCTTCTTTTATTTCATCAAAAGAAAGACCTTTTTCCTTTAATTCTAAAAGTTTGTTAACTATTAAAGTTTCTCCAACAGATGCACTTTTGCTATCTACAACAAAAATATTCTTTTTGCCATAATCATCAAAATACAAGTCCTGTGCTGTAACAGCACTATTATATGAACCACTTAAATGGCTAGAAAGAGTAACAACAAATACATCTTCATCTCCTCCATAAGCATCAACATAAAGTTGTGGAGATGGAGCAGCAGTTTTTCTATTTTTCTTATTTTCTCTCAATTTATTTCTAAAATTAACAATATCTAAATCTAAAGTATCAGAGAAAATTTCATCATTGATTTGTAAAGTCAAAGGAACTTGCACAATATTAGAATTATTTTTCATTTCCGTTGTGAAATCACAACCACTATCTGCAACTATCTTCATATATGTAACCTCCAAGATTTTAACTTATAAAATAGTATATCATATATTTGTATAAAAATCACTATTCAGAAAAAATATGTTTTCAAGCCATCGAATTTATCTTTCCGATTCACTGGTCAGAACTTTCAACTTCGTTGAAAGCCACACTTCGTGTGTCCGATTTATCTTTCCGATTCCTAAAAAGAGATTGTGCCATTTAAAACACAATCTCTTTTTTAATAAAATTATTCAACTACTTCAATTTCGTCAGCAGACTGAGCTTCATTTCTTACATCTGATACATAAAAATCATTGTAGATTTTATCAAAAAGAACATAGCAAGCTGATTTTTCTGCTTTCATTTTTGGAAGAATATTTGAAGCTGCACTCTTATTAAGTTTAGTAAGCACATTTGCCACTGCATCTTTTGCATAGTCGCTTGTTTCACTTGCATATTTAAACTGGCTAAACACAGCTTCATCAGTTTTAAGTGGAACATTTTCTTCTTTATACATTCTATCAATAATAACAAAGGCATCCTGAACCGTTATATAATCGTTAGGATTGAAAAGTCCCTTATCATCGCCTTGGACAAGTCCAAGTTTCTTTGCTGTGTAAATTTCATCATAATATTTATTATCTGGAGTTACATCAGCAAATACAGCAGAACCACTTTCTGTTTTATCTGTAAGGCGTACAATTTCCCCTACAAACTCATCTCTAGTCATAAACTTATATTTATCATCATTTATAGCATTTGTATTAACACAATTTGCAAGTCCATCAACACTAGGAAGAGCCTGAGCAACCATTTTCGCTACAGTCATTCCTCCAAAGTGATTAAGGTGTGTGTAATCAAAACCATTATCGCCCTTTTCTGTACTCTTGAACAAAGCATGTAGAATTCTTGTTTCTTCACTACCTGACTTATTATATAAATCTGTAGTCATTTGATTTACATCAATGCAAGGTACATTTGTTTCTTTTGCAAGTTCTCTTATAGCATCATCATAATGACCATGTGCATCTATTACTTTTCCATTTTCGTCAAATTCATGGCGAACAATAGGAGTAAGGAGAACTGGCTTTGCACCCTTTTCTTCAGCTGGTTCAATATAATTTTTGTATAAGGAATTTTTAAAACTTCCCTCTGTCTTAACATCACCATCAGCATCAGTATATCTGTTTTGTATATCTGCCTCTGTCTTATTCTTTGCATCATTATGGCCAAACTGAATAAGGACATAATCCCCCTCATTCATTTCAGATAAAAGTTTCTTATAGTTATCCTCTGTAGCAAAACTTTTTGAACTTCTACCTGACATAGCAAGGTCTTCAACATGATATTTACTTCTAAGAAAATCTCCTAAATACATACCCCAACCAGCTCGTGGCAAAGCATAGTTATCGTCATAACCATAAATACAAGATGTAGAATCCCCTACAATAAAAATATTTGTTTCATCACTAGCAAAAGCTGAAGTAACATTAAATGCACCAACACACATAACGCTGGCTAAAACACCTGTAATAATTCTTTTTAACTTCATAACTATAAATCATCTCCTTAGTAATAAAAAGTGTGGCTTTTCAACCACACTCTAAATTATAAATTATTCATCTTCAGAATACTCGTCATCATAATCAACATCAGCATCATCATAACTATAATCGTCATCATCATAGTCTTCATAATCTGCATAGTCATCTTCGTCCCAAGCATCCCAACCATCGTCATAATCACAAGGCAACTGGTTCTGATTTTTATCTTTCATCTTAACAACAAGGAAAACAATACCGACAATTACTACTGCAAGGCCTGCACCTATGCAAATAATAGTCTTTAACTTATTATCCTTTTCCAATCTTTTGATTGCTTTTTTCATTTCATCTAAGATTAGTTCTGTCTTCATACTAATTCCTCCTTTTTATGACTTTCAAATATACTGTTTCCGGGTTTGCAGTTGATTATACTCCATAAAGGCTCTACGCATCATCTGCTTTTCATCATGGAACTTGAGCAGATAACTGGCCTCATGTTGCTTATAAAAACCGGCATCAACAAAAAATTCTTCAGCCTGAGGCTTACAGTCAAATGAATCAGTAACCATAAGATACCAATGAACAGTCTTACTAACTATATCCTCATTACCTCTGAATGTATATTGTGTCTTTCCGATGTATTTTACTATTTCAGCATCAGAATTTGTTTCCTCCTTAACCTCTCTCAAGGCAGTTTGTTGATAGGTTTCCCCTGGTTCGACAGTACCCTTGGGCAACACCCAACCCATATACCTACCATTTTGATTTTTATAAAGCAACAAGACCTTACCGTCATGGATGACTACCCCTCCACAGCTAACAGCTTCTGTCATGGGTATTCCTCCGTCCTGTATACTGTATGGCTGACTAAACGCAACCTTTTCTAATATTAATCATATTATACACTATTCAGGTTGAAAATACAATACCAAATGTTAAAATCAACAAATTTTTATTAAATAAACGGAAAAATTTGCCTATTTTAAATAATAAATTAATATAAACGTAAATCTTTTCCTATAAACTGACAAGTTTCGAATTCCCCTACAAATCGTGAAACAAGTCTTTCACCATAAACACAATTTATATCTTCAAGTGTTAAATTTGTAGATATTATAAGAGATTTTTTGTTTAAAATTCTATTATTTATCACCGTAAATATTTCTGTATTTGTAGCTCCATTTGTACCTTCTGCCCCTAAATCATCAATAATTAATAAATCGCAATTTTTTATCAAATCAAGTGTTTCATAATTTTCACCAGTTGCTCTATTAAATCTAATTTTTACCAATACGTCTGCTATATCATAAGCTGTCACATATACAACACTATACCCTAATTCAATTGCTAATTTGGATACACAAGAACAGAGAAATGTTTTTCCAAGACCTGCACCTCCCATAAAAATAGCATAAAAGGGGTATTTTTTCATAGCAACAACACCTTCACGACAAGTATCGCTTATTTCTAATATTCTATCGTACTGAGAAATCCCATTTAAAATAGGTTCTTTTGAAAATATGCTACTATCAAATTTTTCAAAATTCTGTTCTTTCATATTTTCGTGTATATTAGAAAGAGTGTACATTTTTTCTATACGTCTTTTTTTCATACACTTGCACTCTTTATCATTGTAAATGCCTGTATCCTCACAAAGTCTACAACGGAACTTAGGTTTAAGCATATCCTGAGATATACCTGCATTATCTAAAATGGATTGTTTTTCTTTTTCAAGATTAGCATAATGTTCCTTAAATTCTTTTACCAGCTTATCTCTGTCTTCTCCTCGTCTTCTAAGGGTTTCTTTAAGCATATGAGAACCGGCATTTTTTAATTCCTTATCTATTTCTTTAAGTCTAGGATATTTTTTATATATAATTTTTATTTCTTCATCAGCTTTGTTTATTGCATAATCTCTGTATTTTTCCATTTCACGCTTTATTTGTGCGTAAATTTCACTTCTCTCCAAGTTTATCTCTCCTCTGTTTATTCTTTTCTGCTGCTCTTGCAAGAAGTTCCTCATTTGTATAAATCTTTTGTGTAAAATTATTAAACGAATTATTCATAACGCCTTTCTCAGCATATGGTTTTACTATTTTTACACTCTTATTATTTTCATTATTTTCAATCTTGCTATTAAACTGTTTATCCATTTGTTCAACAGCTTCTATTGAATTAATACCGTTCTCATACCAATTTTTTAGTATTCCATTTGTATATCCTACAGCTGGACCATTTGTTTTTTCTATTGTTCTTTGACAAGCCTCTTTTATTAATTCAAAAGGAGTTTTATATTCATCAAGCCATATTCTAATAAGTTTTTCTTCTTTTTCTGTAGGCTTTCTGTCTACGCCATAGTAACCCATAATTTTACTATAATCTTTACGTCTTGACATATATTTATCGACTTTTTCAATGGTATCAATTTCCTTTTCTGACCAATCTATTGCTACCTTTTCAATATAGCCCATAGGCTTATCTTTGTAATAAGAAAGCAACATTGTAATTACATCAGCCGGCAATCCCATCCAATCATAAAAGCTAACTATGGCCTGCGTATCATTTTGTGTCAAAATTTTACCCATTGTAGCCTCTGCCATTTTAACAAGCTGTTCAATTTCTTTATTATTTGCCATTAAATCTGCTACATCTGTTGGTTTATAAGTTGGCTTGGTTGCTAATTGCTTTATCTTATTTCGAGGGACAGTTTCTTTTATATTATCACCCAAGGACTTAACTGGAAGAAATTCAACTACAGGTTTTTCCTTATTACCTAAAAGCAAAACCAAGCCTCGGTCTTTCCAATACACCCAAGCATTAACTACATCACTTTCAATAACGCTGAACTTTTCTGCAATTTCTTTGTTATCTACTTGAATACCGGCACAGGCACATCTAAGTCCATAAATATAGACCAATGAATACAAAGGTGCAGGTGCTTTTGGCATATATTCATCAATAAAAATATTCTCTATAGAAGTATAAGTTGTATTAATTCTAAAACTGATTTTGCTCACAGTAAATCCTCCCAACAATTACTTGTATTATACTATATTGGGAGGTAATTCTCAACAGACTTTTACAAAAAAACTAACTTATATTTTCACTTTGTTCCAACATATTCTCAATAAAAATACCATATCCTCTTTTACTATCTTTTACAAAAACATGAGTGACAGCCCCTATTATTTTTCCATTCTGTATTATTGGGCAACCACTCATACCTTGTACAATTCCACCTGTCTTGTTTAAAAGTTGTGGGTCTGTAACAGATATTACCAAGCCTTTTGAATTACCAGAAGAATATTTATTTATATAGTCTATATTAATTTTATAGGCTTTTGTTTCTTTACCGTCAATATTTGCCAGTATACTAGCCTCGCCTTTTTTTACTTCTCCTCTATAGCCTACAGGCATTGTAATACTTGTAAAATGCTTGGCATTATTTATCTTGCCATATATTCCACAACTATTGTTTTTTACTATAGTTCCTAAATTACTGCTATAGTCTGTATCTCCTATTATTGCACCAGGGGCATCTTTCTCCCCCTTATCTATAGCAATTACACTTGTTTTTAGTAATTCTCCGGAGGAAATAGACATCATTTGTCCAGTATCTACATCAACTATAGGATGACCTAAAGCTCCATAATTTTTAGTATCTTTATCAAAATATGTTAATGTTCCCACACCTTGTGTGCTATCTCTGACCCAAACACCTATTTTATTTGCATTATCCTCTTTCGCCTTTATCGGCACAATATTTTCTATAATATGCTTTTCATTCCTCAAAACATCAACTGCCAGATTATCAGAGGACTTTACTACATTCATTAAATTTTCTTTTGATTTTATTTCTATTCCATTAGCTGATACAATAACATCTCCTGGGTACAGCTTATTTTTTGATGGTTCTATACTTTCATTATTTTTATTTTTTACAGAACCTGTTCCCAACACAAGAACTCCCTTTGTATCAATACATATACCAACAGATTTACCTACTACACAAAGGCTCTTTTGAGGATGAACCTTTACTTTTACATTTTTTACAGGCAAACCAAATAAATTCAATTTTAAAAGTGTATTTCCAGATTTTACAGGCTGTATTTCAACATTACTAGCTGAATTATTAATACTTACTACTGGCTGAGAAATCTTATCTGTTGATATGGAAAACGGAAAGGATATTGACATAGACTGGGAATATCCCTCCGTCATATTTATTTTTGCTGGGACAGAAAATATTTTAAATCCCAATACTATAGCAAAAAAAGCACAAAAAAATAAAGCTATACCCCTTAAAAACTTCATTATATCACCTCTTTGTAATATGTTTTCCAAAAAGGCAATTATAAATACATAAAAAGGAGATAGAAAATTGTATCAGCTAAGCACAAATCTATCTCCAAATTAATTATAGTTTTTGTAAATATGAAATTTCGTCTTCTGTAAGCAATCTGTATTTTCCCTTTTCAAGACTACCTATTTTCAAATCACCTACAGCTATTCTCTTTAAGAACTTGACTGGACAGCCAATAGCATCACACATTTTTCTAACCTGTCTATTGTGACCTTCGTGTATAGAAATTTTCAAACTTATATATTTTCCTGTATTCTTTACAACAGCAATTTTAGCCTTTGCAGTTTTATATCCGTCAATTATAAGTCCTGACCTAAATCTATTTAAGTCTGCCTCTGTTGGCATATTTTCTACTGTTGCTATATATGTTTTATCTACATTATGCTTTGGGTGAGTAAGTTTATATGTCATATCTCCATCATTTGTCAAAAGTAACAGACCTGAGGTATCATAGTCTAATCTACCAACAGGATAAACTCTCTCATCAATATCAACATAGTCCATAACTGTTTTGCGTTCAAACTGGTCTTTAGCTGTTGTTACGCAACCCTCTGGTTTATTAAGCATTATGTAAATATGCTGTTTATTTTCTAAAACAACTTTTCCATCAACTTTTACAACATCGTTTTCATCGTCAACTTTAGTTCCTAAGGTATCAACAACTTCGCCGTTTACTTCAACTCTGCCTTGAAGTATAATTTCTTCTGCTTTTCTTCTTGAGGCAACCTGTGCCTGTGCTAAATATTTTTGTAATCTAACTAACATTATTTTTCTCCTAGCCTACAAGTTTTAACCATTGATTTATTAATTTCTTTATATTGTATTCCACACCAATTTTTTCTATATTTTCTGCTGAAATAATTTTTACTGTTTTAAGCAAAGTATTTCCTGTATAAATTTTGCCAACGCCCACACTATCTCCATAATTTATAGGAGCTGTTACATTTTGGGGCAATTCATTTTCTATTTTTAAGTTAGCTTTTTCATTTTCAGAAAGGAGCAAATCTACACTATCATCATATTTTAGCTCTACAATTTCTTTTTCAGCTTTATCTATAGGAACATTCATTTTTTCACTACCGTCTATTATACTATATTTTTTATAATTGTTAAAGCCATAATTTAGCAAAGCCTTTGTATCTATCCATTTTCTGCTTTTTCCTGCTGTTCCCCAACCACTTGCTAATACAACGGACACTAATGTTATATTTTCCCTATTAGCTGCACCTACAAAACAATGACCAGCCTTTCCCGTAAAACCAGTTTTCATACCTATAGCACCTTCGTACTCACTAAGTAGCCTATCTTTATTTACAAAAGAATATGTAGTTTTACTACTTTTAAAGGTATAATTCCTTGTATTCATTATTTCCATAAGTTTTTGATTTTTCAGGGCATACACACCTATTTTTGACATATCCTCTGCTGTTGAATGATGATTGCCTTTATCTAAACCATTTGGTGTTTCAAATACTGTATCATTACAGCCTATTTCCTTAGCTTTTTCATTCATCATTGCACAAAACTTTTCTACACTACCACCAACAGCCTCAGCAACTGCTACTGCCGAATCATTATAAGACTGTAACATCATAGCATATAAAAGCTGTTCTATAGTCATTTTTTCTCCAACAGAAAGGTGCATTTTTACCGGAGATGCCAAAGTAGCATTTTTTGAAACAGTAGTTTCCTTTGTTATATCACTATTTTCCAATGCAACTAAAGCTGTCATAATTTTAGTTGTACTTGCCATCGCCATAGGCTTATTTTCATTTTTGCCCCACAGTATTCGCCCCGTATCGCCGTCTACTACAACAGCTGAAATAGCATTTACCTTTGGTTCTTCTGCCAAAACTACTATATTAATAAGCAAAATAAAACAAAAAAATAAAGCCGAAAATCGTTTCATAAAACCACTCTCCCGACTTTATTTTATGCAATAAAAAATTATTTAGCATCTGTTATTTTACTTACTTCTTCTTCAGCCTCAAGTCTTAACTGGTCATCATCAAAGAAAGTAACTGGTAATGAATCAATATCCTTGAAACCAAAGTATCTTAAAAATTCTTCTGTAGTGCCTAAAAGTATAGGCTTACCCGGAACATCAAGTCTACCTTTTTCAGTAACTAAATTATATTCTATTAATTTATTTACTGCATGGTCTGCATTTACACCTCTTATTTCCTCAATTTGTGCCTTTGTAACTGGCTGTTTATAAGCAATAATAGCAAGGGTTTCAAGAAGTGTATTAGATAAGTGCTTTCTTGCTGGTGCATTATACAGCTTTCTTATGTACTCATAATATTCTTCATTAGTACACATTTGATATCCATCTCCAACTTGTGTAATACTTATGCCACGCTTTTCATCTCTATATTTATCAGACAAATTATTTATTACTGTCTTTATTGTCTTTTCATCATTTTCAGTAGCATTGGCAATACTTTTTATACTTATAACATCGCCATTTGCAAAAAGTATAGCTTCAATAATATGTTCAAGCTCCTCTATAGACACTTCCTACACCTCCTCATAATACATAATTATATCGCCAAATTGCTTTGTTTGCTTAATTTTAAGTCCATTACTTCTTATAAGCTCAAGTATAGCAAGAAATGTTGCAACAATTTCTCCTTTACTAGCCTTGTAATCAAATATATTGAAGAAACTAACAGTCTTATTCAACTCAAGCAAATTATTAATATACTTTATTTTACTTTCTATTGTAAATTCTTCCCTTTGAACAGAGTTAAATTTACTCCTCACCTTGTCGACTTTTACTTCCTGTCTTTTTAAAACTTCCTCAAAAGCATTAAAAAGCATTTCCATATCAACACCATTTAAAATATCTGATATTTCTCTAGGAACATCTTTTCTAACTTTTGAAATTATTGCTTTATCTCCACCTTTAAAGTAGTTATAAGCGGCTAATTTCTGTTTTGAGGCAAAATCCTTTGCAAGAGTTTTAAACTTTTTATATTCTACAAGTCTATTTACCAATTCTTCTCTAGGGTCAATTTCTTTGTTGTTTTCATCAACTTCCTTAGGCAACAGCATTTTTGACTTTATTTCTATAAGTGTAGCAGCCATTAATATGAACTCACTAATAGAATCCATATTTTCTCTTTGCATATAGTCTACATATTCTAAATACTGGTCTGTAAGCTCAACAATAGGAATATCATAAATATCTATTTTATTTTTTATTATAAGAGAATAAAGAAGGTCCATAGGTCCTTCAAAACTCTCAAGTTTTATATTTATATCCATAAGCTCTCCTCTTATAAGCCTAAAATAGCTGACACAATAGCATTAAGAGGTGTTACAAGATAATTTGCTATTAAAGCAAAAGAGAGAACCATTAATATAATTCTTTCATACTGAGAATATTTCATAGCTGAATTAGGGGAAATATAATTTCTCAATATCCAACTGCCTGCCATAGGATAAACAGGTATAATGTTAAATACACCTATTGAAACAAAGGCCTTTGCTAAACTTACCAAAAAGGCTACAACTACTGCATTTGGCACAGTTCCAGAAATCAATGCAAGTATTTTTCCTAAAACAATGCACAGAACAATAGGAGAACCATAAGTAAGTAAATTGCCTACTTTTCTGTTTTTATACATAAAAGGAGAAGTTTCTGCCGGATTTGACCAACCATAACCTGTAAAAACATAAATAAGAAAACCTATTGGCTCTACAAATTTTAATGGATTAGGTAGTATTTTACCCTTTTGCTTTGGAGTATTATCTCCCTGTAATGTTGTTACAACAACCTTGCAATATTCAAAAAGTGTGAAAACAATTACACCGGCTATAGCTCTCAAGCCATAATAAATCAATATATCCATAAAATCCCCCTAGTCCTGTATTCTCTTAAATTTCTTTTCCAATTCATACTTGCTCATTTTTATAATTGTAGGTCTGCCATGTGGGCAAGTAAAAGGGTCTTCCAGTTTAAGCAATTCCTGAATAAGTGCCTGTGCCTCACTATAACTTAATTTGTCATTTCCCTTTACAGCAGCCTTACAACTCATCATAGCAATTTCATCAGCCTTAGTATCATAAATATTAGAAATATGTTTTTCACCTAAAGCATCAACAATATCAGTAAAGAAACTTGCTCTTGTATCCTCATTAAATACCCATGGAACACTTCTTATTGCATAAGCTTTCTCTCCAAACTGTTCAAATTCAAAACCAAAACTTTCAAGGAGTTCTCTGTTTTCCTCAACAATTACTTTTTCTCTATCTGTAAGAGCCACAACAACAGGCTGTAACAATAGCTGACTTACTGTTTTCTTTTCTTTTAAGTCTTTTGTAAACTTTTCAAAAAGAACTCTCTCGTGGGCTGCGTGTTGGTCTATAAGATACATATCTTCCCCTTGTTCAACTATCCAATAGGTACTAAAAAGCTGTCCTACGATTTTATAATTAGAGAAAAATGCTTTTCTATGCTTAATTTCTGGTTCTGTTTTATATTTTGTAATATCTATTTCGGCATACTTTTCTTTTTCATTTCTTGCTGAAATGCCATATTTTTCAGGGTTTGCTACCTCTTTGCCATATAGTATTTCCATAGCTTTAGCAATATTATTTCCACCAGAACTTACTGGCGTTTCTGCTAATGAAATATCATTTTCTCTAGGCTTAGGTACATTATCAACAGTTATACCCTTATCATTATAAACAAAGTCCGCACTTTTTTCTATTACTTCTAAAGGAGTTTTTTCAACTTCAACAGCCTTATTTTTATCTGTTTCAACTTTTACATCATTTAGTCCTAACTGAACAACAGGAACTTTCTTTTCTTTTACTGGCTTGTCCCAAGTTACCTCTGGTATAAGTTCTTCTGCTTTTAAAACCTTTAAAACTGCACCATAAATCAAGTCATAAATAAAGTTTTCATCGGAAAATCTTACTTCTAACTTTGTTGGATGAACATTTACATCAACAGTATTTGACGGAACAATTAAGTCCAAAGCAAAAATTGGAAACTTGCCTATCATTATTTTATTTTTGTAGGCATCTTCAACAGCATTTTGCACTAATGTAGATTTTATAAATCTGCCATTAATAAAGAAGTTTTCATAATTCCTATTACCTCTGGATAATTCCGGTTTGCCAACAAGACCTTTTAATATATAGCCCTCTTTTTCACTTTCTAAACTTAGCATTTTAGATGCTATATCCTTGCCATAAATATAGAAAAGTGAATTTTTCACATTCCCATCGCCATTAGTCTGCAAAACAATATTTCCATTGTTGACATATTTAATAGCAATATTAGGATGTCCCAAAGCTATTCTATTTACTATTTCAGAAATATAACTACCCTCTGTCGCTGGTTTTTTCAAGAATTTTCTTCTTGCCGGAGTATTAAAGAATATATTTTTAACATAGAAAACTGTACCAACATTGGCAGCACATTCTTCTTCTCTATCTACAACACCGCCGTTAATAACAATTCTTGTACCCATTGAGTCATTTTCTGTTCTAGTGAGCATTTCCACCTGTGCAACAGATGCAATAGAAGAAAGAGCCTCTCCTCTAAAACCGAGAGTTAAAACATTTTCCAAGTCCTCAAAGGAATCTATTTTACTTGTAGCGTGACGCATAAATGCCGTTCTTATTTCATCTTTTGGTATACCCTTACCGTTGTCAGTAATTTTAATAACACTTGTGCCACCTTCTGCAATTTCAACTGTAATAGAGGTTGCACCAGCATCTATTGAATTTTCCATTAATTCTTTTACAACAGACGCAGGACGCTCTACTACTTCGCCAGCAGCAATTTTATTTATAAGTCCATTATCCAAAAGATGAATTTTGTTCATTTAATTACCTCACTTTAATTTTTTAAGCTTTTCCTTAATATCATAAAGTTTTCTAATAGCCTCAAAAGGTGTCATATTGTTTACATCAAGGGTATCCATTTCTTCTTTAAAATCATTAATAAATGTAACCATAGGGTCAATAGGCCTTTCATTGTATTTAAAATCCATATCCTCTGATATGCCTACATTACCACTATTAAGATTTTCAAGAATTTCATTTGCTCTATCTACAACATTTCTAGGAACTCCGGCTAATTTAGCAACATGAACACCATAACTACGGTCTGTGCCACCGGCTATAATCTTTCTAAGGAAAATAATATCTTCTCCCTGTTCCTTTACACTTACACAGAAGTTTCTGACACCGGAAACCTTTCCCTCAAGCTCTGTAAGTTCATGGTAATGAGTTGCAAACAATGTTCTAGCACCTATTTTCTGAGCAATATGTTCAAGGACTGCCCATGCAATACTTAAACCGTCAAATGTAGAAGTACCTCTACCAATTTCATCAAGTATTAAAAGACTTCTGTTTGTTGCATTATTCAAAATATTTGCAACTTCTATCATTTCAACCATAAAAGTTGACTGACCTGTTGCCAAATCATCAGATGCACCAACTCTTGTAAATATTCTATCTACAACGCCAACTTCTGCACTTTCAGCCGGAACAAAAGAACCTATCTGAGCCATAAGCACAATTAAGGCACATTGACGCATATAAGTAGATTTACCTGCCATATTAGGACCAGTAATAATATCCAACCTGTTTTCTCCCAAGTCAAGGAATGTATCATTAGGAATAAAACTTTCCTTTGTAATCTGTTCTACAACAGGGTGTCTACCATTTTTGATGTCAATATTGTTGCCGTTATTTACAACTGGCTTAACATAATTATTCTTTTCGGCAACTGTAGCCATAGATTGCATAACATCTATAAGTGAAATAATGTAAGCAGCTGACTTTATTCTTTCTACTTGAGAAGCAACCTTATTTCTGATTTCAGAAAAAATGTCATACTCAAGGGCAACAGCCTTTTCGTCTGCACCAAGAATTGTATCTTCTATTTCTTTTAATTCAGGTGTAATAAATCTTTCACAATTAGTAAGAGTCTGCTTTCTTATGTATCTGTCAGGAACCATATCTTTGAAGGAATTTGTAACTTCAATATAGTAACCAAAAACCTTATTATACTTTATTCTAAGTTTAGATATGCCTGTTTCTTCTTTTTCTCTGTTCTCAATATCTAAAAGCCAAGACGCACCTTCTTCTTTTGCTGCGTGGAGTTTATCAACTTCTTCATTATAGCCTTTTTTAATAAGTCCACCCTCTCTAACACTAAAAGGTGGTTCTTCATTTATACTGGCATCTAACAACTGATATAAATCTTCAAGAACATCGAACTGACCTACTATGTCATCAATTAAAGCACAAGGGAAAGATTTAATGGCATTTTTAATATCTGGCAAACACTTAAAAGAATTTTTAAGTGAAAGCAAATCCCTTGCATTTGCTGTGGCATAGATAACCTTACTCATAAGTCTTTCAATATCATTTATAGAAGAAAGTTGTTCTCTTAACTCTGCTCTATCAAGAACATTATTTTTAAAACTTTCTACACAATCAAGTCTTTTGTTTATGGCATCTACTTCTACAAGAGGTTCTGTAAGCCAAGTACGCAAAAGTCTAGCACCCATTGCTGTTTTAGTTTTATCTAAAACCCACAATAATGAGCCTTTCTTACTTTTCTCTCTTATAGTCTGAGTAAGTTCCAAATTTCTTCTTGAACTAATGTCAAGAACCATAAATTTATTGATACCATATTTCTTAATTGTGGTAATATGACTTAAAGCATTTTTTTGTGTTTCAAGGAGATATTCCATCAAAGCACCTGCAGAACAAACAGCTGGTCTGTCATCATCAATACCAAAACCACATAAATTCAATGTTTTAAAATGATTACATAAGCAAATATTTGCATTCTGATAATCAAAAGACCAATCGTTATATGTAGCTGTTTTAATACCAAAAACTCTCTCTATTTGGTTGCCAAAGTCTATACCGTCGTTACAAATAATTTCAGACGGCATATATTTAGCTATTTCGTCCATAACCTTGTTTTCAGCAGTATCTTCAAAAGATGTAACAACAAATTCTCCTGTTGAAACATCACAAGTAGCTACACCAAAACCGTCAACATTTTTAAAAAGGCACATAATGTAGTTATTTCTACCCTCATCAAGTATATTAGTGTCTAAAACTGTACCTGGAGTAACAATTCGAATAACATCTCTTTTTACAATACCTTTTGCCTTTTTAGGGTCTTCTGTCTGTTCACAAATAGCAACTTTGTAGCCTTTTTCAATTAACTTAGCTACATAACCGTCGGCAGAATGAAAAGGAACACCACACATTGGTGCCCTTTCCTCCATACCACAGTCCTTGCCTGTTAATGTAATATCCAATTCTTTTGAAGCAATAATAGCATCATCAAAAAACAATTCATAAAAATCGCCTAATCTATAGAAAAGAAGACAATATTTATAATCCTTTTTTATAGACAGATATTGCTCCATCATAGGCGTATACTTTCCCATAGTCTACTCCTTAGTGGCAACCACCACAAGTTGAACAACTACCGGTACAACCACCATTACTATTTTCGCTATCTCCAGAAAGTGTAGCATTAAATACATTCATTACCTGACCAACAAACTTGTTAAATTCGTCTTCAGCTCTAACCATATCAGCTACAACCTGATTTTTATTAAGCTCTGCACCCATCTGGTCAAGAACTTTAACCTGTGCATCAATTTCTTCTTCGCTTAAAGAACCATTCTGAATACCTGTTTCAAGTGTTGTTCTGAAGTTTGAATATTCAAAAAGCTGTTTCTGAGCTTCTTCATTACCGTCAAAAATAAATCTTGCATCATTAACCTTTTTACCAGCTTCACTTTCAAGTAATGCTGTTGCTAAATCTCTTGCCTTATCAAAAACTGTATTCATAATTAAACCCTTTCTCCAATTAAATAGAATGTTTTACAATCAGTTATTTTTACATCTACTATTTCGCCAATTAATGACTTGTCTGCCTTAAAATGAACAAGTGAATTATCTTCAAGTCTACCTGTTATAAAGCTAGGGTCATTGGCACTAACATCATCAGCTAAAACCTTATAAGTTTTGCCAACTTTTTCTTTATTTATTTCAAGAATTATTGGATTTAAAACCTCTAAAACTCTGTTGAAATTCTTCTTTACAACTTCTTCATCTACCTGATTTTCCATTACAGCAGCTGGTGTACCTGTTCTCTTAGAATAGATAAATGTGAAAGCACCACTAAATCTTGCTTTCTTTACTACATCAACTGTATCCTCGATTTTTTCCTCATCTTCTCCAGGGAAACCAACAAGAATATCAGTAGTAATAGCAATATCAGGAATTTCTTTTCTAATTTTTTCTACTAACTCAAGATAATGTTCCTTAGTATATCTTCTGTTCATACTTTTAAGGATTTCGTTGTTACCAGCCTGAAATGGTAAATGGATATGATTACAAACCTTATCACATTCTTTCATAGCAATAATAAGTTCGTCACTTAAATCCTTAGGGTGACTTGTCATAAATCTGATTCTTTCAAGACCCTCAATTTCATTTACCTTTCTTAAAAGCTGAGCAAAAGTAATATCTTCTTCAAGATTTTTACCATAGCTATTTACATTCTGACCAAGAAGTGTAATTTCCTTTACACCGTCAGCTACAAGTGATTTAATTTCTCTTACAATATCTTCGCTAGTTCTACTTCTTTCACGACCTCTAACATAAGGAACAATACAATAAGAACAGAAATTATTACAACCAAACATAATATTTACACTTGCCTTAAATTTATATTTTCTAATAGATGGCAAGTCTTCAATAATTTCTCCATGCTTATCCCAAATATCAAAAATTGTAGAATTTGTTTCTATATTGCGATACATAAGTTCTGGTAATTTATAAAGATTAAATGTACCAAAAACAATATCAACATGCTTATATTTCTGTCTGATAGTTTCGATTACTGTACTTTGCTGCATCATACAACCACAAAGAGCAATTTTCATATGCGGATTTAACTCTTTTTGGTGTTTAAGGAAACCTAAGTTACCGTATACCTTGTTTTCTGCATTTTCACGAACACAGCAAGTGTTATAAATTATAAAGTCTGCACTTTTTTCGTCTTTAGCCTCTACATAGCCCATTTCTTCAAGCATACCAAGTATCTTTTCAGAGTCGTGAGCATTCATCTGACAGCCAAAAGTCTGAATACACATAGTTTTCTTTCTTCCCTCTGTTTCTTCAAACTTTTCATTTATGCTACGGATTTTAGCTATATATTCCTGTTGCTTTTTAAGTTCTTCGGCAGATATATTGTTTTTTCTTTCCACTATTCTTCCTCCAAATTATCACAATTACACATCATTAAATTATATCATATATTGTCATATTGTGCAAGGACATAAATTAAGGCAGATAATGTATTTTAGCAACCATTATCTGCCCATTTTTGTACAACTGCAAGCTACATTTCAATATTACTTTTTTTGAATATAACTTCCACTAGAGGATAAATCATTACTTCCCTGTACTGCACCTTGAAAATCTGTAGTTGTTTCAGTTTCGTCTTGTTGAAGTTTAGCCTTTTCCAGCAAATCTTCCGGAGAAAAACAGCCTGTCAACAAACACAAGGAAAATACAAAAGGTAACAACACCATTAATACTTTTTTCATAAGAATACCCCCTATTTAATTTTACTATAAACTTAACCCTTATAGCTTTCTATAACCTTGCAAGTCTTTTCAATATCTTCATCACTGTGTGCCATAGAAACAAACATAGCCTCATACTGTGACGGTGCAATATATATGCCATTTTCAAGAAGATAATTAAAGAATTTGGCATACTTTGCTGTATCTGATGAAGTTGCACTATCATAGTCGTTTACTTCTCTATCTGTGAAAAATCCACTTAAAAGAGAACCTATTTGATTTACACTTGCACCTATTTTTCTATAAGAATTGGCAATTTTTTCAGCCTTTTTCTCAAGGTCTGCATAAAGGTGTTTATTTTCCTTTAATGCTGTAAGAGTAGCAATACCGGCTGTTGTAGCAATAGGATTGCCTGAAAGAGTACCAGCCTGATATACTCCACCTAAAGGAGCAACACAGTCCATAATTTCTTTTCTACCACCATAGACAGCCATAGGCATACCACCGCCTACGATTTTACCAAGAGTAGTCATATCCGGTTTAATGCCAAAATATTCCTGAGCACCACCTAATGAAAGTCTGAAACCAGTTATTACTTCATCAAATATTAAAAGTGAGCCATACTTTTCTGTTATATCTCTCAAGAACTGTAAAAAGCCTTTCTTAGGAAGAACTACACCCATATTTGCTGCAACTGGCTCTACAACAACACAAGCTATTTTATCTCCATACTTTTCGAACAATTCTTCAACAGATTTTTCATCATTGTATAATGCTACAAGTGTATTTTCTGTATAAGATTTTGGCACACCTAAGCTATCTGGAACTGCTGCTGTAAGTGCGGCAGAACCAGCTTTTACAAGAAGTCCGTCTGAATGACCATGATAACAGCCTTTGAACTTCAAAATCATATCTCTTTTTGTAAAACCTCTAGCTACTCTAATGGCACTCATAACAGCCTCAGTACCAGAGTTTACCATTCTGAGGACTTCCATAGACGGCATAATTTCTCTTATAAGCTCTGCCAAAACTACTTCTTTTTCAGTTGGTGCACCAAAAGTAAGACCATTATCACAGGCCTTTTTAACCTCTTCAATAACCTTTGGATAACAATGACCTAAAATATTAGGGCCCCAAGAACAGATATAGTCAATATACTCATTTCCGTCTATATCATAAATCTTTGAACCTTTACCTTTTTCAATAAAAAGTGGGTTTCTACCAACATTCCTGTATGCTCTAACTGGGCTATTTACACCACCAGGCATTACAGTTACAGCTTCATTATATATACTATCTGACTTTTGTGTATTCAAGAGTTACATCTCCTTTATCCATTTTGCTACATCTAGGGCGTGATATGTAATTATAATTTTAGCACCTGCTCTTTTAAATGCAAGCATATTTTCCATTACTATTCTCTTTTCATCAATCCAACCATTCAATGCTGCTGCTTTTACCATTGAGTATTCGCCACTTACATTGTAAACAGCTAATGGACAATTAAATGTTAAGGCTGCCTCTTTTGCTACATCAAGGAATGCAAGACCTGGTTTAACCATTACAATATCTGCACCCTCCTCAATATCAGCCTGTATTTCTCTCATAGCCTCCTGACCATTCGCAACATCCATTTGGTAAGTTTTTCTATCGCCAAAGGCTGGAGCTGAATCTGCTGCATCTCTAAATGGACCATAATAAGCTGAAGCATACTTTGCACTATAAGCCATAATTGGAACATTTATAAAGCCATTTTCGTCAAGGCTCTTTCTAATAGCTCCTACTCTACCGTCCATCATATCAGATGGTGCAATAATATCAGCACCTGCTTTTGCAAGGCTAACAGACATTTTGCAAAGTAAGTCAAGAGTCTGGTCATTTAAAATTTCTGTACCGTGTATTAAACCACAATGGCCATGAGATGTATATTCGCAAAGGCAAACATCGGCTATAACAAGCATATCATATTTTTCTTTAATATGTCTTATTGCCTGCTGTGTAATACCATTATCATTATAAGCCTCACTACCACATTCATCTTTATGCTTTGGAATACCAAATATAAGCAAAGACTTAACGCCACTTTCAGCGACTCTGTCAAGTTCTTCATCAATTCTATCAATACTGTATCTATTTATGCCAGGCATTGATGGAATTGGCTCTGCTATATTTTCCCCTTCTTCTACAAAAATAGGATAAACTAAATCGCTAATTTCTACTGATGTTTCTCTTACTAGAGAACGCATATTTTCATTTACCCTTAATCTTCTCATTCTCTGCATTTTCTATTATCTCCAATTCTTTTAAAATTCCATTTACGGAATATTCTTTTGCAATATAAATGTTACAATACCCTTTTTCTTTCAGTTTGTTTGCCGTTATATTTCCAATGGCAATTATTTTTGTTTTATCTTCTATTGCATTTGAACTTGTGTAGCTCTCTACTCCCGAACTACTGCCAAAAACAATATAATCCTCTGTAGCCTGTGTACAGTAGCTACACTTTATATCATATATAGGCACATCATCGTAATCAATCAAATTATTTGTCAATTCCGGCGAGCCTTTCTCAGCTCTAAGAATAAGTATTCTGCCTTTTGCAATAGTGCTAAGACCCTTCCCCAATTCCTCTGCTGTATATTTTTCTGGTGTATAGTCAGCATATATTCCATAGTCAGCCAATCTATCATAAGTACCCTTGCCTATTACAGCAAATTTTAAATTATAAAGGCTTCTCATATCAATAGAATATTTTTTCATATTTTCCATAAAAATTTCTACACCGTTTCTGCTAGTAAGTACAACCCATTCATAGGCTGAAATATTAGCAAGTACATTTTTAATAGTAGAATTTTCATAGGCTGATACATCAAGTTTGCAAACCTCATTAGTAACATAACACTTTTTTTCCAAAGCTGTTTTAAGTCTGTTTCTAAAGGAGTTAGTACCTGCAACTGCAACAGATTTATTGTGGATAGTCCCTCTAAAATCCAAGCTGACTACCTCTCCCATTACAATAATCGCTGGAGGTTTAACATTTTCTTCTACTACTGTGGTATAGGCATTTTTAAGTATAGTTTTTGTTATTCTTTCTTTTGGTGTTGAACCATTTTCTATAAAAGCAACTGGCGTATTTTCGTCTTTACCAAATTCCATAAGTCTATTTGCAATTTTTTCAATATTTCCAACACCCATAAGAAACACAAGAGTACCTTTTTCCTGTGCAAGTGCCTTATAATTTACATTTTCTTCTTCTGCTGTATGACCAGTAACAATATGTAAATCCTGACTTATTTTTCTATGAGTTGGTGGAATACCGGCAAGCTCTGGAACAGAAATAGCCGAAGTAATACCAGGAATTACTTCATAGGGAATATTGTGTTCCTGCAAAGCGATAACTTCTTCCCCACCTCTGCCAAAAATAAATGGGTCGCCACCTTTTAATCTGACTACAGTTTTTCCCTCTAAAGCCTTTTGAACTATTATTTCATTTATTTCATTTTGCTTAACGCTATGGTGTCCTACTTTTTTACCTACATCAATTTTTTCACAATTCAAATCCTTGTAAAAATCTTCTGATGCAAGTCTGTCATATACTACTGTATCACATTTGCCTAAAATGTTTAAAGCTCTAAGGCTAATAAGGTCATTTGCTCCAGGTCCTGCACCTACTAAGTATACTTTACCCTTCATTAGTGACCTCCTTTAGTTTTTTAGCCAATACAGCAGCGGTTAAAACAGGATTTTCTCCCTCTATAGACATTTTTACAATTCTGTCTTTGTAGTAGAAACATTCCATTTTAAGATTATTTTCTCCTATTTCCGAAATCGCACCTAAAGGAGTTTGACAACCACTATCCATAGCCTTTAGAAATGCTCTTTCAGCAACAAAACATACATAAGTTTCCATATGATTTATAGCTTTTAAAACATCTCTTATATACTCATCGTCAGCCCTATTCTCAACAGCAATAATACCCTGACAAGAAGCTGGCACAAAGTCTGATGTTTCAAAAAATTCATAGTTGTACTTATCAATATCTATCATATCTAGTCTGTCAAGACCTGCTCTGGCAAGTATAATGCCATCATATTCTCCGTCATCAAGTTTTTTCAATCTTGTAGGCACATTTCCTCTTATATCCTTGCACTTACAGCCATATTTTGCCTTTATCTGCAACTGTCTTCTTATACTGCCTGTGCCAATAACAGAGTCAGAAGAAATCGTTTTCCCCTGTGCCATAATAAGCACATCTTGAGGGTTTGCTCTTTTGGCTACTGCACCAATTTCCAATCCCTGTTCAAGCTGAACCGGTAAATCCTTGGCACTATGAACTGCAATATCTATTGACTTATCAAGCAAAGCCTTTTCAATAGTATCTACAAAAGCACCTTTGCCACCAAAATCTGTCAACTTCAAATCTCGTCTATCATCGCCTAATGTAGACATTTCAACTATTTCGCATTTATGATTAGTGTTTTTTTCTATTAAATTCTTTATTATATTAGTCTGTATTAAGGCTAATTTGCTTTTTCTAGTCCCTATTTTTATCTTCATAATCATCACCTACTGGCAATTTGCCTTGATTTTTAAAACCATAGTCTATTAACTTACGAAAAATATGCCTTGCATTTTTCCCATACTTTTCATATATATTTTGCCTTATTCCATTTATATTGTCAAGTAATTCGCTCAAATTACTAGGAATTATTTTTTCAATATATTCTCTCAAATATTTTGAAAGTGCAGGAGATTTGCCAGATGTATTTACAGAAATAACAATATCACCTTGTCTAATATAAGAGGATAATGTAAATGTGCAATCATCAGCATTTGTAACTGAGTTTACATAAATATTATTTTCTCTGCAATACTGTGCTATTTCCGAATTTAACTTTTTGTTATCTGTTGAGGCAACAACAAAGAAAGCCGATTTAATATCATCATATTCAAAGGGCTTTTTCAAAACCTTGCAACCCTCAAAATCTTGTTTCAATTCCTCTGCAACAACTGTAACATCAGCACCAAAATCCAAAAGCATATTAGCTTTTCTCTTGGCAACTGTTCCTCCACCAATTACAAAACATTTTTTATTTTCAATATTTATATTTACAGGAAAATATGCCATTAGTTACACCCCATATTCTCCATAATTTTCACTACCTTAGTAAATTCCTCTGTATTAAGTCCATCTCTCAAATTGTAAAAAAGCTGTTCGAAGCTATGTTTTTCACAATTTTCTTTCAAGCTATCCATTTTACCCATAATACTATGGAAAAACAGATTTTTCTTTGTATCATCAACCATATGTTCAATAATTACCTTTGCTCTGTCTGCCTCTCTCAACTTAATTGTGTTGTTTTCTTTGGCAGCCTCCTCAAAGTAATCAATATCAAACACCTTTGTATTTTCTATTTCTCCTATGCCCTTATCAATATCAAAAGGCACAGCCAAATCTATAAACAATCTCTCTTTGTTACTTAAATTTTTAAGCTGACCCTTTGTAACAGTATAATGTGGTGATGCTGTTGCACTAATTACAACATCAGCCATATTTATGTAATCATATCTGTTATTGAAATCAACCCATTTTACTCTATCATTATTGGAATTAGTAAGTGCATTATGTACTCTCCTAGTTCCATATATATTTATATTTTCATTAGCTGAAATATTTTTAAGGACTATATTGCCTATTACACCTGTAGCACCCATTATAAGTACATTTTCAGCATTAAAATCAAATACCATATTTGCAACTAAAGTACCTACAGACACAGCGGTTTTAGAAATAAGTGTATCTGTTTTTATTTTCTTTGCACAAGTAATTGCACCTAAGAAAATATGGTTCAATTCATAGTCTAATTCAAAATTATTATGGGATAAATAATATCCGTCTTTTACCTGTCCAAGTATTTCGTCTTCCCCTAAAATCATAGATTCCATACCACAGGCCACATTGTATAAATGCTTTATAGCACCATTTCCCACAAAAACATTAACATGCTTTAAAAGCAATTCTTTATCAATATTTTTGTGTTTGCACCATAAATCCTGTACTTTATTAAGGTTTGCCATATCTCCAGATACATATATTTCCACTCTGTTACAAGTAGAAACAATTACTGTAGGCATATTAATCTCTGATATATAGTCTAATATTTCTTCCTTTGAAAAAGCAAATTTCTGTCTTATTTCAACAGGGGTCATCTTATAAGTAATACTCAAACAAAGCATATTTTTACTCCTTAATCAATATAGTAGTAAAATAGCTACTATTTATTTCATCATTTATGTTTTTTACTATTTTTTCATTTTCAAGACCACAATTTTGAACAATAGAGGCCTTGTTTTCAATATTCTTTTCTTTTATAGTTTCAATTACATTTTCCAGTTCTGATGCACTTTTCATAATTACCTTTGTGCCTTCTTCAGCCAACAATTCATCTACACCCTTATAGCCTCCTGGAATAATAATCAAAGGCTTTTTGCGTGTAGTAAGACTTTGTTTCAACTTAGCTGCTGCTGCACAAAAACTAGGTACACCGGGAACAATTTCACATTCAAAACCACTTTCGCAAATAATATTCATAATATAGCTAAATGTGGAATAAACAGAAATATCTCCAATGGAAAGCATAGCCACATCATTACCATTATTAAGCTGTTCAATAATTTCATTGGCTGACTCATTATGGCTTTTGTCATTAGCCTTTGCACTTTTAGTCATAGCAAACTGGGCATATATAATTTTCTTGTTTGATAAATCAACTGCACCTTTTACTATATCTAAAGCCATTGTATTTCCTTGAGGTGTTATGGGTGTAGCAATAACACTACACCCATTAATAACCTTTACAGCCTTTAAAGTAAGAAGTTCGCTATCTCCCGGTCCAACACTTACACCGTAAAGTTTTCCTTTTTTCATAACTCTCTCCTAATATGTTCGCAATAAATTTCTCTTATTGGCAAATATTCTCCTACGCCTTTTAAGACAACTTCTACATTTCTGCCGACATTTTCCATAACACTTTTCCAACTGTCATCATCATCGCCTGCCATATCATTTACAGCGTGGTCGCCTGCAACTACCATAAAAGGCACAAGAACAATATTCTTAAAGTTTTCTGTTTTATTTAAAACATCATAAATATCTGGTTTATTTTCAACTGTACCCACAAAAATATTATGACTTTCCAAAATATCAGATAATTTTAAATAAACATCATTGGCTCTGTGTTCTGTACCATGTCCCATAAGAATAACAGCCTTTTCAGTATCTCCATATTCCTTAATAAGGAAATCAGATACATTTTTATAGTCATTTTCATTCCACATTAGTGGCTTGCCTATTTTAAAGCTACCGAACTTATCCTTACAGCCCTCAGCCATTGACACAAGTTTGTCATATTCCTCTCCCGGAATAATATGTGTAGGCTGTACAAACACATCTGTTACACCCTGAGCTGACAACTCCTCTAAAGCTGTAACAACATTAGGAATTATGATACCTCTTTTAGCAAGGTTATTCATAATTACCCCACTTGTAAAGGCTCTTTTTACAATATAATCAGGAAATTCCTTTGCAATCTCCTTTTCTATTGCTCCAATAGTTTTTTCTCTAGTTTCGTCAAAACTTGTACCAAAACTAACAACTAATATTGCTTTTTTCATTTCAATTCTCCGTAATTCTTCTTTAATTCTTCTATACTTCTTGGGTACTTGCTATAATCGTTATAGCCCATTACCTCCATAGTCTGCCAAAGTATAGGTTTCCTTAAATTCGCTTTTTCTATTATATCATTTTTTTCAAAAATTGCATAGTCACCATCAGCAATAATATTTCCATTATTAAATATAATAAATCTGTCTGCCCATTCATATGCAAAATCTATATCGTGAGTAGAAATAACTATTGTCTTGTCCAGTTTATTTATAGTATTTTTAAACTTTTCTATATTTGCTGGGTCAAGACTTGCTGTTGGCTCATCAAAAAATATTATTTCTGTTTCAAGAGCAATAATATCTGCTATTGTTACTCTTTTCTTTTCGCCACCACTTAAATAATAAGTAGGTCTGTTTCTCATTTCTTCCAAATTCATAGCTGAAATGGCGTAGTCAATTTTTTCCTTTGTCTGTTCTTTTGTAAAGCCAAAATTCATTAAACCAAAGGAAATTTCCTTTTCTACAGTATTTCCAATTATCTGTGTATCTGCATCTTGAAATACAAGACCTACATTTCTTCTAAGAGTTTTAGGCTCATAATCTCCATTAAAACTTACAGCATTTTTAGTTTTGTAAACACCGTTGCAACAGAGAAAGAAAGTTGTTTTTCCTGAACCATTGTTACCCAATATTGCAATTTTTTCGCCCTTTTCAATTTTTAAATTTATATTATTAAGGGCAATATGGTTTTCGTATTTATAAGTCAAATTTTTTATTTCAAGCATAAACTAACTCCTATTAAAACTATAACATATACTACACAACTAGCTACTTCCTTAAATTTCACTTTACTATTTTCATTATAAAAATTCAAATCCCCAACATAGCCTCTTGATGTCATAGCATCAAAGGAATTATTTGTCTTTTTTAAAGCATACAAAAACAAATTTTTACCTATATTTGAATAAGTATAATATGAATTTTTATAGCTATCGTAACCACCTCGGCTAGTAGCTGATATAGTCATATTGTGGAGTACATCCATAAGCATAAAAATAAATCTATAAATCAAAAACATAAGCTCTACAACCAATTTAGGGCATTTTATACTGTACAAAACCTGTATAATATCAGCTATAGGAGTTGACATTGATATTCCATACAGACAGCTGACAGCACCCATACTTCTGAAAAGCAACTCTATACAACGGTATCTGCTACCGAAATTTATATAGAAATTTAAAACTTTTATAGAATAGTCATTTATTGGTGTTGATGTAAAGTTAATGGCTATTGTTATTGTGCTAAGCATTATAAAACAAAGAGGTAAAAGCATGGCATAAACATAGTCCTTTAAATTAATACCACCTACAAGTGTTGTAATTATTGCCATTGTGATTATAACAAAAAGAGAGACATAAATATTCTCCATAAATACACAATAAAAAAGCACAAAAACAAAGAAAGCTGTTTTTATATATGGATTTACAAATCGCAATTCAGAAAAATAGCTATAATAATCTATTTTCAAATGCTTATGAGTAAAGGAAACATAAATAGCAGACATAGCAAAAATAATACTACATATAACTATAAATTTTATACTGTATTTTCCACTAAACATAACAAAAACATATGCAAAAGACAGAAGAAAGAAAAATACAGCCTTTATCATTTTAAATATTAAACTCATAATTTTTCCTCTTTAAAGCATACTTAAAGTATACAAAAATGTGCTTTCTTTTCAGAAAGCACACTAATTCTATTTATTGTATTTTTTTCTAGCTACAAAATAGCCAAAACCATAACCAATAATTAAAGCACCAAAAGCACCCTGTAAACAGAAAAGTAAACTTTCAGTTTCGCCACCTGGAGGTGTGAGAATACTTTCTGCCCATGGTTCATAATCTGGATTAATATCAGAAATTACAGCCTCTGCCTTATCATCGGAGCCACCAAATTCACTATCTTTAATAGTAGCAAGAGGGACAACTGCAATAACAACACATAAAATTAAAAGTGCAATAACCAATGTACTTTTCTTCATTATTTTTCCCCTCCTGTAAATGAAATAGCCTCAAGTTCAGGCTTAGCATAAGTTTCAAGACCAATTACAACAACTACTGAAAGAATACCTTCAATAATTGCAAGAGGTACCTGAGTTACAGCAAAGATACCTAAGAACTTAGCAGCAGATGCTAAAACGCCACCTACTTCACTTGGGTAAGCTAAAGCAAGCTGGAAACTTGTAACACAGTATGTGAAAAGGTCACCTAAAGTACAAGCTAAAAATACGCCTACCATTTTATTTACCTTTAAAGCCTTGCATAACTTATAGATACCATAAGATAAGAATGGACCTGCAATAGCCATACTAAATGTATTAGCACCTAAAGTAGTAAGTCCACCATGAGCAAGTAAGAGTGCCTGGAATAAAAGAACGATAATACCGATTACACTCATTACACTTGGTCCAAAAAGTGTAGCACCAAGACCAGTACCTGTAGGGTGAGAAGAAGAACCAGATACACTAGGAATCTTCAAAGCAGAAAGAACAAAAGTATATGCACCTGCCATAGCAAGGACAATAAGAGATTTTCTCTCTTTTGTTACAATCTTTCTGAGGCTGATAAAACCAGCAACTAAGAAAGGTATACAAACTACACCCCAAGCAATACAATGTGCCTTAGGTAAATAACCCTCCATAATATGCATTGCGAAAGCACTTTGTGTTACACCAAAGACTGAAGCAAAAACAACTGAGAGAGTCAACAACAGTTTCTCAATTTTTTTCATATTTTTCTCCTTTTTTCTGCATAAAAAAATGCCCCAAAAGGGCATAACAAGACCGTTGCAGAAGTCTTATTTGCACCTACTGTTAGTCCGACAGTATTGCATTTGCCTCTATTTCAAGGCACAAATACAGGCAGGTCTTCTGACTTAAAGCTATAGTCTGTTTTGCCTTCCCCTGTGTAACCAAAGTGGCACATAAACAGACAACCTATCACAGCGGCGGTCCCGTACAGAATTTTCATCTGTTTCCCTATTCTCATACATTTCAGTATGCACCTGTAAATCTTGTTGACAAAATTGTATCATATATTACATAATATGTCAATTATCCAAATATATCATCAAGCAATTTATCAACTTCTGCTTTTCTTTTTTCAGTTTCTGAAACATCTATTGTATAGACACCATTTTCTTCCACAATACAATCGCCGTCTTTTACTCCCTTTGGAAGTAGAGAAACATTGACTTCTGAAAATGTCATATCCTCGTTTTCACAAACTGCTATATTTTCTTCTATTCTATCTACTATATATTTTTTCACAATAACACAACCTTTCTATGCAGGATTGCAAATTTTACAAGGAGAATATCCCTGTGAAATTAAATCCGCAATTTTACCAACATAAGTTTTCTTATTTTTCTCTTTCATTTGAGAAACAGACCTACAATTTGGCTTATGTATTTTGTGAGTATTAGTGTTCAACACATATGTAATGCTTACAGACTGTGGAACACTTGTTGAAGTTGCTGTACCAAATCCATTAACTGAGCCAGCACCTGTTGTATTTTTGAGAACAGACTGGCTTGTGCAGGGAGTGGCATCACCTCCACCATTGGCATCAGTACTATTATTAGTGCTATTATCGTTACTACTATTAGCACCATTATCAACACTACCATCGCCAAAAGACAATGTTTTGCCATCACTTGTAATAATTATACTTCCGTTTAAATCTGTTCTGTAAACAGTTGCACCAATTTTAGAGAGAGCCTCAAGTGTTTTCTGCTTTGGGTGACCATAGCTATTGCCTGCACCTACTTCTATTACAGCATATTTAGGCTGAACCTTATTTAAAAATGCTGAACTAGAAGAAGTTGTACTACCATGATGAGATACCTTGTAAACATCAGATTTAAGTGTCTGACCACTAGCTACAATGTCGTTTTCCTCTTCTGTTTCAGCATCGCCACAGAAAATAAAGCTATTATTTCCATATACCAATCTAAAGGCTACAGAATCATTATTCATATTTTTAGTATCATATTTTTTAGGACCTATAATAGTAAATGTACTATTACCTAATTTGTAACTATCTCCTATTTTAGGTTCAATAGCTTTAATACCTTTTTGCTGAATAACCTTTAACATATTAGTATATGTTGCTGTAGTATTATTTACCTTTGGCATAATAATATTACTAACAGGAAAAGTATTTAAAACCTCTGACATACCACCAATATGGTCTGAATGAGGGTGTGTAGCGATTACATAATCTAATTTTTCTACCCCTCTTGATTTCAAATAATTTACAACAACAGTACCTTTGTCCCTTTCCCCTGCATCTACAAGCATAAACTGACCATTACATTCAATAAGCTCTGAATCTCCTTGACCTACATCAATGTAATTTACAATAAGTTTATTACTTGATGCCGTATCTGCAAATACTGTCATAGACAATAAGCAAATAAGAAAAGCAACAAGAAAACTTTTCATAAAGCCTTTCATTTTTTCAACTCCTTTAAAAATTTATATATGCAAAAAGAGGTAAACAAATTTACCTCCTTTTAAGACATAATACTATCTGCTCACTAATTGAGATGTATTCATAGTTTCGATTATATTGCCAGTTTCTTCGTCAATATAATTTATATCTACAGTTGCATCTTTCTGTGGCACACCCTTGAAAACCTGATATGTAGCACTATCCAAATAAAGCTCAATAGCTGAAATGGTTTTTTCCATTCTTATATCTTTTTTGCAATAAATGTCAAACTGATTTAATTCATCATTAGCCTTTACATCAGAAATAGACGGATATTTTTTGTTATCGGTTTTAATAGTTTCCATACATTTTTCTAATTTTTGCTTTAAACTATTGACATATTCATCGTATTTTTCTACGGACATATCAACTATAACAGCCTTTGTGTCTGGGTCAATAATTATATTTTCCCCGCCCCAAGACTTAACTTCATTCTTTATATCTTCCTCGTTTTCATTTACACCGAAAAAGTCCGGCGAAATTATAACTCTATACATTTCACCATTCCTTTGAACCTTAACATTAATATCAACACCTTCCTTTAGGTCTTTGCCAAAAGTATCAGTAGTCAATTCTGATGATGTTTCTTCTGATTGACTATGTATCTGAGTTGCGTCAGTATTAGTAGCTGTAGCACAACCACTAAAGAGCAAACAAGCCAACAAAGAACCCAAGAGCAAATGTTTTCTCATAAAAAACCCCCTGTTCAGAGTATCTTCTCATAATAAACCTTAGGTTCATTATACACTAAACAGGGGTTAAATACAAGCTATTTTGTTTTAGCCAAGTAAATTAGGGTTATTGAACTGTCTTAAAAGTAAATCGTGGTTATAAACGATTGTCTGCTGAGTATTCTTTAACTGTTCAATCTGGAGCTTATAAGCATCAACAACAATCTGAGTTGTCTGACCTAAAGCAAGCTGAGTTTCATAAACCTTTAACTGGCTTTCCATATTTTCAAGAGTTGTTTCGTTATCCTTATAACTCTTTTCAAGGTCTTTAAGGTCATTAATATTCTTCTTTACAGAAGTTGTAAGAGCATCTTTTGCATCTTGATAAGCTCTTGATGCCTGAGTATAATTATATAAGCTATCCTTGTAGTTAGTTGTAGTATCATATACTGAATTATATCTGTCAAGAGCATACTTAGCTACATCAGCTGAGTCCTTTTTGCCCTTTACTGTCTGATTAACAGCTAAAGCATAGTTAATCTTGCCATCAACATTTACATTTTCTGGCATTTTTTCATAAGATACATCATCAAAAATTATATTGTAAGTCTGATTTGCATTTGTGCCCATAAGCTGGTTAAGAGTAGTAAAAGCATTATCAATAGAAGTCTGTAAAGTTTCCTTGTTAGACTCTGCAAGTTTGTAGTCCTTTACCTTTGCATCATAGTCACTCTGGCTCATCTGACCAAGTTTTAATGATACTTCTGCAATTTTAAGCTGGTCAGCCTGTACTTTCATACTCTGTTCATAGAGCTTGATACCATTTTCAGCTTCTCTGATACCATAGAAAATACTTCTTACAGAATAATCAATAGTCTGCTTTGCTAATTCAGTATTTTCATCATACTGCTGTAAAGCAACCTGTAATCTTTTCATCTGAACTGTAAGACTAAGGTTAGTAGCATAGTCCTGAGTGTATGAAAAAGCAAATGTTAAATCGTCCTGAGAATCTTCGGCAAGTTCCTTAGATTCCTTTAATGTCTTTATAGTGTTGCTGTTTGCAATAGCCTTTGTTACAGCATCGTCAACAGTCAAGTCCTGCACAGGATATTTTGCATCCTGTACAGCCTGAACATCAGAGCCGAAGCTATAATTTCTTTTATTAGTTAAAGTCTGACCGTCAGCAAAAACGGCAGAAGTCAAAAGCATTGAAAAAGCAAGTGTAGTACAAATAAATTTATTCATTTAGTTTACCGCCTTTCTATCTCTCTTTCTTATTTTAGCACTTACAATTTTTCTGTCAAGCCAACGCTTTGTACTATTTACACAAGAGTACAATGCTGGAATAAGTAACAATGTGATTAATGTTGAAACTGTAAGACCAAAAATAATTGTTATCGCCATTGGCTGTTGAGATTCCATACCAGAACCTAAAGCAAACGCCATTGGAAGCATACCAATAATTGTAGTAAGTGTTGTCATAAGGATAGGCTTTAATCTTGAAGGACCAGCCATCATAAGAGCCTCATCACAAGTACAACCTGAATTACCTCTTAACTGGTTAGTGTAGTCAACCAATACAATGGCATTGTTTACAACCATACCTACCAACATAATGAAACCAAGCATTGATGTAGAAGTTATACTCTTGCCTGTAAGGAACAAGCCTGTAACACCACCAGTAATAGCCAATGGAATTGAGAACATAATGATGAATGGGTATACAAAAGATTCAAACTGTGATGCCATAATCATATAGATTAAGAGAATAGCTACAAGGAATACTATAGCCAAGCTCTGGAATGTATCATTCATCATATCCATTGTACCATCAAACTCGTAAGAATAGTTTTCTGGGAATACATATGAATCAAGAATCTTCTTAACTGTACTCTGCTGTGCACTAGAGTCCATACCTTCAATTTCACCTGTCAACTGAACATATCTGTGCTGATTTTCTCTCTTAATTGTTACTTCACTATCTGACATCTCAATAGTAGCAACCTGTGTAAGAGGAATAACTGCACCAGTTGAAGTTGTAATTGTTAAGTTATTAAGGTCTTTTACATAATTAATATCTTCGTCTGGGTACTTGATTGTTACATCAATTTCTGTACCGTCTACATTGTATTCTGTTGCTGTTGAACCAGAGTTAGCCATTGATACAAGAGATGCAACCTGTGCAGTAGTTAAACCATACTGAGATGCCTTAGCTCTATCAATAACAATATTAACTTCTGGTACTGAATTATCCATTGAACTTTCTACATTAGTAGAGTTAGGGATTTCCTTGAATTTTTCCATTAAATCATCAGAAATCATCTTTAATGTATCACTATCATCACCAATGATATTAACAGTATAACCGTTGCCACCCATTGAACCCATAGCGGCACTACCAGTTGATACCTTAATATCAGCACCGGCAATATTAGATACCTTCTGTTCAATTTCAGCCTTTATATCGTCTGTACTTCTATTTCTGTCTTCCTTGTCAACAAGGTTAATATTGATTGTAATGGCATCACCTGTAAATGTACCACCACCGGCATTGGCTGTCATATTCTTCTGTTCTGGAATTTCGCCTATTGCTGTAACAATCTTGTTAAGCATTTTTTCTGTTTCATCAAAACTAGCACCACTAGGCATTTCAGCTGAAATACTTAATGCACCTTCATCAGTTCTTGACATAAGGTCCATACCAGTTAAGCCAAATGTAGAAGCTGAAAGAATAAAGAAAACAATAGCTATAATTATCATCTTGCCTCTGTTTCTTAATACAAGACCAAGAACTCTACCATAGAAATTATCCAAACCGCCAAGGATTTTACCAATGAAAGAATCAAGCTTGCCTATAATACCGCCAGTTCTCTTTTTGCCCTTCTTTGCCTTACCATTAATAACAGCGAAAGCCATAGGAACGAATGTAAGGGCTACAACGATAGATGCTGACAATGCAAATACGATTGTCCAACAGAAATCCTGAAGCATCTTACCCATAATACCAGTAATGAAAAGCATAGGTCCGAAAACGGCTACAGTTGTAAGTGTAGAGGCAAATATAGCCATACCTACTTCCTTAGTACCGTCAATGGCTGCAGCTTTTGGAGATTTACCAAGGGCATAGTGTTTTGTAATATTATCCAATACTACTACGGAGTTATCTACCAGCATACCTATACCAATAACTACACCACCCATTGACAGTATGTTCATTGTCATACCTTTAAAGTACATAAGGGCGAATGTTGCCATAATAGATGTAGGAATAGATACACCGATAACCAATGAAGTCTTCCAATCTCTAAGGAAAATAAGAAGAACGATAACAGCAATCAACGCACTCTGGAAAGCTGTTGATGTTACATTACTTAATGATAACTTGATATAGTCAGCAGTTGTAGACATCATTGCAAAGTCAAGGTCTGGATACTGCTTTTTCAAAGTTTCAATAGTTTTGTTTACATTATCTGTAACTGTAACTATGTTAGCATCTGACTGCTTAGAAAGAGAATACACAATACCCTCTTTACCATTAATATAAGAAACATTATCCTGTTCCTTAGTTGTTTCTTCAATAGTAGCAACATCCTTTAAAAGAACTCTGTTGCCACCCTTTGTTGTAATAAATAAGTTCTTCATATCTTCAAGAGACTTGAACTTACCTCTTACCTTAATCTGGAGTTCGTTTGTACCCTGATATAATGAACCACCTGGAGTATTCTTATTTTCAGATGCTAAAGTCTGAGAAATTGTACTCAATGTGATACCATAGTTGCTTAATTTATCTGGGTCAGCAGTAATAAGGACTTCCTTTTCCTGTCCACCCTTCATATCAGCAGATGCAACACCTTCAATTTTTTCAAACTGTGATGTTACATTGTTATCAAGGAGTTCATAAAGTGTAGTTGGATTAAGTTTATCACTTGTTACACCAACTTCAATAGTCTGTGCATTAATATCCATCTTCATAATTGATGGGTCATCTGCATCGTCAGGAAGCTGATGTTTAACTCTATCCAACTTATCACGCATATCGTTTACAGCCGAATCAATATCTGTACCATCTACGAACTGTACAGCTACCATTGATGAGCCTGTTGAAGATTGTGATGTAATGGTATCTACACCAGTAAGTGTAGCCATTGTCTGTTCAATAGGTTTTGTTACAAGGTCTTCCATTTCTTCCGGACCTGTACCTGAATATGTTGTACTTACCAATGCTACTGGCAAATCAACTGAAGGCATATAAGCAAGTTCCAAAGAAGAATAAGCAAATATACCTGCAAGGAATACAATAAGTACACACATTACAGTTGTTACAGGACGATTAACTGCTGTTTTAGTCATTACTTATTTTCCCCCTTGCTTTTCTTAGCCTTAGGGTTTTCAGTAGTGGCTTCAGTTGTAGCCTCTGTAATTTCTGTACCATTATCAGATACAACCTTTACCTTAGAACCGTCATCAAGGTAAGTCTGACCCTTTGTTACAACCTTATCACTAGGCTTGATACCACTCTTAACTTCAATAGTTTCGCCGGCATCAATACCGATTGTAACATCAACTTTCTTAGCCTTGCCATCTTCAATAACGAAAGCATAGTAGTCATCGCCATCTCTGAGAACTGAATCTCTAGGAACAATAACTGCTCCGTCACTTGTAGACTTAGCAAAGTTTACTTCTGCAAACATACCAGCCTTTAACTTGCCGTCTGTATTGCTCATTTCTACCTTTACCTTAAATGTACCGTCTGCATTAGATACATCAGAAATTTCACTAATATGACCTGTTATAGCATGATTAGAAAGTGTAGGAATAGTAATCTGAACAGAGTCGCCAACCTTGAGGTTTGGAACAACATCTTCTGATACATTAACCTGAATATCAACTGTATTTAAGTCAACAATAGTAAATGGTGTTTTAGCAGTTAAAAGCTGAGCACCAGCTGTTACATTACATTCTGATACTGTACCAGAAATAGGACTTTTAACAACTGCATCGCTAAGCTTAGATTCACTAGCCTCAATCTGAGCCTGAACAGACTTTCTTGATGCCTGTGCTGTATTTAAGCTATCCTGTGCCTTAGTTACATTTTCCTTTGAAGTCTGGTTTACAAGAATATCATAACTCTTTTGAGCATTTTCAAGAGAAGACTTAGCCTGACTTAAAGTAACTTCTGCCTGCTGCTTAGAGTTTACAGCCTGTGTATATGCGTTCTGAGCAGCAGTAAGGGCTGTCTGAGAATCGTCAAGTGCCTGCTTAGAAAGACCACCTGCATCAAAAAGCTGTTTATTAATATTGTATGTATTCTGCTTATCGTCTAATGTAGTTTTAGCATTGTTTACACTAACACCAGCAGTATCAAGAGCTGTCTGTGCTGTTGCAATACTGTTTTTAGCATTAGTAACCGCATTTTTAGCATTTTCAATCTGAGTCTGCATAGTTGCACCGTTTGCAAGCTCTAAATTAGTTTTAGCAGACTGTATACTTGCATCAGCTGAAGCAAGTGAAGCCTTGTTAGTCTTTATAGTATTTTCAAGGTCCTTAGTATCAATAGTGAAAAGTACATCTCCCTTGTTTACCTTGTCACCCTCTTTAAAGTTGACTGCCTTAACTGTACCTGTCATAGATGCTGTAACATCAACTGTATCCTTAGGTTCAATAGTACCTGAATACATGTATTCATCTTTCATAGTACCAGTCTGAGGATTTTCAACTTCTACATTTGAAACCTTTTCCTGTACCTGGTCCATAGGACCGTCTTTTTTAGCACCACAGCCAGAAAGCATCGAAAGAACTAATAACATTCCAACTGCAAGCATACATTTCTTCTTCATTCTAAAATTCCCTCCAAAAGTTTTTGTGAGAGGTCGTATCGGAATATACAACCCATATGGAAAACTCCAACTATAAAAATTATAACATTTCAAAATTAAATCTTCATTAGAAAAGTTTTAACAATATGCCAAAATTTATTAAGATTTAATAACAAAAGTACAATTTCCCTCAAAATAAGATTAATGCCCTAATCTTTATCTATAGTAATTGTACTACAGATTTATTTAGAACAATTACATATTTTTATTACAAAAAACTTAAATTGTTAGAGTTCTAACTTACTAAAAAAATTATATTCCTTTTTATTCAATTTTTC
The DNA here is from genome assembly GCA_000432155.1 of Eubacterium sp. CAG:274. Lineage (GTDB taxonomy): Bacteria > Bacillota > Clostridia > Lachnospirales > CAG-274 > CAG-274. Next base: position 48,018 of record FR888491.1, read on the forward strand.
CATTGATTTTTTGCACAAGGTTATGTATTTTGACCATTGATTTTTGTATATTTTGATGATAGAATGAGTTGCTATAAAAAATTACGGAGGATAAAGAATATGTATCAAAATACTAGCAAAGAAATATTCAAAATGAGCATACCAATGTTCTTTGAGCTTTTGCTCCAGTTGTTGGTTGGTAACATTGACCAGATAATGGTAAGCCACTATTCACAAGGGTCAGTTGCTGCCATTGGTAATGGTAATCAGATTATGAATATTATAATACTTGTGCTTAGTTCTATGACTGTAGCGACTACTGTTTTAATTTCAAGATATTTTGGTGCAGGCGACCCTGAAAAAGCAAAGTCTGTTTCTAACGCATCAATTTATTCTTTGAGCTTTTTCAGTATAGTAGTTACCTTATTAATATATGGTTTTCAAAGGCCACTATTTCAATGGCTACAAGTACCAAATGAAATTTTAGACGAAACCTGTTCTTATACTGTTATAGTTAGTACCTGTGTTTTAATTCAAGCAATATATATGGTTTTTGCATCTATATTGAGAAGTCACAAATTAATGAAATATGTTACTTTTGTGGCAATAATTATGAATACATTAAATATTTTAGGTAATGCAATTTTAATTAATGGTTTGTTCGGTTTCCCTCGTTTAGGAATTATTGGTGCAGCTATTTCTACTAATATAAGTAAGTTTATTGGTCTTGTTATTATAATTTTAGTTTTCTTAAAAAAGACAAATATGGGATTAGGCTTTTTGAATTTAAAGTATTTCTCATTTAATATGGCAAAAAAGGTACTTTTAATTGCTGTTCCTTCTGGTGGAGAGGCATTCAGCTACCAAATGTCACAGCTTATAATACTTAGATTTGTAAACACCTTTGGTACAATGGTTATTGCATCAAGAAGTTACTGTATGATACTTGCAAATATAGCCTATGTTTACTCTATGGCAATAGCACAGGCAACACAGATTTTAGTTGGCTATCTCTACGGTAAGGGAGATTACGAAAGTATTAAAAAGAGAGTGTGGAACTCCGTATTTATATCAATGGCTGTTTCTGTTTCACTTACTGTTATAATGATGTTTAATAGCAATATGATTTTAGGCATATTTACATCAGAACAATTTATACTTGACCTTTGCAAGAAGATTTTAATGGTAGAAATTGTGTTGGAAGTCGGTCGTTCTATAAATATTTCTATGGTAAACAGCTTGGTGGCTACTGGCGATGTCAATATACCGGTTATACTTTGCCTTTTCTCAGCTTGGATTATAGCCGTTGGTCTAAGCTATGTTTTAGGTATTAAACTGGGAATGGGTCTTATAGGTATATGGATAGCTATGGCAACAGACGAATGTTTCCGAGGAGCTGCATTTATTGTAAGATTTAAGCAAGAAAAATGGAAACTGAAACGAAGTGTAGAAGTATAAAATAACCCCCAATGGTTAGCTTTTAATGTCTAATTATTGGGGGTTAATTATCGTAAACAAAAAAGAAGTTACTATTTTTCAAGTAACTTCTTTTTATTTGCCACACTTTTACTTTCTCATAACCTTTGTAGCATTTAATATTGCAAGAAGTGCAACGCCTACATCGGCAAAAACTGCAAGCCACATATTTGCATAGCCTAAGGCTGCCAAAATAAGAACTACAGCCTTTACGCCTAAGGCAAACCATACATTTTCTTTTACAGTTTTCATAGTCATTCTAGCGTACTTTATAGCTACTGGGAGCTTAGACAATTCGTCATTCATAATTACTATATCTGCTGCCTCAATAGCTGCATCAGAACCGATACCACCCATAGCAATACCAACATCAGCTCTTGCCAATACTGGAGCATCGTTTATACCGTCGCCTACAGCACCTACAACAGCATTGTTATTCTTGCTATAAATTTCTTCTACCTTTTCAACCTTGCCCTGTGGGAGCAAGCCTGCATAAACCTTTGTAACACCAGCTTTTTCGCCAATTTCTTCGGCTATATCCTGTTTATCGCCAGTAAGCATAACAACATCTTTTACGCCTAAAGCCTTTAAATCTGCAATAGCCTTACTACTATCCGGTTTAATTGTATCTTCTGCCTTTATAGCACCATAGTATTCATTATTTTTAGATACATATATATTGTATTTTGTATTGCTTAAAGCCACATTTTCTCTTTCCATAAGTCTTTGGCTACCTACAAAATACTTTTCGCCATCTTTAACACCCATTAAGCCATAACCAGCTATTTCCTCTGTTGTGTCAAAGTCGATATAGTCCCCTTTATAAGACTTAACAATAGCCTGTGCTATAGGATGATTTGAAAATCTTTCAAGAGATGCTGCAACTTTCATAACATCATCTTCGCCGTCAGTTTCTACAACAGTAAATTCGCCCTTTGTAATTGTACCAGTTTTATCTACAACAAGAGTATTAAGTCCGCTAAGTGTCTGTAAATATGTGCTACCTTTTACCAATGCACCTTTTTTAGATATAGCACCTATGCCACTAAAGAATGTAAGGGGAACAGAGAGTACCAAGGCACAAGGACAAGATGCAACCAAGAAAACCAAGGCTCTTGACAACCATTGTTGGAAATCTCCCACTACTATTGTAGGAAGAACAGTTAAAGCTACTGCCAAAAATACTACAACTGGTGTATATATTTTAGCAAATTTTGTAATAAAGTTTTCTGTTTTAGACTTGTTAGCTGTTGCATTTTCAACCATTTCAATTATTCTAGCAACAGTTGAGTCCTCAAATCTCTTTTGTGCCTTCATATAAATTACAGCACCAGTATTAATTGAGCCACTAAGAACTGTGTCCCCCTGCTTCTTTTCTACAGGAACTGATTCGCCAGTAAGGGCTTTCATATCAAAACTACTGTCGCCCTTTGCTATTACACCGTCAACACAAACCTTTTCGCCAGCTTTTACAACTATAATGTCACCAATATTAATTTCCTCTGGAGTGATTGCCTGAACCTCTCCATTTCTTTCAACTGTAACACTATCAGTCTTAATTTCCAAAAGCCCCTTAATTGACTTCTGTGACTTGTCTACAGCCATACTCTGGAAGTATTCACCAACTTGATAGAACAACATAACAGCTACAGCCTCAGTCCATTCTCCAATAACAAAGGCACATATTGTTGCCAAACTCATCAAGAAGTTTTCATCAAAGAAATCTCCCTTGAAAATGTTCTTAACAGCCTTTATAACTACATCATAGCCAAAAACAACATAGGCTAAAACAAACAATATTTCTGACAAAAAGCCGAAATTGCTGTTAATGGCAATTCCTCCACCCATTAACACAACACCTACTATAATTCTAGCTATAGCCTTTTTGCCAAAATCTGAGTCTTTAGTCTTTTTAGCTTCAACTTTCTTATTTTCTTCTAAAACTGTGTCAACGCCCTCCTCTATTGAGTCTACAATACCTTTGACCTTTACAAGAGTATCCTTAGCAGTCAATTTACTATCCAATGTCATTTTCTTATTTACAAAATTGAAAACTACATTCTTAAATTCTGCCTGTTCTTTTACTTTCTGTTCAATTTTTGCTGAACAATGTGGGCAATTTAAGTTATTTAATACCAAAACCACTTTGTTTAAATTAGTTGTGCCATTTAAAACTGTATCTACTCCATCTTCTATAGAGTCTACAATGCCCTTTACTTTTGACAATGTTTCTTCTTCACTTAATTGACTATCCATTGTCATTTTTTTATTTACAAAGTTAAACATTACATTTTTAAATTCAGCCTGTTCTTTCACTTTCTGTTCAATTTTTGCTGAACAGTTTGGACAGTTCAAATTGTTTAACAACAGTTCAACCTTATTATAATTTCCTTTTCTGTTAAGTACAGTATCTACGCCCTCTTCTATAGAGTCTACAATACCTTTTACCTTTGACAATGTTTCTTCTTCACTTAATTGACTTTCCATTGTCATTTTTTTATTTACAAAATTAAATATTACATTTTCAAATTCAGCTTGCTTTTTTACTGTTTCTTCAATTTTTGCTGAACAATGTGGGCAATTTAAGTTATTTAAAACCAGTTCAACCTTTGCCATACCTATTCCTCCTCGTAACCATTCTTATGCTTAATATGTTCTATACCCTTTTTCAAAAGTATGCTAACATGTTCATCATCAAGGGAATAGTACACCGTCTTTCCGTCTTTTCTAAATTTTACGGCATCGTTCTGACGCAACAATCTAAGTTGATGAGATACTGCTGATTGGCTCATATTGAGAAGTTCAACCATATCGTTTACACAAAGTTCGTTGTCAACTAAGGCACACAATATTTTTATTCTGCCGGCATCTCCAAAAATCTTAAAAAAATCAGCTATATCACTACAGACTTCATCATTAATTTTAATCATATTATTATCCTCTCATATGTTCATTTATTCATATATAAAATAAAAAAATATATGAACTCATTCACATTATATGAATGAATGTTCATATATTCATTATACATCACTTTATTTATTTGTCAATACTTTCTTCAGGATTTTTAATTTCTTCTGAAGTAAATCTGTTGCCACCGTTTAAATATTCCAAAAACTTGCCTGTACCAATGGCTACACAAGAAATAGGGTCTTCGGCTGTAACACAACGAATACCAGTTCTTTCCTCTACTGCTCTGTCAAGACCGGAAATAAGTGAGCCACCACCAGTAAGCACAATACCTCTGTCAGAAATATCACTGCAAAGTTCAGGTGGAGTCTGTTCCAAAACATGGAAAATGGCATCAACAATAGCTGTTACACATTCAGACATAGCCTTATACATTTCCTTTGAGCTAACCTCAATTTCTGTAGGCAAGCCAGAAACCATATCCCCGCCCTTTACTGTGAGCTTGCTTTCTGGAGTATCTGCACAAGCTGTACCTAAAATAACCTTTAAGTTTTCTGCTGTTCTTTCGCCAATGTTAATTCTGTGGTTTTTACGCATATATCTTACAATGGCATCGTCAAATTTATCCCCTGCCACCTTAATAGATGTACTAACTACAATACCACCTAATGAAATAACAGCTACATCAGTAGTACCACCACCAATATCAACAACCATTGAGCCACAAGGTCTTGAAATATCAAGTCCTGCACCTAAAGCAGCAGCAACAGGTTCTTCAATAATAAATACCTGACCAGCACCAGCACTTTTTGTTGCCTGTTCCACAGCACGCCTTTCAACATCTGTTACCTTGCTAGGCACGCAAACAGCAATTCTTGGCTTCTTAAACCAATGGAAACCAACAGACTTGCCAATAAAATATCTTATCATTCTTTCTGTAACTTCGAAGTTTGAAATTACACCCTCTCTAAGTGGTCTAATAGCTACAATATTGTCAGGTGTTTTGCCCAGCATTTTTCTGGCTTCTTCCCCAACTGCAACAATAGAATTAGTGTTATCATCAATAGCCACTACAGAAGGCTCCTGAAGTACAATACCTTGTCCCTTGCAATATACAAGAACAGAGGCAGTACCTAAATCAATCCCAATATCATTGCCTAAAAACATCAGTTTAGCTCTCCTTTACTTCTTCTATATCATCAGACTGCTTTTTCAAAACAATCCTCATTTTTTCTATTCTGTTTTTTTCACTTAAAAGTATAGTAAAATCTGCAGTTTTATCAGATATTTGCTCACCTTTTTTAGGAAATCTGTCTACAAGGGCTATAACATAACCACCAATAGATTCAACATCCTCAAATTCAAAATTAGTACCCAGAACTTCGTTTACATCATCAAGTTTGGCACTACCGTTGACAATATATTCATTGTCCCTGAACTTAATAATTTCTTCCTCATCATCTCTATCGTCTTCTATAATATCTCCCACAATTTCAACAATAAGGTCCTGAAGTGTAACAATACCAGCCGTTCCACCATATTCATCTAAAACTATTGCCATTGACAATTTATCTCTTTTCATAATATTAAAGAGCTTTGAGCAAGGCTTTGACTCATATGTAAAGTAAGGTTCTTTCATATAATCAGCAACCTTGAAATTGTCTGTATCCTCTACAAACATAACGTCCTTAAAAGATAACACACCTACAATATGGTCATTTGTTTCAGCATAAACAGGAAGTCTAGTAAATCTTTCTTTTCTAAAGACCTGCATCACTTCTTGGTAAGACATATCCTCCGGAATAGAAACCATATCCATTCTAGGAACCATAACATCTTCTGCATCAGAGTCCCCAAAATCAACTACATTAGTAATCATTTCCTTTTCTGTACTTTCCAATACACCTTCTTCGTGACTTACATCAACCATTGTTCTGAATTCCACTTCTGTCACACTATGCTTGTCATCATTGTTACCACCTAAGAGTTTAACAATATTGCTAGTGATAACATTTAAAATAGCAATAATAGGTGTAAAAATTATCGTACAAAAATATATGATTTTAATACAAAAAACTGAAATTTTTTCGCAATTATTACGGGCGTATGTCTTTGGAGTGATTTCGCCAAAAATAAGCACAAGAACTGTCAACACACCAGTTGCAATACCTACACCACTACTGCCGAAGAACTTTGTAGCAAGTATAGTAGCCAAAGATGCAGCAAGGTTATTGACAAGGTTATTACCAATCAATATTGCACTTAAAAGTTTGTTAGGGTTGTCTAATACCTTTTGAATTAATTTTGCGTTTTTAACCTTATCGTCAACCATTGTCCTTAGTCTGATTTTGCTAAGGGAGGTCAAGGCAGTTTCTGCACTAGAGAAAAAGCCTGAAAAACACAAACATATTACGAGAACAATTAAATATCGCGAACTTTCCGAGTCCACAAAAATCACACTCCTAAATAAAGAATAATTAATCTGAAATTTAAAAAGTAAACCAAAGTCTACAATGCTTTGATTATACCACATTTTCATACAAATACCAATAGAAAATGGGAAATTTTTTTATTTCAATTTTGTTAAAATCTCTTTTATTTATTACGCATAAATGGTATAATGGTATAGAAAATCAACAAAGGAAGTAATGTATATGAAACTAATGACTGTTCATGGTGGCGATTTAGATGTAATTTCTAGGGAATATAACATTCCAAAAAACGAAATTGTTAATTTTAGTGGTAATGTAAATCCCCTTGGACTTCCACCATCTGTAAAAAAAGCAATAAAAGAAAATGTAGATTGTGCAACTGATTATCCTGATGTTTCATATGTAGGATTAAGAAATGCCATAAGTAGCTACACAGGTGTTAAGAGCGAAAACATAGTTGTAGGCAACGGTTCTACAGAACTTATATCTGCCTTTATTAAGGTAAGTGAGCCGAAAAAAGCTGTTATTGTTTCCCCTGCCTATTCTGAATATTTAAAGGAAATTAAGTTACTGGGTGGCGAAGTTGAGCTTTTTGAATTAATGGAAGATAAGGACTATATGCTTGATGTAGATACACTTATTTCCCACATCACAAAGGATACAGACCTTGTTGTTATTTGCAATCCTAACAACCCTACTGGAACATATGTAACCATTGACCAGACAGAGAAAATTCTCAAGCATTGTATGGATTGTGGTGTTCGTCTTATGATGGACGAAACCTATGTTGAATTTTCAGAGCCTGAAAAACATGTTTCAGCTATGCCTTTGATAGATAAATACCCTAACCTTATGATTGTCAGAGGTACATCAAAGTTCTTTGCCTGTCCTGGACTTCGCTTAGGCTACGGTGCTTGTTCAGACAAGGAAACCCTCGATTATGTAAACTCACACAAAGACCCTTGGTCTGTCAATGTGTTTGCTGAATTAGCTGGAAAAGTTATGTTTGTTGATACTGATTTTATAAAATCTACTACTGATTTTATTTCAGCAGAGCGTACAAGAATAAAAGAGGAGCTTTCAAAATGGAAGAATATTAAGGTTTATGACACACAATCTAACTTCTTCCTTGTTGAAATATTGCGAGATGATATAACTTCTGATGAGATTTTCCATAATCTTATACAGAAAAAACTTCTCATCAGAGATGCCTCTAATTTCCCTTATCTTGGTTCTAAATTCTTGCGTTTTTGCATATTAAATAAAGAGGAAAACAATTTACTTTTGAGTAATCTCAAAAAAATAATAGAAAAATAGGAGTGAAAAACCAAATGTCAGAAGAAAACAAAAATTATGATGAATACGATGCAACACCCCTTACAATGGAAGAAGCCATTGTGGAAGCAAAGCGTTGTCTTAATTGTAAAAAGCCAGGTTGTATAACAGGCTGTCCTATAAGCAACGACATTCCTGACTTTATTCATCAGCTTTCAAGAGGTAACTTTGGCGAGGCTAGAACAATTCTTGCCGGCAAGACTAATCTTCCTGCCGTATGTGGTAGAGTTTGCCCTCACGAAAAACAATGCGAGGGTCATTGTGTACTTAACAGAGCTGGCAAGCCAATCAGAATTGGTAAATTAGAGCAGTTTATTGCTGACTTTGATGCTGATATGAACTTAATCAGAGAAAAAATTCCACCAAAGACAAGAGGTAATGTAGCTGTTATCGGTTCTGGTCCTGCTGGTCTTACTGTAGCCGGCGATTTAGCTATGATGGGCTTTAATGTTACTGTTTACGAGGCAGAGGACGAGCCAGGTGGCGTATTACTTTACGGTATTCCAGAATTCAGACTTCCAAAGGAAGTTGTAAGACGAGAAACAAAGAGAATTTCAGAATTAGGCGTAAGTTTCATTTGCAATTCTATTGTAGGTAGAGATATTACTATTGACCAGATGTTTGAAAGTGGCTTTGATGCTGTATTTATTGGTACTGGTACTGCTATTTCTAAGGAGCTTAATATTCCTGGTAAGGAACTTACTGGTGTAATTCAATCACACTATTTCCTCAGAATGGTTGCCCTTTACAACAGCAAATCTCTTGAAAGAAAGGAAGTTCCTGTTGACAAGGGAGATACAGTTCTTGTAATCGGTGCTGGTAATGTAGCTATGGACGCAGCCAGAACAGCTCTCAGAATGGGTGCTAAGTCTGTTACTGTAGTATACAGAAGAGGACAGGAAAATATGTCTGCTGAAAAGGCTGAATACGAAAGTGCTGTAGCTGATAATGTTAAGTTTATGTGGGAAACTTCTCCAGTAGAATATGTTGGTCGTGACGGTAGATTAGAGGGTCTTAAAGTAATGAATAATGACAACGAATTTATTATTCCAGCTGACAAGGTTCTTGTAGCTATTGGTTCTAAGCCAGCTAAGAGAATTATTTCTACTACAAAGGGTATCGAAGTAAATGACAATGGCTACCTTATTACTAAGGAAAAGCCATATGGTATGACAACATTAAACGGCGTATTTGCTGGTGGTGATGTAGTTCATCAGCCTGCAACTGTTGTACTTGCTATGAAAGAGGCAAAGAAAGTTGTTGCCGGTATTGCAAGCTATGTTGATGCCGTTAAACTTTTAGGATATAAGAGAGAAGATATTCAAAACTAAGATATTCATTGTTAGAACAAATTAACTTTGTTAATTTGTGACTTGTGAACAAGCCATCGGATTTATCTTTCCGATTCATTTATCAGAACTTTCAACTTCGTTGAAAGCCACACTTCGTGT
>FR888492.1:0-11080 GCA_000432155.1 Eubacterium sp. CAG:274
TGTGGCTTGACATATCAAGCCATCGGATTTATCTTTCCAATTCACTGTCAGAACAAATTAACTGCGTTAATTTGTGGCTTGACATATCAAGCCATCGGATTTATCTTTCCGATTCACTAAAAACAGACTGTAAATTTATAATCGACAGTCTGTTTAAGAAATAATATCAATCGTCAAAAAATTCTAATTTTGAAATTATGCTCTCTGTTTTTTAAGCTGATATGCAGCATATGTATAAATAGCTGAAATAGCAAAGCCAATAATTAAGCTAATAACAGAAAATATGTCATAGTTACCCTTATATGTAACTATTGAAATAACTGACAATACAATATCAATAATACCAAATATGAACGCTGGATTTGGGTTGCCTCCCTTAGCAGCCTTTAAGCCCAATACTGCAGCAATAATATCGAAAATTGCTGAAATAACAAATACAATACCTAATACAAGTAAAGCAGATGTTACAACAACAGCAGCCTCTGCTGGCTTTGCATCTGTACCAAATGTATTATTAATTTCGTCCATAGATGATGATGCTTCTGAATTTTCAGCGATTGCACTGTTAATTGCCTCTGAGTTATTTCCTACAAAGCTAGTGCCTATTCCACCACCTGCTGTAAGAAGTATACCACCAATACCAAGTAAGATGCCATAAATTAAAACAATAATTGAAACGATTTTAATCGCCTTTGCTGGATTTTTCATAAAAAACTCCTCCTTATTTTTTATATTTATATATGACAATTAATATTACATATTTAAAACAAATTAAAGAAATAAAACTTAAATTCCTTTTGCCAAAATTATACACTAATAGCTATTTTGAAAGATAAAGATTAAGCATTGGTTCATTTTCTGGTTTAATTTCAACTGTAGGTGTACCAAGAGTATAAGGAGCTATCTCATATGGGTTATAGTACATAACCAATGAATCATCTGTTAAATACCAACTTACATCATTAAGCTTGCTACCCAAGTTTTCAGCAGCTTCTGCATCAAGACCAGGGTCATTCTTTTCCAAATAGCTTATAAACGCATCATATACAGTCTGCTCAAGACCTTCCTGTTCTCCTACAAGAACATCAATAAGCTGAAGTTCCTTTTCATCAGTCATATTAAAAGTCCTTGAAGACTTTGAATAACTTGGATGAGCTCCATTAGTGTTTTCATAGTCAAAATTAGTAATAGAAATTACACCATCTCTATTTGTATTTACTTCATAAGAAAGTGTAAATTCCATAGGATTATATTCTGAACCCATTTCCTTATAAAGCAACTTTGCATCTTCTACAAATTCAGTTTTTGCACTTGAAACAAACTTTTCTGCCTGAGCCTTATATTCACTATTAATCTTCTTTACAAAATCACTACTACCCTCAATAACAGGATAAACTGTGCTTATGTATGCAATATTTGTACCGTCATCAGCCTTAACTGTTTCATCATTAGAAACTGATGATATTTTGTAAAAACCTGCTTTTTTGTTAATAGTTACTTTTTTCTCTTCTCCGTTCCATTGAACATCAGCATTAAGACTTTCTGAAACAGCTCTTAAAGGAACTAAGGTTCTGCCATTATCAATTCTAGCCGGAGCATCAAGCTTTATTTCTTCTCCATCAACAGTCATTGTATTTGAACCAATTTCTGCGGTAATGAATTTTTCTCCGTTAACAGCAACTACTTCCTTGCTTGCTCCATTACTTCTGTATGATACCGCACAGTTAAGAGCCTCAAAAATCTTTCTAAAAGGCACTAACACTCTACCATTTTCAATAACCGGCTGTGTATCAAATGTCAATTCACTTCCGTCTACAACAACAGAAATGTTATTATTATTTGTTTCGGCAAATACGCTCTGTCCTGTCAAAATCATTGTAGATGCTAAAGTCAATGCTGTAATCTTTTTTAGTTTTCCCATAATAAATCCCCCCCACATTTCTTTCTTTTTTTATTATTATAACACCACTACAGCAACAAAACCGCAACAAATTTTAGCATTTTTAAAAAAATTGTTAAAAAAAACACAATTTCGTATATAAAAATAATTTTATTTACAAAATTGTATTTTTTAAAAGCTATTTTTCACTTTGACTTATTAAAAATCCATTAGTTAATTCTGCCCAACTGTATTGTTTCATATATTCTCCCATATAACTATTTACAGCTGAAATATCATAATTCAAATATTTATAGTAATCACAATTTATCTTACTAACATCAACACTAAAACTATTTCGTTTATACACAAATATATCTTCTGAGTTATATAGTCCAAGAGTCGCCCTCAAGTCAGATATAAGATTTCTGAAATAGTGCTTACTGGAATTTTCGTTAGACTTATCTCCAAAAAGAACAGCACAAATTTCATTTGTAGTAGCTGTCGCTCCTTTTAAATTAACTAAATAGGCTAATACTTCTTTTGTAAGAGTTCTTTTAAATTTAATTGGTTCATCATTATAAAAAACTTCAAAATTTCCAAAACACTTTATTCTAAGTCCTGTTTGAATATCTTCCACTACGGGTATACGCAAATTATCCAAAGCATTTTTCACATCTGCTTTTTTTGCCGGTTTCAATATGTATCCACTTGCATTTATTGAAAAAGCCTCTACAGCATATTCTGAATAGCCTGTAATAAAGACAATATTAGTATTTTTATTTATATCTTTTAAATTTTTGGCAATTTCCAATCCATTCATACAGGGCATTGAAATATCTAAAAAAGCCACATCATATTTTTTTATTTTAGCATTTTCCAGAGCATCCATATAATTGTCACAGCATTTTACACAGATATCATTCTTTACTTCTAATACAACTTCCCTTATTTCCTCTAAAGCCATAGGCTCGTCATCTACAATAAGTAAATTCAATATTCCTCCCCCTCTTTTTCCGAAACTAAATTTCTTTATTCAATATTTCCATTTTACACCAAATTTTTATATTTTCAATATTTCCATTTGTTGCTATATTGTTGCTATTTTTATGGTATAATTAATTGAACATACTAAACAAAGGAGGTTTGCCTATGAACAAAAGAAAACTTTTTAAAATATTGACATCATCACTTTTTATTTTTAATTTGATTTCAACATCAGTATTTGCCAATACGACAAATTATGGTATTTCTAGTTCAGTCTACCCTGAAATGTGCAATTCTAGTTATTGGATTTCAAAAATTGATGAGCCAAACAAAATCATTATGAACAGTAGTGATATTGTAAATTTTAACAACAATATAATTAACACCTCTGGAACAAATATGGCAAATCTTGAATGTGTTAATGAAAATTTTAACGGAGTTGAATTTGTCAACAACCTTTCTAACTTTACATTAAACGACACATTTTACATAAACGGGAATGTTATGTCTAAAGATTACATACAGAACATTAGAAACAATATTAAATATTCTGATGTTTCAAGTAATATGACTTTAAAATATGGTATAGTTGTAAATAGAACTGTTCTCAAGTACTATCCTGATTCTGCAAATTGGTCTTGGCGTTCTGATGAATGGGACTGGAATCAAAATTCTGCAACTTCTATGGAAGTGAATACCCCTATTATTGTGTACTTTCAAACAGCCGATAAAAAATTCTCATATATAAGATGCGAATACTACAACGGTTGGGTTTCTAACGATAATATAGCAATATGCCAAAATCGAGAAGAATGGCTAAACGCCAAAAATCCAAAAGATTTTATTCTTGTTACAGCACCTAATATCCGTCTTGAAAAAGACGAAGTAGACACAGCTTTATCAGAAAAATTTCTTGGTATGGGTACAAAGCTAGAACTGGTTAAGTCAGAAAATTTACACTTTAACAATTATAGAACGAACTGGTTTAATTATACAGTTAAAGTACCTGCAAGAAATAATGACGGTAGCTACTGTACAAAATTAGCACTTATACCTTTAAATAGAGATGTACATATTGGTTACCTAGACTATACCAGAAAAAACACTTTAGACCTTGCTTTCAAATATTTAGGCAATAGATACGGTTGGGGTGGTTCTCTCAATTCTCGAGATTGTTCAGAACTGGTAATGTCTGTATACAGTTGTTTTGGATTTAAGCTACCAAGAGATGTTTCTACACAAAGTAAAATTCCTACTGCACAAAGTTTAGCAGGTATAACTGATTATGAAAAATCAGTAATTCTTGATAAAACCCCTGCCGGAGCAATATTACAGTTTAAAGGCCACGAAATGCTTTATTTAGGAAAAGTCGATGGCAAATATTATATACTAAACGCCTCAGGTTCTATAAATATAAACGGTGTAAATACATATATAAACACAATTACAATATACAGCTTAGATGTACTTCGTATAAACGGTGTATCTTTTTATTCATCTATTAACAATATTATAAACATAAAATAAACGGAGGTTTTAACTATGAAATTAAAGAAAATTTTAGCAACAACACTTTCCATTGTTATGCTTTCATCAGCTATGACGATATCCGCAAACTGTTGAACACCTACAAGGGAAGATATTATAACAAGTATTTATACACTTAAAGGTGTATCTTCTGAAAACAGCAACTATGGAAACAAGTTTTCTGACTGGTCAGAAGTAGATGAAAACTCAAAATCAGCTATGGAATGGGCTATTAAAAATGGTATTATCAAAGGATATAATGACAATACTATAAGACCTAAGCAAGAAATAAGTCAGCAGGAATACGAAACTATAATGAAAAGAGTTGCATCTATAACTACTGATAAGACTTCTGGAAACTATACAGATGAAATGAAGATAGAAAAAAAGGTAGACTTATCCCCTGAAGACGGTCCGGACTCTGTGGAAAGAATGGGTGACCACAAAAATTCCCCTTACTACAGCAATCTTGACTTTTACAATATGAAATCTACAGACAGCCTTACTATTCTTCACAATTTTAAAACTTATCAGCAGACTTCTGAAGTAAGCTGTGGTGCTTCCGCTGCCCTTATGGTTATGAATTGGTTTTACAAAGCCGACAATATAGACGAAAAAACACTTTGGGATAGCCGAACTGACCATTCTGACAAGCATATAGGAACTTGTCTTGAACAAATGATTGATATGTTCAAAAGTGTTGACGGTTTTAAATACACAACTACATTTGATAAAAACAGCCTAGACAAAGAAACTATTCAGAACTTACTTAAAGCCGGTATTCCAATTATGATTGGTTGGAACGACTTTGGTGGTCATTGGCAGGTAATTATTGGCTACGATGATATGGGTACACCTGATTATCAGTTAGACGATGTTTTAATTGTAGCAGACCCTTATGATACAGGCGACCACAACCAAGATGGCTACGGTGTTTATCAATGGGCAAGATTTATAAATAACTTCACATTCTATAACTTCTTCCCTGAGGGCGAACCTAATGATAGCGTTTATATTACTGCATATCCAGAAGAAATGGCAGAAAAAGTAAGCTCTATAATTAAATAAATATTGTACTTAAAAAAGCTCAAAGACTAATTTATCTTTGAGCTTTTTTCTATTATTTCTGCAACTTTCTTTGCTTTGCTTTTTATAAAGTAATGGCCAGCATTTTTTAATGTAATTAAACTAAAATCATTTATGTAATTTTTCCACTTTTTAGCTTTATTGCTATAGCCTAATGTAATTTTATCATTTTCTCCGAAAATTAATATAACTGCCCCTTTAATATTAATTCTATTTTCTTTATTAACATATTTGAAAAATCTATTGGTATCGTTTCTAAAAATTTTTTCTGATACCTTTTCAAAACATACCTGTTCTCCACCTAATTTTTCTAAAAAATAATTTATATATTTTCTATTTACAAAGCTCCAAGGGTTTATTGTTTTTCCCAATATTCTAGGAGCTTTTGTCGGTAGGCTTGCCCCTATAAACACATTATCTACAACTTTTCTATTACTTTCTAGGTATTTAGCAATCTCCAATGCCACGACACTACCTACACAAATTCCTATAACACTAAAGGAACTATAGCCCAACTTACAAAGTTCTTTTCCTATGTTCTCCCCAATATTTTCAACTGTTATATCTTTATTAAAAAACGAAGTATATACTCCTAAAACATCAAAATCCTTGATATATTCACACATACTTAAAAATATTTGAGGTTCGCTTCCACCATAGGGTACACATACCAGAGCTTTTTTGCTATTATTGCTTTTTAAAACTGTAAGCATTTTTCTACTATTTATGTTTTCAACTATTTTTCTAACAGTTCTAAACTCGTAAAAGTCACTAAACTTAATATCACTTTCTGAAACAGCATTTACAACTTTTATTACCCCCAAAGAATCAATACCCTTATTAAATAAATCGTCTTCAGGCATAATATTTTTGATTTCCGTTTCTCTTGCAATTACATCAATTAGCTTTCTTTCATTTTCAGTTGCATTAATATCTATTTTTTCATTTTCTAAAACAATTTCATAAAGTTTTTTATAATCAGTTTTGCCATTTTTATTTAGTGGAATACTTTCCACATTTTTAATTATTGTAGGCATTTCTCTATAGTTTAGTTTTATCCTAAGAACATATTTTATATTATTGCAATTTCCAGTATAGACAGCACATAACATATCTTTATAGGCAAAAACTCTTACATCACTAACTCCAGATACAGACATAAACGCCTTTTCAATACTTTCAGGCTCTACTCTTATACCTTTTACTTTTAGCTGTCTATCTTTTCTGCCCTCATAATATATATTTCCATCTTTACCTATGTAACCAATATCCCCTGTATAATAAGCATATTCCCCATTTATATTCTTAAATCCACTTATATTTTTGTCTGTATACTCTCCTGTTTGTACACCAAAAATACAAATTTCTCCACTTTCCATAGGCGGAAGAACTGTTTCATTACTCATAATCTTAATTACACAATTATCTACTGGTAACCCTATAGGTATATTATCCTCCTCAAAGGTTACATCATAATATGTAACATCAACTGCACATTCAGTTGGTCCATAAAGGTTATGAAGTTTTGCATTAATAAAAACATCTTTAAAACCACACATTAATGGCAAAGTCAATTTTTCTCCACTAGCAAAAACATCTTCTACACAATTAATTTTCACATTGTTTTTAATGCAATAATCCAAAAATAATTTAAGCATAGATGGTACAAAATGAATTATCTGTATTTTATGTTTTAAAATTGCCTCTAAAATTTTGTCTGGATATTTTTCATCTCCCTCATTTAGCATATACAGACTACCACCGAAGGCAAGGGACAAAAGTTCCCACATTGATACATCAAATACATTTGTTGTCTTTTGCAATACCCTTCTGGCAAGATTGTATTTTCTGTGCATCCAACACATTCTATTGTAAATTGCATCTGTACTTATTTTTACACCCTTAGGCACACCTGAAGAACCGGAGGTATACATTGTATAGGCATATTTATTACTATCTACCACATTGTTTTCACTTCTGCAAAATTTATTCTTATCTGTAATGACAATACTACACTTTTTTCTAAAAAACTCTGTCGTTTCCTTTGAATTATGCACACTTATTGGCATATAAACACAACCAGCTTTTAATATTCCCATTAAAATTATGGGGAGAAAAGCACTTCTTTCTACTTGTACACCAACGGTGCTACCCTTTTCCACATTGTTTTCCATAAGAAAATCTACAACAGAGTTGCTATACTGATTAAATTCTTCAAAAGTAAGCACTCTGTTATCATCTATTAAAGCAATATTGTTACCCTGTTTTTTGACTATTTCATCAAAATAGCCTTGTACATTTCCTTTATCATAATTGTAGAAAGTAGAATTAGTTTTTTCATATATTTCATTATCCATTTCAGTAAATATACTGATTTTATCCAAACTTATATCTTTAATACCCTGTTTTGTAATATGCAATATTCTATCCAAAAGACATTCGGCGTAAAAATCAGAAAAAAGGCTTTTCTTATAGTGTAATTGGATTTCCACACTATTTTCCTTTTCATTGATATAAAATCTCATATTGCTATCACAATAACCATTAAATAATTCTCTTATTTTACCTATTTTTAAAGCAGGTATCAATTTTTCATTTCTGTAAGAAATAGAAATATCATATAAATTACTATGTATATGTTGATTATTGTACAAATCTTTTTGACTATAAAAGCCATATTTCATAAGTTTAAATATAGTTTTTCCAATACTAAAACAAGTTTTAGAAAAGGAATTTTCAACACTTTCAATGGCAACTGGCATTGTATTTGCAACCATTGAAATATCGTTTATATTATTATTATTTCTATTTAAAAATACACTACCAAAAACAACTTTATCACTATTTTTTACTGTAGAAAAATACTTATAAATACTTCCTATAATAACCATACCAACTGAAATTTTATTTTTTTCAGCAAACAATTTCAGCTTATTATATAACGCAGGTTTTATTAATATCTTTTGCACACCAGCCCTATAATCAAGGCTATTTTCTTTTATACAAAAGGCACTTTCATTACTAATATATTTATCAAAAAAAGCAACAGCCTTTTCATACTTTTCTTTGGATATGCTTTCTTCATTTACAGTATGGCTTATTGCTATTCTCTTTTCATTTCTTTCTAAAATTTCTTGGAATTTTCTACATATATTTACCATTCCCATACCGTCACATATTATGTGATGAACATTTAAAAACAAGAAATTTTTATCCTTAACAGTAATATAACAAATTTTAAAAAACCACTTATCCTCTATTGTAAAAGGTTCTTTTATTAATACATCAGCCCATTTTTCCACTTCTTCTCTGCTATCAAAATAAAGGTGGTCAATAGGAAAATTTATTTCATCAGTAAAATACACATTTCCGTTTTCATCAACATTTTTTCTCAATGCTCTATTTTCTGCTACTAAAATTCTAAAATTATAGCAAAATTCATCATAATCTATATTTGTATCAAGGGTAACTAATCCACCTATATTGCATACAGCTGTATTACCACCAGCCCTATCCATATTAAAAATATTTTCTTCAAAGTTATTTAAACTGTATTTTTCCATAAAATCACCTATTCGAATTTATCTTTCCGATTCATTGGTCAGAACATTTTGCTTTGCAAAATGTGGCTTGCAAACAAGCCATCGGATTTATCTTTCCGATTCATTGGTCAGAACATTTTGCTTTGCAAAATGTGGCTTGCAAGCAAGCCATCGGATTTATCTTTCCGATTCATTAAAAATTCGGACAGATGATAAATCATCTGCCCGAATGAATAATTATATTTGCAAATTTAACTCCGTTGTCAGAATCCTATATATAAATAATATCATTTATTTATAATATTGTAAACAACCTGAGCCGCCTCTGCTCTCTTTGTATAAGCCTTAGGTCTTATTTCATTATTTTCATAACCCTTAACAATGCCTACAGCATAAAGGTCATTTATATCCTTAACTGCATAAGCTGAAATATCTGCCTTGTCAGTAAATTCATTATCTTTCTGACTTTCATCAAGTTCATCAATCTTTCTTAATGCTCTTGCTGTAAATGCACACATTTCTTCTCTTGTTATAGAGTCATCAGCATTAAAGTTATTATTTTCAGCACCATAGGCTATGCCAAGTTTTCTAGCCTTAATAATGCTATCGTGATAGTAACTATCAGCACTTACATCTGCAAACTCATCAACAGTAGTATCTTCGTCAGAAGTAATTTCGTCAAACTTATCGCCTAAAGAGTTCATAATAAGCATTACAAAATCGCCTCTCTTGACATTGTTTTCAGGAGCAAATTCATCTTTACTTACACCTGAAACAATACCCTTGTTATAGAGTTCAGCAATAGTATTTTCATACCATTTTCCTACTATATCCTTAAACGGATTAATTACAGGAGCAAATTCTGTTGTTGCCTCTGTTGTAGTTTCAGTTACAACGGTATCATTTGTAGTTGTTTCTGTTGTACTTTCAGTAGTTACAGTTGTAGTTGTATTACTATTTTCGCCAGACGCCTTACTAAAGTCGCCAGTATCTATAGTATCATCACCATTACCTTTTGAGCTTGTAGCATTGTTCCCAACTGTAACATTAAATGTCTTAGATACAACATACTTTTCAGGTACAGTTTCCCAAGCATCTTCTGTATATTCTTCATTTTCCCCTGTTAATACAACTTCGTCATCAAATGGCATAGCATAAACTGTAACAGTACAGTTACCCTCGCCTATACCTCTTAATATACCTAAGTCATTTGTACTAACAACATCGTTATTACTACTTACAACCTTGTACTTAATACCGCTTGTATCCTCGTTATCTACACTAAGGTTCATATCAACAATATCTCCAGTTTTAACTGTAATATTGTCGCCAACACTTGTGATAATCTTTGAAGTTTTACCAAATTTCTTAATCTGAGAATCACTTGCATATCTGATAAAGCCAAACACATCACTTGCATTTCCTACACTTAATACGAAGTTTGCATAGTCTAAATAACCGTAATCATAATCTTCATCAAGACCTTCAATTTCATGGTAATCATCTTTAGGAACATTAAACTGTATTGTTCCAGTTTTTTCTTCTCTAGGAGCTAAATCACCAATATCTATAGTCTTTGAAGTTGAACCATCAACAGTATCTTGTAATACGGCTACAAGTCCACTTTCTGGGAAGTTACCCTCATTCTTAATTGTGTAACTCATAGTAGCTTCATCTCTACTAATCAACTTGTAATCATCAACACTTACAGAAATCTTTGAGTCTACTGGTTCAGTTGCAGAATCTTCATCTATTACCTTACCATTTCCATTAACAAGTTTAATATCAACCTTATAATCCTTCTTTTCAGTTAATTCTGGGAGGTCAATATAAACAGTTGTTTCTTCATTAGCTGCAAGATTAATATCTGTTGCTTCTCCAACCTTTTCATCATTTACATATGCCTCAACTTTAAGACCATTGCCATCAACAAAGCCCTCATTTTTAATCTTAACATTTGCAGTTGGAGTATAACCATAGATTACCTTAGTCAAATCTATATCTTTAATGTTAATATCATCAGCTACATTGAAGTTTAATTCTACAAGAGAACGCTCTT
>FR888492.1:11105-31829 GCA_000432155.1 Eubacterium sp. CAG:274
GAACGCTCTTCCATATTTTCTCCTGCATATTCAGCTGTATTGCCATTCTTACTGTCTTTAACTTCTATTACATCTGACATACTCTTTGTTGTAACAGCCTTTACTACATCATCATCAGTTACATCAAATGTAACATCACCGTAATTAGCACCAACTTCATCGGTCATCTTAACTGGTACAGAAAGTTTATCATTATCTGCTGTATATCTAGCAATATAAATCTGCTTTTCAACAATTCTGTTTTCAGCCTTTTCAGCTTCTTCTGTACCCTCTTCTATACCGTCTTTAAGTTTTGTTTCATTTTGTGTCCAGCCAATATAAGCTGTATTGTCACCATCTGACTCGACTGAGAATTTAGTAATAACTGTATTGTCGCCTGCAGAAATCATATTTATAGGAGCTACATAATTTCCATTTTCAGACTTATCAATTATAGAAACAGTTTTACCATCTACAGTTTCTTCCTTTATACAGTTATCAACAACATTACCAATATCAATAGCCTTAATACCATCAGATTCAGTCCAAAGGAGATATGTTTTATCTTTAAGCTGAACCAACTTAGGAGAAGAACATTGACCCTCACTATCAGAAACCTTCATAGCATCAGTAAATGTATCTGTACTTGCATCATAGAGCTTAATGTAAACCTGTTCATCTTCACTTGTTGCAAGATTACCGTCTTCATCAAGTACATAAGCAAATACATTCTCTCCATTATGCTGACAAGAGTCTGCAGAAATAATTCTTCCGTACTTCTGAGCATTATTTGAGTAGAGCTGTGGCTCACTTGTCCAATTTCCCTCATCATTTAATACAGAAGCCTGTGAAATATAAGCATTAGGAGAAACATCTAAGAACTTCTGTCCATACCAGCCATCTTTGAAATCATCAGTATTATTGTACATACTGTATGTACTAATGTTTTCTTTTTCTAATTCACTATAATCATCAACAAACTTGCCTGAATTTACATCATATATTCTGCAAGCTGCTATTGTATAAGGATTTATAATATCTCCTACAAGAGCATTATTCTGTTCATAGTATGACTTGAGATAATATACCATAATCAAGTCTTTGCCATTCTTCGTAGTTTGACTTAAAACAGGAGTATTATCAGAATATTCATCTACATCTGTATCGTGAGTTACATCTAAAGCATCGCCAAATGTTAAAGTATTCTTATCAAATACTGACATTCTAATGTCTGTAGAATTTAAAGATTTTGCCACATTGTCGCTATCAACTGACTTAACATCTGTCCAAGCCACATAAGCCTTGTCATTTGTATTAATTAAGTAAGGCTCTGTAGAACCATTTTCAGGAGATGAAATAAGTTTTGGTTCGCTCCAAGTACCATCAAATACAGAATAGTAAATACCGGTCTTATCCTTACTTCCTGCAATTCTATCACAGTAAACAAGGAGGTATTTTTCGTTTCCAATATTTTCAATTTGTGGATATGAATTTTCATAAACCTTATCCATAATCTGATTTTCATAAAGAGTTGAATTTTTGCCATTTAACGAACGCAAAAGCATAGGAGAATTTCCTGTCCAACCCTCTCTGCCATCAAGGTATGATAAATCTTCTGTGCCAAACATAGTATTTGCATCTTTAAGAAGAACATCTTGTCCTCCCATATCCATGGAATTTAAACTACCAAGCATAAGATTTGTATCTGCCTTATTTTTGCCAATATTATTAAAATCAAATTTAACCGTAGCAAATTCATATTTTACTGAGAAAACAATAACTGTTATTTTAACCTTTGCAGTCAATACTATTTGATTTGTAGCCACATCAGAATATGATTTACCTGTATTTGAATTTTTATAAAAAATATGTTCCAGACTATATACTGCATCTCCACCTATTTTAGCTGAAATACCAAAAATACCTACACCAGCATATAATGACAATAAAACGCTAAAGTTTGTATCTGTATACCAATATGAACCACCATTCATAAACGGTGTTTCGTCATCGTCGTCATCAAACATATTTCCAAGTTCAAGTTTTCCTGTATCAACCACATTTCCGTCAGCTAATGGCCATACCTTTATCTGCGTAGCATCTAAGTTTACTCCCAGACTAACTTCGCCCAATATCTGTATAAATACTGGAGTCTGATATACCATATCAAAATTTACCTTGGCTTCAACTGATTCCATAATTGTAACATCTGACATCTTGTAGCCCTCTTTTGTTTTTACCCAACCAAGTTTACAGTTTACAGCTACAGCAAAATCAAATGTTGACTTATTTGCAAAACCCCTAGATTCTTTCTTAGTTCTTGCATCTTTAGCCTTGTTAATAGATTTTTTCAGTTTTTCTAATTTATCTAAAACATTATTATTATCAAAAGCATTTTTCATAGCCTTAGGTATAGCATAACCACCTGTAGGTACTTTATCTTCCGGTGTAGATTCTGAGCTACCCTCACCATTGAAAGCAAAACCTAAATTCAATGTCATATATTTACAACTAGCATCTACAACTTTCTTTTCAATATTTTCCTGTGATGAAGTTATGCCACTATTTGTAACAACAAAGTTAGTTTGCTGAACAAGTTTTCCATTTTTAACATTTATCTTACAAGTTTTATAGAAATTACCATAAGTAAATTTAAGTGTAAATTCATAATCTACATCTTTATCAAGTGTACCAAAATTATTAAAATAGAAATTACCTTCTTCATCTGTTACTACACCATTCGCTACATCGTTTTTAACAGCATCACTTAAATTATACTTCTTATCATTTATAAGCTCAACCTTAATGCCAGCCTTGTATTTTTCTTTTTCATCAGCAAATTTTACATTACCAGCAAGTTTAGTATCTACCTTACCAGCTGTTAAATCAGTATTAATAAATGAAATGTCGTCAGGAGATAAATCATATGCCTGCATTTTGTCATTCTTTTCATCAGCAGTTGCATTCGCTCCAAAACCTGCAACAAATGAACCTAACAAATTAACTGAGCCACCATTTGGTACAATGCTACCACTTATACCTCTTGAGCCAACATACTTTTCAAGTTTTAAGCCTGTTTCCATTTCAGTATACTTATTGTGATTAGCGTCTTCAGTTGTAACTTTGAATATAGTATCTTCATCAAGTCTTTTGACTGTTGTATCATTATCAGACATATATTTTGTAGGATTAAATTCATAAGTAGCAAAACCATTTACTATTGGAACAGCATTTGTTCCTACAGGCACACCATTATTATAGGCTGTAAAGTATGTCTTATATGGTACAACACCTGCATCTTTACTATTTACCTGAATTTTAATAGTATAGTTTCTATCGCCATTATCAAAATTGCCTGAATCATAACCTATTACATCTCCATCTCTTAATAAAATAGGATTAGAATAGCTTACTACTTCTTCAGCATCAATAGTATAGTTCTTTTCCTGGTCAGCAGAAATCTTACTTGAATAATTTCTATTATTATAATTTATAATCAATGAAAATACATCAAAGAAACCATAACCTTTGTCAAATTTATATTCAAAATGACCGTCATTATCAGTAAGAAGATATTTATCTCCTACATAGACTGCACAACCAGCAATAGGTTCTTGAGTAGAATTATCAGAGAATAACTCTCTCTTTTTATAGTATACATAACCACTAAACTTGCCTGGATTTTGATACTGTCCCTCGTCCTTCTTAATCATAGTGTAGTACACCATACTATCATAGTATTTGAATATATGAGAATAAGCACTACCTGCAAAACTTAAATCTGGGTCTATACCATAACTTTTTGCTTTTGCTGTCTGTTCAGCATTTCTTGAACCATCAGGATTTGAAAATGTACCGTCTTTCCAATAGAAAATATAATCGCTAAAATCTACATCTTCCTTTGAAGAAGTAATGTTACCGTCTTTTGCAATAGTAAATACTATTTTCTTAGTAATTTTACCATTCTTAACTGTAATAATATCACTACAAGATTTACCATTGTAATCCAATTTAACAGTAAATTCATATTCCTTTGATGTATCTAATTTATAGAAATCATCAAAATCGAAATTACCATTTTTATCAGTTTTTACACCATTTGTAAGTTCTTCTTTAAGAACATCTCCTAAATCATATCCCTTATGATTTATAAGCTGTACCTTTATATCTGCCTTATTTTTAGAACTATCTTCAAATTTTACAGAGCCATCAGTTGTCTTATTAACAATACCCTTAAAGATATAGTTCTTATTAATTTCAGCATTTTTTACATCAAGAGTGTAATTTTCATCTGTTGTAATAACTTTACCGTCACTACCTGTGTATATTACAGCACCCTTATCTGCATTAGCTTTCTGTTTAGGGTGAACAGCAACTTTAAGATTTGTATCTCCAGGTAAAGAATAAACTGTTGTCAACTGGTTATTAATTGGGAATGTCGCTTTTGTAATATCTCCGTCAGCAAACTCATAACCATCTTTTTTAGTGTCCTTATTTATAGTTTCTGAAGAAGTAGCACCATAGTTATATCCACTTATATTAATATTATCTGGTGTTTTATCATTCCACTCAAGGTCAGAATATTCGCTGTTGTTTTTAAGAGTATTACTTTCTAACGAAATATTGCTTACATAATGTCCTGCATTACTTACACTCTGTACAGCAAGGTAATCTTTGACTTTAACCTTAAATATGTCATTACCATTTTCACTACCTACAACGCTACCTTCGTCATTATTTTTAATCTGTACAAAAGCTGTCTTTGGCTTGTAAACAGGAGTAATTGTTACTTTTGTTCCACTACTGTCGTACTGTAAAAAGCTTCCATAATTAGCTAAAAAATTATTGTCAATTGTTATATATCCAGATGCTGGAATTTCCTTTTCTGAACTTCCACTTTTTATTATATAGTGGTCTAAATAAGCACTTTCACTATTCCAATTATTTAAGTAATTATTCTTAAATGAAATGGTATCCCCATAACTTACTGTCTTTGATGTTGAATCATCTTGAGAATCAAGAGAAAGTTTTGCAATCTGTAACTTTTCTGTATTATTGGTATTTCTAAAGTTATAATACATTGTGTGATTGCCAATTTTTTCACTCTTATCTGCTACTACAGCATTACCGTTTTTATCTGTATAAAGATAAGCACCATTTACTGCTGACCAAACTCTAGGTGTATATGTATTATTTTCGCCCAAAGTATTGTCAATATTTACTTTAAAATTAGAGTAATAAATTGTAGCCTTTTTAACAGTTATAGATGCAAACGAATTTTTACCACTTGTATAAACACCTAATACAAGATTATCAATATAGCCATTATTTTTCTCATATCCATCATAATATCCATGCCCAGTTAATTTTGCTATACCAGACATACCGTAGCCTAATATCATACGATGACCTTTTACCTCAAGAGTAGCATTACCACCGTAATCCCAGCCTTTACAAACTTTAGTACCACCTTTTGTTTCGTATTCAACATCAATGTGGTCTACTAAAGGACGATTAATTGGTACAGTAACATAATTAGAGCCATTTTTGCTATTTACTTGTGCTGTTTTGTTTATTTCAATTGTTTCACTCTTTAAACTTGAATTACTACTTGATAAAAGGCTAATGCCATTTTCATCATTAGAATTATTAGCTGTATTATCAACAAACTTTACCTTAGCAGTTGCAGATTTGCTATCCACATTTCCATCTTCATTATTAAGCATAACATAGAAATCTGTACCAACTTTTCTACCCTGACTAAGAGGTACTTTAAATGTTCTTTCTGTTACACCACCAGGGAATAAAAGTCTTGTAGCACTTTCTGCATAATCCTGACCAGCCTTTGCTGTATCGTCTTTTGTATAAACATCAATAGCATCAAGATAATTTATACCACTTGTTCTTACAACCTTTATTTCAGCCTCTTTTGCATCAGGACCAACTTCATATAAATTGTCGGAAATTGCATATTTAGTCTTTTCTACAACATCATTATCTTCAATAACGACATAACCAGAATTTACATCTTCAATTTCAGCACCATCGCAATCAGTAAGGAAAATAAAGAATGAAGTTTCATTTTTGTAAATATCATCATCGTTAATATTTACAATAAGTGTCTTTTCAACTTCGCCTTCGTCAAAGTTAAGAACATAGTCTACACCCTCAATGGCATCTTCTTTCTCTAAAGCCTGACGCCTTACTTCCTTTTGAATTGCCTCTTGATTTTCATCTGAAGTATTATCAGAAGTAAGATTTTCTTTCCAATTAGGCTTTTGAATTTTAACACCTGTATAAGCTGCTGCTGCATTCATAAGTGCATTTTGACCACTCATATTTACAGACATATTATTTTCAAGAGTAGTTTCAGTAGTAGTCTCTGCATCTTCGTCATTTTCTGATTTGGAAATTACTGTTGTTTCTTCAACACCATTTTCTACTGTTGTTGCCTCTGCTGTTGTTTCTTCACTTATAATCTCTGTTGCAATTTCAATTCCATTATCTGAAGTTACATCAGGATTTTCCTCAATAATTTGAGCAGCTGCATCAGAAAGGATTTTATCCTCAGGAGATGTATTATAAGAATCCTCGTTTAAGTATCTATCAATAAGATGCTCTGCATTAGGATTTGCATCTAAAACCTTTGAAAACAAAGAATTACCTACTGAAATAGTATAGTCTGTACCGTATACTGAAGTAATATCCACAGCCTTAAACTTAACAGTAGCTTTTCCCTTTGAGCCACCTTTTCTAACTACTTTTATTTCAGCAGTACCGTCGCCTTCATTAGCAACAATTTTACTTTCGTAAAATGTGAAAACCCCATTAGGGTGCTCTGCTGCATAACTACTATCTACATAGAGCTCGCTTTTAAGTGCCTCTTCATTATTTGCACTTGCTGTTTGAGTAGATGCAAAGGCATTTGTCACTTCTGAAAAAGCCATACTTAAAAGCACAGCCCATGCAGCCGTCTTTTTAGCTAAATTTTTAAATTTCTTCATTTATTCACCCCACAAAATTTAAAATTCATTATGCCACCAGTTACAACTAGGATACAACTTATCATTTGAGAAATTGTAAGTCCTAAAATTCTTAAATCATATAAATTATCTCTAAATATATCGCCTATAAAAAATGTTATGCCAAACCATATTATAAAAAGACAAAAAACATTAATCTTTTTGCTATCATACAAAAATACAACAAAAAATAGAACCAATATCATTGATATTATCTCAAAAGGCTGAACCGGATAATAACCAGTATCATTAGGAGAATAATGTAATGCTAAAAAGCCTCTATACTCTCTACCTCCACAACAGCCTGCCATAAGACAACCAATCCTATTAAACATATGTTGTATTGCCATATACAATGCACTAGCTTTAATATTTTGAGAAAATCCATTATAATTTTTTAAAATTAACTTATACAAAACGGAAAATAAAATAGTAAAAAACAACACATAACCTGAAAAATTTACAGCCTCACTATTCCTCAAAGTATCTAATAAACTACTTTGCATATCCCATTCTAGTAATGCTCCAGCAAATTTAGAACCCAGTATAGAAAACAGCAGACTTAAACTATATACAACTATAATTTTAATTTTATCTATATGTACCGTTTTACATATTGTACTAAACAAAACAATAAGCCCAACAACTGTCCCACAGTTTATAAAGAACTCTCTCGCCGGAATTGTATAAGCACCTATTTCAAAAACTGAATACAATAAACTCCCCCTTTTATATAATCTATAGTAAATTTATCTTTACTTTAATATTATTTTAACATATGAATAGCACCAAAAGAGCAACAAATTTTCATATTTTTTCATTTTTTCTTAAAATTTATGTAATTTTCTCCTAAAATTACATAAAAAAGGCTCTGTCTAGCTTTCCCAATATGCTAAACAGAGCCTTTTAAACTTTTTAAACTAAGAATTCAAATGTGTTACCTGACTAAAACTATTCTTCTTTGCAAAGCCATAGTTTGCACTAATGGTAACATAGTTTGTATTATCACTTACATCAAAATTAGTTATGCTAATTTCTGGTGTAACATATTCCCGTTTCATAATACTAAATCCCCCTATTAAAGTTTTAATTAATCTAATATATATGATGTATAACTTGTTGTATAAAGCGATGGAGTATTAACAAATATCCAATCTGTTATATAATCTCCGTCTGTATTTTCAGCAGAGGCAATATAATGTTTTCTCAAATAAAACCTTACATTACCGGATAAGTTTTTAACTTCGAAACCAAAGAGTGCCTTTGCACCATCTGCCCATTGAGCACTAGATGTCATATCAGCATTTAGCACAGGAGATGACTTTCCATCAAGTGCCCAACCTGTTATAGGGTTTTCTACGAACATATCATATCTTTGGTCTTGTGACGGAAGTTCTTGATTTCCCCAAACCACACCGTCATAATAAGCTACCTTTGACTTTACAAACATAGGCTCTACAGCATTAGGGTCAAAATCGTCACTAACACTTGCACAAATATCAAAGCCTACTGCGTCCCATTTACTCTTTTCAGCTTCTTCCAGTTCTTTGTTATTCATACCCCAACTGAAAGCCCCTGCAACAGCAAAGCCATATCTTGCTGTATCTTCGCCAATGTCTGTATTTTCTCTGTATATTACTACATCTCTATATACATTATCGTATTTAATAGTCTTTGTGTCACTTTCTAAACCGTCACCTATACTAGCAGCCTTTACTCTGTAATAGTGACCACTACCAGACTTAACTATAATACCTGGGTCATAATTAACCATTTGCTCCTCATCAGCATACTTTGAATTACTTGGTATATCTACATTAATGTTAAGGCTTACTGCACTTAAACTATAGTAATACGCTGAAACAGCAATAGTGTTTTTATGTTCATCTGTAGCCATAAAGTACACAGGTGTCTGAGCACTACTTAGACAGACCTCGCCTATTTCTACACTACCGTCAAAGTAAATAGCACAAGATGTATAAATATCTGAAAGATACTGTGATAATTCACTACTATCCTGTCCCCATACTTCTACATAATTTTTATTTGACCTTATCTGTGCATCTGATGTTTTTGAGAAAACTAAGTTTTCAGGACTGCCACTAAGAGTTATAGCTCCTCGCTGTCCTATGGTTTCGTTATAGTAAATATCTGTCTTATTTATTGTGACTTTACAATCATTACTAGCTGCCAATATACCCATACCATGATTATATGCAATATCCGCACCATTTATTTCAATCTCCGAACCAGAACCTAAAGGATTTATTATAGCGTATTGAACTGGTGACCACGCAGCACTATGATTTACAGAATAATTTCTTACAAGGGATACCTTTTCATTTAAAACAATTTTACCACCCTTGACACCAATAAAAGCACCAAAGCTAGAACCCATATTTGTTCCATTTATCATTGGGCTTAATTTCTGGTTAGAAGAATCATATTGGAAACCGCCATCAAAAATTACTGCATCTGCATAATTTTCTGTACCAATAGTAAGTTCTGCACCGTCTGAAACCACTATAAAGTTTTCCAAACTTAATGAAGTCCAATCATTTAACTTCTTTGTATAGTCTGATGTATCTCTGATAATAGAATGTCTTCTACCGTTAGATACAAGTGTTACCTTTGTGTTACTGCCTGAAAGCAAAGGTGCTCTACCACCATCTCCGTACTGATAACTATTGCCGTCATTAGATATATCATTAGAATTAATATAATAATCTTCATTCAATGTAATTGTGGCTGTTTTTCCACTAGCAGCAGTTATTGCTTCAAGTAATGTTAAACATTGAGTAACATTGTTATTGCTATCTGTTACTGTAAAGATACCGTCTGTCACTTCTGCACTTTCGCCCTCTGTACCCCCTGAAACAAAGGCAAATTTAAAGGCTTTTATCTTAGAAGTAACTGAATATATGTAATATGTCTTACCAGCCTCAAGTTTATAAGCTCCTTCAAAAATTAAATCCTTTTGTTTTTCGTTATAAACTTTATTATTACATATGTAAGATGTTTTTCTACTACCTAAACCAACTTTTACATAAAATGTACCATCTGTTGGAGCTGTAAACGCATAGTATGAACCGGTACTTGGAACTCTGTTTTTAACAGTTGGGTTAGTAGAACCTTGTACATATTTTCCGTCAATAGAACTGTTTTTAGGTGACATATTTTCGCCTATAATAAGACCATTGTCATCGCCAGCAGTTGCACCCTCTGCATATTTATCCGAACTAAAATCCCAATATGTAGCCTTTTCTGTTTCTGGCCAATCTACAGGTGTCTGTGTAGTTTCTTCAGTTGTAGACTCTGTAGTTCCCTCAGTAGTAGACTCAAACTCTCCCTGTTCTCCTACAAACTCTAAGTAGTAAATCTGTATTTTAGACCCACTTACATAGGCTGTATAAGTAGTTCCCCTTTCAACATCGTAGGTCGCTTTCTTATACAAACTTGCACCAGTTTTGTTTTCTACAGTTTCTCCAAAAATATAACCAGTTTTACCCTTGCTTATTTTATAAGCTATAGTAAACTTACCATTTGATTTAGGAGTAAACTTAATACCTGCATTATTTGCTACAGCTGTAATACTGTTGCTAAACTGAATTCCGTCAATTTTAGCACCACCACCAATAGTAAAACCACCATTTACAAATTTAAGTCCATTTTCTTCTGAGTCTTTAGTACGGTCTGAACTTAAATCCCATACATAGGTATTATTTTCTTCCGATTCCCCCAATGTGGTTGTTTCAGTTTCATCTTCTACAGCTATAACCTTTGTTGTTGTTTCTGTTGTTTCCGTTGTGGACTCTGAAGTGCTATCCCACTTACCAGCAATATCTCCATAGTCTATTTGTGTAGAACCTCCAACATCATCGCCAGCATAAACTGACAATACCAAGTTTGCACTCATTAAAAAAGTCAATACAAGTGCTAAAAGTTTTTTCATAAAATAATCCCCCCGTTTTGAATAAACTTTAGCTAATTCTGAATTTCCCATTTTTCCAGAATTATAATTGGATATTACATTACATAAACTTATTTGCAACACCTCTTACCTGCATTATACTACCGTAATATAAATTTTACAATATATAATTTTAACAATTTTCTATGTATTTTTTTATAAAACATCATTAAATTATAAAGGTACTAGTATACAACATTAGAATTAAAAAAATATATACGCTAAATTTTAGGTTTTCTTAATAAAACAATATAAATTCTTTTTTATTTCATTTAATAAAATTTTTTCTCAATATTCTTTTTATAGAC
The DNA here is from genome assembly GCA_000432155.1 of Eubacterium sp. CAG:274. Lineage (GTDB taxonomy): Bacteria > Bacillota > Clostridia > Lachnospirales > CAG-274 > CAG-274. The sequence goes on from FR888492.1 coordinate 22,385, forward strand.
TTATTCCTTTTCGCCTTTAAAACTCGCTATTTTAAAGGCTTTTATATTATTTGCTATATTAAACTATTATAGAACAATTATATTAAAATAATTTTAAATATAATATAAATTATTACTTGGAAATTATACTTCAATTAATTTAATTAATAAAAGTCAAATACTTTTTTAAGATTTTCTTATAAAATACATAATTTACTAACATTTTTGACACAAGTATATATTTTCACAATTTGTTCACATATACACATTTTATACTCTTTTATTTTAGTTATATTTAATTTTATACATTTACTTTTATAAATTATGCAAAAAACTTTATTATATTCAGAACAAATTAACTTTGTTAATTTGTGACTTAACAAGTTAAGTCATCGGATTTATCTTTCCGATTCACTATAAAAAAGCTACCCTGCTTTTTAACAGGGTAGCTAATCATCAAATATTATATTTTTTTACTTTTAACAATTCTATCGTAATTTTCTATTTTATAGTTAAGTCTGTCGAGAGTAGATGCTATTTCTCTTTGCTTTTCTTCCAATAGCTCTTTCTGCTCAATAAGCAACTGTTTTCTTGCCTCAATGGTTTCATCGCCCATTTGGAAAAGCTTTACATACTCTATCAAAGCCTCTATCTGAAGTCCGGCACTTCTCATACATTTTATAAAATTAACCCAATTACAAGAAGACTCGTCATAATCTCTTAAACCACTTTTAGTTCTTGGTACTGGTGGTATAAGTCCTATTCTTTCATAATAACGCAAAGTATCTGCTGTTATATTATATTTTTTACTAACTTCTGAAATAGTCATAAAATCAACTCCTTAAAATTATGAGAGCTTGTCATATTCCTCATCAGCTACAGGTTCGCACCATTCATTTTTACAGTTTTCTCCTGGACATTCAACAGCTATATGACTAAACCAACTATCCTTTTTAGCACCATGCCAATGCTTAACTTCTGCGGGAATAGTAATTACTGTACCAGGTGTAATACTAACAGCCTCTTTACCTTCTTCCTGATACCAACCCTCGCCGGCAGTACATACTAAAATCTGACCGCCACCACTTGTTGCATGATGAATATGCCAATTATTTCTACACTTTGGTTCAAAAGTTACATTTGCCATAAATACTGGAGCTTTACCAAACTCTGTTAATGGCTTTAAAAAAGAATTACCAGTAAAATACTGTGCATAAGCATCGTTTGGAGCACCAATACCAAAAGAATCTACCTTTTCAAATTCACTTCTATCATTATATTTCATATTAAAAACACCTCTTTCTTTTTATTAAGCATTTTTTCCTAATTCAAAAGCCTCTTTGAAAGCCTTTGTATTTTTTATTTCGCCTTTATTCCAAGCACCAACACCATAGATAATGCCCTTTTCAACTGCATTTGGTAAACAATCTTCTGTAAAACCTCTGATTGCCTCAACAGTTCTGTTAAGCATTTTTTCATTAGTATCAGCAGCTGTAAGAATAAAGTAAAATTCCTTATTTGCCATTTCTGTATATCTTGGCACACAACGGTCAATAAATACTTTAAGCTGTCCTGCCATTGAATAAAAATATACAGGAGTTGCCAAAACAATTACATCAGCTTCTACCATTTTATCATTTAATTCTACCATATCGTCTTTTTGGATACATTTGCTAGTGTTATAGCAAGCACCACAGCCAAGACAAACATTAATTTTCTTGTCGGCTAAAAAAACTTTTTCAACCTTATTTCCTGCCTCTAAAGCACCCTTAATAAATTCATCACACAATAAATCAGAATTTCCGTTTCTTCTAGGACTTGATGAAATTACAAGTATATTTTTCATTCGCTTTCCCTCTTTTCATTCTAACACATTGAATATGAAATTTAAAATTCTTTGTTTAAATCACATAGATTTTCTTTCCAATAATAGTTTAACACTTGGAGTGAACTCAATGTCAATATGTAAATTAAAGAAAATTTGTAAAATATAATATTTTCTTAAATATTTAATCCCTTGATAATAGTACCATTTCATACTATAATCATTTTAGCACGAAATGATACTATTGGAGGTTTAGTATGGATAATTTATTATTAACAAAAGAACTTGATAGGTTTTACTATTTGTGGAGAGAAAGTATTGCTATATATGAAGATTGGGCTAAGCAATATGGATTATCTAACAATGTTGTTATGGTTATGGAAAGTATTTACAATAACAGAGAAAACTGTACTCCTAGCAGTATAAGCCATAAGTGGTTTATACCAAAACAGACTTTAAATTCAATTTTAAGAGATTTCGAAAAAAAGGAATATATAACTCTTTTACCACACCCTAAAGACAAAAGAAACAAGGTCATTCAACTTACAAAAAAAGGCGAAGAAATTATTGGTAAAATAGTTTTGAAACTAAGAAAATTAGAATTTTATACTCTTAATCAAATGGGAAAAGAAAAAATAGACAATATGAATGATGGACTAGAAGAATTTATAAGGCTATTCCGAGAGGGTGGAAAAAATGAATAGAAATAAGGAATTTTTCAAATATGTTATTCCTACAATAATATCCTTTACTTTGACAGGAATTTACTCCATTGTAGATGGATTTTTTGTAGGCAACAGTATAGGAGATGTAGGTCTTTCATCAATAAATATAGCTTATCCCATTTCTGCACTTATTCAATCATTTGGTATAGGCATAGGTATGGGTGGCTCTGTAAGATATTCTATTGAAAAAGCTGAAAAAAATAATGACAGAGCAAAGTCTTTTATTGGTGGAACAATACAATTATTAACTATTGCTAGCCTTTTATGCACTATACTTTTATATTTATTTTCTGAACCACTTTTAAGACTTTTAGGTGCTGATGGGGAAGTATTAGCACAAAGTAAATCATATATAGATGTTATTGCTCTGGGTTCATTTTTTCAAATTTTCAGTACAGCCTTTATACCCATTATAAGAAATTTAGGAGGTGCTTACTTTGCCACAATAACTATGATGTTAGGCTTTATTTCAAACATTATATTTGACTATATTTTTATATGGCAATTGAATTTAGGTACTTTTGGTGCAGGTTTAGCAACAGTTATTGGGCAAGCTGTTGCTCTTATTGTAGGACTTATGTACCTTATAAAGAAAAAGGGTATCACTTTCAAAACTTATAAACATAACCTATTAAACATATGGAAATCTATTTTAAAAATAGGTATTGCACCTTTTGGACTTAACCTCTCACCTAATTTTTCACTTATACTTATAAACCGTTTTTCTGTTTTCTACGGTGGTGAGGAGGCAATAGCCAGTTATGCCTGTGTTTCTTATGTTATAGTAATTGTTTACTTGATACTTCAAGGCGTAGGCGACGGAAGTCAGCCATTAATTAGCAAATACTACGGAGAGGGGAAAGCTCAAGACTTAAAATATATCCAAAAAATAGCATTAGTTTTTGCACTTTTCCTCTCAGCTCTTGGTATATTGGCACTTTACCTAGTGCGTTTTGAAGTAGGAAAATTACTTGGTGCATCAGATTTTGTTGTTAATTATACCGGAAAAGTATTTCCTATATTTTTAATAGCAATTCCTTTTATAGGTATTAACCGCATTATAACAGCTGGTTTTTATGCTTCTGAAAAAAGTATTTACTCGTATATTTTAACATATATAGAGCCTGTTTTAATGCTTATTTTTCTCCTTGTTCTCCCACCTTTCTTCGGTGGTCAGATTATGGTATGGTGGAGCATTTCCCTTGCTAGAATTTTGTCCGCAGTTTTAGCAGTGGTTTTAAAAAAATGTGATAAATTGGCTGTAGCATAAATATAAAAAAATATTGACATCATATATAACACCACATATAATATTATGTCGTAGAAAATGATGTGAATAATAATGAAAAATATTGATTATTATATGGCATTAACTTACAAAATGGAAATTGTAGAAGATAAAGATGAAGGTGGTTTTGTCGTTTCTTATCCTGACCTTCCTGGTTGCATTACTTGTGGCGAAACAATAGAAACAGCCATATCAAATGCAAATGATGCAAAAAGGACTTGGATTGAGGCTGCCCTCGAATCTGGTATAGAAATTCAAGAACCAAATAATTTAGAGGAATATTCTGGTCAGTTTAAACTTAGAATTCCTCGTAGTCTGCATCGTTCATTAGCTGAACACTCAAAAAAAGAGGGTATAAGTATGAATCAATATTGTGTATATCTTCTTTCTCGTAATGATGCTTTATATTTGAAATAATATAAAAATAGGTTTCAAGCATTTTTTTGCTTGAAACCTATTTTTATTTTTTTATGGTGGTTACTTCACCTTCGGAAACTTCAATACCATTGTTGTTCCCTGTCCCAACTGGCTTACTACATCTATACTACCACTGTGGGCGTCCATTATCTCCTTTGCAATAGACAAACCAAGCCCATTACCACCCATTGAACGACTTCTTGCCTTATCAACTCTATAAAATCTATCAAAAATTCTATCAAGAGCCTCTGGTGGCATACCAATACCATTATCAGAAATAGAAAGCATATAGACACTTCTTGTCGCTCCCATTGAAATTTTAATAACTGAGCCTTTATCACTATATTTCATAGCATTGGAAATAATATTTGTTATAACCTGATTTACTCTTGCCACATCAGCATAAATATACATAGGAATAAGTGGGTCATCAAATACAATTTTCTGTTCTCTGCCCTCTGCAACAACCTTATTCTGTCTTATACAGCCTCTTGCAATTTCAACCAAGTCCGTTCTTTCCTTATTGAACTTATTAACTCTTGTATCAAAACGAGATAAATCCAAAAGGTCATCTCTTAACAACTTCATTCTATCAGCTGCAACATTTATTTCTTTTAAGAAATCCATAGCTACAGACTTATCATCAATAGCACCGTCTAAAAGCAATTCAGAATATCCCTTTATTGTAGTAAGTGGAGTGCCAATTTCGTGACTTACATTAGCAACAAATTCTTTACGCATATCATCAAGCTGTCTATGCTTAGTAACATCGTGGAGAACTACAATAAAACTGTTGTAATCGTGTTTTACTGAGTATGAAATAATTGAAGTGGAAATATATTTTCCATTTTCATTTACTGTCATTTCATAAATTGAATCCTGCTTTATATCCTTTAATTTAAGTCCTAATTTTTTCAAAAGCCACTTAAAAGAAATATTCAAATCATCAATTTCCAGCATATCATAAGCTGCTGTATTAACATGTATAAGCTGACCTCTTTCATCAAAAGCCATAACTCCGTCTGTCATATTCATAAGTATAATTTCAAGACGGTTTCTCTGTTCATCAATTTCTGCAACGGTTTTTCTCAATTCTTTAGCCATTGTATTAAATGAACGGGTCAACTGACCAATTTCATCATTACCTTTTACGCTTACTTTCTGTTCCAAATGACCTTTTGCCATCATATTAGCTTTTTTAGTAAGAACAGAAATAGGCTTTGTAATTGTGTTTGCAAATAGGAAGCCCAAAATAATTGTAAACACTATAGCTATAACAACACTAATTAAAATTGTTCTTATAGTCTGATTAATACTTGTGTAGAAACTTTCTGCGTCCATCTGAACATAAATAACATACTTAACCTGTCCACCATCATCTGTAACGGGATAAGCATAGGACATAACTCTTGTTACCTGCTCATTTGCATCTACAGCTCGCCCCTTATCCTGAAAACTTTCTTCCCCATTAAGGGCTGTTATAATAGCTGAGTCATTATATTTTTGGAAAGAATTTTCATCTCTGGCAGTTGAGGAGGCTATAGTATCCCCCTTATTATCCAAAATATGCCCTGTAACATTTTTAAGAGATGAACTGACTATAGACAGATTTACAAGACTATTCTGAAAGTATCTGCTGTCGTACTGTTCAACAACCTGTTCATTAATATATACGGCACATTGTCTTAATTCCTCTTTTGCCTTATTTTTTTCTCTATTCTCTGTACTGATTACAATGTAAGTACCTGTCAAAATAAGCACCATAAATACCAATGACAAATACATAAAAACCAGTTTCCAACGAATACTTTTCATACTATCACCTGTAAAATAGGTAAAACTTTAGCAATTAAAGTAGTACCCTACACCTCTTTTTGTTACAATATACTTTGGCTTACTTGGGTCATCTTCAATTTTTTCTCTCAATCGTCTTATAGTAACATCTACAGCTCTGACATCGCCAAAATATTCATATCCCCAAACTTTTTCAAGCAAGTTTTCTCTTGTGAAAATTGTAGGAGTCTGAGTAGCAAGGAAAGTAAGAAGTTCAAATTCTCTTAAAGTAAGATTTATAACTTCTCCTCTCTTTGTAACTTCATATCTGTCAAAGTCAATATTCAAATCGCCATAAACTTGATTATTTCCATCTTTTTCATTATTTGTCACAGGGGCAATATCTGAACGACGGAGGTTTGCCTTTACTCTTGCAATAAGTTCTCTGTTACCAAAAGGCTTTGTAACATAATCATCTGCACCCATTTCAAGACCTACAACTTTATCCACTTCATCAGCTCTTGCTGTAAGCATAATAATAGGCACATTACTTTTTTCCCTAATTTTACGACATACTTCATATCCGTCCATTTTAGGCATCATAATATCAAGTAACAATAAATCAGGTTTTTCACTTTCAAATTTTTCAAGGGCAACTTCGCCGTCTTCTGCTGTAACAACATCATAGCCCTCTTTTTTAAGATTATAAGCAAGCATAGTAACAATACTAGCTTCATCGTCAACAACTAAAATCTTAGCCATTTAAACACCTTCCTACCTACTTTATTTAAACTGCTGAATTAGTAGCAGTAAAACTCTCTTTATGTTATAATTATATCGTTTTTTCAGCTATTTATCAAGTACATATTGAATTACAAAACTTGAAGAAAATGTTTATATATGGTACAATTCATAATGACAAAAATCACTAAAGGAGTGCTTTTATGCAACTACCAGAACAGGTAAAATTTATAATTTCAGAACTTAACAAAAATGGCTACGAGGGATATATCGTAGGCGGATGTGTAAGGGATTATCTTATGGGTATTCCACCTCACGATTATGACATTACAACTTCAGCACTTCCAGAGGAAGTAAAAGCTATTTTTCCACATACAGTAGACACAGGTATAGAACATGGTACTGTAACTGTTATTATTGACAAAATAGGTTACGAGCTTACTACCTACAGAATTGACGGAGAATACAAGGACAACAGACACCCTGAACAAGTTATTTTTACAGATAAATTGGCTGGTGATTTAAGCCGACGAGATTTTACTGTCAATGCCATTGCCTACAATGACCAGAGAGGCTATGTTGATATGTTTGGTGGTATGGAAGATATAAAAAAGGCCATAATAAAAGGTGTAGGCGAGCCATCTAAAAGATTTCAGGAAGATGCTTTAAGAATGATGAGAGCCTTGCGTTTTTCGGCACAGCTTAACTTTTCAATAGAAGAAAATACTATGCTTGCACTTAAAGAAAACGCACAGCTTATTAAAAATATAAGCATCGAAAGAATAAGAGAAGAATTTTTCAAACTTATAATTTCTGACCACAATGAAAGACTTGACCTTTTATACGAAAGTGGTATGTTGCCTTATTTCTTACCAGAATTAAAGAAAATAATTGAGGATAACTCCATTTCTTATACCACTATTAATACATTAAGTAAAGACATTTGCGTGCGTCTTGCCTATGTTTTCCACACATTGGATAGTGACAATGTTAAAAAAATACTTCATAATTTCAGAACTGATAACAAAACAAACAAAATTACTTCACAGCTTGTAAAATACATTGATTTTGAAATAACAGACAAATATTCACTTCGTAAACTTATTAGTATTTTAGGCGAAAATACAGAACACGAAATAGAAATTATGGGGGCTGTAAAAGGTATAGATACATCAAAAGCCAAAGAGATGTACAGTGAAATAATTTCAGCAGGAGATTGTTGTAACTTAAAATCTCTTGCCATAAATGGAAATGACTTAAAAGAATTAGGCATTGACCATGGAAAAGAAGTTGGAGAATATTTAGCAAAAGCTCTTGACTTTGTGTTGAAAAATCCTCATAATAACCAACGGGAAAAAATTATGGCGTTTTTAAGGGGGTAAACTATGACTACTGTTTTAATTACAGGTGCTACAAGTGGCATAGGTCGTTCTATGGCTTTTGAATTTGCAAAGAGAGGTTACAGACTTATTCTTGTAGCAAGAAATCAGCAGGCTTTATGCACACTTGCCAAAAAGTTAAACACAAAGGTTAAAGTTTTGGCTTTAGATTTAAGCAAGCCGGAAAATTGCTTTTTACTCCATAAAAAGACAAAAGGAATTAATATTGATATTCTTGTAAACAATGCCGGCTTTGGTGCTTTTGGCGAGTTTTATAAAACTGACCTTAATAATGAACTGAATTTAATTGACCTTAATATTAAAGCTGTCCATATATTGACAAAGCTTTATTTAAGAGATTTCAGAGAAAAAAACAGAGGTTATATATTGAATACTGCCTCTCTTGCTGGCTTTTGTGTAGGTCCTCTTATGTCAACCTATTATGCAAGCAAAGCCTATGTTTTAAGACTTACACAGTCAATAAAGCAAGAGCTTGAACAGGAAAATTCCAATGTTCATATTTGTGCTTTATGCCCTGGCCCTGTTGATACAGGTTTTAATAAAAGAGCCGGCGTAAATTTTAGTATGAAACCATTAACAAGTGACTATGTAGCAAAATATGCTATAAGAAAAATGTTTCAGAAAAAAACTGTAATTGTCCCTGGTATAGTATGCAAATTTTCTGCCGTTGCATCTAAATTACTACCTAGCGGTATTATAGGTAAAGTATGTTACGAAATACAAAAAAACAAGAGTAAGTAAAATTAGGGGGATAAAAAATGGACGAATTTATGAAAATAGCTATTGACGAAGCTTATGAGGGTATAAGAAAAGGCGACGGTGGTCCTTTCGGTGCTGTTATTGTAAAAGACGGTAAAATTGTAGGTAAAGGTCACAACTGTGTTGTTAGCAAAAAAGACCCAACTAACCATGGCGAAATAATGGCAATTCACGATGCTTGCAAGAATCTTGATACTTTCGACCTTTCTGGTTGCACACTTTATACTACATCAGCTCCTTGCCCAATGTGTTCTGCTGCTATTATGTGGGCAAACATTGAAAAGGTTTACTATGGCTGTACTATTAAAGATGCCGAAAGCATTGGCTTTAGAGATAGCGACTTCTTTGCTGTATTAAAAGGCGAAAAAGAAGGTATTGAAACTTTGGAAACTGGTAGAAAAGAATGCCTTGAACTTTTCAAAGAATACGACAATATGGATAAAACAATGTACTAATATAGAAAAATGCTGTTTAGGAAAACTCCTAAACAGCATTTTAGGCTATCGATAAAATCGACAGCCTTGCAAGAAATGCTTGC
>FR888493.1:0-281 GCA_000432155.1 Eubacterium sp. CAG:274
TAATCAGCAGGTTAACGGTTCGAGTCCGTTCATCGGCTCTAAGCTGAAGATCAGCTTTATAAATTAAATATGGATGGGTTCCCGAGTGGCCAAAGGGGGCAGACTGTAAATCTGTTAGCTCAGCTTTCGAAGGTTCGAATCCTTCTCCATCCATTATATTATCGCGGGGTAGAGCAGCCTGGTAGCTCGTCGGGCTCATAACCCGAAGGTCGTTGGTTCAAATCCGGCCCCCGCAACTCAGTTAGGTCTGTAATCGAAATGGTTACAGACTTTTTGCTATA
>FR888493.1:293-995 GCA_000432155.1 Eubacterium sp. CAG:274
TGGTTACAGACTTTTTGCTATATGGAAATATGTTTTTTGCAATTATCTTTAATGAAATATTGTGAAGCTTGAAAAAAGGTTCTTTACCAAATGGTGTGGTTTTGAACTAAAACGAAAGCTGTATGTTAGTTATAAGAAGATATATTATAGAATAGATAAGAGCATATATATTGTGGGATGAATTAAAAGATGATGGTACAGCAACAATAGATGTTTATAATGAATTAAAATCTACTTACAATAATAAAGAATGGCTTGTACAAAGGGAAAAGTATTTGAATTAAAATCCTGTAGTTCAATACTGCATAAATTTTATTACATTGAAAAATTATATGATAGGCTTATGAGTTATATTGAACAGGATAGAGTGGGTATATATACAGTGGATTTATATGAGAAAACATTAAAAAAATTATATCCTGAAAGATTGCTAAAAAAATATGCAAATATTATTAATGATGAAATTAAAATTGTAAGTGATAGAAAAAAATATAAACAAATTATCAAAGTTCTTGTAAAAATGAAAGGATATGTTGGTGGGGATGAAGTAGTTGATAAAATTGCTAGTGAATGGAGAAATAAATATAAAAGAAGAAAAGCATTAATTGATGAGATGAAAATTTTATAGATGTTTATATAACTTATATATGATTAAAAAAGATTATAACTGAAATGGATACAGTTCCTTTGCTAATTAATATA
>FR888493.1:1027-8120 GCA_000432155.1 Eubacterium sp. CAG:274
TATACAACCTCCCCATTGTAATTCATGCACAAAAAATAATGTTCTTACGATACATTTACATTTTTGTAAAAAAGATGTATTGTATTAACAAGTTAAACAAAGGCGTTTGAATGACGAATAAGTCGTTCAGACGCCTTTTATTTTTTTGTTGGTATGATTGGAGGAGTTTATATGGAATATGAAGTACAGAAACATTTACATTATGCAGGAATACCAAGTTTTAATCTTTACCCTGTAACTAGAGAATTAAAAGATGATGTAGATATTACAATTATGGGTGTGCCTTTTGATAGTGGCGTAACAAATCGTCCTGGTGCAAGGTCTGGCCCTAGAGCAATAAGACTTAGTTCTCAGTTGACAAATTGTTTTGGCTATCCATGGGGATACAAGTTATCTGATGAGGCTAACATAGTTGATTATGGCGATGTAGGTTACTATGTAGGTGCTAATACTACAAAGGTTATGCTTGAGGAAACATACGAAAATGCTAAGAAAATTTTTGCTTCTGGCAGTAAGTTACTTACATTAGGTGGCGACCACACTATTCCATATGGTATGGTAAGAGCTGCTAGTGAAAAGTTTGGTAAGTTAGCATTACTTCATTTTGACTCACATCAGGATAGTACACCAAGTACAGATGGCAATATTTCTCATGCTAATTTTGCTTATGATTTACAGGCTGAGGGTTGTATTGACCCATCTAAGTCTGCTCAGGTATTTATACGTACAGAAATGACAGAATGTGGCTACAATATTTTCTATGCTCAGGATGCAGTATTTATGGATATGAAAGAACTTGCTGAAAAACTAAAGAAAATTGTAGGTGATATGCCAGTATATATTACTTTCGATATTGATGCACTTGACCCATCTGCTGCACCAGGTACAGGTACACCGGTTATTGGTGGTCCATCTTCAGCTCAGGTTAGAAAGCTTTTATACAATCTCAAGGGTATTAATGTAGTTGCTGCTGATTTAGTTGAGGTTCTTCCAGCTTATGACCATAGTGAAATTACATCACTTGCTGCATCAAATATTGCTATGGACCTTATGTATCTTATGCACAACAGAAAGTAAAGAATGGAGGAAAATATATGAAAAGATTATTGGCTTTATTATTAAGCGCAACGATGGTATTAGGTTTTACAGGTTGTGGGGCAAGTGGAGATACTGCAAAGTCAGATACAAAAGTTCCTGAAGTAACATTAGGTACAACTTCGTGGCCTACAAATATGTTCTTTTATTTAGCAAATGAAAAGGGATTTTTCGAAAAAGAAGGCGTTAAGGTTAAAATTCAGGACTTTTCATCTACAACAGAAAGTACAAATGCCTTTGTAGGTGGACAGATTGATTTTTGTACATTTGCTTCATCAGAAACTGTTGCACCATATTTCCAGGGTGGAGATATTGCAGTAGTATTGGAAACTGATAAGTCTAATGGTAGTGAAGGTCTTGTAGCTAAGTCTGATATTAAGTCTGTAAAGGATTTAAAGGGAAAGAGCATTGCAACTCAGCTTTATAGTGTTGACCATATGTTCTTACTTACTCTCCTTGCAGAAAACGGAATGACTGAAAAAGATGTAAACATTGTAGATATGTCTATTCAGGAATCTGGTACAGCTTTTGTAGCTGGTCAATGTGATGCTGCTTGTATTTGGGACCCATACTTCTCTCAGGCTATTGCAAGTGGTGGTACTAAGTTGTATTCATCTTCTGATAACCCTAACTTAATTACTGATGTATTATGTACATCTAACAAGTTATGTAATGAAAATCCTGAGGCTGTAGAGGCTGTTGTAAGAGGTTTCTTTGATGCTGTTGAATACTGGAAGAGCAATCCAGACGAAGCAAACAAGTTTATGGGCGATAAGCTTGGTGTAGGCGAAGAAGAATTTAAGAAAGAAATAGACGGTCTTATTATTACTGACCCTGATACTGTTAAGACAGCATTTACTCCAGCAGAAGATTATTCATACTGGGGTTATACACAGAATACTATAAGAGATTTTATGTATGAACTTGGCGTACTTAAAAACAAGGATAAAGATTGTGGCGATATGATTAATAATACATTTGTTGAAAAGATTGCTTCTGAAAAGTAAAAATGTATATTTTACCCCTAAAAGGAGGACTACATAATGAAGAAAAAATTACTTGCACTTTTAATGACAATGATTATGTGTATTTCTTTATCAGCCTGTGGAGCAAGTAGTTCACAGACAGGAGAAAGTACAGCAAATGCTAATGATTCAAATGGTCAGAAAGTAGTATTAGGTATTAACGACTGGCCTGGAAGTTATTGGTGGCTTGCTGTAGACAAAATGGGATATTTTAAGGAACAGGGTGTTGATGTAGAAGTTAAATTGTTCTCAAACTACTCCGATGGTTTAAATGCTCTTAATTCTGGAAAGATTGACCTTTTTGTTCCTGCCCTTGCTGATATTATTCCTGCTTATGTAAGGGGTGCAGATACTAAGGTAATTATGGTTCAAGACTATTCAGCTGGTGCAGACGGTCTTATTGCTAAAAGTGATATTAAATCTGTTAAGGATTTAAAGGGAAAGAATGTTGCTATTGAACTTGGGGGAAGTGACCATTTATTCCTTTTAAAATGTCTTGAAAATGCAGGACTTACAACAAAAGATGTAAACTTAATAAATATGTCAACAGGAGATGCTTCAAATGCCTTTATAAGTGGACAGGTTGACGCAGCTGCTATTTGGGAGCCTTCATTGTCAATGGCTCAGAAAGAAACTGGGGGAAATATTCTTGCAAGTACAAAAGATGCTGAATATGAGGGTTTAATTCCTGCCGTACTTGCGACAAATGGTAATGCACTTAAAACTAAGCGTGAAGAAATCAAAAAGGTTATGAAAGCATGGTTTAATGCTCGTGACGGTTATGAAAATAAATTTGATGAATTTGCAAAAGATGTTTCTTCAGGTGCTGAAGTATCACCAGAGGAGTTTAAAACTCTTATGAATGGTTGTGCTGTAAGGACTATGGACGAAAATGCAGAAGCATTTAAAGATGGAGATACTTATGTTTCATTAAAGAAATGCTCTTCAATGTTAAGCGACTTTTTATATGACAATGGCTTAATTGACAGCAAGTCTGACAACTTTGATTCTTTGTTTGACAGCTCTATTTTTGACGAAGTTTATGCTGAAATGAATAAATAAGATTTATAATGTAACAGACTGGTTTTTACAATCAGTCTGTATTTTAGCTTAAATAAAAATGCTTAAAGGAGAAAATTATGTACTCAGAAATTGTTGATTTGTCTATTTTAATAGAAAATAATATGATTTATTATCCAGGGGATCCTGAACCAGAGCTTTCAAAATATATTACTTTAGAAAAAGATGGTTGCCAAGTTATGAAACTTAATATAGGCACACATACCGGAACCCATATGGATGCTCCGGCACACTTTGTGAAAAATGGCAAAACTATTGACAATGTAAATTTAAAAAAATGTATAGGTAAGGCTGTTGTTGTGCATCTTCCAAATTTAAAGCCTTATTATGAAATTGTTCCTGAGGACTTTGATAAACTTGAAGAACATATTAAAATTTCAAGTATAGTGCTTTTCAATACAGGTTGGATATATAAAGCCGGTACAGAGGAATTTTATAAGCACCCATATATTTCAAAATCAACAGCAGAATATTTAAAAAATCTAGGAGTAAAGGCAGTAGGTGTGGATATGCTTAATGTAGACAAAACCTGTATTCAAGGAGAACAGTATACTGAAAATTCAACTGCTTCCCACAATATTTTCTTAGGTAATGATATATTAATTGTGGAGAACTTAACAAATCTTGAAAAATTAGATACAACAGGTAGCACCGTAATGTTTCTTCCGCTTAAAATAAAAGACGGAGATGGTTCGCCTGTAAGAGCAGTTGCTTTTGTTTAGTACAATAAAATGTACTTGACTAGGAGAATTTGTTGAAATATAATTTTAGAAAGTAACAGTAGGAGGGAGATATATGAACTGTGAGGATTTAGTTAATATTCCCTTATTAAAAAAGGGGCTAACACTTATTTCAGGGGCAAACGGTATACGAAATAACATAAGTTGGATATATTTTGCAGATTGTGTTCAATGTCTTGATGAAGAATACAATATAAGTGAACTTATTCATGGTGGAGAAATGGTTATAATAACTAACAAAAGTCTGACTGATGATGATAATAAGATTATAGACATTATAAAGGTTATGTATCCAAAGAAAATTGCAGCAGTAGTCATAAATGAAAATCAAATATCTAAAAAAATAGCAGATTATTGCGAAGAACTTAATCTACCGTTATTTGAACTTTCAGTAGAATTACATTTAATAGATTTTTCTCAAATTGTCTGTAAAAGGCTTATAGAGGAGGAATCAGAAACTCATTCTCGTGAAAAGTTATTAACTTCTATTTTATTTGTGGATAACTTTAATGAATATGAAGTAACAAAGAGAGCAACTCACTATGGTATTACTATTTCTGGCAAACAGTCTATAGCAATTATAAAAACAGTAGGCTTAAATGACCCTGCCAGCATAAAAAGAATACAAAGTTTAGTTGAAAATGAATTTAGATACTACGATATAAACAAATTGCTTATTTACTCACAATTTGAGACCATAGTAGTTATGTTTCCTTTGGAGGTATTTGGCAAGGATAGCGTTGTTCATTTCTTTGAAAAAATTGCTGATAAAATTCATAAGGAGTTTGAAATTGAGGCTTATATAGGAATTGGTCTTGGATATGAATATCTTGCAGATATTAGAGAAAGTTATACAGAGGCAAAAAGTGCATTACAGCTTATAAGTATGGAAAAGCAAAAGTATGTGCTAAGCTATAATGATATGGGTATTCACTCTCTTATATCTCAAATCAGAAGTCCAAAGACATTGGATAACTACATAAATGACAAGTTAGGCAGATTAATAGAGACCGACAAGGTTCAGGATAGTGAATTATGTAATACCCTTAGGGCTTATATTGAAAATAATTGCAATTCCAATGCCACAGCTGAACTTTTGTTTATACACCGTAATACAATGCGATACCGTCTTGATAAAATAGAAAAAATATTGAATGTTGATTTAGATGATTTATCTGTCTGTCTTGAGCTTAAATTGGCATTTATAATATTGGATTTTAGAAATAGTCGAAAAAACTGATATGTGCATAATGCACAAGAATGATTATAGCCAAAATACATTGATATTTTAAAGTCATAAATATATAATAGCACCATAAGGAAAACAAAAAGACGAGGGCGTCGGCTTATTAAAAGTCGACGCCCTTTTTGTATAATTGAAAGGAGAAAACTATTATGAAAATGATTAAAGCTATTGTAAGACCTGAAAAGTGTGACGAGGTTTTAAATGAATTATGTGAGGCTGGTTTTAGAGCAACTACAAGATATGGTATCTTAGGTAGAGGTAAGCAGAGAGGTTTGAAGGTATCTGATGTTTACTACGATGAAATTCCAAAAGAACTTATTATGTTAGTAGTTGAAGACGAAAATGTAAACAAGGTAACAGACATTATTATTAAGTATTCAAGAACAAGTGATGGCGGTTCATTTGGCGATGGTAAGATTTTCATTTTACCAGTAGAAAAGGCGATTACTGTAAGCTCAGGAAAGGCAGAGCTATAAGGAGGAATTGGATATGAAAAATGTTATTGTATTTTTAAGACCCAATTGTTATTTCAAGACAAAGGAAGCACTTAATGAAAAAAGATTTTTTGCTATGAATACAAAAGAGGTTCTTGGTAGAGGTAGAGAACATGTTAGCTTTACTACAGGCGAAGGCAACAATGAGGCTGATGACAAGATATATTCAAGAACTTTTGTAGCCAAAAAGATGATTAACATTGTAGTAACAGATGATAGACTTGACGAATTAATTGATGTTATTCTTTCTGTCAACAGCCATGGTGCAGAGGGCGACGGTAAAATCTTTGTTACACCTGTAGATAGTTGTATAAGAATACATACAGGGGAAACAGATGAGGATGCCCTTATATAATTGGAGGTTTTAGTATGAAAAAGAGTAGAGGCGATTTCCGTCTTAGAAAAGATATATCAAAGCGATGTTATACCATATCAATGATAATGACATTTGTAGTGATATTTGCTCTGTGGGGAGGACTAAGTGGAAGTGGTATGGTAAAAGAACTTTTTTTACCATCTCCATTAAAGGTACTTAATGACATAGTAAGTTGTGCTAAAGATGGTTCATTGTGGGCTAATATGGGCTGGAGTATTTTCAGAATTACAATGGGCTTTGTTATTTCTGTAATCATTGGTGTACCTTTAGGTATACTTGCAGGTAGTTTTAAAAGAATAGACGCAGTTATAACACCTATTTGTGAATTTATTCGTTATATGCCAGTACCAGCATTTGTACCACTTGTAATGGTATGGTGTGGTATAGGAGAAGGAGCTAAAATTAGTATTGTATTCCTTGGTTGTTTCTTCCAGATGGTACTTATGGTAGCTGATAATGCAAGAGCTGTATCTGATGATTTGCTTTCAGCAAGTTATACTTTAGGTACAACACGATTTACAACTATTACAAAGGTATTAATACCAGCTATGGCACCTAATATGATGCTTACATTGAGAATGATGATTGGTTGGGGCTGGACATACCTTACTGTAGCCGAACTTGTAGCATCTAATTCAGGTTTAGGTTACTCTATTTTAAAGGCACAGAGATTCTTACATACTGAAAGTATTTTTTCTGGTATTCTTGTAATAGGTGTACTTGGTCTTATTACAGACAGAATTTTTGCTTTTGCGATTAAAAAGATGTTCCCATGGGCTGAATAAAGGAGATGTAAAGTATGAAAAAACAAAATATTATTTCAAATTCTGGTTCACCCTTAGAGGCTCATGTTGCCAGTAGTAAAATTATAGTAAGCCATATTGATAAGGTTTATACAAATGGCAAAAAGTCAACAAAAGCCATTGATGATGTATCAATAGATATTCAGGATAATGACTTTGTATGTATAGTAGGCCCTTCTGGTTGTGGTAAATCAACTTTATTGAGAATGCTTGCAGGTTTGGATTTTCCTACTA
>FR888493.1:8180-8404 GCA_000432155.1 Eubacterium sp. CAG:274
TACACCGGTAACAGGTCCAGGACCTGACAGAGGTATGGTATTCCAAAGTTATACTCTTTTTCCTTGGATGAATGTTGAAGACAACATTAAATTCGGTCTTAGAATAAAGAAATTGCCAAAAGATGAACAACAGAGAATAGCAGACAGATACCTTGATATTATTGGATTAAGAAAATTTGCAAAGGCATATCCAAAGGAATTATCTGGTGGTATGAAGCAGAGAG
>FR888493.1:8448-8780 GCA_000432155.1 Eubacterium sp. CAG:274
GAGCCCTTGCTAATCAGCCAGAAGTATTATTAATGGACGAACCTTTTGGTGCTCTTGACCCTCATACTAAATCTATGATGCAGTTGCTTATGAGAGAAATATGGGAGCAGGACCACCCAACAGTTGTATTCATTACACACGATATTGATGAGGCTGTTTTCTTAGCAAATAAGATTTATGTTATGTCAGCTAGACCTGGTAAGGTTGTTAAAGAAGTTAATGTATACTTAACACACAAGAGAGGCTTGGAGTTAAAGGATACACCAGAGTTTATTAAGTTAAGAAAAGACATTAATGAACTTTTATATGCTCATTCTAATGATGAGTAATGA
>FR888493.1:8815-9302 GCA_000432155.1 Eubacterium sp. CAG:274
CTATATGAAAAAACGAGTAATGTATTGAGTATTGTATATGGATAATATATAGACCTAAAAGGAATGTAATCTTATATTTTCCGTTGCCGAAATATAAAGAATGGTATATGGCAATATTAATTATATTTAGAAAGGAAGCCTATTCTATGAGTATAGAGCGAATGGTATATACAGGTACGACATATTTTGGAGAATATGCACGCAAAGAAATTATTACAGAAATAAAAAAGAGAAAATATAACAAGGCTTTACTTGTTACAGATGCTATGCTGGTTCAGTGTGGCGTTGCAGAAAAAATCGAAAATGTACTTAAAGACGGTGGTATTTCTTATGAAATAGATGATGAGGTTAAGCCTAATCCTACTATTGATAATGTACATACAGGACTTGATAAGCTGAAAGCATCAGGGGCTGATTTTATAATTGCTGTAGGTGGAGGTTCTGTTATAGATACAGCAAAGGCTGTTGCTGTTATAGCCAATAATCC
>FR888493.1:9343-9580 GCA_000432155.1 Eubacterium sp. CAG:274
TTATGATGTAGTGTCTTTAGAGGGTGTAGACAAGAGTAAAAATCCTCCAATGCCTATTATAGCTGTACCTACAACAGCAGGAACAGGCTCAGAAACTACAATGGACTATGTTATAACTAATACAGAACAGAAACGAAAAATGGCTTGTATGGATTCAATGGTTGTGCCAGTTGTAGCTATATTGGATACAGATATTATGGCAAGTTTGCCTTTAAAAATGACTGCTGCCACAGCTAT
>FR888493.1:9610-15956 GCA_000432155.1 Eubacterium sp. CAG:274
CAGCTATGGATGCTCTTACACACGCTGTAGAGTCTTATTTATCAAAGGGTGCTTTTGATTTTTCAGAAATGTTGTCATTAAAGGCAGTAAGCCTTATTTCAGCTAACTTTTTAAAGGTAATCAAGAACTTAAATGACTTAGATGCAAGAAAGGCACTTGCTATGGCACAGTATATGGCGGGTATGAGCTTTACAAATGTTGGTCTTGGTATAGTTCATTCTATGGCACATCCGTTAAGTGCATTTTATGATGTACCTCATGGTGTAGCCAATGCCTTGATTTTACCTTATGTGTTAAAGTTTAATTCAGTTGCTTGTGAAGACAAAATGATAACTCTTGCAAAGGCTTTTGACCCTGAATTTGATGAAAGGTATGGTAGCGAAGCAGCTACAGAAAGATGTGTAGAGCTTATTAATACATTTAATAGTGTAGCAGGATTACCTCATAAATTAAAGGAAATCAATGTTAATGTAGAGGATATAGATGCCTTGGCTAGAGAGGCATTAAATGACGCAGCTACACCAGATAATAGACGAGAAGTCAACATTGAGGACTTTAAAAAGCTATACAAAACTATGTATGAATAGGATTGGTGGTTATATGGAGTATAAGAAAACATATATTAATGGTTGCTGGGTAGACGGCAATTCAGATAAAGAATTAAAGGCTGTTAATCCATCTAATGGAGAGGTTATAGCAGTAATTAAGGAAAATAATTTAGATGATGTAAAAAGTGCTGTAGCTTCTGCAAAAAATGCTTTTTATGTTACAAGACAATGGCGAGATATGAGTGCTCAGGAAAGAGCCGATATTTTGTTAAAAATAGCTGATGAAGTAGAAAAGCAGGCAGAAGAAATAGCTAAAATAGAGTCTATGGACAATGGCAAGCCTTTGAGAGAGGCTGAGGCAGATGTAGATGATGCTGTACATTGTTTCAGATATTATGCCGGACTTATAAGAACTCCTACAGGTGGAGTATATGAAGTTAATTCCAATTTTGGCAGAATGCACTCCTATAGTGTTACAGAGCCAGTAGGCGTATGTGCTTTAATAACACCTTGGAATTTCCCTTTCCTTATGGGCGTTTGGAAGTTAGCTCCAGCTTTGGCTGCTGGTAATTGTGTTATATTTAAGCCTAGTTCTGAAACCGTATTGTCAACTATTAAAATGTTTGAGATTTTTGATAAGGTTGGTTTGCCAGCAGGAACTGTTAACTTGATTATTGGACCAGGGGGTTCTTTAGGAAATTATCTTGCTGAAAGTAAAGATGTAGATATGCTTACATTTACAGGTAGTACAGCTGTTGGTCAAAGTATTATGAGAGCAGCAGCGTCTAATGTTAAGCGAATAGGTCTTGAACTTGGTGGAAAATCTCCAAATGTAATTTTTGCTGATGTTGATATAGAAAAGGCTGTTGAATGGGCTATGCTTGGTATATTCTTCAATCAAGGAGAGGTATGCTGTGCCGGTTCAAGAATTATTATAGAAAAATCTATTAAGGACAAGTTCATTAAGCGATTTGCTGAAAGAGCAGAAAAAATGACTATTGGTAATTCCCTTGAAAATTACGATATGGGTCCTTTGGTATCTGAAAAACATATGAATGATGTTCTCAAGTATGTAGAGCTTGGCAAAAGTGAGGGGGCAACTCTTGTATGTGGTGGATATAGATATACAGATGGAGAATGTGCAAAGGGCTTTTTTGTAAAGCCAACTATATTCGATAACTGTACAAGTGATATGAGAATTGTCAGAGAAGAAATTTTTGGACCTGTAGTTACTATACAGACTTTTGAAACAGAACAAGAGGCTATTGATTTAGCAAATGATACTGATTATGGTCTTGCCGGTGCAGTATTTACTAATGACGGAGCAAAGGCTTTAAGAGTAATTAAGGAAATCAGAGCCGGTATTACTTGGATTAATTGTTATAACCCTGCCTTCTGTGAAGCACCTTGGGGTGGCTATAAGATGAGTGGTATAGGCAGAGAACTTGGCACTCATGGTCTTGAAGAATATTGTGAAACAAAACAAATAAATATCAATTTGGATAATGAACAACTAGGTTGGTATAATAATTAGAAAACTATTAAAATGCTTTCTGTGATAAGTAATCATAGAAGGCATTTTTGCTTTTTCACTTTTTTTATGGTTTAACATAGTATATATATATAATTCTGTGGAGGTCAATATGATTTTTGGTAGTACAGTAGGCTATGACAGTATATATAGTTATCCATATGAAAGTAGAAAAATTACAGTACAGGAAATGATGGAGAATATTCCCCTTTATGATTCTGAAAAAGGAAAAAGCAGTAATGAAAGAACAGAAAATAGAAAAGTATGTGACATTACAGAAAGTGAGTCCAAAATTGTAAAGGCTCTTTATAGTAAAATAAATAGCAAAATTGACAGTTATATTCAGAAAATTATGGATAAGTATGAATATGAAGGAAGTCCAGTGTATTCTGATGACGGTATTACTAGGGAAACCCTTGCTCAGATTATTAATCAGGTTATGGAAGAAATGAAAAAGGATTTTGATGAAGTAGAGGAAATAATTCTTGAATTTGACGGATATGAAGATTTTTCAAGAAATAACATTCTCAATATGTTAGTTGAGGCACTTGTGCTAAACGAGATTTTCCTTACACGAAGACCTAAGTATAGAAGAATAAGGGATAATTATGTTTTTGTAAATGGTATTTATAGTGGTATAAGAAGAAGATAAAAATTAAGTGACTAGCATTAAGTACAAAAGCTTTTTGCTAGTCACTATTATTTTTGTGAAACAATTTAAGCAAAGTTATGTTAAACTTATTATACGAAAAATTTACAGAGGTATAAAAATGGAGAATAAAGAAATTTTTAGTAAATCAGCTTTAAAAGCTCTTATAATTCCACTTTTAGTAGAACAGGTTTTGGCCGTAACTGTTGGTTTATCCGATGTTATGATGGTATCTAATGTAGGTGAGGCTGCCATTTCTGGTGTTTCTCTTGTAGATATGATTAATAACCTTATGATTGCCATTTTTGCAGCTTTGGCAACAGGTGGTGCAGTTGTTACAGCCCAATGTATAGGAGCAAGACATTACGAAGAAGCAAGAAAATCTGCTAAACAGCTTATTATTGTAGCCATAACACTTTCTATTGTTATTATGGTTGGTTGTCTTATATTTAATAGGCATATATTGAGAGTGCTTTTTGGTAGTATAGACAATGATGTTATGCACAATGCAATGTTATATTTTCTTATTTCATCTGCGTCTTATCCTTTCTTAGCACTTTATAATTCCTGTGCAGCCCTTTTTAGGTCAATGGGTAATTCAGCCATATCTATGAAAGTTTCAATACTTATGAATGTCATAAATATATGTGGTAATGCCATTTTGATTTTTGTATTTAAAATGGGTGTTGAAGGTGTTGCAATTCCGTCTTTGGTTTCAAGATTTGTGGCAGCTATTATAATGCTTGTGCTTATAAGAAATAAAAATAATGTTGTGTATGTAGACCATCACAACTTTAAACCAGAGTTTGGTATGATAAGAAGAATATTGTATATAGCTATACCTAGTGGTATGGAAAATGGTATTTTTCAGTTTGGTAGAATTATTGTAGTAAGTATTATTTCTACATTTGGTACAGTACAGATTGCAGCTAATGCTGTAGCAAACAGTATTGACGGTATGGGTACATTGTGTGGTCAGGCAATATCTCTTGCTATGATAACTGTAGTAGGTCAATGTGTAGGTGCTGGAGATTTAAAACAGGTAAGACTTTATACTAAAAAGCTCTTGAAAATAGCCTATATTCTTACAATTTGCGTAAATTCCACTATACTTTTGACTTTGCCTTGGATATTGAAAATATTCTCTCTTTCTGATGAAACCAGAAGTTTGGCTTTTATACTTATTTGTATACATAATGGATGTGCTATTTTACTTTGGCCATTGTCTTTTGTATTGCCAAATGCTTTGAGAGCTTGTAATGATGTAAAATACACAATGGTTGTATCTATATTTTCAATGTGTATGTTCCGTATAGTGTTTAGTTATATTATAGGACAGTATTTTGGTATGGGTGCAATAGGTGTTTGGATTGCTATGGTTATAGACTGGATTTTCAGAGTAATATTCTTTGTCTACAGATTTGTAAGTGGTAAGTGGGAAAAACTTACTTATGCAAATAGATAAAAAATATGTCACGAAATGTCATGGTACCTCCTGTATATTATTATTGATGACGAAATAAAAGTTGTCAAAATAATATACAGGAGGTTTTTTAATGGAAAAATTAAAATTTATGGCGAAAGGACAGAAATTAATTCGCCTTGAAATTAAGCCTATTTATAGTGGAGTAAGAAACTATATGGAGGCTGAATTTATACTAAACCACAGTTGGTACAATATTACACCTCTCGTGGCACAGTTCAAAAAGGATGAAAAAATTTTTCATGTCACTTTAAACAATGGAAAGTGTACTGTACCTTGGGAGGTTCTTGAAAATGCTGGAACTATTGAAATTTCCCTTACAGGTGGGAATTTATTAGTTACAAATCCAGTAAAAGTAACCGTAAATAATTCTGGTGCAGAGGGTGGACTTGTTCCAACGGAGGCATCAAATTCTCTCTATAGCGAGATTATGGCAAAACTTAATTCTATAGAAGAAGATTGGTTAAACTGTAAATCTTTATTGGCTGAATATGAACAGAATATAAGTGATAGCGAAACAGCTGTTGAAAATAAAATTACAGATTTTGAAACAAAGTCAGACGAATTAAGCGGAAAAATTAACGAGATAAATGTACTTGCTGAAAAGTGTAAAAGCGACAGTCAGACAGCACAAAATCTTTATGAAGAAGTTAAAGAAAAAATAGAAAATGCTAGAAAAACTATTGATACTTTGGTTGAAAAAATTACTTTAGCCCAAAACACAAAGAGTAGTTTAGAAGAAAGCATTTCAAATAGTAATAGTGCAAAAGCTGTTTTGGAAAGTACAATTACAAGGGCTGAAAATATTAAAACTCAGCTAAAATTAGAAGATTGTATTGCAGAAAATGAAAGAGCTGAAAAAAATATTGAACAGCTTGAAAGTGACAATTTTAATGCTGAAGAAATATTATATGGTGTAGAGAATTTAAAAAAATATTTAGGGTATGTAAATAACGGGTTATGCTTTTTTGCTAAGTTTAACACAGAAAATTCTACAATAGAAAAGTGTATTGACAATAGTGTTGTCATACTTGATTTATCAAATGGTTACAACGGTATGAATGTAAAGGCTATAGGAGATTATGCCTTTACAGGGTGTGGGAGTTTAACACAAGTAGATTTTGGTAATGACCTTATTTCAATAGGTGCAGATGCCTTTAATTCTTCTGGAATAACAGAGGACATTGTAATTACCCCTAACATTCAGACTATTGGTGAGGGTGCTTTCAGAAATATAAAGGCTAAAATATATAACCTTACAGATATTGAAATAGATGCTGACAACATAGTAAAAACAACATCAGAGGGAAGTTGTGGAGAAAGCACTAGCTACAAAATTGCAGGGGAATATATGGCAATAAGAGGTAGTGGTGTGACTGAAGATTATTCAGAAAACGGTCAGCAGTATAATGAACATATAAACGATATTAAAAGTATTTATATACAAGAAGGTGTAACAGGTTTAGGCAGTAGAGTTTTTTGTAATTTTAGTAATGTTACAAAAGCAGAAATACCGGAAACTGTTGAAACTATAGGGGCATATGCTATGGCATATACAATAAATATTAATGATATAAACACTATTCCTAAGAGCATAACAACTATTGGCTCAAATGGATTAACTTCTTGCGGTATAGAGGGCAGGCTGGTGTTGCCGAAGTTATCTAATATAGGAGGGAATGCTTTTAGAAACTGTTCAAAAATAACAAATTTTGAGTTTACATCGCCCGATTTAAAGGGTTTATCCAGTAGCTGTTTTTATTACTGTAGGGGATTGACTGGCACGATAGAAATACCTAAAAATGTAGAGACCATAGGTTCATTGGCTTTTTATAATTGCAATAAAATTGAAAGTATAGTTATTCCTAGTGCTACAACAACAATAAGCCCGACAGCATTTTCAGGCTGTTCAAAAGTGACAACAATTAAAATAGATAAAGAAACAGACAGTATTGCAAATGCCCCTTGGGGTGCAGAAGGTGCAGATATAATTTGGAAATAATAGGAGGTAATTTTATGAGAATTAAAACATTAAAAAGATTAATTGCAGAAGACGGAAAGATTTTAAGAAATACAGAAACAGGTGTAACAGCCTACTGTGTAGATGTGTTGGAGGAAAAAGTAGAAAAGTGGGA
>FR888494.1 GCA_000432155.1 Eubacterium sp. CAG:274
CCGGAGCCGCCGATTTGTTTGGACAGCGAGAAAAAAGAAATTGTAAACAATTCCAAACTTTTTGAGGAATCTATTGAAAAAACGGACATTGCATGATATAATATACGTGTGATAAGTGTCCAAACCTACTCTGAGAGTGATTTCGGAGTAGGGGTTACATAACGGTGCTGCATACGGCGGCACGAATGAGGATAACGATATGAAAAAAGACAAGATAAAAGTATATATTTACACGAGAGTATCCACCACGATACAGGTGGATGGATACTCTCTGGATGCTCAGAAAGCCAGAATGAAAGCATTTGCCGAGTACAATGACTATAAGATTGTCGGTGAGTATGAGGATGCCGGTAAATCCGGTAAGTCCATCGAGGGCAGATTAGAGTTTAACCGCATGATGGAGGACATCAAATCCGGCAAGGACGGTGTTTCCTATGTGCTGGTGTTCAAGCTCTCCCGTTTCGGCAGAAATGCGGCAGATGTGCTGTCCACCTTGCAGGTTATGCAGGATTTCGGTGTCAATCTGATCTGTGTTGAGGATGGTATTGATTCCTCCAAGGATGCAGGAAAACTGATGATCTCCGTTCTGTCAGCGGTTGCCGAGATCGAGCGTGAGAATATCCGTGTTCAGACGATGGAGGGCAGAATCCAGAAAGCCCGTGAGGGCAAATGGAACGGCGGCTTTGCTCCTTATGGATATACGCTTGAAAAAGGCAAGCTGTATGTGAATGAGGAAGAAGCAGAAGCAATCCGCATCATCTTTGACAAGTACGTGCATACCGACATGGGCGCAAACGGTCTTGCCCGATACCTCGCCAATCATGGCATTGGAAAAATCCAAAGACAGAACGGCAAGAATCCTCTGTTTGATGCGGCGCTTATCCGCAGGATACTGAAAAATCCTGTTTACTGCGGCAAGATCGCCTATGGCAGACGCAGGACGGAAAAGGTGCATGGCACAAGAAACGATTACCGTCTTATTGAACAGGACAACTATCTGTTGGTCGATGGTCTGCACGAAGCACTTGTTTCCGAAGAACTCTGGCATGATGCACAGGTGAAATTGGTTGCCCAGGCAAAGAAATACGAGAAGGTCAACCATGGTAAGGATAACAAGGTGCATCTGCTGACAGGCTTGCTCAAATGCCCGATCTGCGGAGCCGGTATGTACGGCAATAAGAGTGTCAAGCACAAGGCAGACGGCACGAAGTACAAGGATTTCTACTACTACGGCTGCAAACACCGCACCATGACCCGTGGTCACAAGTGCGACTATAAGAAGCAAATCCACGAAGAACTCTTGGAAACCGCTGTCGCAGAGGTGATTACCAAGTTGGTCAGCAATCCGAAGTTTGCCGCTTTGATGCAGCAGAAAATCAGCATGAAAGTGGATACTTCCGCTATCGAACAGGAGATTGCAAACTACGAAAAACAGCTTCGCCAGAGCTATTCCATCAAGTCCCGATTGATAGAGGAAATTGATACACTTGACCCCGATGATAAACATTACATCAAACGCAAGGCAGACTTTGATGATCGTCTTTACAAGATGTATGATAAAATCGAGGATACGGAGTCTCTGCTGATTGAAGCCAGAGCAAAGAAAATGGCAATCGAAGCTGAAAAGCTGACTGCCGATAATATCTACAAAGTTTTGATTTACTTTGATAAGCTGTACGCCGTGATGGATGAACAGGAACGCCGACAGCTTATGGAGTCGCTGATCTCCGAAATCCACATCTTTGAGGAACGGAAGCCGAACGGACAATGGCTGAAATCCATCAAATTCAAGCTCCCGATCATAGAGGAAGATATGGAAATAAGTTTGGACAACGATACACAAGTTGAGACGGTAGTGTTGCTATCTAAAGTCAAGTAAAAATCCAATAAGGTATTTTTATTATAACCATTCTGAATAATTCTAAAAAATGAAGGTGAACACTATGGAAGACCAAACACTTACCAAATGCTTCACATATTTCCGTATGGTTGGCATTTTTGACCCTGATACCATATCCGAAATGCTCGAACTTGAGCCAGAGGACTCAAGCAAAATCGGTGATATTGGTATAACTGGTATAAAATTTAAATCGGCTGACTGGAATTACGGTTATTGTTATGATTATGATGTAGATGTTGACAAACAGATGAGAAAAACAATAGCCCCTCTAATGTCAAAAATTGATATTTTGAATAAAATCAAAAAAACTTATGATGTCGAATTTTATTTAGAAGTTGTTCCAACCGTTGTATATGGCGAATCAACACCATGCCTAGCACCATCATTGGATGTAATGAAGTTCTGTTGTGACACACAGACAAAACTTGATATAGATTTATATGTGGATATTCCCGATAGTATATATGCTAATATAAAATCTAACTGGTAGACCTATAGATAATATTCTTTTGTCTGCAAAATCACATATTATAAAATTCCCACAATTTTCCCACCAAAAATTTATTTGGTGGGAATTTTTATTAAATTCTTTTATATATTTTTTGTTTTTTATTTTCATTTTTTATTCATATTATTCAAAATTCGTTTTATTGTTTTACAATAAAATGGATTATTTTGTCGAATTATGGGATAATTTTTTGAGTAAAAAGGTATGGAAATTTTGTTGTTTTTTATTATATAATATAAGCAGGTAAGGATTTAATTAATTATCAACTTTTTAAGGGGTCTTAATTTATAATCTAAAAAATTAATTTTATTCGAACTTGGAAATAATTTTCTACCACATTTTATAACACTTCATTTTTAACATTAAATCCTTATTAATAACATTTTAGGAAATAAAGGTGATATTATGAAATACAAAGAAATAAATATTCCAGACAAAGAACTTTTTAGAAAAAAGATTAAAGAACTTTATGGCAGAGATATTGCAAATGCTGAATGTCATTTCAGTTCACGAAATTACACATTTTTATTCAATGGTTTAAAACCATCAGTTATTAGGGTTTCTGCTAATGCTAAAAGAAAGATTTCAGATATTAAACACGAAATGGAATGGTTAGATGATTTAAGAAAATACATATCTGATATTACTTATATCATTCCTTCTCTTACAAATTCTATAGCCGAAGAATTTTCAATAGATGATAATGAATATTGTGTATCACAATTTAAGTTAATACATGGCGAAAAAGCCAATGCTGAAAACAGAGATGACCAATATTTTTACATTGTTGGCAAATTGTTAGGCAAAATACATTCTATAAGCTATAAGGAACAAAAAGAAGGTCTAAAATTCAATAGATGTAAGTGGTATGAAAAAAATTCTTTTGACTTTTCATATTTAAAAGACTATGTTTCTTCTGAAATATTATCTAAACTCCATACAAGAATTGAAAAAATAAAATTCTATCCAGAAGTTCCGGAAACATTTGGTATGATACATGGGGATTTTCAGGTTAACAATATATTGATAGAATGGGATAATGCAAAAGCATTTAATTTTGATAATTGTTGTTATGGCTACTATATGTCAGATATAGCTACAGCCATATTTTCATTTATAGTTGACCCGGAAACTCCTTTGGAAAACAACAGAAATGACTTGTTCTTTAGCTATTTAGAACCTTTCAGAAAAGGTTACGAAACAGAATTTACACTTCCTGATACCGAATGGAATAAAGTAGATGATTTCGTGTGTTTACGAATTTTTGAATGTGCCTGTATGTTATCTCGCACTAATACTGACACAGCATGGAAAAAAGGTGTAATAAATAGACTTATAAATACAGCCTCTGCTGATAATTGCCTTGAAGCCTTTGACACTCATCATAAAAACAGAATTTTAGGAGCATAATTATCCCCTAAAAAGTAATTTTGGCTGTCGATTATATTACACAAATCGACAGCCTTATTTTTATAAAATAATTTGACCTTCTTCATTATATATATGAGAATAATCTTTATAATTATCCCCTATATCATCTTCATCAACAAATGGAATATAGCACAAACTTCCATTATAAATACAGAAATTAACTGTTCTTATATTTATTCTACCTTTTTCTTCAAAAGTATGGGCATCTAATTTTAAAATTGTATTATCATTCTGATAATCACTTAAATAAATATATTTGCCATCAGTTTCAAAGAAATAGCAGTTACTACCTTCGTACACATTTTTAATTTCCTTAGTCAATAGTGACAATGAATATATGTTATCTCTATTGTTTTCAAAATATATATGATTATTAGTGACCCTCAAATGAGAAGTAGTCTCATCACTTACTTTTATATTTTCTTTTCCATTAAAACAAATGCTGTAAATCTTATTTCCATCACTTTTATTGGCATAATAAATTTTATTGTTATATATATCCATATCTGCTGCGTCGATATTACTTAACTTATATTTTTCTGTATTTTTTACATTAAATATATAAACATTTTTATTATTATCCTTAGCACAAATATATTTTCCATCGCCACCCATTAATTTTACTCTTTTATAAATGATAGCACCTCTGTGTCCTTTAATAGGCACTTCTCTTAAAAACATATTGTAGTCATTATAAAAAATGCTGTCACCAATAGGTACTATTCTACTATTTGCATAAGCTAAACTTTTTCTATTTTGAAAAACAATACCTCCAACCACAATCGCTACAACAACTGCAAGTATCATAACTTTATTCAACAAGTTTTTCAATAAAACCACCTCTTTAATTAATGGGTATATTTTGACATATATTTAATATATCTTTTCCCAAAAGATACAACTGAAATATCATCATAATAAACCCTATCAAGTTCATCTTCATCACATTTAGCCATATAATCAAAGTATTTAATTTCTATGTACTCCTCTGTAACTTTTTCCACTTTACCAATGGAAAAGCTATAGTCTTCGTCATCATATCCACCACATTCGACTATAATATTTTCTTCATTATTTTTAAAATAATTAAACACATTAGTGAAATTTTCAATATTAATATTTTCTACCTTAGGTGGATATATTTTTTCTTCTTTGCATATATGGTTTATAAATTCGTATGTTTCATCATAACATATATTTTCAATTTCTGTTATATCAAATATACAGAAGCCGTCAAATTGAAAATCTTCGTATATGTTTACCATTATATATTTTTCATTGTATTTTACAGGTACTCCACTTATATCATCAAAGATACATTCAAATTTACAGATGTCAGATTTCCTAATAATTTTGTCCAATAACTCCTTATTTATCATACCAACACCCCTTTTCAATTATGAGTATACTTTGACATAATTCTAGTATACCTATCCCCAAACAAAATTTCTGAAATATCACTATAATATATTTTATTTTCCGGATACCACTTTCCTACTCCATCAAATCTTTTAAATACTATATAATCATCTTTAATTTCTATTATTTTACCTATATTTAAAGCAGTAGTTGTATCTTCATCTACATATTTTTCAGAACAACTATCACAATATATAGTTATATTTTCATTCTTATTCAAAAAATGATTAAATATTGTTTTGTAACTATCTAATTTTATGTCTATTACATTTTCTATATCTGGTTTACCATTTTCATTTTTTATTATTTTACTCTCAAATATTGCCCGTTCATTATACTCTATTTCTTCAATATTTTCCCATTTAACTATTATGTATCCGTCATACTCATAATCACAAGTATCAGCAATCATTAAGAATTTTTCATTATACTTTATTACATAGGATAATCCTAAAGAATATTTTGTTTTACTACTAATATAACAAAGGTCACTTTTGTTAGACACTTTTTCTAAAATATTAATCATATTTTCTCTATTCATAGTAACACCCCAATTCTATTACACTCTCTTTACTTAATTTTACCATATATGTTCTCACTGTCAACAAAATTATGTAACTTACGCACCAAAACAAGCTATCAAAAAAAGAGTATAAACCACTGTTTATACTCCTTACACAAAAGAAATGTCATAAATATCTTCAAATTTAATTACAGTTTTTATTACTGTTAAATTGTTGTATATCTTATCTATATTTGAAATCATTCCCTCTATTTCCACATAACTGTCAACATCATAATATTTCACTTTTATCATAATGCCTTTTTCTATCTTATTTAATTTTTGAGATATTATTTCTAACATATCCTCAGTTAATTCTATTTTTGGCTCTTTTATCCTCTCACATTTTTCAATTAAATCATAATAGCCTTTTAAAGGCGAAAAAGGCATAAACTGTCTTGCTCTATCACTCACCGTTGTGTCCTCCCACAAGTTTATTTCTTATTCTGGCTGTAGCCTTATCCTGAAGGCTAGAGCACCTCAAAACCGCATTTTTACCAAATTTATTCTTAATTTCAATAATGCCTTTTTGTACCTTTATCTCCTTGTCATCATCTACTTTTCCAAATAAATCAAGCTGTTGAAATTCATCTTCTTCAATATGGTTAAGTCCTACATTTATTTGTCTAATAGGATAATTTTTCTTTGTAGTTTCTCTGTAAAGTTTTTCAAACTCTGATAATATTTTTCTATAGGAACTACTTCTAAAATTCAACTTCCTTGTACCACCTGTAGAGGCTGTACACTCCTTTGAATACCTTACATACAATGATATTGAATTCGTCTTTGATTTTCTTTGAGTTAATTCCAATACCAACTGGTCCACCATTTCATAAAGTACAATTAATGCCTCATCAAAATTGTAATCATTAAATAAAATTTGTCCATTTGATATAGATTCTGTTTTAGGCTTATAATCGTGAATTTCTTTTATGGTACAGGGTTCATATCCCTTAGAATGGTCTATTAAAAATTCTGCATTTGCTCCAAATTCCTTATACAAAATGCTTTCATCCATATGTGCAACACCGTATAAATCCTGAACACCATATTTTTCAAGTCGCTTTGCAATTCCTTTGCCTATGTTCCATATATCTGTAATTGGTCTATGGTGCCATATGGTTTTCTTAAACTCATTTTCATCAAGAAAACCTATATTATCCGAAATATGTTTTGCTGTTATATCCAATGCCACTTTTGCCAAAAACAAATTTGTACCTATTCCAGCTGTGGCACAAACTCCAGTATTTTTCATAACAACCTCCATAAGCATAACAGCAAATTCTCTTGGTGTTTTTCCATAACTGGATAAATAAGGTGTAAAATCGAAAAAACATTCGTCTATAGAGTATATATAAATATCTTCCTTACTCATATATTTTAAATAAATTGAATATATATTCGCTGAATATTCCATATATTTTTTCATTCTAGGCAAGGCTGTAATATATTTCACATTTTTAGGAATTTCAAAAAGTCTGCATCTGTTTTTTATGCCCAAATTTTTCATAGCAGGGCTAATAGCCAGACATATTCCTCCACTACCACGAGATGGGTCAGCAACAACAAGGTTAGTTTTAAATGGGTCTAATCCTCTTTCAGCACATTCCACAGAAGCATAAAAACTTTTTAAATCTATGCAACCATATATTTTATTCTCCACTTGCTTACCCTCCTCAAAATAGTTTTTATATAAATATTATATAGAACATTTGTTCGTAAGTCAAGTTTCAAAATTTGGATTTCTATTTAGATTTTAAACAAAAAAATCCCCTAAACAATTTTGTTTAGAGGTCAAATCAATTTTCTATATTATTCCACATATTGTTTTTAAAACAAAATTTACTACGATACATAGTACAACACCAACAACTGTAGGCAGTAATGCTGAAAAAACTGTCCATTTTATACTTCCTGTTTCTTTTTTAATTGTCCACAGTGTAGTAGCACAAGGGAAATGGTTAATAAAAAACAATGCTGTACATATAGCTGTAATAAAAGTCCAACCATTTTGCACAAAAATTGATTGTATATCAGCTATATTTTCAATAGAAATCAGTCCACTTCCACCTGTATAGCACATAATTATAATAGGCAAAACTATTTCATTAGCCGGTATTCCCAATATAAAACCAGTTAAAATATAGCCGTCTAATCCCATAAGTTGACCTAATGGATTTAGAAAATTTGCTATGTGGGCTAAAACACTAATTCCATTTACATTAAGATTTTGCAAAATCCATATTAATATGCCGGCCGGAGCAGAAACAACTACAGCTCTACCTAACACAAAAAGTATTTTCTCTCTTACACTTCTTACAATAATACTCCATAGGTTCGGCTTTCTATAAGGTGGCAATTCCAATACAAAAGAGCTGTTGTCGTTTTTTAAAACTGTGCTACCCAATACATATGAAACAATCAATGTAATAAAAAAAGCTAATATTACGGATAAAAGAACAGCCAAAGCTGATTTTAATGTAATCAACTTTCCACCTACAAAGACACTTGCCAATATTATTATTGACGCAAATCTACCATTACAAGGTACAAAATTATTTGTAACTATTGCCAACAGCCTTTCCCTTGGAGAATCTATAATTCTGGCAGAAATAACACCTGCTGCATTACAGCCTAAACCCATACACATAGTAAGAACCATTTTTCCATGGGATTTTGCTTTCTTAAAAATATTATCCAAATTAAAAGCCATTCTAGGCAAATAGCCAAAATCTTCAAGAAATGTAAAAAGTGGAAAAAATATTGCCATAGGTGGCAACATTACTGCTACAACCCAGCTAAGAGTTCTGAACATTCCCTCTACAAAAATTCCTCTTATCAGATTATGACCTGCTGTCATATCCATTAAATCATTTTCCATAATAGAGAAAATTTCAGCAAGGACAGCCGATGGATAATTTGCTCCTACAACAGTTATCCATAATAACAACGCCATAAGTAAAAGCATAATAGGTATTCCGTATTTTCTACTCATTACAATATTGTCAATTTTTCTGTCAATATTGTCACGAAAATCCCTGCAATCCTTAACACTCTGCGTATACACTTCTTCTGGAGTTATAGGGCAACTGTAAATTTCTTTTTTATCAGATATATAAACAGCCTCTTTAAGTTCATTTATACCAATACCTTTTCTGGCTTTCATTGGAATAACAGGCAAATCAAATATCTTTTCCATAACATCTGTATTAATGCAAACGCCCTTTTTCTCTGCCTCGTCTAAGAGATTGACACAAATTACAACATTACTTTTTATTTGTGCCACTTGAAAAACCAAAGGCAAACTTCTTTCAAGGCAAGTTGCATCAAGCACAACAACTACCACATCAATGTGTTCATTTTTTAGATATTCCACAGCACATTTTTCGTCTTTTGAAACTGGATTAGTAGAATAAATGCCAGGTAAATCTACAATTTTAAATTCTGTATCCTTATATACAAAATCTCCCTCAGCACAGTCTACTGTCTTGCCGTTCCAATTTCCAGTATGCTGGTGCATTCCCGTAAGGGCATTAAAAATTGTACTCTTTCCTGTATTTGGATTACCTACAAGGACTATGGTTTTCTTTTTATCCATAATTATTCCTCCCCTATAGTAACCAAAATATTTTCAGCATCTTCGTGTCTGACTGCTATAACCACACCTTTCACAAAGTATGCTACAGGGTCGCCCCCTGGACTAATATGGAGAGGAATTACTCTTGCCTTTTTAGTAAAACCCATTTCTACTAGGCGTTTTTTACTGCTAATATCTGCGACACAATCTACAAAACCAACTGCACCAATAGGTACACAGGAAAGAGGCAATTTTTTCATACAACAATCCTCCGAATGGAATTATATATTGTATTATACTTATGAAAAAACTGTTTTGTGCTTATCTAATGTAATTTGTTTTAACTTTTGCTTCAGCAACTGGCTTTTCGATACCGTTATTTTTACCAGTTTCAATACACTTTAAAAGCCAAGCCATATTTTTGCCAAGCTCTCTACAAGTCTGCATACCTTCTTCGTCCTGAACTACTTCAGCTGGTGTGTTACCATGTACCATATTCCAGTAGTTTGAAGATACAACAGGCATATTGTTAATTGTAAAATACTTGTTTATCTGTTCAAAAGTTGATGATGCACCACCTCGTCTGCAACTAACAACAGTTGCACCTGGCTTATAAGCTAAATCCTTACCAGCTACACCAAAAATCTTGTCAAGGAAATGAGTAAGGCTACCTGTTGCAGAAGCATAGTAAACTGGAGAACCAATTACAAAACCATCACTTTCAGCACACATATCCTTTACCTTTAAAAGAGTTTCCTTTGAAACATCTTCGCCAACATAGTAAATTTCAGTATCAATACCCAAAGAATTTAAGCTTTTTGCTACTTCTGATAATGCTGTATAAGTACAACCCTTTTCATTTGGACTACCATTCATTAATAATACTTTCATTGTATATAACCTCCAATTTTGTTTTTTTTCGTTCTGTAATTATAACATATTTTCATTTAATTTAAAATATTATATTTTCTGTTGTTATTGCTTTTTTACTGTGATATAATTAAGAAAAAATTTAACTTTTAAGAAAGAAGGTTCTATTACCTATGAAATATGTAGTATTATTATGCGATGGTTGTGCAGATTATCCTGTAAAAGAACTTGGCAACAAAACTCCATTAGAAGTTTCTAAAACTCCTAATATGGATAAACTTGCTAAAACTGCTGTTATTGGTAAGGTAAAGACAGTTGCTGACAATTTAAAGCCTGGTAGCGATGTTGCTAACCTTTCTGTTATGGGTTATGACCCACAGGTTTGTTATACAGGCCGTTCTCCATTAGAGGCTGGAAGTATCGGTATTGATATGAAGCCAACTGATGTTTCCTTCCGTTGTAATCTTGTTACTCTTTCTGATGAACCAAATTACGAAGACAAGACTATTATTGACTACTGTGCTGGCGATATTTCAACAGAAGAAGCAAAAGTTCTTATTGACTACTTATGTGAACACTTCAACAATGAAGAATTCCAGCTTTACTCTGGTGTAAGCTACAGACATTGTCTTATTTGGAATAATGGTACTCTTGAAGTTGGTACTCTTACTCCACCTCACGACATTACTGGTAAGCCAATTAAGGAATATATTCCAACTGCACCAAATGCTAAAAAACTTTACGATATGATGGTTAAAAGTTATGATTTATTAAAGGACCACCCTATTAACAAGGCAAGAGTTGAAAAGGGTCTTCGTCCAGCTAACTCTATGTGGCTTTGGGGCGAGGGTGTTAAGGCTAGTCTTTCTCCATTTGAACAGAAATACGGTCTTAAAGGCTCTATGATTAGCGCTGTTGACTTATTAAAGGGTATTGGTAAATTTGCCGGTATGAATGTTGTTCATGTTGACGGTGCAACTGGTTATATTGATACTAATTTTGAAGGTAAGGCTCAGGCAGCTATTGACGAGCTTGCAAAGGGTCAGGATTTCGTATACATTCATGTTGAAGCTCCAGACGAATGTGGTCACCGACACGAAATCGAAAACAAGGTTAAGTCTCTTGAATTAATTGACGAAAAAATTCTTGGACCTGTTCTCAATGCTCTTGAACAGTACGATGATTACAAGGTTATGATTTTACCTGACCACCCTACTCCTCTTGATTTAATGACACATACAAATGACCCTGTACCATTTATGATTTACAAAAAGAGTACTCCAGCAGCAGGTGGTACATATTCTGAAGAAGGTGCTAAGGAATCTGGTATCTTCATCGAAAACGGTCCTAAGATTATGGAATATTTCATCAATTTATAATATTTACAATTTAGGCTATATTAAATTTATAAAGGAGGTTCTATTATGGGATTAATAAAAGCAGCTTTTTCATCAATTGGAACTGTACTTGCTGACCAATGGAAAGAATATATCTATTGCGATGCTCTTGACGGTGACACTCTTATGGCTAAAGGTGAGGTTCGCATAAACAAAGGCTCATCAAACACTAAGAGAAGTGACAATATTATTACTAACGGAAGTAAGATTGCTGTAAATGAAGGTCAATGTATGCTCATTGTTGAAAACGGCAAAATTGTTGATTTTACTACTGAAGCTGGTGCTTATACTTATGACACAGGAACAGAACCTTCTCTTTTTGATAGTGGTTTTTCCGGACTTAAAGAGTCTTTTGCAAAGGTAGGTAAAAGATTTACATTCGGTGGTCAGCCTGAAAATGACCAAAGAGTTTATTTCATTAACACTAAGGAAATAATGAATAACAAAATTGGCATAGGCGATGTCCCTTTCAGAGATAGTGAGTTTAACTTCACTATTAAAATTCAAGGCTATGGAACATACTCTTACAAAATTACAAATCCTGTTATGTTCTACACTAATGTATGTGCAAATGTAGCTGATGTTTACAAAAAAATATCTATAGATGAACAGCTCAAAACAGAGGTTCAAAGCTCATTACAGCCGGCATTGGGCAGAATTGCTTTAAAGGGTATAGCCTACGACCAATTACCTCTTTATACTAAGGAAATTGCCAATGAATTAAATACAGAACTTACAGCTGATTGGAATGAATTAAGAGGAATTTCCATTGTTTCTGTAGCTTTTGCATCAATTACAGTTGATGGTGAAAGTGCTGAAAAAATTTCTCGTATGCAGGAGGCAAGAGCATTTTCTGACCCATCACTTCTTGGTGCTAGATTAGGTACTGCTCAAGCAAATGCTATGGAAAGTGCAGCTAAAAACACCAACGGTGCGGTAAATGCCTTTATGGGTATGGGTATGGCTCAGAATGCCGGTGGTGCAAATGTTCAAGACCTTATGAAAATGGGTCAATTTCAACAGAATACACAAAACAATACCCCTACTCCTTGGACTTGTAGCTGCGGTCAAACTAATAATGGTAATTTCTGTTCCAATTGTGGAAAAGCTAGAAGTTGGACTTGTGAATGTGGTTCTGAAAATACAGGAAACTTCTGTTCTAACTGTGGCAAACCTCGTCAATAGGAGGTAACAGCCTATGAAAAAACGAAATTTATTTGTTACACTACTTTGTCTTGTAGCCATAGTGATGGGATTAAAGCTTAATGCCTTTGCTGACTTAGGCAATTTTAATGACTACAGTAGTGGTGGCAGTAGCTATAGTGGAGGCTATGACGGTGGCTACAGTAGTGGTGGTAACTATGGTGGTAGCTATTACTACTATAGTGATTCAGATGACAGCGACATAACTGGGTCTGACATAATACTTACTATTATTGTTATAGGTGTTGTACTTTTTATTTCCTATTTAAAAACAAAGAATAGCAAAAATTCATCTCCTACTACTGGTGTTGTGCCAACAATACAAAACCACACAGACGAAATAGTAAACGCTATTACAAGGACTGACCCAAATTTCTCAAGTGAAAAATTTATAGGTTGGGTAAAAGAAGTATTTATAACATTACAAAATGCTTGGTCTGAAAGAGATTTTGAAAAAGTTCGTCCTTTTGAAAAAGAAGAACTTTATAAACAGCATACAGAATTGATAAAACAGTACATAGAAAATGGCAAAATAAATGTTCTTGATAGAATAAATGTCAATCAGGCATATTTATTCAAATACTATAGAGATAGTCAATATGAATTTATGCATGTCTATATTCAGGCTCGTATGACTGATTATATCAAAGATGAAAAAACTGGCAAGGTACTTCAAGGCAACCCAAATACTGAATATCATTTACAATATATTTACACATTTATGAGAAAAGTCGGCGTATTAACTGACCCTGTTAAAAGTGGTAAATCAACAGTTGCTTGTCCTCATTGTGGTGCTCCTACAAGTGTTACAAGCTCTGGAAAATGTGAATACTGTGGTTTCATAATCACTACTGGGGAATTTGATTGGGTACTTTCTAATATTGAAGCCGTTAAGCCAAATACAAACTTTGGCAAAGGGGGCGTAGTTATTAAACAACAAAATAATGATTAATATTTTATGGGTGGACAATAGTTCACCCATAATTTTAGGATAAGGGTATTAAAATGAAATTTATAAAAGCATTTTTTAAACATATATTTAACAGAATATGGCGATTATTGCGTTGGATTATATTTGCATCAGTTACAGGTGTTATACTAGGACTTGTAGCCGCTGCATTTAATTTTTGTCTTACAGAGGCAGTCACACTTCGTGAAACCAATGTAGGTATTGCTATTTTCTTACCTATTGTGGGTCTTTTAATTGTATATCTCTACAATAAATTTTCGAACGCTCAAGATAAAGGTACGAACCTTGTTCTGTCTTCCATTAATTCTGACGAACATATACCTCTTAGAATGGCTCCACTTATTTTTATAAGTACAGTCCTTACACAGATGTTTGGTGGTTCAGCTGGTCGTGAGGGAGCAGCTTTACAGATTGGTGGTAGTATAGGAAATTATCTTGGAAATTGGTTTAAATTAGACTCTAAAGACAAAAAAGTTTTCATAATGAGTGGTATGAGTGCTGCCTTTTCTGCTATATTCGGCACACCTGTTGCTGCTGCTATATTTTCTATAGAAGTTGGTAGTGTCGGTATTATGCAATACTCTGCCTTAGTTCCCTGCACTATTTCTTCT
This sequence comes from Eubacterium sp. CAG:274, assembly GCA_000432155.1. Lineage (GTDB taxonomy): Bacteria > Bacillota > Clostridia > Lachnospirales > CAG-274 > CAG-274. The sequence continues at coordinate 14,449 of FR888494.1, forward strand.
TTAGTAGCAAGTTCTATAGGAAAATCCTTAGGGTGTGAAACCCCTAATTATCTTATAAAGGGGATTACAGAATTTAATTTACTTACAGGTGGAAAGACAATATTACTTGCTTGTCTTTGTGCTGGTATTAGTGTTATATTCTGTATTATGTTACACAGCTTTGGTAAAGTATTTAAAAAATTTTCCTCTAACCCTTATGAAAGAGTATTTTTCGGTGGTACAGTAATTTTATGTATTACTTTAATTTTAGGTACTACTCGCTACAGTGGTACAGGTATTGAAGTTATTACATCTGCTATAGGTGGTACAGCTCGCAACTCAGACTTCTTTTGGAAAATGCTTTTCACAGCTATAACTCTGGCTTGTGGATATAAGGGTGGTGAAATCATTCCTTCATTCTTTGTTGGTGCTACATTTGGTTGTGTTATTGCACCTGTTTTAGGCTTATCTTCATCTTTAGGTGCTGCTATTGGTATGGTTTCCGTATTCTGTGGTGTTACAAATTGCCCTATTGCCTCTCTTTTAATAGCCCTTGAGCTTTTCGGCAAAGCCCCTATACTCTACTTCCTATTAGCTATAGCTATAAGTTATATGCTCTCAGGTTATTACAGCTTATATAAAACTCAAATAATTGCTGTATCTAAATACAAAAACGAATATGTTGATAAAAAGACACATTAAAGGAATGTTGTATTATGATTAATTTTGATAGTGACTATATGGAGAGTTGTGCTCCAGAGATTTTAGAAAAAATTTCATCTATAAACTTAGATAAAAATAGTGGATATGGTACAGATATATACTGTCAATCTGCAAAAGAGAAAATAAGAAAAGCCTGTAGTTTGTCAGAAGATGCTGAAATATTCTTTTTAGTAGGTGGTACTCAGACAAATGCCACAGTAATAAAAGGCATTTTAAGAAATCACGAGGGTGTTGTTTCTGCTGATACTGGTCATATTTCTGTTCACGAGGCCGGAGCTATTGAAACAAATGGCCACAAAGTTCTCACTATACCCCACACTAATGGTAAAATCAATCCTACTGTTTTAGATAACTACCTTAATACATACCATACAGATGGTAATCGTGAGCATATGGTTTACCCTGGTATGGTCTATATTTCACACCCTACTGAATATGGAACTCTTTATACAAAAATGAATTGGAACAGATACGAAACATCTGTGACAAATATAATATAAAACTTTATTTAGACGGTGCTAGATTAGGCTATGGGCTTTGTGCTGAAAATACTGATGTAACATTAAAGGATATTGCAAAACTTTGTAATGTATTTTATATAGGTGGTACAAAAACAGGGGCAATGTTTGGCGAAGCTGTTGTTTTCAGCAATATGAAAGTTCCTCATTTCTTTACAACAATAAAACAAAATGGTGGACTTTTGGCTAAAGGTTGGTTGCTAGGTATTCAGTTTGACACACTTTTTACTGATGACCTTTATTTCAAAATATGTAAAAATGCAATTAATCAAGCTATGAAAATAAAGACCATTTTAATTTCAAAAGGCTACAAAATTTATATAGATAGCCCTACTAACCAGCAATTTGTTATTATGGATAATAAAAAATTAAAAGAATTTGAAGGCAAATTGTCTTATGGATTTTGGGAAAAGTATGATGAAAATAATACAGTTATACGGTTTGCTACAAGCTGGGCTACAACTGATGAACAGGTAAAGGAATTAGAAAAATTATTATAAACGCAAAAATGTGGCACTTTTTCTAGGTGCCACATTTTTGTCTGTTCAAAAGCCCAACTTAATTCAGGACTCGCTTTACAAGTGCAATACTTCTAAAGTCTTTTTTATATACAATATTGTCAGGCATTGTTTTTTATCGTTCGTTCCCTATACAAAGAACGCATTGAAAAAAATGACAATAAAAGCTTATACAAGCCGCTTGTCGGATAAAAAACGCCTTCTTTTCAAAGAAAGAAGTTAATTAATTTATTTAGCCCCTTTCGTATTCAATTATAGCAGTCTTTTTTATATTGTCAAGTATGTTTTTATTTAAAAAATTCAATAAAATATTTATAAAACATAATTATATTTTAAACCCGTACCTAAGATAATATATAAATTTCATACCTATTTACCATAGTTCCTAGTTCAATCCTCTTTCAGAAAGCCATTTTTCAATATGGTCAGCTATTTCTTTGTTGTTCTTTTCTTGGAACATAAAGTGGCTATTACCAGTAATACCTTCCTTAGGTAAATCTACAACTGTACAATCTCCACCATCAGCATTATACTGTTTAGCAAATTCAAGAGCTGTATCTCTTACATTTTTCCAAAAAGCTGTAGATTGAATATCCTCTGGACCATTATCAATATAATCGCCAAAGTAAATTGCAATAGGAATTTTAGCATCTAAAAGTTTTTTGTAATTTTCAGAGCCAATTTCTGGTGTTCCACCTGGCTCAATAGCAATAATAGCAGAAACATTTTCTACTGGTGTAGACCAACCTACTCTGCCACCTTGAGAATGAGTAATATAAATAGACTTGTTTCCTGTCATTTCCTTTACATCAGACATAACTTCGCCCATTGCAGCAGCATCAACAGCCTCATCATAACTACCAGTATTAGGTGTCATTTGACGGAAGAACTGATTTTGAGCCTCATCACCCTCTGGAAATTGTGAACCCTCATATCTTTCAGGAGCTACTCTACCTATTCTAAAATGAGTGTACCACGCTTGGTCACCTGGCTTATAAGCCTTGGAATCTTCTGCCCAAGCATCTAACATACCATCTTTAGTCATTTCTGTTGTTGAACCAGCTTCGCCTCGTCTTGGTTGGTCAACTAAAAATGCACTATGTCCATTTTTTAAGAAAATTTCAGCCCAACCATCTCTACCGTCTGGAGTTGTCATCCAACCCATTCTTGACTGTCCATAACCATGGAGATAAACTATAGGATTTCCGTTATCATTTTCTGGATTTTGGTACAGTACATTTGCATGGTCAACATGTGCTGTATTACCAGCTCTTGTAGAATCAAGCCAGTTGGATTTTTCATCATATTTTCCTGCAACAGGCTGAGTAACAGTACCTCCAGATGAGAACATACCCTCTTTTGCAATATTAAGTGTATTTTGATTTGAACTACCGCAGGCTGTTAAAGCTGATATAGTCATAATAGCAGCTAAAGATACTAATAATCGTCTTTTCATAAATTTTACCTCCTTATTTTTTGTAACTTAATTATAATCAAATTTGTTTTTATGTGGAAGTTCGTTTTAGTTATAGAGATATAACTTTTGGTTTACGGGCTTTGTAATCTTAATAAAAATGCATTTTGCATAAAAACAGAAAATTTGATATAATCATAACATAAGTAATAAAAGGTTGGTGATAATGTTGTTCAATAGTCAATTAGAAACTTTTGTTGTTGTAGCTGATGAAGGAAGTTTTTCAAAGGCTGCTGAAAAACTATTCATATCTACAACTGCAGTAATAAAACAAATTAACACCTTGGAAGAAGATACAAATATACAATTATTCCAAAGAAGTTTTAAAGGTGTTTCTCTTACGGAAGCCGGAAAGTCATTTTATAGTGATGCAAAATATATAATTAAGTATTTAGAGGACTCCGTTAACAGAGCAAAAACTATTACTTCTGGCGATAATACTATAAAAGTAGGCACATCAATAATGACACCTAGTCATCTTTTACTGGAGCTATGGCCTAATATACATAATCTATATCCTAACTTAAAATTTAAACTGGTGTCATTTGAAAACACACCGGAAAACGCAAGGGAAATTCTGCTAAATTTAGGAAAAAATATAGATATTGTTGCTGGAATATTTGACGATACATTTCTTGATTACAGACAATGCGAGGCAACAGAAGTATCAAAAGTAAAATTCTGTTGTGCTGTTCCTATTCATCATAGACTAGCTGAAAAAGAAAAAATAACTTTAGATGACCTAAAAGGCGAAAATTTTATGGTTATAAAAAAAGGCTGGAGCAGTTATGTTGATAAAATAAGAGAAGATTTAACAAACAATTATCCGGAAATAAATTTAATAGATTTTTCTTTTTATAATGTAGAGGTATTTAATCGCTGTGAAAGTGAAAATAACATTCTACTAACTATTGAATATTGGAAAAATGTTCATCCCCTTTTGAAACTAATACCTGTTGATTGGGATTACACTATTCCTTATGGATTTTTACATTCCCCTAACCCTTCTCCACAGGTTGAAGCTTTTCTAAAAGCAGTTATAAAAATAAAAAATATGAAATAATATATTTAAGACTTGAGAATTTCTCAAGTCTTTTTTATTTGGCTATAACTTTAGGTTTAAGATAAATAACTTTTATGAAATTCTCAAATTATAAAATGAGCATTATACTTAATCTATAAAATGTTATATTAACAAAATCCCCGATTTACAAAAAATTTACATTTCAATCTATTGACCTATAGTTAACTTTAAGTTGTACAATTTACTAAATTTATAAAATATTTTGTTAAAACATAAATCAAAATATTGCAGTATTTCACCTTAAAGGTGTAAAGCATAAAAAATTAAACTATGTTAAGGAGGGTTTAATATGTATCAAAGTTTTAACATCAAAAAACTTATTGCTTTTGTTTTGGCTACTGTTATTATATGTTCAACATTTATATCAGCAGTTATGTTAAGCAATAAACCTGAAGTTTTTGCTGCTGATAGTCAAAAAGTAATTTCATTACAAATTGATAACCCCAATATGACTATAGACGGTCATACTTCAGAAATCGACTCCGGTTTCGGAACAAAGCCATTAATTGTAGATGGTCATACACTTGTGCCAATAAGAGCCATTATTGAGTCTGTTGGTGGAAGTGTTGAATGGAATCAGGACACAAAGGAAGTAACATTAAAGTACGATAACAATGTAATTCGTCTTGTTATTGACAGTACAGAAGCATATTTAAACGATAAGACTGAAAAGCTTGATGTTGCTCCTGCTATTATTAACAATAGAACTATGTTACCTATACGCTTTATTTCTGAAGGATTTGGATTTAATGTAGCTTGGGATTCAGATACTAAAACTATTGAAATTACTGTAAATACTACAGATAACAAAGAAGAAACTGAAGAAACAACTATAAATACTACAAATAGTCAGGAAGAAACTGAAGAAACAACAGCTATGGACCACAGAGTAAATGACCAAAATACTCCTGTTGTTTATATGACAAAAGATATTTCACCTGAAGGTTTAATGAATGTTTATAACCAACTTGGATTTAAGCCACAGGGAAATGTTGCTGTTAAACTTTCAACTGGTGAAGCCGGTGGTCATTACTACCTTGACCCTAACCTTATTAAAAATCTTGTACAAAAGGTTAATGGTACTATAGTAGAATGTAATACTGCTTACGGTGGTTCAAGAATAGAAACAGCTGTACATAAGCAAGTTGCAAAAGACCATGGATTTACAGATATTGCTGATGTAGATATTATGGATGAAAATGGTTCAATCGAGTTGCCTGTAAGCGATAAAGCTGTAAACCTCAAGTATGATGTTGTAGGTGCTGATTACAATAAGTACAACTCTATGATAGTTTTATCCCACTTCAAAGGACACGCAATGGGTGGTTTTGGTGGTGCTATTAAGAATATTTCTATTGGTATTAGCTCACCAAGAGGAAAGAACTATATTCATTCAGGTGGACATAGTGAAACAGGATTTAACAACGATTCATACAAAGAAAATTTTGCTGATGCAAAAGTTAAAACATCTGATGAAGTTAGAGAAAACTTCTTTAAGATTGCTGCATTAGGTACACAGGACCAGTTCCTTGAATCTATGGCAGAAGCTGCTCAGGCTGTACACAATGACAAACAGAAAAATGGTGGTATAATTTACATAAGTGTTATGAACAACCTTTCTGTTGACTGTGACTGCGACAGCAACCCTGCTGAGCCAGAAATGCACGATGTAGGTATACTTGCATCTACTGACCCTGTTGCCCTTGACCAAGCTTGTGTTGATATAGTATACAACACTCCTAGAAAAGAAAGTGGTGCATTAATTGAACGAATTGAATCAAGAAATGGTATCCACACTCTTGAACACGCTGAAGAAATTGGTTTAGGTAGCAGAAACTATAATTTAGTAAATATTGATAAATAAATACTAAATTTTTAATTTATCGCCTTACACCTTTTTGGTGAAATACTTTTTCCATTAATTTTGAATTTTATTAACACAATATATATTAAGCTTATTTTAAATACAAAACTAACTAAAACGGAGGAATACTATGGACATAAATGAAAAATTTGAAAAACTAAAGAATTATCTTTCTAGTCTTGAAAGTGTTGTAGTAGCCTTTTCTAGTGGTGTAGACTCTACTTTTCTTTTAAAAACAGCACATGATGTACTTGGTGATAAAGTTATTGCCGTAACAGCAGAGTCTTGTTCTTTTCCTAAAAGAGAACTTAACGAGGCTAAGTTATTCTGTCAAAAAGAAGGCATAAAACATATAGTAGTTGAATCCGAAGAATTAGAAATAGACGGATTTTGCAAAAATCCTGTAAACAGATGTTATCTCTGTAAGAAGGAACTCTTTGAAAAAATTACAGAAATAGCAAAAGAAAACAATATTAAGAATATAGTTGAAGGCTCTAATATTGACGATAACGGAGATTACAGACCTGGTTTACAGGCTGTATCGGAGCTTAATATAAAAAGTCCTTTGCGTTATGCAGAACTTAATAAAAACGAAATACGAGAACTATCAAAAAAATTAGAATTAAATACTTGGGATAAGCAATCCTTTGCTTGTCTTTCTTCTCGCTTTGTGTATGGCGAAGAAATTACAAAAGAAAAACTTTCTATGGTTGATAAAGCAGAACAACTTTTACTTGATTTAGGTTTCCACCAATTAAGAGTAAGAATACATGGCACAATCGCAAGAATAGAAGTTTTGCCTGATGAATTTCCTAAATTAATAGAAGAAAAAAATAGACTAAAAATAGTTACTGAATTTGAAAAATACGGTTTCACATATATATCAATGGATTTAAAGGGTTATAGAACCGGAAGTATGAACGAAACACTAAAAAAATAATACCCCTATATATTAAACTGAATTTAAACAATGAGGTGATATATTATGATTTTTGATGTAATAAAAAGAGAGTTTATTTATATATGGTATTACTTTGATATACAGTTAAGACAAATATTTGTATATTGGGTTTTAGGTATAGTAATCGGCTCTGCCGTTTCAGTATTTGGAAAAGATAAAATACATAAAGTTTTTTCTAGCATACAGGATAAGCATTTAGGCGTAGTTGGAATTATACCTGCCAGTTTATTGGGTATATTATCCCCTCTTTGTATGTATGGAACAATTCCTATTGCAGCTTCATTTTCTCAAAAAGGTATGAGAGATGATTATTTAGCAGCATTTATGATGAGTTCTATACTTTTAAATCCTCAACTTTTAATGTATAGTGCAGCCCTTGGCAACTTTGCACTTTGTGTACGATTTATATCTTGTTTTGTATGTGGTATTGTAGCCGGATTACTTGTAAGAATTTTTTATCATAACAAAAACTTTTTCAATTTCAAGGGCTTTTCTGAGAGAGCAAGCCACGATACTGACCCCAATATGTTTTTTAGATTACTCAAAAACATAGGAAGAAATATAAAGGCTACAGGTTTATTTTTCTTATTTGGTATATTGCTTTCAGCCTTATTCCAAAGATATGTACCGTCTGAAGCTTTTTCTAACCTCTTTGTTAACAACAGAGGTTTTGGATTATTAATGGCAGCTACTATTGGTGTACCTCTTTATGCTTGTGGTGGTGGTACAATTCCCCTTTTACAACAATGGCTTGCAAGTGGTATGAGTATGGGTTCTGCAACAGCATTTATGATTACAGGTCCAGCCACAAAAATCACAAATTTAGGGGCATTGAAAATTGTACTTGGTGCTAAGAGCTTTATACTATATTTAGCTTTTATTATGTTATTTGCTTTCATAAGTGGTGCTTTAGTAAATCTTTTTTAATATAAATTTTCTTTTTCATTTTATTATACTTTAGACTTAGGTTTTCTGCCTAAGTCTTTTTTATAGTGAATCGGAAAGATAAATCCGATGGCTTGTGTACAAGCCACAAATTAAGGTCGTTAATTTGTTCTGAATATTGAATTTAGCTATAACCTTTAGTTTAAGATAAATAACTTTTATGAAATTCTCAAATAAGGAAATAAGGATTATACTTAAACTACAGAAAATAAATAGTTAAGGAGGAATAAAAAATGAAAAAATTTATAGTTGGTGCAATAATAACAGCCTCAATATTATCTAGTCAGGTTTATGGTAATGAAATTAATGTTGATGGTCAAAAAGTTGATACAAATGTTGAAATAAATAACGGAAAAGCTATGGTTTCTGCCAGAGATTTACTTGAAGCAATGAATTATGCTATAAATTGGGATAGCGAAGCTAAAACAGTTAACGCAAAAAATAATAACAGCATAACACTTAATAACAAAGGAAATTTAGCCGATGCAAAACCTATATACGGCCTTGGCGACTATTTTAAAGCTAATACCTTTACAGGAGATGTCTATCTCAAAAACATAGCTAATGAAGGTGGAGTATCAATAGCTAATGTTACTTTTGAAAAGGGTTGTATAAATGATTGGCATATTCACGACCATGTACAAATTTTAATGGGCACAATGGGCAAAGGTTATGCACAAATGGAAGGTCAAGAGCCACAGGAAATTGGCGTTGGCGATGTTGTTATTATTCCTGCTGGTACAAAGCATTGGCATGGAGCAACTCATGATAGTCAATTTACTCACATTTCTGTTTCTGGTCCAACTATTGAAGGTATGGGAGATTACGGAACTAAATGGCTTGAACCTGTTAATAAGGCAGATTATGACAAACTAAAATAACCCATAAAAGGAGGAATACTTATTAAACAGAGGATATTAGGAAAAGATTTAAAAGTTTCAGCAATAGGTCTTGGCTGTATGGGTATAAGCCATGCCTACGGAACACCTTCTACTGAAAAAGAGGCAACAGAGCTTATTGAAAAGGCCATTGATTTAGGCTGTACATTTTTTGACACAGCTGAAGTATATGGAACAGCTGATAATCCCCACCACAATGAAGAACTTATTGGAAAAATATTAAAAAAACATAGAGATAATGTTGTCATAGCCACAAAATTCGGTATTGGCTTTGACACTGAAAGTAAAACAGTCAATAAATCCCTTATTCCAAACTCAAAACCAGAAGTAATAAGAAAATCTGTTGAAAATTCTTTAAGAAGGCTGAGAACAGACCACATTGACCTTTATTATCAACACAGATATGACCCAAATGTTCCTATTGAGGAAGTGGCTGGAGTTATGGCTGATTTAATAAAAGAAGGCAAAATTACTCATTGGGGACTTTCTGAAACTAATGAAGAATTGATTAGAAAAGCAAATGCTGTTTGCCCTATTACTGCCATACAAAACAGATATTCTATGATGGCAAGGCATTACGAAAATCTTATGCCAGTATTAGAAGAACTTAATATCGGTTTTGTCGCCTTTTCTCCTTTAGCTAACGGTTTACTTACTGGCAAATATAATCCTAGTTCTACATTTGATAGTGTAAGTGATTACAGAAGTAATATGCCACAATTTAAAGCTGAAAACTATGACAAAAACAAAGATTTGTTTAATCTTTTAAATAATTTAGCAAAAGACAAAAATGCAACTCCAACCCAAATTTCTCTTGCTTGGATGCTTTGCAAAAAACCTTATATTGTTCCTATTCCTAGTACTCGTAAAATAGAACGCCTTATTGAAAACTTAGGTTCAGCCGACATTGACCTTTCCAAAGAAGAAGTATCAAATATTGATAATGCTCTTAATAATATGAAAATGTCAGAAGTATTTGGTGGCTCAGCTATAAAAGAAAGGAAATAAAATTATGGAATATGTAACTTTAAATAACGGAGTTAAAATGCCGATTTTAGGCTTTGGAGTTTATCAAATAACAGACCCAGTAGAATGTGAACAAGCAGTTGTCGATGCTCTTCAGGCTGGCTACAGACTTATTGATACTGCTGCATCTTACGGTAATGAGGAAGCTGTTGGCAGAGGTATACGCCGTTCGGGTATTCCTCGTGAAGAAATATTTGTTACAACAAAACTTTGGGTATCCAACACAAATTACAGCGAGGCTAAAATGGGCTTTAGAAAATCTCTTGACCGATTAGGTCTTGACTATATTGATTTATATTTAATTCATCAATGTATAAATGATTACTATGGAGCATGGAGAGCTATGACAGAACTTTATAAAATAGGTGCTGTTAAAGCAATAGGCGTATGCAACTGTTTTGCTGACAGACTTGCAGACCTTATCTGTTTTAATGAAATAGCTCCGGCTGTAAATCAAATCGAATGTAATATTTTCTATCAAAGAGAAAATGATTTGCAATATATGAAAAAAAGAGGTGTTCAAATGGAGGGCTGGGCACCTTTTGCCGAAGGTCATAATGACATTTTTAATAACGAAATACTTAAATCTATTGCCAATAAATATAAGAAAACAGTTCCACAAGTTATTATAAGATGGCAAATTCAAAGAGGTATAGTCACTATTCCAAAATCAACTAAAAAAGAAAGAATAGTCGAAAACTTCAATATCTTTGATTTTGAATTATCCAATGAAGATATGGAACTTATATCAACTATTAATACTGGCAAAAGCACATTTTTTGATTTAAGAACGCCAGAAATGGTTGAAGCAATAGCAAATTTAAAAAGAAATGTTTAATAACAAGGAGGAAACAAAAATGAGAAAAAACTTTGGAGCAAAACCTTATCTATATCCACAGCCTGTTATGATTATAGGCACTTATGATGAAAATGGAAAGCCTAATGCTATGAATGCAGCCTGGGGTGGAATTGTTGGCAGAGAAGAAATCATTATAGATTTATCAACACATAAGACTACTGAAAATATTGTAAAAACTAAAGCTTTTACTGTAAGTATTGCCAATGTTGAAAATGTTGTTGCTTGCGATTATGTAGGTCTTGAATCTGCCACCAACACACCTGATAAAATGGATAAGGCTGGATTTACAACAACAAAAAGCGACTTTGTTAATGCCCCTATTATTAATGAACTCCCTTTAACATTAGAGTGTGAATTAATTAAAGTCATTGACGAAAGTAAATATCTCGGTCGAATTATCAATGTAAGTGCCGATGAAAAAATTCTTGGAGATGATGGAGAAATTAGTTTAGATAAGTTCTCACCTATTACATTTGATTCAGTTCATTCAGGATATTACAGCTTAGGTAATAAGGTTGGTAATGCCTTTAAAGATGGTCTTAAATTAAAATAAATTTTTACATTTGTGCTATTGACTTATAGCTAACTCTAAGTTGTATGATTATATTGAAAAGCAATTATACTGTTAAATTTAAGGAGGTTAATTATAATGAAAGATTTTATTTTTAGTTATCCAACAAAAGTTTATTTTGGAAAGGGAGCTTGTAAAAAAGCATTAGATACTGAACTTAAAAATGTTGGACAGAATATTATGCTTGCCTATGGTGGTGGCTCAATAAAGAAAAACGGCATATACGATGAAATTATGACTTTGCTTTCATTAGCAAACAAAAAAGTAGTTGAATTTTCCGGCATAATGTCAAATCCTACTTATAAAAAAGTACAGGAAGGTGCAAAAATAGCAAAGGAAAACAATGTTGACTTTATACTTGCTGTTGGTGGTGGCTCTGTTATTGATTGTTGCAAGGTAGTAGCTGCACAAGCCGTAACTGACGAAGATATATGGACTATGATTTTTGAAAAGAAAACATTACCTAGCAATATGCTTAAAATGGGTGCTGTAGTTACTGCATCAGGTACTGGAGCAGAAATGAATGCAGGTGCAGTTATTACAAACGAAGAAAAGAAAATCAAAGCTGGTATTTTCGCTGCCCATGCTGATTTCGCAGTTCTTGACCCTTATTATACATTGTCTGTACCATTTAAGCAGGTTGTATCTGGTGCTTTCGATACATTAAGCCATTGTATGGAAACATATTTTGGTACACCATCTGAGACATTTATTTCAGATGAAATTAATGAAGCTGTTATGAGAAATATTATTTACAATATTAGACAGCTTATTAAAAACCATGATGATATTGATGCCAGAAGTGAATTAATGTGGGATTCTGCTATGGCAGAAAACAGTATTTTGAAACTTGGTAAAGTAACAGACTTTCAGGCTCATCAGATAGAACATCAGCTTGGTGCATATACAGACTGTAATCATGGTCAGGGCTTAGCTGTCATTCACCCTATTCTCTACAGTCACATTTATTCTGAAAATATTGACAAATTTGCTCGTTTTGCAAAGGCTGTATGGAATGTAAATGATGATATGCCTAATGTTGAAATTGCTGTAAAAGGCATTAACAAACTTACTGAATTTATAAAGGAAATTGCACTTCCTACAACATTCAGAGAAATGGGAATAAACAGCACTGCTTGTTTCAGAGATGTTGCTAATAGTACAAATATTACTGCTGGTTGTTGTAAAAAACTTACCGCTGATGAAATTTATGAAATTTTAATGGAATGTTACTAATAACATTATAATTTGGGAGGTTAAAAAATGAAAGTAGCTCTTGTAAATGGCTCTCCTCATAAAAATGGCTGTACTTATACTGCCCTAACTGAAGTAGCCAAAACATTAAACGAAGAAGGAATTGATACTGAAATATTCTGGATAGGTAACAAACCTGTTGGTGGTTGTATAGCCTGTAAAAGCTGTATAAAAACTGGAAATTGTGTGTTTGACGATAGTGTAAACGAATTTAGAAAAATTGCTCAACAATGTGACGGCTTTATATTCGGTACACCTGTTCACTATGGTGCTGCCAGTGGAAATATGACAGCTTTTATGGATAGATTGTTCTATTCTGACCTCTGTGGCAGAAATAATGAAACTTTTTATATGAAACCAGCTGCCTGTGTAATATCTGCAAGACGAGCCGGCACAACAGCAACATTCGACCAGATAAATAAGTACTTTACAATACAAGAAATGCCAATCGTTTCTTCTCGTTACTGGAATATGGTACATGGGGCTAAGGCCGAAGAAGTAGTCGAAGATAAAGAAGGACTTCACACAATGAGAGTTCTGGGAAGAAATATGGCTTTTATGCTTAAATGCAAAGAAGTAGCTTTAAAAAACGGTATTGAAATGCCAAAAAGAGAAACTCCAGTATTTACTAACTTTATAAGATAATAGGAGGTGTATATTATGAAAAAATCTATTTGTATTTTATTATCTGCGTTTTTAACTTTATCTGCACTACCTTTAAATACATTTGCAAATGATAAGATAATTGCCAACGAATATAAAAATGGCACAAATTATGTAACAGTTGAAAAGAGTGTGGAAGAAAATATGTCAGACAGGGAAAAAGCAGCAGTTGAAAAATTCAATGAACTTTACAAAAATGGCAAAATACCAGAAAATATTGCAGAATCCGAATTATATGATATAGTCAATAATTTGGTTTATGGAGAGTTGTATCAACAGGGTCAACTTACTGACAAAGACAGGGAAATGATTTCATTGGCAGCTCTTACAACATTAGGAACTACTACTATTTTAAAAACCCATGTTTATTCAGCATTAAATGCCGGTCTTACACCTGTTGAAATTACAGAAACTGTTTACCATTGTACACCTTATGTTGGTGCAGCTAAATCTCTTGAAGCAATTAATGTTGTAAACGATGTTTTCAAAGAAAAAGGTATAAAAATTCCAGAAAGTCAGGCTACTGTAACAGAAGAAAGTCGTTTTGATGATGGTAGTTCTGCTCAGACTAAATTGTTTGGCAACTTAGGTGACACTAAACCAGCTGATGGCGAAGTAAGACTTGGCAGAAGTTTCTTACCTGATTATTGTTTTGGTGATTTCTACACAAGAAAAGGCTTAACTCTTGAACAGCACGAACTTTTAACTTGGGTTTGTATTGCAACTCTTGGAGGTGCTGAATCTCAACTTACAGGTCATACCAACGGTAATAAAAATGTTGGCAAATCTAAAGATTATATGCTTGAAGTTTTGACTGATATTATGCCATATATAGGCTATCCAAGAACATTAAATGCTCTTAATATTATAAACACTGTTTATGACGACAGCAATAAATAATCTCAATTATTTATTCAAATTATATAAAAGCGAATTTATAGATTTATTATTGTTACATTTTTTATTGTTTTAAAAAAATTCACAAATTTTACTGTTGACTTATAGCTAACTCCAAGTTGTATCATTATATTAAGAAGAAATTATAGTAATTATTAACGAGGATGTAATCTATGAAAAAACGCTCTGCATTACATTATCTATGTTATTATTAATTACATCTATGCCCTTTTCCACTTTTGCAAAGGACATAGTTAAGTCAACAGCAACAAAAAATGGTACAAATTACGAAACAATTCAAAAAGAGGAGGACAATAATATGTCAGAAAGAGAAAAATTAGCAGTTGAAAAATTTAATAAACTTTACAAAGATAGTAAAATTCCAGAAAATATTGCCAATTCAGATTTATACAACATTGTAAATAACCTTGTATATGGCGAAATTTATCAGCAGGGTCAGCTTACTGATAAAGACAGAGAGTTAATATCTCTTGTAGCACTTACAACTTTAGGAACAAACACACTTTTAAAAACTCATGTTTATTCAGCATTAAATGCTGGTTTAACACCTGTAGAAATTACAGAAGCTGTATACCATTGTACTCCTTATGTTGGTGCAGCTAAAGCTTTTGAATCTGTAAATGTAATCAATGAAGTATTTAAGGAAAAAGGACTTGCTATACCAACTGGTCAAGGTACTGTAACCGAAGAAAATCGTTGGGATAAAGGTAGAGAGGCACAGACTGATATTTTTGGAGCTTTAAACTTCAATAAGCCAGCTAAAGATGAAGTAAGATTTGGTGGAAGTTATTTACCTGATTACTGCTTTGGCGATTTCTATACAAGAAACGGTCTTACTCTTGAACAACACGAACTTTTGACTTTTGTTTGTATTGCAACCTTAGGTGGCTGTGAATCACAACTTACCGCTCACACTAATGGCAACAAAAATTTAGGCAAAACAAAGGATTATATGCTTGAAGTAATAACTGTTTGTATGCCATACATAGGCTACCCAAGAACATTGAACGCAGTTGCAGTAATAAATTCTGTTTACGAAACAGAAAATAATTAATCTAGTTTAAAATGGAAACTTTTGTATACTTATAAATACTTATCATAAAACATCTTTCCCTTTATAATAAAAGTATACATTGTTTCCATTTTATATAAAGGGAGGAATTTTATGAGAAAATTTATATCTATTCTATTATCTTTACTTTTAATTCTTAATACACTAACTACTGTATTTGCTGTTGGCACAGCAATTACATTACAAGTAGATAGTAATACTATTAACATTGGTAGCCGTAGCGTTACTATTGATACCGCCCCCGTTATTATTGACGGCAGAACACTAATACCTGTCAGAGGTGTAAGTGAGGCTATGGGTGGAAATGTAAATTGGAACAATGATACAAAAACCGTTACTATCACTCTTGGTTCAAACAAAGTTGAAATGACTATAGACAGTAAAACAGCCTATTTCAATAATAAAGCACAAACTCTTGATGTTGCTCCTGTTGTTTTAAACGGCAGAACAATGTTACCAGCTAGATTCATTGCTGAAAGTTTTGGCTTTGATGTAAATTGGGATAATGATACAAAGACTATTTCTATTACACCCAGGCAGGAAACTACTACAGAGATTACTACAGTAGAAGAAAGCACAGAAACAACAACTGTTGAAAAAACTGAATCGGACAGCAAATCTCTTGTAGTGTATTTTTCAAAAACTGGCACAACAGAAAAAATTGCCAATGAAATAAAGGATATTACAGGTAGTGATATTGTAAAAATTGAAACTGTAACTCCATATCCTGAAGATTACAACGAAACAGTTGAAATTGCTCAGAAAGAAAAAACTGAAAAAGCAAGACCTGAAATTAAGACAACTGTTGATAACTTAGACGAATACGATACCATTTACATTGGCTATCCTATTTGGTGGGGTACAATGCCTATGGCAATGTTTACTTTCATTGAAAATAACAATTTAGAAGGAAAAACAATAATTCCATTTTCAACTCATAAAGGTTCTGGATTAGGTTCAAGTGTAAGTGATTTAAAAACTGCCCTCCCTAATTCAACAATAAAAGACGGTTTGGCTTGTAATTCATCAACAACAACTACACAAATTAGGAACTGAATTGAAAACTCTGAAAAGTGAGGTGTAATTATATGCAAAGATTATTAATTTTACTTGTTTTAGGTACAATAGCATTCACTTTAAACGGCTGTGGTAGCTCAAATATTACTTCTACTTCCGAAACATCAACTGAATCAACTACTATTGAACATACAGAAAATACTGAAAGCACACCAAACAATAAAGTTTTAACAGTATATTTCTCTTGGTCATCAAATGTTGAAAATAACAATGTTGACGGTATTTCTTCAGCCAGTATAGTAAACGGTAATTACCACCTTGTAGCAGATTATGTACAAAAGGCTACAAACAGCGATGTGTTCGAAATAAAGACACAGGAAAGCTATCCTGTAGACTACAACGAAACTGTTAATATAGCATCTAACGAAAAGAAAGAAAACAAAAGACCAGTTGTCACAAACCATATTGATAATATAGACAACTACGACACAGTTGTTTTGGTTTATCCAAACTGGTGGGGAACATACCCTATGGCTGTAGCATCATTCTTGGAAGAATATGATTTTACAAACAAAACTATACTTCCTATTTGCACTAACGAAGGCAGTGGTATGGGTACAAGTGAAAAAGACTTGTCTGCCCTCTTACCTAACGCACAGGTAAAAGAAGGTTTAGCTATACGTGGTGGTAGTGTAGAAAATTCAGAAAACGAAATTACACAGTGGTTGAAAGACAATGGTGTAATGTAAGATTTATGAATATAAAAATTGTAAGAAACATAATTAATATTGCTATGCCAATTATGATGATTACCCTTATGGCATATCAACTAATTGGCAAAGCATACCACGAATATGCCGGAACTGCTCTATTTATCATTTTTATCATTCACAATATATTAAACATAAAATGGTACAGCAAATTATTTAAAGGAAGTTATACACCATACAGAATTTTAAGTACCATAATAAATATATTGCTTTTAATAACAATGATTTTACTTATGATAAGTGGTATTATTATGTCTGAATATACATTTTCATTCCTTAATATAAACTCTGGAATGGCTATTAGCAGACTTATACACTTGTCAGCTTCTCATTTAGGATTTATACTGGTGTCTATACATATGGGTATGCACCTTGGCATATTTTTACCAAAAAACACAAACCACATAATAAAATTAATTTTTATATTAATTACTATTTATGGTGCATATGCCCTGTATTCCAGAAAAATACTTTCCTATGTTTTCCTCACTAAAAAATTTATGTTTGTGAATTTTAATGAAAATATATTCAAGTTTGTTATAGACTACACTTCTATAATGATATTGTTTACAATCATAGGATATATAATTTCTATTTTAATAAAGAAACATATAAAAAAGTTCTCAAATTAATGAGAACTTTTTTGCTTTATTTAAAATTACTTCCGTCCCAAATTTCTGTACAAATATCCTTGTAAAACTCTGGTTCGTGACAAACCATTAAAATAGTACCCTTATACTCTTTTAAAACTCTTTTCAATTCGTCTTTAGCATCTACATCTAAGTGGTTTGTAGGTTCGTCAAGAACAAGAATATTAGTTTCCTTATTCATTATTTTGCAAAGTCGTACCTTTGCCTGTTCTCCACCACTTAACACATAAACCTTGCTTTCTATTTGGTCAGTTGTTAAACCACATTTAGCCAATAAACCTCTTACTTCTCCTTGATTTAAAGACGGAAATTCATTCCATACATCATCAATACAAGTATTAGTATTATCACTCTTTATTTCCTGTTCAAAGTAACCTATAAGCTGATTACCACCAAGTTCTACAGAACCTGAAATAGGCTTAATTTCTCCTAAAAGGCTTCTTAAAAGTGTAGTTTTACCAATACCATTTGAACCAACAACAGCTACTTTCTGTCCTCTTTCAAGCAAAAGATTTAAAGGCTTAGACAAAGGCTTGTCATAGCCTATTACTAAATCCTTTGTTTCAAAAATAAGTTTGTCGGAAGTTCTGCCTGCAACAAATCTGAACTCTGGCTTTGGTTTTTCCTTTGCCAATTCAATAATATCCATTTTATCAAGCTTTTTCTGTCTTGCTCTTGCCATACCGGCTGTAGCCACTCTGGCTTTATTTTTTGCAATAAAAGTCTGAAGTGAATTAATTTCATTTTGCTGTCTATTATAGGCCGCTTCAAGCTGTTTTTTGCCTAATTCGTATAATCTAAGAAATTCATTATAATCTCCAACATAACGGGTAATATGGGCATTTTCAACATGATAAATAATATTTACAACATCGTTTAAAAATTCCATATCATGAGAAATAAGAATAAAGGCATTTTCATACTTTAATAAATACTCTTTAAGCCAAGCAATATGTTCTTCATCAAGATAGTTTGTAGGTTCGTCTAAAAGCAAAATATCAGGATTTTGTAAAAGCATTTTAGCAAGAAGGATTTTAGTTCTCTGACCACCGGATAAATCGTCCACATCCGAATCAAGTCCTAAATCTGTAAGACCTACACCTCTTGCAACTTCTTCAACTCTTGTGTCAATCATATAGAAGTCACTTGTATCGAGAATATCCTGCAATTCGGCTGCACTTTCCATTAATTTATCAATATCTGCACCCTCATCGCCCATTTTTGCATATATGTCATTCATTTCCTTTTCAATATCAAATAAATAGTCAAACGCAGTTTTTAAGGCATCTCTTATAGTCTGACCTTTTTTAAGTTCGGCGTGCTGGTCCATATATCCTACACGAACTCTTTTAGCCCATTCGATTTTACCCTCATCTGGCATAAGTTTATTAGTGATAATTTTCATAAATGTAGATTTACCTTCGCCATTAGCTCCAATAAAACCAACATGCTCCCCTTTATTTAACTTAAAGGAAACATCTTCGTATATTACTCTACCACCAAAAACATGGCTCATATTTTCTACCGTTAAAATGCTCATAAATTACTCCTTACATAAAAATTATAGATAGATTTTAACATTGAAAAAACAAAAAGTCAACAAAATTGACACAGTTAAAATATTATACAAAAAATCATTTCAATTTTTGTCAATTATGCTGTAGCACATAACCCAAAACTTAATAAAATTAAGTATAACTATCATTTAACACATTTATTAAAGTAAAACCTATTAATAAAATAAATTTTATTGATAATTTCAAAACATATTTACAATTTTTTAATACGGTGCTATTATTTCAAACATCAAATAAAACAACGACAAATAAACAAACATTATTGGAGGTAAATTATATATGAAAACTAGAACTGAATTTGATTCCATTGGTAGCCTTGAAATTCCTGTAGATGCTTATTATGGTGTACAAAGCCTTAGAGCAAAAAATAACTTCCATATTACAAAAAAGTCTATGCATTATAAATTTATAAACAGTCTTGCACAAATAAAGAAAGCATCTGCTATTACAAACGAACATGCTGGACTTTTAAATTACAAAATAGCAAATGTAATATCTATTGCCTGTGATGAGATTATTAATGGTAAATTTCACGACCAGTTTATAGTTGATGCCGTTCAAGGTGGTGCTGGCACATCAGCAAATATGAATGCAAATGAGGTAATAGCAAACAGAGCCATTGAGCTTTTAGGTTGTACTAAGGGAGATTACACAGTAGTTCATTCTAATGACCATGTCAATATGGCACAATCAACAAATGATGTAATTCCAACTGCTGGCAAACTTACAATATTAAAACTTATACCAAATTTATTAAATGAGCTTGAAGAATTATATAGTGCTTTAATTTTGAAATCAAAAGAGTTTGACCATATTATAAAAATGGGTAGAACACAGTTACAGGATGCTGTTCCAATGCGTTTAGGTCAGTCTTTTCACGCATATGCCAAAGTTATAAACAGAGATATAACTAGAATAAAAGAGGCAATTAAAGAGGTAGAATATGTAAATATGGGCGGTACAGCTATTGGCACAGCTATCAACACAAGCCCAATGTATTTGCACCATATCGTAGAAAATCTTTCACTTATAACTGGTATTTCCTTTAAACAGGCTGACGATTTGATAGATGCAACACAGAACTTAGATTGCTTCGTATCAGTTTCAAATGCTTTAAAGACATGTGCTGTAAACTTATCTAAGTTCAGTAATGATTTAAGACTTCTTTCAAGCGGTCCGAGAACTGGCTTACACGAAATTAATCTTCCAGCAAAGCAGAATGGTTCTTCAATTATGCCCGGAAAAGTAAATCCAGTAATTCCGGAGGTTGTAACACAGGTAGCCTATCTTGTAATTGGTCACGATACAACTATTACAATGGCAGCAGAGGCAGGACAAATGGAATTAAATGCCTTTGAACCAGTTTTATTTTACAATATATTTGAATCAATAGAAACTCTTACAGGGGCTGTAAACACTCTTACTAATAACTGTGTTACAGGCATTACAGCTAATGAAAAGGAATGTAGAAGTTATGTTGAACATTCTGTAGGTATTTCTACTGCCCTTTGCCCTTATATTGGCTATAAAAAATCAGCTGAAATAGCTAAACTTTCACTTAAAACAGGTAGAACGGTTAAGGAAATAGTATTAAGCGAAAAACTGCTTTCAGAAAACCAGTTGAATGAAATTTTAAATCCTGTAAATCTTACAGAACCTGAAAATGAACTAGAAACCATAGCTAAGGCTATGTAATGGAAATTGTATATTAACTAATCTACTGACATCATTTTTTAATGGTGTCAGTTTTTTATGCTTTAATTATTTATCAAACTTATATTTTATTAAGTCAAATACTTTATCTTATTAAATTACTTAATTTAAACTATATAAATTTATTTTTAACTCCATAAATACTCTTAATTAAAATATTATCCTTATATGTCATATTTTTTTACATTTTTTATATAAAATATGATATAATCTTATTAATAAATAAAAACAACTAGAATTTTATACTATAATTGTACTTATATTTTTTTATAATAGCTAAAAAAAATATGTTTATATAAATTATAGAATGGTAATCACAACATCAAGTTCTAAAGAATATTTCGTTGCATAAAGGAGGTTTTTATTATGGATATATCTCAAATTATAAAACAAACAAAAAACATTATACTGAAAGAACTATTCACCGATATTAATGATAAATGTTGTGTCCTAGATTTATGTATAGAAAATAAAGGTAAAGATATTAAAATATCACAATGGGATGCCACTAAGGGAGATTTTTTTACACTTGATATTCAATCATTAAGCAAAGTATCACAATTCTTTTTTGAAAAGACGAAATCAGACTTAATAAACGAATACAACAATGAAACTATTTTACCATTTCGCAAGCATAATTATGAAAAAATTTTAAATCAGTATTTAGAAAATAGATGTGGTATTAGCAATCTTGAATTTAGTATTTTACTTTCCGAAACGAAAAAGCAAGAATTAGAGAAAAAATTAAGAAATCAACTTATAAGATATCTTTACTTACATATATCAATAAAACAAAAACTTGAGCAAAAAAACAAACAAGAACTTGAAGAAAAAATAATTAAAAAACTTCCATATTTAAAATGGAATAAGTCTACTGAAAATAATATTATAAAATATTCATCAGTAGATGGAAATGGAAAAGAGATTGAATTAATTTGTATTCTCAATATACAAAAAAATGATGAAATAGTAGATAGTAGATTATTATGTGACAACCAAGTATTAGAATATGTTAAATATAATGTTAATATTATTGTAAATAAAATTGAACTTTGTATTGAAAATGAAGAAAGAAAAAAACGTCATAAAGAAAGTATTAAAAACCATGAAGAAAAAATAATTAAAAAACTTCCATATTTAAAATGGAGTAAATTTATTCAAACTAATGGTATTAAATACAGTTCAATATATAAAAAAAGGAAAAAAATTGAATTATATTTTGTCAATACCGAACACGAAAATCAAAAAGAAACAGACAATAAATTATTATATTGTAATCAACCATTAAAATATGTGGATTATGATATAAATAAAATTGTTAATATCATAGAAAATTGTATAGAAAAGCAAAAGCAGTATATATTAGAGCATAAGCAAGAACTAGAACATAAGCAATATGAAGCAAAACAAAAATTATATACCTCTTTAATAGACATAAAAAGACAATATATTGAAAATCTAGTAAAAAAATATGGTATAAAACAAAAAGATATAGAAAATTATATAAAAAATTATGCTGATTTTTACCAGAATAAATGTAAGTATAAGATGTCATGTAAATTAAAAAATAAAATATGTACGGTATTTAACCGTGATTGCCACTATAATCAAAATTTTTTAAATAGGATAAATAGATATATACAAAAAATTCTAAAATACCAAAATAATAATTCTATTTCTAAATCAAATAAAAATAAACCTATGTTGACAGAAATTGGATTAAAAGATTTTGTTGTAAGAACAAATGTCTTCAAATGTATGCACAATAAGCATAAAATTGATAATATAGTGGCTATGATAAATATAGACAATGATGGAAAAAGAGAACAGATAAAAATTTCTGCTGGTTATTGCAATGAATGTAAAGTATATTTTATGTTGAACTCCACATATCAAGCTCTAAAAAACAAAGGTTTAATTTTATGTCGAATTACTGATGAAAAAAGTTATCTGAAAGGAAATTATGCAAATGGTATTCGTTTAGCAAAGGAATCTATACTTATGCAATATGGATACAATACATCACAAACAAATGGTTTGTCAGCTACTGGTAGACAAAAAATTCTTGCAGTTATTATAGATAATAAAATTATGTCAAAAAGTGAAATTATTAGCTACTTGGACTTTTTTATAAATCAAAGAAGTTCACAAGCTAGAATGGAACTTGCTATTTCTAAATGGGAAACCGACCGAGAATTTGTAGAAAATTATAAAATAGGTCAATATACTCAGTTCGGTGTAAACGCCATATATAGAAGATAAAAATGCAATTCAAAATTTAAAAGTATTATAAAAATCGGTGTAGTTAAAAAAGCTACACCAATTTTTATAAGCATATACATAAGTACACTTCTATGCCCTTTTCCCTTAAGTAAAACATAAAATCAATATTTTTTGCCCAGCTCTTGACAAAGAGCCAAAAAAGAGAGGATACAATGTATCCTCTCAAAAAAATCAAATTAAACTAATTCAATGATTACAACTTCAGCGCCGTCACCGCGTCTAGCACCAATCTTAATCATTCTAGTGTAGCCACCATTTCTGTCAGCATACTTAGGAGCAACTTCTTCGAACATATGGTTAGCCATATCGATGTTCTTAGTGTTAGCCTTCTTCTTTCTGCCGTTAACAGGAGCTTCAACTACTGGGTAGAAGTAGCTTAACATCTTTCTTCTAGCGTTAAGTCTTGAAGGCTGATCCTTCTTGATAGTCTTTTCAACTTCATCAAAAACAGTAACCTTCTTACCGTCTACAACATTCTTAACTCTCTTGCCATCAGAATCCTTCTTAGCAACCTTTGCTGTTACAGTTACTTCATCGAAGTTATCCTTTTCCTTAACTGCAAGAGTGATTAACTTTTCAGCAATTCTTCTGATTTCCTTAGCCTTAGCTTCAGTAGTCTGAATCTTGCCATGGTATAATAAATTAGTTACCTGGTTACGAAGCAATGCTTTACGCTGACTTGCTGTACGACCAAGTTTTCTATATCCAGCCATTAACTTAATCCTCCTTAATCGTCACTTGGACTTAAACTCAATCCAAGTTCTTCTAACTTTTTAAGTACTTCGTCTAAAGACTTGCGTCCAAGATTACGCACCTTCATCATATCGTCTTCAGTCTTATTTGCCAAGTCTTCAACAGTGTTGATACCAGCTCTCTTAAGACAGTTGTAAGAACGAACTGAAAGGTCAAGTTCTTCAATACTCTGTTCAAGAACCTTTTCCTTAGTTCCAACTTCTTTTTCAACGAGAATTTCAGCATTTTTAGCACTGTCAGACAAGTCAACAAATAAGCACAAATGCTCATTTAAAATCTTAGCACCTAAACTTACTGCATCATCAGGAGAGATTGTACCATCAGTCCATACTTCAAAAGTAAGTTTATCATAGTCAGTAATCTGACCGACACGAGTATCCTCTACCTTAAAGTTTACTCTTCTAACTGGAGTATAAAGAGAGTCTACAGGTATCATTCTAAGGGGTTGGTCAGCCCTTTTATTTTTAGAGGCTTCTACATAGCCACGACCTTTTGTTATGGTAATTTCCATAAAAAGCTTGCTGTCTGCACCACCGCTTAAAGTAGCAATGTGTAAATCTGGGTTAAGGATTTCGATATCAGAGTCAACTCTAATATCGCTAGCCTTAACTTCACAATCACCACTTGCGTCGATGTAAGCCATTTTTGGCTCATTGCTTTCGCTGTTGTTCTTAATAGCAAGATTTTTAAGATTCAAAATAATTTCAGTAACGTCTTCCTTAACACCAGGAATAGTGCTAAATTCGTGAAGAACGCCATCTATCTTTACGTTGCTTACAGCAGCACCAGGTAATGAAGAAAGTAAAATTCTTCTAAGTGAATTACCAAGAGTAGTACCATAGCCTCTTTCTAAAGGCTCTACTACAAAGCGACCGTAAGTCTCATTCTGTTCTGCAATTTCGATACGAGGTTTTTCAAATTCAAACACTCAGCCCAACCTCCTTAAAAATAGTTAAAAAACATTTACCAAAAGCCATACTTTGCCAATTATTACTTAGAGTACAATTCGACAATAAGTGTTTCGTTTACAGGTAAATCTAACTGTTCTCTCTTTGGAAGTGTTACAACACTACCTTTGAGGTTATCGTGGTCAGCAGATAACCACTCAGGAACGATACGAGTTGAAGTAACTTCAAGAACCTGCTTAAATCTTTCAATGTCCTTCTTAGTTTCCTTAATTTCGATTACATCTCCAACCTTAACCTGAATAGATGGGATGTTAGCCTTCTTGCCGTTTACAGTAACAAGATTATGTCTTACAACCTGTCTTGCTTCCTTTCTAGTACGGCCATAGCCTAATCTGAAAACTACGTTATCAAGTCTTGTTTCAAGAAGCTGAAGTAAGTTTTCACCAGTAATACCGTTCATCTTATCAGCTTTCTTATAGTAGTTTCTGAACTGCTTTTCAAGTACGCCGTAAATGAACTTAACCTTCTGCTTTTCCTTTAACTGAACGCCGTATTCACTTAACTTGCGCATATTTCTTTTACGATTGCCTAACTTCTTAGAAGAGCCGAGTACACTAGGTTCAATACCAAGGTATCTGCATCTCTTAATGATAGGACCCATATCTCTAGCCATTAATAATGTACCTCCACAAATATATTCTACACTGTATTAAAATTAAACTCTTCTTCTCTTAGGTGGTCTACAACCATTGTGAGGAACAGGAGTAACATCCTTAATCATAGTAACGTCAAGACCAACTGTCTGTAAAGCTCTGATAGCAGCTTCACGTCCTGAACCAGGACCCTTAACGAATACTTCAACAGTCTTTAAACCATAATCCTTAGCAGCACCTGCAGCCTTTTCAGCAGCCATCTGTGCAGCATATGGAGTAGACTTCTTAGAACCTCTAAAACCTAATTCGCCAGCACTTGCCCATGATAAAGCATTACCAGCAGCATCTGTAATAGTAACAATTGTATTATTAAAAGTTGACTGTATATGAGCTTGGCCACGTTCAACAACTCTTCTGTCACGACGTCTACGGCCTGCAGCTTTCTTTACTGTCTTTGCCATTAAATTAACCTCCTTAAATCAATTACATTGATTAATTATTTCTTCTTGTTCGCAACAGTTCTTCTAGGACCTTTTCTTGTTCTAGCGTTTGTCTTAGTCTTCTGACCTCTACATGGAAGACCTCTTCTGTGACGAATACCTCTGTAACAACCGATTTCCATAAGTCGCTTGATGTTCATAGCAACTTCTCTTCTTAAATCACCTTCAACAAGTGTATGAGTTTCATCGATAGCTTCTCTAATCTTTGCAACTTCATCATCTGTAAGGTCTCTAACTCTAGTGTCTGGATTAATACCAGTCATAGATAAAATCTTGTCTGCCTTAGCACGTCCGATACCGAATACATAAGTAAGGCCGATTTCAATACGCTTTTCTCTAGGTAAATCAACACCCGCAATACGAGCCATTCTTTGCACCTCTTTCTTGTAATAAAATTACAGTTTCTTATAATAATTTCGGTATGATATTTTAATTTTAGCACAGGATAAAACCTGTTACCAAGGGGCAGCCGCTCCCCATCTAACGGTACTTGGGCCTTTAAGGGCAATTAACCCTTTCTAACCATATTGTATACACTAAAATAAAATACTTACCGAATACTGAGTATACCACACTTGTTTTCATAAATCAAGTGTTTTTTTACATTTTTTTGAAAAATATTTAATATTTTTTATTTTGCGTAAAAATAAGCACAGGGCTGTCACCAGCCCTGTCCCATAATCTGTATAGTAACAGATGCCGGGCATATTAAAAAATCAGCCCTGTCTCTGCTTATGCTTAGGGTTTTCGCAGATAATTCTAACTGCACCCTTTCTCTTAATTACTCTACATTTTTCACACATTGGTTTAACTGATGGTCTAACCTTCATTTGAATTCTCCTTTCATTTACCTCTCCAGGTAATTCGTCCTTTACTCAAATCGTATGGTGACATTTCAATTTTAACTTTGTCACCTGGTATTATTCTGATAAAGTTCATTCTTAACTTACCTGAAATATGGGCAAGAATCTGATGTCCATTTTCCAGTTCAACTGAAAACATAGCATTTGGAAGTTTCTCGAGGACAGTGCCTTCTACTTCTATTACGTCATTTTTTGCCAAGGCTTTTTACCTCCTTAAAATCAATTACAAGTTTTATTATACTTTGCCAGAGCTTTTCTTATATGGGAATCATTAATATATAATTCATTCTCCAGCATATTTTCAATCTCAGAATTTACTTCATTTGAAATCTGAATATGAATTCTTTTCTTTTTCTTTGGTTTTTCAAGTGTTCTCAACTTTCCGTCTGCTATATAGGCGTATGTGTCATCACTGTGCAATATGATAAACGCACCACCTTTATCATGACCGGCCTTTGAGAAACATATTTGACCTTTTTTCAACAATTCCTTCACCTCTTATACTAAGGTTAATAGCTCAGGCTCATTATCTGTAACCAGCACAGTATTCTCATAATGAGCTGAATCACTGCCATCATTAGTCACAACGGTCCATCTATTAGGAAGTGTATGTACTTTATAAGTACCTACAGTTACCATCGGCTCGATTGCA
The DNA here is from genome assembly GCA_000432155.1 of Eubacterium sp. CAG:274. Taxonomy (GTDB): domain Bacteria; phylum Bacillota; class Clostridia; order Lachnospirales; family CAG-274; genus CAG-274. The sequence continues at coordinate 42,116 of FR888494.1, forward strand.
AGTGTCATACCCTTTACAAGTTTTGGACCCGGTCTTCCTGTTCTGTAATTAGGTATCTCTGGGTCCTCGTGCATATCACGTCCGATACCATGTCCAACATAATCACGAACAACGCCGTAGCCATTACTCTCAACATAGTCTTGAATAGCAGCTGATACTTTGTTCAAGTAATTACCTACTTTTACTAATTTAACGCCTTCAAAGAAGCTTTCTTTTGTAATATCAATAAGTCGTTGCCTTTGTTCTGAAATTTGACCTACACCGAATGTTCTCGCAGCATCGCCATGAAAACCATCGATATATGCACCAGTATCAATTGAAATAATGTCGCCCTCTTTTAAAACAGTATTACCTGATGGAATACCATGAACGACCTGTTCATTAACTGAGGCACAAATTGAGGCCGGATAGCCATACAATCCCTTAAAAGAAGGAACTGCTCCACAAGAACGAATATATTCTTCAGCAATTCTATCCAATTCCTTAGTTGTTATACCAGGGCGGATACTTTTTTCAATTAAGTTAAGTGTTTCACCAGTAATTCTACCAGCAATACGCATTTTCTCAATATGACTTTCCTTCTTTATCGTAATAGACATTACTATTTATCCTCTAAGGCATTAACAACGGCATTAAATATTTCATCAATATCGCCTACGCCGTTAATTTTAACCAACAAACCTTTTTCATCGTAATAGTTAATAACTGGAGCAGTTGTTTCATGATAAACTTTAAGTCTATTCTTAACTGTTTCTTCGTTATCATCCTTACGCTGAATCAAAGCTTCACCACAAGCATCGCATACGCCATCCTGCTTTGGTGGATTATACTTAACGTGGTACATTGAACCACACTTTGGGCAACCTCTTCTGCCTGTCATTCTGTCAACAATAATGTTATCATCAACATCAATACAAACAACCTTATCAAGAGGACCTGTAATAGCATCAAGACCTTCTGCCTGAGATACATTTCTTGGATAACCGTCAAGAATGTAACCATTCTTACAGTCATCAGCTTTAATTCTTTCAGCTAACATTGCAGAAACGATTTCATCAGAAACAAGACCGCCTGCATTCATTATTTCACTAACCTTTTTGCCAAGCTCAGTACCCTGCTTCATCTGCTCTCTTAATAAATCACCAGTTGAAATATGAGCTATTCCATAGTGCTTAGAAAGCTTCTTAGCCTGTGTACCCTTACCTGCGCCTGGACAACCGATAAGTACCAATTTCATAATTTAATACATCTCCCAAAAAAAGAGCCGGGAGACCCGGCTCCTTTATATAGTTTAATCTTATTTATTTAAAAAACCTGTATAATGTCTCTTAACAAGCTGTGATTCAAGCTGCTTGATAATTTCAAGAGCAACGCCTGTTACGATAAGTAATGTTGTACCACCGAAGCCCATATTTACGCCTGTTACCCAGTTTAATACAACTGGAACCATAGCGATAATTGAGTAAGCGAATGCACCAATAAGTGAAATTCTGTCAACTATCTTCTGGATGTAATCAGATGTAGGCTTACCAGGTCTAATACCAGGTACAAAACCACCATTCTTCTTCATATTTTCTGCAACTTCAACTGGGTTGAATGCAAAAGAAGTATAGAAGAATGTAAAACAGAAAATAAGAATTACATATAATACTGCACCTACAGGATGGTGTGTAGATAATACATTTGAAATCTTAGAAAGAGTTGTACTCTGTATTAACTGATTGATAGTATATGGGAACTGTAAAATAGAAATAGCAAAGATGATAGACATAACACCAGCAATATTTACCTTAATAGGAATAAATGAAGTCTGTCCACCAACCATCATTCTACTTCCGCCTGCAAGTTTATTTGAATACTGTACAGGAATGCGTCTTTCACCGTCTGATACTAAAACAACGAAAACCATAACTACAAATAAGATTGCAAGAATAACCACAATCTTAACCCAACCCATAGCACTGCCTGAAGCAGCTGTAATAAGGCTATTAACTCCAGTACCTAAACCAGAAAGGATATTAGCAAAGATGATAAATGATGCACCATTACCAATACCTATTTCAGTTAACTTTTCGCCTAACCACATAATAAAGATAGTACCGGAAACCATTGTAAACAGAGCTACAATATAAACATACCAGTTAGGGTTTTTAAAAGCACTGTGAATTGTGTACACCTGTCCGGCACCCTGTAAGAACGCCAATGCAACAGACATTATTCTAGTGTACTGAGAAATCTTTTTTCTTCCCTCTTCACCATCTTTTTGTATCTGTTCCAATCTTGGAATAGCAACTGTTAAAAGCTGCATAATGATAGAAGCAGTAATGTATGGTCCAATACCCATAGCGAATATTGTACCATAGTTACCTCCGGTAATAAGTGAGTAGAGAGTATCGCTAGCACCGGCATTATGCAGGGCATTAATATTAATACCCGGCACCGGAATAAAAGTACCCAAACGCACTATTACCAATACTATTAACATATTCAATAACTTAGCACGTATTTCCTTAACTTTGAATGCGTTCTTAAGTGTACTAAACAATTAAATCACCTCAGCTTTTCCGCCTGCGGCTTCAATTTTCTCCTTTGCAGAAGCGCTGAAATAATTTACCTGAACTGTAAGTTTCTTTGTGATTTCGCCCTGACCTAAGATTTTAACGCCATCTCTTGGGTTAGATACAAGACCCTTAGACTGTAATGCCTTGATATCAACTACATCGCCGTCGTTAAATACATCTAAAAGAGCTAAGTTGATAGCAACGATGTTCTTAGAATTAATGCAAGTGAAACCTCTCTTAGGAATTCTTCTATATAATGGCATCTGACCACCTTCGAAACCTGGTCTTACGCCACCACCTGAACGAGACTTCTGACCGTCACGACCTCTACCTGCAAACTTACCGTTGCCTGAACCGTGACCTCTACCCTTACGGAACTTCTTTGTCTTTGCGCCGTCAGCTGGCTTTAATTCATTTAAAAACATTTAGGTACACCTCCTTAAATTAAATTTCCTCTACCTTTACAAGGTGCTTAACCTGGTTAAGCATACCTCTAATTGCAGCATTGTCCTGCTGCTCAACAGTTGAGTGAAGCTTGTTCAAACCAAGAGCCTGAACAGTCTTTCTATGTTTAGGGATTGCACCTATTGTAGACTTTACTAATGTAATTTTTAACATCTCAATATCCCCCTTAACCAAGAATTTCTTCAACAGTCTTGCCTCTAAGCTTAGCAACCTTCTCTGGAGAAGTTGAATTTGCTAAACCGTCGATTGTAGCACTAACTACATTTCTCTTATTACGAGAACCTAAAGACTTTGTTCTGATATTTTTGAAACCTGCAAGTTCAAGAACGGCACGAGCTGGACCACCTGCGATGATACCAGTACCTTCTGGAGCTGGCTTTAAAAGAACTGTTGCTCCACCGAACTTACCATAAATTTCATGGTAAAGACTACCATTTTCATTTAAGTCAACCTTGATGATATTCTTGATTGCATCATCCTTACCCTTGCGGATAGCATCAGGGATTTCAGTTGCCTTACCTAAGCCTACGCCTACATGACCGTTACCGTCGCCTACTACTACTAAAGCAGCGAAACGCATAGTACGACCACCTTTAACTACCTTTGTTACTCTCTTAATGGTAACTACGTTATCCCTTAAATCGAGAGCACTAGTATCGATTTTTGTTCTCATGTGTTCCCCTCCTTATTAGAATTGTAAGCCGGCTTCTCTTGCTGCGTCAGCTAAAGCCTGGATTTTGCCTGTATAAACAAAACCGCCTCTATCAAAAACTACTTCTTTAATACCTTTTTCAATAGCCTTCTTAGCTACTGTTTCGCCAACAACTTTAGCAGCTTCTACAGTATTTGTAAATTCAACCTTGCTCTTAATGTCAGCTTCCATAGTTGATGCAGCACAAATTGTGTTGCCTACTGTATCATCAATAATCTGTGCATAGATATGCATATTTGATCTGAATACTGCTAATCTAGGTTTCTGAGCTGTACCTGAAATGTTATTACGAAGTCTGTAATGACGCTTTGCTCTAGCTACAGCACGTGATGGCTTTCTAATCATTGCACATTCACTCCTTTATTATTTCTTACCAGTCTTACCAACCTTACGTCTGATAGTTTCAGTTGTGTACTTAATACCTTTACCCTTGTATGGTTCTGGTGGTCTCTTAGTTCTGATTTCAGCTGCGAACTGACCAACCTTTTCCTTGTCGATACCGCTTACAGTAATCTTGTTACCGTCAACCTTAGTTTCGATACCTTCAGGGTCTTCCATTTCTACTGGGTGAGAGTAGCCAAGAGTTAAAGTTAACTTCTTACCAGCCTTTGCTGCTCTGTAACCAACACCGTTGATTTCGAGTTCCTTAGTATAACCATTTGTAACACCTTCAACCATGTTGAAAATAAGTGTTCTAGTTAAACCATGTAAAGACTTATATCTCTTTAAGTCGCTAGGTCTTGTTACAATAACTTCTGAACCTTCAACCTTAATATCTAAATCATCTACTAATTTACGAGTTAAAGTACCCTTAGGGCCCTTAACTGTAATCACGTTACCTTCCTCAAGCTTAACTTCTACGCCGGCAGGAATAGCAACAGGTAATTTACCAATACGTGACATTCAATTTACCTCCTTCTATTACCATACGAAGGCGATAACTTCGCCGCCAACGCCGAGCTTTCTGGCTTCCTTATCAGTGATAACACCCTTGTTAGTAGAAACAATAGCTGTACCCATACCGCCTAAAACTCTTGGTAACTCATCCTTGTTAGCATAAATTCTAAGACCTGGCTTAGAAATTCTCTTGATACCTGAAATAACCTTTTCGTTCTTGTTGGCACCATACTTTAATGTAATGCGCATTGTCTTCTTAACGCCGTCTTCTATAACTTCATAACCTGCTACATAGCCTTCCTTAACGAGGATATCAGCAATAGCCTCTTTCATCTTACTGCAAGGCATTTCTACTGTATCGTGCTTAGCAGTGTTAGCATTTCTAATTCTAGTGAGCATATCTGCAATAGGATCACTCATTGACATTTGAAAAAACCTCCTTTCAATTACCAGCTGGCCTTCTTTACTCCAGGGATTTCACCCTTGTACGCTAATTCACGGAAACAAATTCTACAAATACCGAATTTTCTCAAGTAAGCATGTGGTCTACCGCAAATTCTGCAACGAGTATAGCTCTGAGTTGAAAACTTAGGTTTTTTTGCTTGCTTAACCTTCATTGATGTCTTAGCCATAATTGTTTTCTCCTCCTTATTTCTTAAATGGCATACCGAATAATCTAAGAAGCTCTCTTGCTTCTTCATCAGTATTAGCTGTTGTTACAAATACAATATCCATACCTCTGATTTTATCAATCTTATCAAACTGGATTTCAGGGAACATTAACTGTTCCTTGATACCTAATGTGTAGTTACCTCTACCATCAAAAGAGTTAGCACTTACACCACGGAAGTCACGAACTCGAGGAAGAGCGATGTTGATAAGCTTACTTGCAAAGCTGTACATCTTTTCACCTCTTAAAGTTACCTTACAACCGATAGGCATACCTTCACGAAGTTTGAAATTGGCAATAGACTTTCTTGCCTTAGTTACGATTGGCTTCTGACCAGAAATGATAGTCATATCATTTACTGCATTGTCGATAGCCTTAGAGTTATCTTTTGCTTCACCAAGTCCCATGTTGATAACGATTTTTTCAATCTTTGGAACTTCCATAATATTCTTGTATGAGAATTTAGCTACCATTGCTGGTACTACTTCATTAACATAATATTCCTTAAAAGCGTTCACGTTTAGTTACCTCCTTCCCAGATTAGTCGATTACTTCGCCAGTTGACTTAGCAATTCTCTGCTTTACACCATCTGTAACCTTGTAACCAACTCTGGTAGGCTTGCCTTCGTGTAAAAGCATTACATTAGATGCGTCAATAGCTGCTTCTTTAGTAATAATACCGCTGTTTGGATTCTGTGGGCTAGCCTTTACATTCTTCTTAACCTGGTTAACACCTTCAACAACTACCTTGTTGCTCTTTGTAATAACCTGGATAACCTTACCTGACTTGCCTTTATCCTTACCTGCAATAATCTGAACTTTATCGCCTTTTTTAATCTTCATACTGACCCTTACCTCCTATTATAATACTTCAGGTGCAAGAGACAATATCTTCATATACTGCTTCTCTCTGAGCTCTCTTGCAACAGGTCCAAAAATACGAGTACCTCTAGGGTTTTTATCTTCTTTGATAATTACAGCTGCATTTTCATCGAACTTGATGTAAGAACCATCTGGTCTGTGAGTACCCTTTACAGTTCTAACAACAACAGCTCTGACTACTTCGCCCTTCTTAACAACGCCGCCTGGTGTTGCATCTTTAACAGTAGCAACTATAACATCACCAATATTAGCATATCTTCTTGTTGAGCCGCCTAATACTCTGATACATAATAATTCTTTAGCACCTGAGTTGTCTGCGACAGCCAATCTGCTTTCCTGCTGAATCATTGTGTTTCCTCCTTATATTCAGGAATTACTTAACCTTTTCTACGATAGAAACAAGTCTCCATCTCTTATCCTTAGATAAAGGTCTAGTTTCCATAACCTTTACTTTATCACCAATCTGACACTCATTATTCTCATCGTGAGCCTTTAACTTGTAAGTTGTCTTTACAATCTTCTTGTATAATGGATGTCTTACGTTATTTTCAACTGCAACAACGATTGTCTTGTCCATCTTGTTGCTAATTACTTTACCAATTCTTGTTTTACGAAGATTTCTTTCCACTTGAAACTTCCTCCTTCCATTATGCAAATATTAAAGAGCCTTTTCCTTCTGAGTCAAAACTGTCTGAATTCTAGCAATATTCTTACGAACTAATGTAATTCTTGAAGTGTTGCTCAACTGGTTAGTGGCATTCTGAAATCTTAAGTTAAATAATTCCTTCTTAGCTTCTACTAAATCGTTATTTAACTCAGCAACAGTCTTTGAATTTAATTCTTCAATAAACTCCTTAGTTTTCATTCTTGTCACACTCCTTTTCCTGGTCAGCGCGTGAAACGATCTTGCACTTGATAGGTAACTTATGAACAGCAAGTCTTAAAGCTTCTCTTGCAACTTCTTCAGATACACCTGCAATTTCAAACATTACTCTACCTGGCTTAACAACAGCTACCCAATATTCAGGAGCACCTTTACCAGAACCCATTCTTGTGCCGGCTGGCTTAGCTGTAACAGGCTTATCAGGGAAGATTTTAATCCAAACCTGACCACCACGCTTAATATATCTTGTCATTGCGATACGGGCTGCTTCAATCTGGTTAGACTTGATCCAGCATGGCTCTAAAGCCACAATACCGTAATCACCGTAAGTAATCTTGTTGCCTCTTAAAGCCTGACCTCTCATACGGCCTCTGAACTGCTTACGTCTTTTAACTCTCTTAGGCATTAACATTACTGAACACTCCCTTCTGCAACTTTCTTCGCAGGAAGAACCTCACCTTTGTAAATCCAAACCTTAACACCAATCTTACCATAAGTAGTGTTAGCTTCTGCAAAACCATAATCGATATCTGCTCTTAAAGTCTGAAGAGGAATAGTACCTTCATGGTATGTTTCTGTACGAGCCATTTCAGCACCGCCAAGTCTACCGCTACAAGTAGTCTTGATACCCTTAGCACCAAACTTCATAGCTGTCTGCATAGCCTTCTTCATTGCACGACGGAAAGTTACACGATTTTCAAGCTGTCTTGCAATATCTTCTGCTACTAACTGGCTGCTTGTTTCAGGTCTCTTGATTTCTTCAATGTTAACCATAACCTTCTGGCTAGTCATTGTCTGAAGTTCAGCACTTAATTCCTGAATTGCAGAACCCTGTCTACCGATTACGATACCAGGCTTTGATGTATATACTGTAATTTTAACTCTTTCGTTTGTTCTTTCGATAGCAACCTTAGCAACACTTGAGTTTGCTAATTTATTCTTAACGAAAGTTCTAAGCTTATTGTCTTCAACTAAGAAGTTAGCGTAGTCCTTCTTATCAGCGTACCAAGTTGAATCCCAATCCTTGATAATGCCAACTCTTAATCCATGTGGATTTACTTTCTGACCCATGGTTGACCTCCTTATTTCTTCTCATCTAAATATATTGAGATGTGAGCAGTCTTTTTGTTAATTCTGTATGCTCTACCCTGAGCTCTTGGACGAATTCTCTTAAGAGTTGGTCCCTGATTAGCTACAACATCTGCAACATAAAGATTATTCTCGTCTAATTCATTATTATTTACTGCATTAGCAATAGCAGATTTTAAAACCTTTTCAATAATTTCGGCAGCGTATCTTGGAGAGTACTTTAAAATACCCATAGCTTCAATAACGCCTTTACCCTTAATCTGGTCTAAAACGATTCTAGCCTTTGTATCAGAAATTCTTACGAACTTTACATGAGCCTGTGGACGTCTGTCCTTGTTCTGCTCATTTCTAGCTTTCTTTACCTGGCTTCTATGTCCCTTTGCCATTTAAGGTTCCCTCCTTCCAACAATTGTTTATTATCTAGCGCCTGACTTTTTCTCTGCGTCTTTACCGTGACCTCTGTAAGTTCTTGTTAAAGCGAATTCGCCTAACTTGTGACCTACCATATCCTCTGTAACGAATACAGGAACGTGCTTTCTACCATCATGAACGGCAATTGTGTGACCAATCATTTCTGGGAAAATAGTAGAACGGCGAGACCAAGTCTTTATAACATCCTTTGTATTGGCTGCATTCTGAGCTTCTACCTTCTTCATAAGGTGTTCATCACAGAATGGTCCTTTTTTAAGTGATCTACTCATTTTAGGTCCTCCTATTATTTATGTCTACTACGAACTATATACTTGTTGCTTGCTTTATGCTTCTTTCTTGTCTTATAACCAAGAGCTGGCTTACCCCATGGAGTACAAGGAGCTGGACGACCGATAGGAGCTCTACCTTCACCACCACCGTGTGGATGGTCGTTAGGGTTCATAACAGAACCACGAACTGTAGGTCTGATACCCATGTGTCTCTTCTTACCTGCATTACCAATATTGATAAGTTCGTGGTCGATATTACCTACCTGACCAATTGTAGCCTTACACTTAACTGGTAATAATCTCATTTCGCCAGATGGTAATCTAACTGTACCATACTTAGCATCCTTAGCCATTAACTGAGCAACATTACCTGCTGAACGAACTAACTGTCCGCCTGCACCTGGTACCATTTCAATGTTGTGAATTTCAGCACCAACTGGAATAGCACTTAATGGTAATGCGTTACCAACTCTAACTTCAGCTTCAGCACCGCTCATGATTGTTGTACCAACCTTTAAGCCGTTTGGAGCAAGAATGTATCTCTTTTCACCATCAGCGTAGTTGATTAAAGCGATATTAGCTGTTCTATTTGGATCGTATTCGATTGCTGCTACAACACCAGGAATACCATCTTTATTTCTCTTGAAGTCGATTAATCTATACTTCTTCTTAGCACCGCCACCGATGTGACGAACTGTTATCTTACCCTGATTGTTACGACCTGCAGTAGTCTTAATATGAACTACGAGGCTTTTTTCAGGAGTAGACTTAGTGATTTCAGAGAAGTCAGAAACTGTCATCTGTCTTCTTGAAGGTGTATAAGGTTTAAATCTCTTAATACCCATTTTTTACACTCCTTTATCAAAAATTATCACACTCAACTGTGTGTCTATCCGTCAATTAATTACATACCCTGGAAAATTTCGATTTCCTTGCTTTCTGCTGTAAGCTGGACAATAGCTTTCTTTCTGTTGTTTGTCTTACCGAAAGTATAGCCGCGTCTCTTAGTCTTACCTGAAATATTCATTGTGTTAACACTTGCTACCTTAGTGCCTTCAAACATCTTTTCAACAGCCTGCTTGATGTCAATCTTAGTAGCTTCTGGATGAACATAGAAAGCGTACTTCTTGTTAGCCATTTCGTTCATTGACTTTTCAGTAATAACTGGCTTTAAAATAACGTCATAATACTTGATATTAGCCATTATGCGTACACCTCCTCAATCTTCTCTACTGCTGCCTTAGTAACAACAACTGAATCATACTTTAAGATATCGTATACATTGATTGTGCTTACTGAAGCTGTCTTTACAGTAGGGATATTTCTTGCAGCTACAACTGCCTTTTCGTTTGCATCTTCAAGAACAACTAAAGACTTGTTTACATTAAGGTTGTTTAATACCTTAACCATTTCCTTAGTCTTCATTTCTGGTAAATTGATTTCGTCAACTACTACGAACTTACCGTCATTTACCTTAGTAGTTAAAGCAGACTTTAACGCTAATCTCTTAACCTTCTTGTTAAGCTTGAAAGAGTAATCTCTTGGCTTTGGAGCGAATACAACACCACCGCCAGTCCACTGTGGTGAACGTGTTGAACCCTGTCTAGCTCTACCTGTACCCTTCTGTCTCCAAGGCTTTCTACCGCCTCCGCGAACTTCTGCACGAGTTAAAGCACTCTGTGTACCCTGTCTCTTGTTTGCAAGATACTGTACAACTGCCTGATGCATAACATGTGTATTAACTTCTACAGCAAAAATGCTGTCATTTAATTCTATTGAACCAACTTCGCTACCGCTCATGTTGAATACTTTTACATTTGCCATTATCGGTCTTCCTCCTTTCGTAAAGATTAATTAGCCTTTACGCTATTCTTAATAACAAGAACTGCATTCTTAGGACCTGGAACAGCACCCTTAATGAGTAATAAGTTCTTGTCTGCGTCAGCTCTTACAACTTCAAGGTTCTGGATTGTAACCTTAACTGAACCCATGTGACCTGCCATCTTCTTACCCTTCTTAACCTTACCAGGAGTAGTGGCAGAACTTAATGAACCAACAGCTCTGTGGAACTTAGAACCGTGACCCATAGGTCCTCTTGACTGTCCATGTCTCTTAATAGGACCCTGGTAACCATGACCCTTAGAAACACCAGTTACATCAACCTTGTCGCCAGCTGCAAATACATCAGCTTTGATTTCAGCACCTACTTCATAGTTTGAAGTATCGTCTAATCTGAATTCCTTTAAAACCTTCTTAGGTTCTACGCCAGCCTTATCAAAGTGACCCTTCATAGGCTTAATAACCTTATTAACCTTTACTTCGCCGAAACCAACCTGGATAGCTTCGTATCCGTCGTTTTCAACTGTCTTCTTCTGAGTAACAACACAAGGACCTGCTTCGAGAACTGTTACTGGAATAAGTAAACCATTCTCTGCAAAAATCTGTGTCATACCGATTTTCTTTGCAATAATAGCTTTTTGCATAAATCTTAACCTCCATTATAAACTCTACAGCGGATTGTCCCGATTGGGATAATCATTCTAGGTCTACATAAGGCAACTTATATAAACCAAATTTTGTGTAAAACTTTTTTTAATATCAAGTCTTAAATCATCTTTAAAGTGATATCAACACCAGCTGGTAAATCAAGTCTGCTTAAAGCATCAGCAGTCTTGCTAGTTGGCTGTAAAATATCAATCAATCTCTTATGAGTTCTAAGTTCGAACTGTTCTCTTGAATCCTTGTACTTGTGTACAGCTCTAAGGATTGTTACAACTTCCTTCTTAGTAGGAAGTGGAATAGGTCCGCTAACCTTAGCACCTGTTTTCTTAGCAGTCTCAATAATCTGAGAAGCTGACTGGTCGATCAATTTGTGATCGAAAGACTTAAGACTGATTCTAATCTTCTGATTAGCCATAAAAAAAGTCCCCTCCTTTTCGCACTTTTTAGATTTTCTAGTACGACAAGTGGTGACTGCACAACTCATCTGCGTGTTCCATCGCAACGCGGGCATACTATCCCGTATGAAACTCACAATTCATTATTTAGCACTCTGACCTTGTCGCCCGGTTTCTTGAACTGGACATCGCTCCGCAGAAAACCCTATCTCTAGGCAACCTCTGCATCATCGCTCCTATGTCACAACAATATGTATTATACAATAGTTTAAGCCAGAGTGCAAGCATTTTTTTATTTTTTTTACAAAATAAATCTACAATTTTTCACAAAAACACAACCTAGCTTTTGTGCATCTTTACCTGTACCATATTTTAATAATAAAATGTCAATTTTTCTTCTATAAATTAGAGATTAACATACATTATATCATTACCATGCTTTTCTATTACTTTCTTTATATCCTCAAAACTAATCCATACAGTAGCAGTATTTAAGTTAGGATGAAAACCTAAACTTTCTTCACCTACAAGGCTTTTATCAAACACAACCTCTACATCACAGTTCACATCATTTAATATTCCAAAAGGAGAAACTGAACCTGCCTCTACATTTAAGTATTTATGTAATCTTTCTGGAGATGCAAATGAAAGTCTACTAGAACCTATTTGATGTTGAACATCTTTTATATTAACTGGCTTATGCTCTTCAGCTATTAAAAGAAAATGTCTTTTGCCACTTCCATCTCTAAGGAATAAATTCTTACAACCTACTCCCTTATTAAATACACCCATCTTATCAACTTCTTCTATTGTATAAACAGCCTCGTGTTCATCAACTGTATATTCAATTCCCATTTCATTAAGGTAATCATATACCTTTTGTCTTACATCCATATTAATCCTCCAATATTTAAAACAACCTTTTTATAACCTGTTTTAATTCTTCATAAGAAATCAAGTATTTCATTTTCCTATTTATCAATTCTATAACAATTATATCAAGTAAAACCACACCTAAAAATTCAAGACATATATTAATCCCTATATAATAGGAAGAAACTCCTACTTTTGAAACTATATATTGGCTCAAATTTGTTAAATTAAAGGTCCTGTGGGTGCACATTATTGGTAAGCTCATCTTTCCAAAATACTCTAATAATTTATTCTTCTCCAACACCTTGCAAATTATAAGTACTGAAATTGAAATCATTATAGCACATACCCAAAACACTTTGGGACTATGTATTACACAGTAATTTATATCTGTTTTCTTATGATAAACTTTTATAATATAGTAACCTACACTTACACCTACCAAAGCAAATAACAACCAATATTTTTTTATTATTTTAAAATATTCCTTTATTGTATAGCCTAACGATATAAAAGATAGAGCAAAACATACCTTAGGAAGTATCAGACAATATTTCTTATACATTTTCATAGGATTTTCTTTAAATAAATCCGTCTTTGAAAGGAATATAGCTATCAGCGTTGCTATAACAGCAAATGATATACCCCAAAGAACTATATTATGCCTATGCTTAATTAAATATATAAAAACTATTTCAGCAACAAACAATACCGGCAAAAACCATAGACAATTCATACCTCTAAAGTATACTGAATTTTTAACCACTAATTTAAACTGGCTTTTTGACACCAAGTTCAAATTCAAACCTATGTAATTGTAAGCTACTATAATTAAACTGAATATTACATAGGGATACATTATGGATTTTGCTTTCTTTTTTATTGTTTCCAGCATAGAAACATTATTATAGTCCTTTCCAGATAATAACATTCCAGATATTATCCAAAATATAGGCATATGAAAAGCATATACTAATAGGTAAATACTATTTTTAGAATCTAAAGACGATAAATGACCAAAGATAACCGATAATATGGCAATACCTTTTCCCATATCAATCCACTTTTCTCTTTCCAAGTTATCATCTCCTGTATTAAAACAAATCTCCCATACAAAACCTATTATATATTTTTACTGAAATAAATACAACCCCATATATTCAAACTTTAATTGTATAATAATTCCACACTTTTAACATTATTTATACCCATAAACATAACAAAACAGGCATAAATCTATATATTAGACTTATGCCTGTTTATTATATTAACTTATTTATATAACGGTATCAACTAATGTAAAAGATTATCAATTAAGGAATAAACCTTTATTAAATAAGTTCATTCATATACCTTAATCTTCTATTTCTTCAAATTCATCATCTTCACATTCTAACTCATCTTTTCCTATAAGTTCTCTAACCATATCAATACCATCCTCAATCATTAAAAGAATATTTGCTATAGCCATAACCATTAACCCAAATCCTGCTAGTTTCTTTCCTTTTTCATCGCCTTTCTTATCAAAATCGTTCTTTGCAATCCACATAAATATCATAACAACAAAATTAGCTATTCTACTAATATTTCTATTCATTTCCTTATTTATACAATAAATTTCACTCAACATTTTCTTATCTTTCATTTTAAATTCCTCCATATAATTTATTTGTAATAATTATGTTACTAACATTACATTTATTATTTTACTCTATTTTCTTAATTTCTTCAATACCACTCTGATATATCTCAGCAAATTTACATCATTGTTTAAACAATATCAAAAGCATATGTACATATAATTGATACAACTATTATATATATCATATCAAAAATAATTACTTAGAGCTTGAACATACTATCAAAATAAAAATTGCCATCACAATTACAACCACTAACAATATTGGTTGTGTAAATAACCACATCATTACAAACAGCAGCACAAAAAATCCAACTATTTTCCCTATGGCAGCTAGTCCAGAAAAATCTCCACTACAAGCTGCTATTATTGAGCCTACTATAAACATTAAAATAAATGCCAATATGTGCATAACCTTCACTCCCCTATAAAAATATATAAATACTAACCTTTTTCATCTCTGATAAACCAAATTTCCATAACCATAAAAAATAGGAATTATATAACCTCACATCTTATCTATTTTTTATTATAAAGCCTAGCGTGTCCAATAAACAGCCCTTGTATATCAAAATTTTATTCGTTTTACTTTCTATATTGTTCTATAAGTCTATCTATTTCTCTGTGCATTTGTTCCACTACAAATTCAGGTTCAATAATTTTAGCACCATTTCCCAAGCCTATTATCCAAGCCAAAAACTGCCTGCTAGTCACAACCTGAACATTAATTATAAAATGTTCATCCTCTTTTGAAATTATTGTTATTTCCTTTCCAAATCTATCTATCATAACACCAACAAGACTATTTTCACATTCAATCTTAACCCATTCTTCTTCCCCACCATACATTCCAAAGACTTTCTTAGCATATAACGCCATATCAAAAGACCTAAACTCCTGTTTACCCTCTCTCTTTTTGCTATTAGCATTAATATTGAGCATTTTATCCACACGAAAATGTTTAATAATTTTATTGTAGCTATCAAAAGCAATAAGATAATAATTTTCATCATCCCAAGATAGAGTCCAAGGACTTACTTCATACTCTGTACCATTGTGTCGTAATTCCATTTACTTGTTTACATTCCATTGAAAATACTGAAATGTTATTTTAGAGTTTTTAGCTATTGCCGTATGTATTATATCAACATTGTAGTAAATACTTTCATTCATAGTCTTAACTCTTCCTGATACATATACCTGTCTATGTAATTGCATAGCCTCATATTTACTTGCAAAACCCTCTATTTTCTTAATAAGTTCATTAGATTTTTTCTCTGTTATAAACTTCGCTGACTGTACAGAATCTACCAATAGTTTAAGTTCTGCCAGCTCAAACTGTCTATTTACTACATTATAATAGTAAGTTCTTTCTTTCTGTACCCCAATAATGTCAATGCCATAGTTTCGCAAATTTTCTATATCATTGTATAAACTCTTGTGTTCAGCATTTATTCAATAGCTATTTAATATATCAATAATTTCATTCATAGTAATACTGTGTGTTTCATCTGTCATCTCCAGCATTATTTTCATAAGATACATTAACTTCAATTTTTGATTTGAAGATTTTGCCATATTGCCCCTCATAATTTTATAGTTCTATTATTATATCATACATATTCAATATCAATATAACTTCTATTTCTAAACATAAAATAAAATCACTATAATTTTATAATACTTCTATATTATAAAATTGTCAATTGTACAGTATTTTTACTAAAAGCAATATATAAATATAAAAAAAGGAATGTATAATTTTAATACATTCCTAAAAACTTATGATTTATTTCAAAAACACACTATTTGGTAAAGAACCGTTAATATAAAAAATGGGAATGTATAATTTCTCATACATCCCCAAAACTTATGTTTTAGTTCAAAACCACACCATTTGGTAAAGAACCGATAAATCCTGTGCATTTAAAACAATTATTCTTCTGTTTTGTTACCAGTTTCAATAGGCTTCATTGTCGGGAATAAGAGAATATCTCTGATTGTGCTTGCATTTGTAAATAACATTACAAGTCTATCAATACCCATACCCATACCACCTGTAGGTGCCATACCGTATTCAAGAGCCATCATAAAGTCTTCATCAATCATATTAGCTTCTTCATCGCCACTAGCTCTAAGCTCATCCTGACGCTTAAATCTTTCTCTCTGGTCGATTGGGTCATTTAATTCGCTATAAGCATTTGCATATTCGTGACCGCAGATGAAAAGCTCAAATCTTTCTGTATAATCTGGCTTATCTGGTTTTCTCTTTGTAAGTGGAGAAATTTCAACAGGATGGTCCATAAGGAATGTAGGCTGAATAAGCTTATCTTCAACAAATTCTTCGAAGAATAAGTTAAGAATATCGCCTTTTTCGTGAACTTCTTCAAATTCAACATTATGTTCCTTAGCAACCTTCTTAGCTGTTTCAGTATCAGGAATTTCATCAAAGTCAACGCCTGTGTACTTCTTTACAGCATCAAGCATTGTAATTCTTTCAAAAGGCTTTGAGAAATCAAGTTCTACCCCCTGATATACAATCTTGTCGCTACCTGCAACCCTTTCAGCAACTTCCTTGATAATACCTTCAGTAATATCCATCATACCGTGGTAATCAGTATATGCCTGATATAATTCAAGTAATGTAAATTCTGGGTTATGACTTGCGTCCATACCTTCATTTCTGAATACTCTACCAATTTCGTATACTCTTTCAAGACCACCAACAATAAGTCTCTTTAATGGAAGTTCAAGAGCAATTCTCATATACATATCAATATCAAGTGTATTGTGATGTGTAATGAAAGGTCTTGCAGATGCACCACCTGGAATAGTCTGTAAAATTGGAGTTTCAACTTCAAGGAAGTCTAAGTTATCAAGGTAATTTCTAACAGTCTTAATAACCTTACCTCTTGTAATAAAGTTCTTCTTTGTTTCTGGGTTTACAATAAGGTCAACATATCTCTGTCTGTATCTTAAATCCTGGTCCTTTAAACCATGGAACTTTTCTGGAAGAACCTGAAGTGACTTAGAAAGTAATGTAACTTCTTCTGCATGAACAGAAATTTCTTCCTTCTGAGTTTTGAATACATAACCCTTTACGCATACAATATCACCAATATCGTATTTCTTGAAAAGCTTGTAGCTATCTTCGCCAAGACCATCTCTTGTAACATAGCACTGAATTCTGCCATCTCTATCCTGAACATCGCAGAAACTAGCCTTACCCATAACTCTCTTGCTCATAACTCTACCAGCAACAGATACAGTCTTGCCTTCAAATTCTTCAAAGTTTTCCTTAATTTCTACGCTATGGTTTGTAACATCACACTTTACAATCTTAAATGGGTCCATATCCATTTCCTGTAAAGTAGCAAGTTTCTCTCGTCTTAATCTTAAAATTTCATTTAAAGCCTTACCTTCAGCAGCCTGCTTCTTGTTTGGCTTATTCTGATTGTTTTCCATTTGTCTTTCTCCTATTTAATATCTAAAATCTTAAATTCGATTACTCCGTCTGGAGCCTGATTTTCAATAATTTCACCTACTGAATGACCTAACATAGCCATACCAAGAGGAGATTCGTTAGAAAGTTTACCCTGCATAGGGTCTGCTTCTGCTGGACCTACGAGAGTGTAAGTAATTTCTTCTTCAAATTCTTTATCCCAAAGAACTACTGTATTACCAAGGTTTACCTTACCTGTGTTAAGCTCATCTTCATCAATAACTTCAGCATTTCTGAGCATTTTTTCAATCTGAGTAATTCTTGTTTCGATTTCCGCCTGTTCTTCCTTAGCAGCGTCATATTCAGCATTTTCGGAAAGGTCGCCCTGCATTCTAGCTTCCTTAATCTTAGCAGCAACTTCTTTTCTTCTTACTACTTTGAGGTTTTCTAATTCTTCTTCAAGCTTTTTTAAACCATCATTTGTTAAAATTATTTTCTTTTCTTCAGCCATAATAATATCGCTCCTTATTTAATATACATTATTTTATTATATATCAACAGTTAAAAAATGTCAACATTCTTACCCTAATTAGTTATTGTTAGAGGCTATTAATTCCCTCATATAATTAAGAACATCTCTCATATTTTCTCTGCCAGAAGTGGCATTTATTTTTACCCTCATTTCAGCACTATGTGGCAAACCTTTTATATACCAACCTAAATGCTTTCTCATTTCTCTTATGCCTATAACTTCTCCCTTGTAATCGGCAAGCATATCCATATGCTTTTCTGCAATATCAAGTCTATCTTCCCAAGTTGGTTCTGGAAGTAACACACCATTTTCAAGGTATTCAACTGTTCTTTTAAAAATAAAAGGATTTCCTTGAGAACCTCTGCCAATCATAACAGCGTCACAGCCAGTATATTCAAGCATTTTTTTTGCGTCTTCTGGTGTAAAAATATCCCCATTACCTATAACAGGAATTGTCTTTATTTCTTCTTTTAGTGCCTTAATAATATCCCAATCTGCCTTACCGGCATAATACTGTTCTCTGGTTCTTCCATGTATAGTAACAGCCTTTGCACCACTTTCTTCCGCTATTCTACCAATCTCAAGAGCATTAAGGTGTTGGTCATCAAAGCCTTTTCTAAACTTTACTGTAACAGGCTTTTCTGATGCCTTTGAAACAGCAGATATAATCTCTCCAACTAATTTAGGATTTAAAGTCAAGGCAGAACCTTCACCATTTTTAACTATCTTTGGAGCTGGGCAACCCATATTAATGTCAAGTATGTCTATATCCTCATACTCGTTTAATTTTCTGGCCATTTCAGCCATTATTTCAGGGTCAGAACCAAACATCTGCATAGCAACAGGTCTTTCCCTTTCGTCAACCTTTAAAAGCTCTTTTGTATTTTTGTTGTTATGTTGTACGCCCTTTGCACTAACCATTTCGGAGTACACCATACCACAATCCATTTCTTTGCAAATAACTCTAAATACAAGGTCTGTCACTCCTGCCATTGGTGCAAGAAAAACATTATTCTTTGTCTCTATATTGCCTATTTTCATTCTGTCACCTTGCCCATTACAAAAGTTTTGTACCAAAGTGTAAGGGAATTAAAAAGTTCGGCGTGTTCCTTTTCCACTCTTGCAACTTCAAGTTTTGCGTTTATTTCATCATAAGAAAAATCATCTTCCTGATTTCTGACTTCCACAAATAAATCCCCTGTATCCTTATAAAAACCTATTGTAGCAATACCTCTTATCTTTTCAGCCAAAAGAACATTAGCAATTTTCAACTCTTGTTTTACTGATTCTGGTAATATTGGCATTTTATCATTGTAAAAATAACCCTGCTTGTAAAATGACGCAGAACTTAATATATCCTTTATATCTTCCATAATTCCTCCTAAATGTAACTGTTATCTTTTTTTCTCAAAGATACTTCGCCTGTAAATACATCGTGTATCTTTCCTGTACTATCTTTTATCATTAAACAGCCTTCAGAATTTATACCAAGTGCTGTTCCATCTATTTCTTCTCTGCCTATAGTTTTTACCTCTTGACCTATATTAAGACAAAGTGCATTATATTTTTCTGTAAAATGAGCAAAGCCCTCTGCACAAAATTGTTTATAATATTCCATAAGTCTGTCAGCAATAGGCTTTATAAAATCTTTTCTATAAAACTTTTTACCTGTTTCAATATACATTGAAGTAGCTTTATTTTTCAATTCTTCGCTAAAACTGCTGTTATTTACATTAATACCTATACCAACAACAACATATTTTATGCAATCTATTTCAGCACTTAATTCTGTAAGTATGCCTACAACCTTTTTGCCATTTACCAAAATGTCATTTGGCCACTTTATGCCTGCGTTTAAGCCTGTTACTTCCTTTATTGCCTCACATACAGCCATACCTGTTAAAAGTGTAAGCTGAGGAGCTTTCATCGGACTTATATCCGGATAAAGTAAAAAACTCATACATAGATTATCGTGGCTTTCAGATACCCAAGTTCTGCCCAATCTACCTTTTCCAGCACTTTGATAATCACATACTACAAGCAAGCCGTCATTTTTACCTTTAACAGCCTGTCTTTTACATTCTTCATTTGTAGAGTCTACAGTTTCTAAGAAAAAAGCATTGTTATAATCTATTTCACTTATGTTCAGAATATCATTTGTTTCTTCAAGAAAATATCCTCTATTGCTTACAGACTTAATATTATAACCCTCATTTTTAAGTTTAGTAATATTTTTCCATACAGCGGTACGAGAAACACCAAAATGTTTTGCCATTTCTTCCCCTGATATATAATCTCTTTTTTCCTTTAGCAATTTTAAAATCTCATACTTCATACTAATCACCTTGTTATATAATACCCTAAAAAATACAATTTTGCAATTATTGAATAGATTTTTCTACTAAAATAGTTTATACTTATATTAAGAGGTGGTGTTTTATGATTATAGGAATTGGAACTGATATTATTGAAATATCAAGAATACAAAAAGCTGTTGAGAATAAGTCTTTTTTAAGCAAAATATATACCAAATCTGAGCAACAACTTTTTCATAATTGTAATTATGAAACTCTTGCTGGAAATTTTGCTGCAAAGGAAGCTGTTGTAAAGGCTATAGGTACAGGATTTAAAGGTTGTTCCCCTAAAGAAATAGAAATTTTTAGACACGAAAGTGGTAAGCCTTATGTTGTATTACACAACAATACAAAAGAAATTTTTGACTCAATAAACGGTGGAAACATTTCAATTTCTATATCCCATAGCAAAGAAAATGCTGTTGCTTTTGCTGTAATCGAAGCAAAGGAGTGATTTTATGGATATAGTAACAACTGCACAAATGAAAGCCATTGAGGCCGATGCCATAGAGAAAAAAGGAGTTCCCTCTCTTTTACTTATGGAAAATGCCGCCTATGGCGTAAAAAAAGAAGTTTTAAAATTTAGCCCAAAATCTGTTATAGTTTTTGCTGGCAAAGGTAATAATGGCGGAGATGGTTTAGCTGTAAGCCGTCAACTTATGGCTATGGGGATTAATGTTAAAATCTATTTTGTTGGAGATTTTAACAAAGCTACTCCAGATTGCAATAAAAATCTCAATTATCTTAAAGCCTATAAAGCAAATATCCACTATATCACAGATAATATTAACTTAATAGATGTTTCAGATGCTGACTTAATTATAGATGCCCTTATTGGCACTGGTTTAAATCGTCAATTAAGTCCCTTATATAGTGAAATAGTAAATATTATTAACACCTCAGGTAAAACCGTTATTTCCGTAGATTGCCCTACTGGTGTTAATTCTGATACAGGAGAGGACTATGGTATCGCTGTTAATTCTGATGTTACTATAACTTTCCATTTACCTAAAGTAGGCATTTTACTTTATCCTGCAAATAGCCATATTAAAAAATTGGTTGTTTCAAACATAGGTATCCCATATATTTCAAAAAATAATATTTTTACATTAGATAAAAAATCAGCCAAAGAACTTTTGCCACAGCGTGTAGAAAATTCCAACAAAGGTACTTACGGCAAAGCACTTTTCATCTCTGGCTGTGATACAATGGCTGGAGCAGCTATTATAAATGCCAAAAGTGCCTATAAATGTGGCTGTGGTCTTGTAAATATATGTTCCACTCGTCATGTTATAGGTGTTGCTCATTGTACAATACCAGAGGCAGTAACAACATTAAATTCTGATATACCAAAAGCCTTAGACGGTAAAAATGCTATTGCTATAGGTTCTGGTTTAGGAATAAGTGATAATAGCCGAAAAATGCTTGAATATGTAATTGAAAATTCAAAAGCACCTTTAGTTATAGATGCTGACGGACTTAACATACTTTCTGAAAATACAGATTTACTTAAAAAGTTAAAGGTAAATTGTGTTATAACCCCTCATTTAAAAGAGATGAGCCGACTTACAAATGTACCTGTAAATGAAATTGCCAACAATATGCAACAGGTGGCATTGGATTTTGCTAAAAAGTACAATATTGTAGCTGTACTTAAATCCGCCCATACAGTTATTGCAAATCCTAACGGAAAAATATGTATAAATACTACGGGTACAAGTGCTATGAGTAAAGGTGGTTCTGGGGATAGTCTTACAGGTGTTATAACTGGACTTATTGCACAGGGTTTAAAGCCTTTTGATTCAGCTTGTCTGGGTACTTACTTAAATGGTAAATCTGGCGAAATTGCAGAAAAGAAACTTTCATCTTATTCTGTAATGGCAACAGATATTTCAGATTGCATTTGTGATGCAATAAATGATATTTTAGCCTAAAACTAAAGCACAAGGCATAATGAAGTACAATTCATTACAACCTTGTGCTTTTTTAATTTAATTTATTTCCACATTTAGGACAATATTCAAAATTTTCCTCTGTTACATATCCACAGTAATTGCATTTTTTAATTACTGGAGTTTGACCCTCATATTCTAAATCATTTTGGGATATAACTATAGGTTCGCCCTTTTCTATAGCTCTACCTACTTCATTATCAAGTTTATAAGTTTTGCCACAGCAAGAAGTCTGTACATAATATTTTCTACCCCATTTAAAAATAGGTATAAAAAATAATGATAGTACAGTATAAGCCACAAAGACTTGATACTCCCCTACAATCCCACAATCGGGGCAAACAAAATTTTGAATAAAATTCAACTTTTTATAGTCGCTATTTATTCCCATTATAAAAAACATTATAATTCTCCTTAAAAAGGCACACCAAAAATGATGTGCCCTTCAGTAATATTAAAATATTAATAATTAATCAATATGAACTGGCTTTAAATCCCAAATATCATCAGCATATTCCTGAATAGTTCTGTCTGATGAGAACTTACCACTATTAGCAGTATTTAAAATAGCCATCTTAGCCCAATGTTTCTTATCTTTGTAAGCCTTGTCAATTCTGTCCTGTGCTTCTGCATAAGCTGCAAAATCTTTGAGGACAAAGTATTCGTCTGGTCTGTTACCATTTATACCATTGAGAAGTGAGTTATAAATATCTCTGAAAAGTTCTCTGTCTTCATCAAGAGTACCATTAATAAGCATATTCATAACATTTCTTACATCAGAATTCATATTGTAAATATCCCAAGGATTATAGTCATTCTTAGCATATTCAGCAATAACTTCATCAGCTTTCATACCGAAAATAAATATATTTTCGTCGCCAACTTCTTCTCTGATTTCAACATTAGCACCATCAAGTGTACCAAGAGTCAAAGCACCGTTTAACATAAACTTCATATTACCAGTACCAGATGCTTCCTTACTAGCTGTAGAAATCTGTTCTGAAACATCAGCAGCTGGAATAAGCTTTTCAGCAAGAGTTACTCTGTAATTTTCAGCAAATATAACCTTAATCTTGCCATCAATAGTTTCATCATTGTTTACTAAATCAGCTACGGAATTAATAAGCTTAATAATAAGTTTTGCCATTCTGTAACCAGCAGCAGATTTTGCACCAAAGATAAATGTTCTAGGTGCAATATCAAGACCAGGATTTACCTTTAACTTATTGTAAAGACTTAAAACATGAAGTATATTTAAAAGCTGTCTCTTATATTCGTGAAGTCGTTTTACCTGAATATCAAAAATAGAGTCTGGATTAATTTCAACACCAGTTGTCTTCTTGAAGTAATCAGCTAAAGCAATTTTATTTTCCTTCTTAATATCCATAAACTGTGCCTGGAAAATTGGGTCATCTGCCAGTTTTTCAAGACCCTTTAACTTAGTAAGGTCTTTTTCCCAACCCTCGCCAACTTTATTTGTAATAAGACTAGCAAGTTTTGGATTTGCGTGTCCAAGCCATCTTCTCTGTGTAATACCATTAGTCTTGTTATTGAACTTTTCAGGATAAATTTCATAGAAATCCTTTAATTCCTGATTTTTAAGTATTTCAGTATGAAGTGCTGCAACACCATTTACAGAATGTGAACCAACAATAGCAAGCCAAGCCATTCTTATCTGACCGTCAGCAACAATAGCCATTTTTCTAATCTTTTCTGGATTATTACCAAACTTAGAAATAAGCATATCGCAGAATCTTCTGTTAATTTCTTCAACAATCATATAAATTCTAGGAAGAAGTCTTGAGAAAAGTTCGATTGGCCATTTTTCAAGTGCTTCTGACATTATAGTATGGTTAGTATATGCACAGCACTTAGTTGTAATTTCCCATGCTTCATCCCAAGGAAGGTCATTTTCATCAACTAAAATACGCATTAATTCAGCTACAGCAATACTAGGATGAGTATCATTTAACTGGAAAGCATACTTTTCTGGAAGTTTAGAAAAATCATTACCAAAAAGTTCCTTGAACTTAGCAATTACTCTCTGGAGTGTAGCAGAAACAAAGAAGTACTGCTGTCTTAATCTAAGTTCCTTACCTGCATAATGTTCATCAGCTGGATAAAGTACCTCTGTAATAGTTCTAGCCATATTTTCCTGTTCAACAGCCTTTGAATAATCTCCAGCATTAAAGCTCTTTAAATCAAAACCTGCCTTTGGCTGAGCATCCCATAATCTAAGAGTATTAACTGTCTTGTTACCATAACCAACAACAGGATAGTCATAAGGAATAGCTACAATAGTCTGGCAGTTTTCCTGTATAAATTTATATTCGCCATTTTCCTTTTTAACAGCCTTTACATCACCAAAGAAATTAACATCAACAGCATATTCTTGGCGTTCTACACCCCAAACATCACCGTCTTTAAGCCAGTTATCTGGCTTTTCAACCTGATAACCATTTTCTATCTTCTGTTCAAAAATACCATAATGGTATCTAATACCACAGCCATAAGCTGGTAATTCAAGTGTAGAAAGTGAGTCTAAGAAACAAGCTGCAAGTCTACCAAGACCACCATTACCAAGACCTGGGTCGCGTTCTACATCTTCAAGAGCATTGTAATCAATCCCCAATTCCTCTAAAGCTTCTGAAACTGTGTTATTTGCACACATATTAAGAACGGCATTTCCTAAGAAACGACCCATTAAAAACTCCATAGATAAATAACAAACAACCTTACAGCCCTTGCTGTCATAGGCATCATGAGTTTTAACCCAATTATCAGAAATATAACTTCTGATAGTAAAAACAAGTGCCTTGTAAAGTTCAACATTACTAGCAGTCTTTACAGTCTTTCTGAAAAGGCTCTTTACATTGTTAGCAAGCTGTTCCTTAAATTCCTCTTTGTTAATTGTCATATTGTTCATCCTACCATCTCCTTCAAAAAATCCCTTAATATAACCCTTTTATTACATTGCCTCATCGCCGGCTTTTAACTTTTCAGCCTGTTCAGTTGTAATGAGTGCATCCATAATTTCGTCCAAATCGCCATCAATAATTGAATCCAATCTGTGTAAAGTTAAACCAATTCTGTGGTCTGTAACTCTACCCTGTGGATAATTATATGTTCTGATTCTTTCGTTTCTGTTACCTCTACCAATCTGGCTCTTTCTTTCACTAGCAATTTCATCATGCTGTTTCTGCTGTTCCAAATCGTAAAGACGGCTCATAAGTACCTTTAAAGCCTTTTCCTTATTTTTTAACTGGCTTTTTTCGTCCTGACATGAAATTACAATACCTGTAGGATAATGAGTAAGTCTTACGGCTGAGTCAGTTGTGTTTACACACTGACCACCATTACCACTAGCTCTGAAAACATCAAATCTACAATCATTCATATTTAACTTAACATCAACAGCCTCAACTTCTGGAAGTACGGCAACAGACGCAGTTGAAGTATGAATTCTACCACTAGATTCAGTAGCCGGTATTCTCTGTACTCTGTGAACACCACTTTCATACTTTAATCTTGAATAAGCACCCTGACCTGAAATCATAAATGAAATTTCTCTGAAACCACCAGCTTCACTTTCATTTACAGACATAATTTCAGTTTTCCAGCGTCTTCTTTCAGCATAACGAGAGTACATTCTATAAAGGTCGCCAGCAAAAATATTTGCTTCGTCACCACCTGCACCACCTCTAATTTCAACAATAACATTCTTGTCATCATTAGGGTCTTTAGGAAGCATAAGAATTTTTAACTCTTCCTCTGTGTCAACAATTTTCTTTTTATTTTCTGAAAATTCTTCTTTTACAAGAGCCTTAAAGTCATCATCAATAGAACTGTCATTAAGCATTTCTTCTGCCTCTGCAAGTTCTTCCTTTATCTTTTTGTATTCTCTATATTTTTCAACAATAGGAGTAATATCGCTGTGTTCTTTCATCAGCTTTCTCCATCTTTCATTATCGGCAATGATTTCTGGGTCATTTATAAGGTCCGATAATTCTTCATATCTTCTTTCTATATCTGCAAGTCTTTCAAGCATTTTTTTCCTCCTGTTCGTATATGGTCAGTATATCATAATTTAAACCCAATTACAAGTCTGTCAAGTCCTGCCAAATCCTGTTTAACATTAATATTAACAAATCCTGCATTTTCTAACAGACTTTTTACCTGTCCCCCTTGATTGTACCCTATTTCAAAGACTATGCAACCATTTTGGTTAATATAATTCTTAGCTTGATTTATAATATTTCTGTAAAAATCCAAACCATCTTTTCCACCATCTAAAGCAAGCATAGGTTCATAATCTTTTACCTGTTCCATAAGTGTGGGTATAACTTCACTTTCAATATAAGGTGGGTTTGAAACAAGAACATCAAAAGTTTCATTAATATTTTCAAACAAGTCACTTTCTATAAAGTTGACATCTGCATTTAATATTTTGGCATTTTCTCTGGCTACTTCCAAAGCCTTTGAAGATATATCTGAGGCTGTAACTTTAGCTTTTGTGTAATGGGCAACACTTATTGCAATAGCTCCTGTACCAGTACACATATCCAATACAGTATTATAGCCACTATTTTCTATAGTGGCTATAACCTCCTCAACTATATTTTCAGTATCCCCTCTTGGAATGAGAGTATTCTCTGTTACTTTAAAATCAAGTCCCATAAACTCACAATGACCCAAAATATACTGCATAGGCTTATTTTTTAATCTTTCTTTCACAAGATTTTCAAGTCTGTTAATCTGTTCTTCAGTAACTTCATCTCTATCGTGAGTAACAAGCTGTATTTTAGTAAGCCCAGTAACCTCGCTTACCAAAAGACTGCTATCAAGGGAATAAGTATCAATGCCCTGTTCTTTTAAGCGTTTTTTTGTATCGTTTAAAATTTCCTTAACTGTTGGCATTTTCTTCTGGTTCCTCCTCAAGTACAGCATTTAAAGATGCAATAGCAACCTCAATCATAGAGTCATCTGGCTCGCTTGTTGTAATAATCTGCATAGCAATACCAGGGGCACTAATAATATTTACAAGTAAATTGTCGTGCTTACCTGCATATCGTATAAATTCATATGAAATACCGGCAATAGCTGGTACTAATATTATTCTTGAGAGAACTCTGAGCCAAAGTACATCTGTTCTTATAAAGAAGAAAAGTATAATACTTACAAGCATAACTATAACTAAAAAGCTAGTACCACATCTCTTATGGAATCGTGAGTTGTGTCTTACATTTTCTACTGTTAATTCTTCTCCACTTTCAAAGCAATTTATTGTCTTATGCTCTGCTCCATGGTACATAAACACTCTTTTAATATCTTTCATTTGAGATACTAAAAACATATATCCCACAAAAATAATTATCTTTATAACACCTTCAATAACACTTCTTAGAGTGGCATCTCCATGTAAAAGGTTTGTAACTGCACCGCCTAAAAATGTAGGTAATACCATAAAAATACCAATACATAAAATAATTGATACTGCTACACTAAAATAAATAAGATAGTCAGCTAACTTATCTCCAAACTTATTTTCAAGCCACTTTTCAAACTTACTTTCTTGGTCATATTCAATATCATCAAGACCTGCAAGAGTAGCAGACTTTGTTGTAACCTTCATACCCATTACAAGGCTATCTACAAAAGCAACCACACCTCTTATAATAGGCCAACCTAAAATTTTACACTTTTCTGCTGCTGGTTTTATAGGTGTTTTTTCAACAACAATTTCCTTTTTAGGTGTTCTGACTGCTAAGGCGTAGAGTTTTTTACCTCTCATCATTACACCCTCTATTACAGCCTGACCGCCTATGCCCTTTCCACCTACTTGGCATTTCTTTTTATTATCCATTTTATCCTCCAATTACTTAATACTATTTACAGCAGAAGAAATCTGCATATTTAAAGCCTTACTTTGCTCTAAAATTCCACTAATCTTTTCCTTAGCATCATCAGCATTTAACTTTCCATTAAACAATGAATCCAATATATCACAAAGTTCCTCAAGTTTATTGAGAGATTGACCACAAAGATTATGTAACTGTGTCAATGACGGTGGAACTGATAAAGAATTATGTATACTCTTTGCCTTTTCTAAATCACTTCTGACAGTTGTAAGCTCTGAAATAAGCATAGGCAATTTTCCCTCTGCATTATCGCTTGTTACCATATACATATTATCAGCAAGCTCATCAAAAGATGCCATATATTTTACAATTTGACTATAGCTATCTAAGTATTTTTTTATATCTTCTTTGCTGTCTGTTGAAATATTAGTAACCTGAGCAATATTTGTCATTACTACAGTTTTTGAATTACTATCCCATACTACAGAAAGTCCAGCTGCTTCGCCAATAGCTCTTAAAGGTAACATTAAAGAGCCATTTAAAATCTGAGCTGGAACATCTAATTTTTTTCCTACTCCGTTTACACTAAAGCTATCTGCTCCAGTTTGTATTGATATAGATTTATTATCCTTATTCAAGGTAGCCGTCTTTGTGTTGGCATCCCATTCAATACTGTATCCTAAATTTTCAAATATTCCCCTTAAAGGAACCATTGTTCTGTTATTTATTACTGTTGGTTCTTGACCGGAAAATTTTACATAACTTCCGTCAAGTTTTACTTGTATATTTGACTGAGCATAGGTCAAAGCTGGAAAGGCAATACATACACAGCTCAGTAAAATAGCAATTTTTTTCTTCATATATATGCTCCTTCCCCATTCTATCTATATAATTTAAACACAAAAGCATAAAAAACACAATAGTTAATGGTGTAAAATCATAATTTTTTAATATAAAAACTACATTTTTTTTACTTATATAAAAAGAGGCTACATATGTAACCTCTAAAATATCTTCTTTAAAGTTGTAATTACAAAAATAATCAAAACAACAACGGCAATTAATTTTATAACACCCACTAGGCAATATAGAATCAATAATATTATAAAAATAAGAAATGCAATAGTTAATAAAAACTTCATCAAGCTTAATAAACAACCCATAATATCACCTCTAATATAGTTTTTATAATAATACCATATTTTTCAAATAAATACAATATCAGAGTAAATTATACATTAGTATTTCTTGAGCATTTTTCTGCATCAATAGCTAATGTAAACATAAGGGCATAAAGTGCATCAGCATCATTTACAACATCTATAACATATGTATCTGTCAGCTTAAATACTTCTTTACTTATAACAGCCACTTTTTTACCTGTTCTATCTTTTATTACATAATCCCATTCTAAAATATTTCCGGATACTTTCCAACCATTGAAATCAATTTCGTAAGACGGTTTAAAAAGTGTCAATTTTTTAGATACTTTTCCTATATAATTATCATTTGCATATAATTCAAAAGCCGGTAAAAAAGTAAGCAATACCTGTTTTACAGTACCTATATGTACACCATTTTTATCCATTATGTGTAACTTATGACCCCAGCTCAATTTTCCTTTAACCGTATATACAGTATTTCCAAACTGGTCATATATATCATAACTATCTAACCAAGAAAACAACCTTTGTTTAAAAATCAATTTCATATTAACCCCTCCTCTTTATTTAGTTTACCATTTTGCAAATTTTAAGTCAATGCTACGCACCTAAAACTATTTTCAGAA
Organism: Eubacterium sp. CAG:274; assembly: GCA_000432155.1. Classification (GTDB taxonomy): domain Bacteria; phylum Bacillota; class Clostridia; order Lachnospirales; family CAG-274; genus CAG-274. Next base: position 72,312 of record FR888494.1, read on the forward strand.
TATAATATCAACAAATAATTAATGAGGTGAAAATATGATTGGTAAATTTGTAGCTAAATGTTGTGATGATAATTGTGTTCCTTTTGAAAACCCTATTCCTGTTACTTCTCTTGCACAGGCATATGTACCTTTTCAAAAAATTTGTGGATATTTCGAACCTAGAGAGGCACTAAAGGAAGGTACTATTTTTCCAAGTTTGACAGGTCTTTATAATTATAACAAGGAGTGGTAATATGGATAGGGAAAATTTATTAAAACGCCTTACAATGCTTGATTTTATGGCTGTAGATATGCAACTTTTTCTTGACACTCATCCTGACGATACAAATGCTATAGCGAAATATAATAGCATAATTAGAGAAGCTGATAATCTCAGAGCTCAATATGAAAAATCCGTAGGTCCTCTTTTCTCATTCCGTTCTTACTCTCCAACAGAGAACTTCCAATGGGTTGATAATCCATGGCCATGGGAAAATAAATTTAATTTTTCGCTTGATTAGGAGGTATGAATAGTGTGGATTTTTGAAAAGAAAATGGAATTTCCAGTAAAAATAAAGAATACTAACCCTGCCCTTGCAAAACTTATCATAACACAGTACGGTGGCTGTGACGGCGAGGTTGCTGCATCTCTCAGATATTTAAGTCAAAGATTTTCAATGATAACACCACAAGCAAAGGCCGTTCTTACTGACATAGGTACAGAGGAATAGGCTCGCTACAGATACAAAAAAGTGCCATTCCTAAGAACAGCACTTTTAATAATTCACTTATTCAATTTTTCCATAAAAATTATTCATAAGAACTGCCATTTGTGCTCTTGTAATAGACGCCTTTGGGTCAATAGTATTGTCAGATGTACCATTGACAGCCTTTATACTAAGCAAACCGGCAACAGCCTCTTTATATTCCGGTGCAATTTGACTTGCATCTACATATGAATTTAAAATTGAAGTATCAGTATTCATACTAACACCTTTATAGACAAGTGCCTTATAAACCATAGCCATTACTTCTTCACGAGTAATATTGTTTTTAGGGAAGAAACTGTTGTTACTTTCTCCTGCTGTAATGTTTAACTTTTTAGCAACTCCAACATACTTACTGAAATAAGCTTCACTATCAACATCAGAGTAAGCTGAACTATCAGGTGTTTCATTATCAACGCCTAACATTTTAGTAAGAACAATTGTAAAATCTGCTCTTGTGCATTTTTCATCTGGAGCAAATCTACCTTTCTCCTTACCCACAATAAAATTCTTTGATGCCATTTTTTCAATAGCAGGTACTGCCCATGCTCTTTCTGAAATATCATTAAATGTAGCTGATGTATTAGTAACTACTGGTGTACTAGGAGTATTTTCTTTCTTTTCTTCTGTCTTGCTTACTGTATTAGTTGTATTGGTTGTATCACTCTTACTTGTTGTATTTGTTTTATTTGTTGTTGTATTTTTTGAAACATTATTACTTACTGTACCAGATACTTTTACTATTATCTGAACGCTTTCTCTATTGCCATCACAAATAATATAGCTAGTACCATTACTGTTAGCTGTAATTATGCCTTTTGAGTAACCCATAACCTTACTATCATAAGCTGAAATACTGTATTTAGAAATATCCTTTGATAAATATTTAGAAACATCAAGAGTTTCTCCTATCTTTAATTCTTTTATTATAGAGGAATAATCGTCAGATACTCTTACAGTAAAGGCATATGAATTTCCACCTTCTGCATAAACAGTTGTATTTCCGGATTTTATACCCAATATCTTACCTGTACTTCTATTAACTGTTGCTATATTTGAGTTACTTGTTGTCCATGTATAGTTACTTGGATTTTTTGCCAATAAGCTACTTAAATTCACATTTTCGCCAGTAGGCACAAGTATAGTCATCTTTTTATCAAAATAACGGGTTACAGTACCTTTACCACCACTTGGCTTATCCTTTATTGTGATTTTAAAAGTATATTTCTTTATATCACTAGAGTTATTGTTGTAGCTGTAGGTTGCTGTTACTTCAACATATCCAGATGCTCTTGTTACGAAAGTACCATATTTATCTACTTTAGCTCTGCTTGTATTAGAGCAAACCCAGTTATAATCTCTACTATCATGTTGAACATATCTTGATAAATCGCAATCATTACCATTATAAATAGTTAAATTTCTTTCTGCTGAAATATCACTACTATTTACACTAACATGGAATATATAAATATAAGTTTCACTATAGGCTGTAACAGTTGTACTACCGGCTCTTACACCATATATTGAACCACTATCGTCAGCTGTAGCGATTTTTGAATCAGAAGTATGCCATACAAACTGTTTTGAAATCTGTCCAGCCATTAAATATTTTTCTAATGACATAGCCTCATCTAGTTTTATTGTTACATTGTACTCCCTAATAGTCGCCTTTTTTTCTGGAACTTTAGTTGTTGTTTCTGTTGAACTTTCACTTACTGTAACTGTTGTAATTTCAGTTAATGGGTCTGTAGATGTTTCAACTGTTGGTGCAGTTGTTGTTTCAGACTTAACTTCAGCTGTTGTTGTTTCTGTAGACAACTCTTTAGTTGTTGCCTCTGTAGTCTGTACCTCCCTTGTTATTGGTTCAACAGGTGTTTGTGTAGCTATTTCGGTTGTTCTTTCTGTTGTTTTGCTCTCAGTAGTAGCTTCTGTAGTTCTTTCAGTTGTAACAACCTTTGTTGTTTCAGTAGTTGTTTTATCTTCTTTTGTAATTGTTGTTTCTGTTATTACTGGTAAAGGTCCTGTAATATCCTTTATATCTGCAAAGGAATTTACCCCTAAAATAGACGATGTAGTAATAATAGTTCCCAATCCTACACCAATCAGTCTATTACACTTTTTCTTCATAAAAATCAACCCTTTATTCATTTATTTTCTAATCATTTTCTACTATTATTATAATATCTATTATCCTTTAAGGCAATATATTTTTAAAATTACTTGCATTATTATGCAAAAAGTTATATAATTTAGTCAGTAGATTTTTATATTTATGAAAAGAGGGATATCATGCTTGATATTAAAATGCAACTTTCTACAACTCCAAAGGAAAAACCTGACCAGACTAAGTTAGGCTTTGGTATTTATTACACAGACAATATGTTCGTAATGGACTATACTGAAGGCAAGGGTTGGCACGATGCTCGTATCGTTCCTTATGCTCCAATTTCTCTTGACCCTGCAGCTATGGTTTTCCACTACGCTCAGGAATCTTTTGAAGGCTTAAAGGCTTACAGAACTCCAGACGGTTCTATTCAGCTTTTCAGAGCTAATAAGAACGCTGAAAGAATGCAGAACACTAACAAGAGAATGTGTATTCCAGCTCTCCCTGTTGATGATTTTGTTCAGGCTTGTAAGACTTTAGTTGAAGTTGAAAAGGATTGGGTTCCTTCTCAGGAAGGTACTTCTCTTTACTTAAGACCTTTCGTAATTGCTACTGAACCACACCTTGGTGTTCGTCCATCTAGCACTTATTCTTTCATAATTATTGCATCTCCAGTTGGTGCTTACTACGAAAGTGGTCTTAACCCTGTTAAGATTTTCGTTGAAGACGAATATGTTCGTGCTACTCCAGGTGGTACAGGCTTTACTAAGTGTGGTGGTAACTACGCTGGTTCACTTGCATCTCAGGTTAAGGCTCATGACCTTGGTTATGAACAGGTATTATGGCTTGACGGTGTAGAACACAAGTATGTTGAAGAAGTTGGTTCTATGAACTGTTTCTTCAAGATTGACGGTGTTGTTTATACTGCTCCATGTGTTGGTACAGTTTTACCAGGTGTAACTCGTATGTCTTGTATTGAACTCCTTGAAAAGTGGGGTTACAAGGTTTGCACAGACAGACTTCCTATTGCTGATGTTGTTAAGGCATCTAAGGAAGGTAAGCTTGAAGAAGTATTCGGTACAGGTACTGCTGCTGTTATTTCTCCAGTTGGTGAACTTCGTTATGAAGATGATGTTTGTGTTATCAACAACAACAAGATTGGTGAAGTTACTCAGAGACTTTACGATGAAATCACTGGTATTCAGTGGGGTAAAAAGGAAGACCATATGGGTTGGACTATTAAGGTTTGCTAATTTAATATTGCATACATACATAAAGGAGGTTATCCACTTGGACAACCTCCTATTTTTGTGCTTAAAACATATTATATTTTACTCAAAACAAATGTGAAAAGTCTATCCAATTTATTACCCATAATAGTAAGACAATCATTAATATGTAAATATTTAAACAACAATAATCTTATTTTATCTGCAACTGTACAAGCAATGTATATGAGAATTGCAAACAATACAACTTCTATAGCCATAATAAAAGCATTAAATTGTGATAAAAATGTAAATTTACCATTAAATCTAAAATCAAAAATTATAGGCTGAACGTGTATAAGATATACACTAAAAGAACTTGATGCAAACCACTTTATAACTGTTTTAACCTTTTTACTATTAAATTTAAGCTGTGAAAAACACATAAGTAAAAATACAGATTCTAAAACAATTAAAGGATTTGTATAGAAAAGGTGGTCAAACTGACCTGTTACATAACCTGTTTCTACACCCTTGTTATAAGAGTAAACTACCACTATTACTGTAAGAACTACAGCACATATTAATCCATATAAACCACATAATAAAGGCTTAAACTTTTTACCACTTACTCCGTACTTACCAAAATAAGAACCTACAATATACATAAGTGAAAGCCAAAAAGTACTTGAACCATTACCTGTTCTAAAAAAGTCATTTTTGAAAGCAATAGGCATAATTGTAAAGAAAATAAAAATAAGAACACATACTTTTTTATGAAGTTCTTTTTCCATCCAATTTATTGCCCCATTTAATATTGGAATAATAATATACATACCAAAATAGGCTGTAAAATACCAATACTGAGAACGAGTAAGTGGTCTGAAAGCGTCTGAAATTTTATCTGCTGGAATGTTAGCATCTTTAAATATAATAAAATATAGTCCAGTAAGAGCAGATATAGAGAAAACTTGTCCCCACATATTCAACAGCTTTCCGGCTGTAGCTTTATGATTATACATTACATAGCCTGAAATAAGTGCATAACAGTTTACAGACGCAAAACAAAAAGTTTCACCAAACCACAAAGTTGTATACTTTGCATCTACATTTGGAAAACAGCCCATTAAGCCCCCATTCATATTGATGTGCAAAATTACAATCATCAACATTGAAAAAATACGGAATAGCTATATTCCATAATTTCTTTCCCCTTTTACCTGTGCATTTGACATTTTTCTTCTCCTTCATTTTAAAAAATTTATATTTCCATTGTATAGAAAATATATACAAAAGTCAAATATATTGTTTTTTTCAACAAAAAAAGAGTAAGGTCAAATTGAAATGACCCTACTCCTTTATAATTATAGTTGCTCTACAACTGATTTTAAAACCTTACCTATACTATCATTTATTGCTATCTTTGCCAAATGGTCATAAGAGGTATGGCTTTTATTTATAAGAACTAATTTATCGCCCTTATAAATATCTACAAGTCCAGCTGCTGGGTAAACAACTAATGATGTTCCACCAACAATAAGCATATCTGCCTCTCTAACAGCCTTAAAAGCCTTCTGCCAAACTTCATCATCAAGAGGTTCTTCGTAAAGAACAACATCTGGCTTTATTACTCCACCACATTCACAATATGGCACACCGTCCATAGCCATAATTTCATTTACATCATAGAACTTATGACATTTTGTACAGTAGTTTCTGAATACACTTCCATGAAGTTCATATACAGTTTTGCTACCGGCCATTTGGTGCAAGTTGTCAATATTCTGTGTAACAACAGCCTTTAATTTTCCCATTTCTTCAAGTTTTGCTAAAGCATAATGGGCATCATTTGGCTTTGCATCAAGATAAATAAGATTTTCTTTATAATATTCGTAAAACTTATCTGTATGTCTTTGAAAGAATGAATGGCTTATAAGTGTTTCTGGAGAGTAACCATACTTAGTTTTAGCCTTGTAAAGACCATCTTCACTTCTAAAATCCGGAATATGACTTTCAGTAGAAACACCTGCACCACCAAAGAAAACTATGTTATTGCTTTCTTTAATCAACTTTACCAATTCATCATACATTTTTCTCATTCCTTACTTTTTCAACAAAATGAGCTATCTTCTTCAATGCCTTTTTAATTTCATCAATAGAATAAGCATAAGAGCATCTTATGTGACCCTCTCCACACTTACCAAAGGCTGTACCTGGAACTACAGCAACCTTTTCTTCAAAAAGAAGTCTTTCACAAAATTCGTCAGAACTTAAACCTGTAGACTCAATACTTGGGAATAAATAGAAAGCACCCTCTGCATCAAAGCAATCAAGACCCATATCCAAAAAGCCTTTACGCATAACTCGTCTACGCATATCGTATTCCTTACGCATATTGTCAATAGAGTCATCACAATTTCTTATTGCCTCAACTGCAGCCCACTGGCTAGTAGTTGGTGCACACATAATAGCATACTGATGAACTTTTGTCATTGCTGAAATAATAGGTGCTGGACCTGCAGCATAGCCTAATCTCCAACCTGTCATAGCATAAGATTTTGAAAAACCATTAATAACAATAGTCTTATCTCTCATACCCTCAAAGGAAGCAATAGAAGCGTGTTTCTTGCCACCGTATGTAAGCTCTGAATAAATTTCATCACTAATAACTAAAATGTCTTTATCCTTTAAAACTTCAACTATTTTTGCTAAATCTTCTTTTTCCATTAAAGCCCCTGTAGGGTTATTAGGATAAGGAAGTATAATAGCCTTTGTCTTATCTGTAATCTTTTCAACAAGTTCTTCAGCTGTAATTTTGAAATTATTTTCAGCCTTAGTATCGAGAACTACTGGTATACCGTCAGCTAATTCTACAATATTTTTATAGCATACAAAACTTGGTTCTGGAACAATAACTTCATCTCCAGGGTTAAGAGTTGCTCTAAAAGCAAGGTCAATAGCTTCACTTGCACCTACTGTAATAATTAATTCTGTTTTTGGTATATATCTTACGCCAAGTCTATCAAAAAGATAGTCACTTACGCCTGTTCTTAATTCCATAAGACCTGCATTTGAAGTATAAACAGTCTTACCTTTTTCAAGAGTATAAATGGCTCTTTCTCTTACTGACCAAGGTGTATCAAAATCAGGCTCACCTACGCCTAAAGATATTACACCCTCTATTTCGTTTGCTACATCAAAAAATTTTCTTATGCCAGAAAAAGGCATATCTTTAACCTTTGATGACACAAAATCCTCTGGTTTCATCATGGTGAAACAATCATCCTTTCATCTTCCGTATCTTTCTTTTCAAGAACTACACCATGGTCCTTGTATTTTTTAAGTACAAAGTGAGTTGCTGTACTAAGAACTGAATCAAGTGTAGAAAGTTTATTAGAGATAAAGAAAGAAATTTCTCTAATATTTTTACCTTCCATCATTACAAGTAAATCAAAACCACCTGACATAAGGTAAACTGACTTTACCTCGTCAAAGCCATATATTCTTTCAGCTATTTTATCAAAACCTCTGTCTCTTTGTGGAGTAACTTTGACTTCAATCATGGCTGTAACATATTCTCTGTCTGTCTTATCCCAGTTAATAAGTGTACTGTAGCCACAGATGATATTTTCTTCTTCCATCTCCGCCATGGCTTCCATAATATCCTCCGGTGTTTTGCCCAACATCGCCGCTAGGTCTTCTACACTTATTCTACTGTTGTTTTCCAAAATTTCTAATATAAGTCTTTTCATGTCTTACTCCTTTCTCAATAAATATTATTTATTTATTATACTATAACACATCTTTAAAGTCAAACATACAAAACCCAAAACAGCCTTTATTTTTCCTCTTTCTTTATTGGAGTAACTTCATTTATCAATTTTCCACATTCTTTCAAAATATCATCTATATTTTCACTATTACAATAGCTGTCATCTATAATTATCTTTATATTTTCAGTTTGGTCTACTTTTTTCATATTAAATCACCTCTTTTTATTCATATTCCCAATTATAAAAAATATAATTTTCTCAAAGTATTTCAGGTGATATTATGGCATATTGTATGTATTTAAGAAAATCCCGAGCTGATAAAGATTACGAAAATTCATCAACGGAAGCTATACTTAACAGACACGAAAAAGCATTACTGGAGCTAGCACAAAATAACAATTATAAAATTTCACAAATATTTAGAGAAGTTGTTTCTGGTGAAACTTTAAGTCAAAGACCAGAAATGCAAAAATTATTAGCCCAAGTGGAAAACAATATGTATGACGGTGTACTGGTAATGGAAGTTGAAAGACTTGCAAGAGGAAATTCTGTTGACCAAGGTATTATTGCCCAAGCCTTTAAATACTCAAACACATTAATAATAACCCCTACAAAAGTTTATGACCCACAAAATGAATTTGACGAAGAATATTTCGAATTTGGCCTCTTTATGAGCAGACGAGAATATAAAACAATTAACCGTAGACTTAATGCTGGCCGTCTAGCATCTTGTAAGGAGGGAAAATTTGTAGGCTCTATAACACCCTATGGATATTCAAAGGAGAAATTAAAAAATCAAAAAGGTTACAAACTTGTACCTGACCTTGAAGAAAGTAAGGTTTTAAAATTAATATTTGAATTATACACCAATTCTATGGGAATAAGAAATATTTGCAAGTACCTTGATAGTTTAGGTATAAAACCAAGAAATTCCCAAAATTGGAGTACCTCAACAATACGAGATATTTTAAAAAATCCTGTATACACAGGCAAAATACTATGGCATAAGACTTATTCAACAAAAACTACAAAAGACGGTATTGTAAAATCCAAAAGACATAGAAATAAAGACAATTTTTACACTTTCAATGGAATACATAGTCCACTAATTTCAGATGATATATTTCAAAAAGCACAAAATATACTACTACAAAACTCCCACACACCAGTAAACAACTTGTTATTAAAAAATTCATTTGCGGGCATTTTGTATTGTAATTTATGTGGAAAAGCCATTGTCAGAAGATTAGTAAACAACAAATACCAATACCTTATGTGTAATAACCCTAACTGTCAAAATAACACTACAGACCTTAAAATCATTGAAAACCGCATTTTAAATGTTATAGAAAATTATTTTAACTATACTATATTCCCTACTACTTTTGAAAAAGAAGACAATTCCAATGAATTATTCTATATCAATAAAGAAATTAATAAACTAAAACTTCAACTTAACAATATTTTTAACCTACTTGAGCAAAAAGTATATAGCGAGGAAACTTTTTTAGAGCGAAAACAACTATTGGAAAAAAATATAGAGATATTAACATTACAAAAAGGAAAATTTGAAAATAATGCAAACAAAACTAATCCCATTGATACGCCTGTTACAATCTTAGAACTGTATAATAAATTAAATGATATAAAAAGCAAAAATCAGCTACTTCAAAACATCTTTAGTAAAATTTACTATTCAAAAATTGACAACAATATTGAAATAACAATATATAGTAAAATTCCTATAAAGTAATTTTACAACTGTAGTGTACCTAGGAATTGGCTCATATTGAAATTGTAGGTGCTATGTGCTTACAGCTTAGTGAAAATGCTGACCCTGAAGAAATTAAGGCTGCCGGTTTTGACTCCTATTTCGTAGACCATGGAACTGGTGTATATCCATGTAGTGCTGCTGGTGTTCCCTTTAATGCAGCTTGCCTTGCATCAAAAGGAGACCCTATAACAGACCTAAACGAAGACCTTGCTGCCGAGCAGAAAGCCAGAACAACTTACGAATATCTTATGAAAATGACAGATGACCCTGATGTATTAGAGCCATTAAAGTTCCTTAGGGAACGCGAAATTGTTCATTATCAAAGATTTGGTGAGGCTCTTAGAATTGTTCAAGATAAATTAAATAGCAACGACTTTTTCTATATGCGTCCTAATAGGTCAAAAGATTGCAACAAACCTAGTAGCAGACCAATGGACAGAGATATGGATAAAAATATGAAAGATTGTACACCAATGAAAGATAATAGAAAAGACAATATGCCAATGAATGATTCAAAAAAAGATTCTATGAAAGATTGTATGCCAAAGTGTAGATAAATACAAAAAAGGAGAGAACCTCATAGGCTCTCTCCTAAAACTTGAATTAAGCTGTAACTTCTGGTGTTACAGGAATATTCTTTTGTTTTCTCTTTTTATCGAAAATAGTGTAGCCAACAAGTGCAACAACAGAAACACAAGAAATAACAAGACCCGGTACAAGACCTCTAGTCTTAAACTTAAATTCTACTGTATGTTCGCCCTTTGTAATGTCAACACCAATAACACCTCTGTTACCAATATCAACCTTATCAACAGCCTTACCGTCTACAAATACATGCCAACCATCTACATAAGGAATTGAAGTAAACATTACGCCATCTTCAACTGCGTTAATAGTACCTGTAATATCTGTATCCTTAAAGTCTGTAATGTTGAATGTATGCTGATTAAGTTTATCATAAGCCTGCTGGAATACAGAATCATTATAGCTTGCAGCATAAATCTTAACAGTACCGTCTTTTCTGTAAGTCTTTTCGAATTCACCCTTGTTTGTAAGAGCAAATGAAACAGTAATCTTTTCGCCCTTTGAAACATGACCTACATCAAATAAACTCTTACCTGCACTAAGTTCTCTATCTTCATTAGCTGTGTTTGTAACATACTTAACTCTCTTAGCATTTCCGGCATCTACATATACGAATAAATACTGGTCCTTATCAGAAACTATTTCAGCAGTTACTGTAGGTTCTAATGAAAGATTTGCTGGTTCTGTAAGTGTATACTTAAATGTATTGTTGCCTTCTTCATCTCTTGTGTTCATAAATGTCTTATTAAGGCTTGTAATAGGAACATCTGTAAACATTTCGCCACTAACACCAGCAGCATCGTTTATAAACTGATTTTGAACAGCGAAAGGAGTTGAATCCTTAGTTTCCCAATTCTTAATCTTTGAATCAGTCATAAATCCTAAAGGAAGAACTCTATCATTCTGATATACCCAAACATTATCAATCTGGTCAATCTTATGGTAACGCTCATTCTTGATTTCGCCATTACCACTATCATCAGCCTTGTTCATAACATACTTAACATCGAAGAGTGCATCAACTAAAGCAGTTGGGTCATAGTATCTGTATGAGTTACCTGTAGCGGCAATACCTAATGAACCAATAAAGTCTGAGATACCACCTGGAGCAAGAGATGAGAACTGTGAAAATCCTCTATAGTGATACAATGCTGCATCATTTATAGTTGTAAATCTTCTAAATTCAGTTCTATAGAAATTACCATTTTCCTTTTCGTTAAGTTTCGCTACAGCCTCATCAGTTGCAGGAATATACTTAACATATGAATCTCTGCTTGTTGTTCTATCAAGACCTACATAACTTGAGAACATTGCTTCTGCAACAGCAAATACGAAAAATACTGTAAACACAGTTGCATAACCTGTGCTTTCTGTACCCTTGTAGATATTGAGAAGTATAATATAGCAAATCATAGCAACAATATTAATTACAATATCTCCATTATCAAGAACTCTATCAATATCACTAATATTTGGAGCAAGTACAAATTCTGTTAAAAGAATTATACAAGTGTAAATTATGAAAGCATAATTTAAAATATCTAACTTAGTATTTTTAATATCCCAGAATGCTACAAAAGCAAGTCTAAGCATAATAAAACTATATATAAATGTATATCTATGAGGTAAGTTAGATGGGAAGTGAGCACCATGGATAAGGTAATCCAAAGGCTTGATACAGCTACATAAGAGCATAAATATCAAAAGTGCTGCCATACCTATTTTTTCTTTTTTATTAACTCTCTTATTTGCAAAGTATAATGGAGCAAGCATAACTGCAAGAACACCACTATATACATTTGGTAAGTCCTCATTTCTTGCAAGTACAACCGGTCTTGCACCAATGAAGTGGTTTGTAATAAGCTGATATACATTCTGATATATTTCAAACCTAGGGAAACCTGTGTTACTTGTTGCTGTCTGTCCCAAAGCAAGAGCTGTAGGTATTGTCAAGAACATTGAAATACCACCACCTATTATGGAAACAATGGCAAACTTTATAAATCTTGAAATCATTACTTTCTTGTCGTGTTTCCAATCATAGTTAGAGAACAATATAACAAGGAAATAAAGTGATGCAAAAATACAAATAATAAAGGCAATATAGAAGTTTACAATAATAACTATTGCCAATGTAATTGAATAGAATAAATGCTTATCTTCTTTTACAAGTTTTTCTATTCCAAGAGCTATAAGTGGGAATAATGCAACTGAATCAAGCCACATTACATTCCAATAGTAGCCAGTTACGAAAGCTGTAAAGGCATAGAAAACACCAAATACAACAATACTCATATCATTTCTCTTAAAAGATTCTTTAAGATAATATGCGAAAAATGCTCCACAAAAAGCAATTTTTAAAAGAATGAAAAGTGCAAGAGCTTCCGGCATATTTCCTTGAGGAAAGAACAATATTAAAAAGCTCAACGGACTGGTTGTATAGTAAGCCAACTGTGTATAGAACTCTTTACCTAAACCACCTTCCCAGCTATAAAACAGACTCTGGTGATTTAAAATACGACTTCTTAATTCTTCGTGGAAAGGTCCATACTGATGATACAAGTCAACCTTTAAAACAATTTGGTCGCCAAAAGGATATACACCTCTGAACCAATAAGTTGCACACATAATAAGTGCAGCAACAAAAAATGTTAAAATAACAAATTTGTTTTCCAAAAACCAATTTTTATTTCTTTCATAAGATGGTAGTTCAATACTTCCACCGTCAGCAAAAGAAACAAATTGCTTTTTCTTTTTACTTTGATAACCCATTTTCTTTCTCCTTATTTTTTGAATATAAATAATTTACTGAATACATAATTCATAACTACAATAGCAAACTGTGCAAGTATTTTGCATAATGTGTCATTTATTCCTATAAGTATAGCAGTTATGTACATCCAAGCCATTTCAAAACCGAAGGAAAAAAGTCTTGCTCCTACAAAAGCAGACATTTCTCTCAGCAGGTCCTTTAGTCCTTTAGTTTTTGACTGAAACACCCATATTTTATTAGTAACATAGGCAAAAGCAACCGCACATACCCAAGAAACAACATTTGAACACATTACAGTTTCATCATAGCCAATGAAATTAATCAGTATTCTACTTGAAATATAATAAGAACCTATACTAACAACTGTAGCAAGGACACCAAAGAATAAATAGCTTATGGTTTCCCTGTTTAACAGCTTAGTCATTATCTTCTCTATCATTTATCTCCTCCCGTAATCGTGCTTTGGGTCTTCAATGTTAGTCTTACCTATTATATATATAGGTCTGTTTTTGACTTCCATATACATTTTGCCAATGTATTCGCCCAAAATACCACAGCACAATATTATAAATCCACAGAGGAAAAGCATTATTGCTAAAAGTGAAGCATATCCTGGAACACTTTTACCTGAAACCAAAGTCTTTATAACAACGCCTATGAAATAAATGAAAGAACAAGTTGATACTACTGAACCCACAAGGGTAGCAATTTTCAAAGGTGCTGTAGAAAAAGCTGTTATACCATTTATTGCATACTTAAATAATGACCAAAAGCTCCACTTTGTTTCGCCAGCAGCTCTTTCTACATCATAGAATGAAATCCATTTCGTATCAAAACCGACCCAGCTAAATATACCTTTGCTAAATCTTTGAACTTCACTCATAGCAAGTATGGCATTTATCATATTTCTACTCATCATTCTAAAGTCCCCTGCACCGTCTGGCATATCAACCTCAGAAATTTTGTTTATCAGCTTGTAGAATTTCCTTGTAAACCAAGTCCTAAGAGGTGGGTCCCCGTCACGAGATGCTCTGTTGGTGGCACAGCAGTCATAACCCTCTTCCATTGCCTCAAGCATTTTAGGAATAAGTGCCGGTGGATGCTGTAAATCTGCATCAAGCAAAACAGCGTAATCCCCACTTGAATTTTTAAGACCTGCATACATAGCAGATTCCTTACCAAAATTTCTTGAAAAAGATATATATTTAATTCTCTCATCTTTTTCGGCAAGGGATTTCATAATATCCAGAGTGTTATCCTTACTTCCGTCATTTATGAATATAAAACCAAAATCATAACCCTCTATGCTATCAACTACTTTTACTGCTTCATCATAAAACATTTGTAAAACAGCAGACTCATTGTAGCAAGGAACTATTAATTCTACTTTCATAATAAGCTCCTTTCTTTTGTACAAAATACTTGTCTATAATAGACCAAATCCATTTTATTTTACTCCATAAATGAATTTATATCAACTGTTTTTTGTTGTTTTCAATAAAATTACATTTTAAAATTATATATAAACTTTTAAACATTATAGTGCAATATTCCTTTTAAACAAAAAACATAATATTAACAGCACCTTTGTGCTGGCATACATAAAAATATATATGTTTTCCATAATTTTTTTAAGAAATAGATTGTAAAACTGTAAATTTTTTTAATTTTCAACTAATCGTAATATAAATCTATTGCTAGATTAGTTAAAATGTGGTATTATGTAGTTGTATAATATTAAGGAGGTAAGAAACCTAATGAACATTTTAGATAAGTACATTGACCAGTTATTGGAAAAAAGTACACCACAGGCACCTATTTGGAATATTGAAAAAATAAAGAGCGGTAAGCCATCTACTTGGAACTATATTGACGGCTGTATGATTAAGGCAATTCTTGACCTTTATGCTATTAAGGGCGACAAGAAATTCCTTGAATTTGCAGATAGTTTTATTGACTACTTCGTTCAGGAAGATGGTTCAATTCATTCATATGACCCTCTTGAATACAATATTGATAATGTAAATGCTGGTAAGACACTTTTCGAACTTTACAAGCTCACAGGTAAAGAAAAGTATCGTAAGGCTATCGAAACTATTTATTCTCAGGTTAAATTCCAGCCTAGAACTAAGGAAGGTAACTTCTGGCATAAAC
Source organism: Eubacterium sp. CAG:274 (assembly GCA_000432155.1). GTDB lineage: Bacteria > Bacillota > Clostridia > Lachnospirales > CAG-274 > CAG-274. The sequence continues at coordinate 87,432 of FR888494.1, forward strand.
TTATCTACCCATATCAGGTTTGGCTTGACGGTCTTTACATGGGTCAGCCATTCTATGTTCAGTACGAAGCTGAATTTAATAACTGTGAAAACATCATGGATAGTTTCCACCAGTTTATGAATGTTTATGAAATTATGAGAGACCCTAAGACAGGTCTTTACTACCATGGTTATGATTCTACAAAGCAGATTTTCTGGGCTGATAAGGAAACAGGTCTTTCTAAGAACTTCTGGATTAGAGCTTTAGGTTGGTACTCAATGGCTCTTATTGATACTGTTGCAGTTATGCCTGACCAGTTCCAGGAACAGAAGGACAAGCTTTGCTCTATCTACAAGGAATTAATTGACTCTATGCTTAAATTCCAGGACCCAAGTGGTATGTGGTATCAGGTAGTAGACCAGGGTGGTAAGGAAGGTAACTACCTTGAAACAAGTGGTAGTGCTATCTTTGCATACTCTATTATGAAGAGTGTAAGAATGGGTATTCTTGATAAGTCTTACTTCAAGCACGGCTTAAAGGCATTTAACGGTACTTGTGACAAGTATCTTTCAGAAAAAGACGGCGAACTTCAGCTTGATGGTATCTGTCTTGTTTCTGGTCTTGGACCTTATGACAACAAGCGTCGTGACGGTACATTCGAATACTATATGAGTGAACCAATCGTTTCTAACGATGCAAAGGGTGTTGCTCCTCTTGTTCTTGCTTACATAGAAACTCTTTACTACTTAAAGAATTCAGAACACTATACTGAAACTAAGTAATATATGAGATTGAAGAACTCAAAAAATGCCCTACTTTGGATTTTTAAATATTCTAAGTCCAATCTTCCTTGGGTTGTTCTTTTATCTGTTATTACTGGTATAATTTCTTTTGGTTATATATATTTGGCACTTGTTTCTAAACAGGTGCTGGATATAGCAACCAAAGATATTGACGGCTCGTTATTACTTTCTATTTTAGAAATTGCTGGAATAATAATTTTACAATGTGTCCTCAACATAGTATATGCAAATATATTCATCAGAGCCGACGGTAGAATGGATGTCAGAATTAAGCAAGGTTTATTTTCAAAATTATTGGGTAAAAAGTGGCAGAATTTGAATGAATATCATTCTGGGGAAATCATAAACAGGTTTACCTCCGATGTCGATACAGTTATTGACGGTATTCTCAATATTCTGCCTACTTCTATTTCATTACTTACTCGTTTGATAGCTGGACTTTGGGTATTATTTGCTATTGATTGGCGATTTACTATTGCTGTAATAGCTCTTGGTGTTGTAATCTTTATTGCCGGAAAAATATATAGCAAGCATTTTAAGTATCTTCATAAAGAACTCCAATCTGCCCATGGTGTTGTTCGTTCTTTTATACAGGAATGTTTTGAAAACATTATGGTAATTAAATCTTTTGCAAATGATGACATAGTAAAGGATAGGCTTTTATTTAAGCAAAAAAATATGCTCAAACTTATGTATAAAAAACAGTCCATAAGTAATGTGGCAAATACCGGTGTATATATGTTGTTTACTGGTAGTTACTACATAGCTTTAATATGGGGTGCTTTAAATATAAGTATGGGTGTAATTACTTTTGGTACTTTAACAGCCTTTTTGCAAATTTTGGACCAAATAAAAGGTCCTATGGCAAATATTAGTGGCTTAATACCTAAATTTTACTCTATGACTGCATCTGCTGAAAGACTTATGGAGCTTGAGAATTTACCTGACGAAAAAGAATTAAATCAGCTTGAAAATATTTCTTCTGTTTATGAATCTATGAAGAATATTAATATAGAAAATATTTCTTTTTCCTACAAAAATGATTTAGTTCTTTCAAATGCTAGTGCTGTAATAGAAAAAGGAGAGTTAGTTGCTATTGCCGGTCCGTCTGGTATAGGTAAATCAACATTAATGAAACTTTTCCTTGGACTTATTGAACCTAAAAACGGTTCAATATTTTTTGACACTACCTCTGGTAAAATTGATATAACAAGTGGCACAAGAAGAATGTTTTCATATGTTCCTCAGGGTAATTTTATATTATCAGGTACTATAAAGGAAAATATTTCTTTTGCCTCACCAAATGCAACAGATGAACAAATTGAAAATGCAGCAAAAAATGCTGTTATTCTGGATTTTATAAATTCTTTGCCAGATAAAATGGAAACCATTGTAGGCGAAAGAGGATTAGGTTTAAGCGAGGGACAGATTCAGAGAATAGCTGTGGCAAGAGCCTTGTTAAGTGATGCCCCTATTCTTCTACTTGATGAAGCAACATCTGCCCTTGATGAACACACAGAAAAAAAATTAATCGAAAACATTAAATCTTTACATAATAAAACTTGTATTTTTATATCTCACAAGCCATCTACAATAAGTATGTGCGATAGAATAATAAGTTTCAACAATAAAAAACTTGTTCCTACTACATATGACGAAATTGCAAAATCTTGGAAGTAGTCAAGTTATATTTATGTAATTTTTTGCAAAAAAGAATTAAGTTTATTGACTTTATATTTCAAAAGTGCTACAATTTATCTAAGCATGAAAAAGTGCGACAAATAATGAAAGGTGGATATATCTAATGAACGATGTATTAAAGAAATTAAGTGCAATTGGTATTGTACCTGTTGTTGTAATCAACGATGCTGATAAGGCAGTACCTTTAGCTAAGGCTTTAGTTGAAGGTGGTATTCCATGTGCTGAAGTAACATTCAGAACTGCTGCTGCTGAAGAAGCTATCAAGAGAATGGCTGAAGAAGTACCTGAATTAATCGTAGGTGCTGGTACAGTATTAACTAAGGAACAGGCTGACAAGGCAGTTGCTGCTGGTTCTAAGTTCCTCGTATCTCCTGGTTTAGACCCTGAACTTATTGCTTACTGTCAGGAAAAGAACTACCCACCATTTACTCCTGGTACAACTAACCCTTCTGACCTTAACCATGCTGTTAAGCTTGGTCTTGAAGTAGTTAAGTTCTTCCCTGCTGAAGCTGCTGGTGGTCTTAAAATGATTAAGTCTATGGCTGCTGCTTTCACTAACCTTAAATTTATGCCTACTGGTGGTATCAACGCTGGTAATGTAAACAACTACTTATCATTCAACAAGATTATTTGCTGTGGTGGTAGCTGGATGGTTCCTGGTAAGTTAATTGACGAAGGCAAGTTTGATGAAATCGTTGCTCTTTGTAAGGAAGCTGTTGCTACTATGCTTGGTCTTGAAGTTCTTCATGTTGGTATCAACACAGAAGATGACAAGGCTGCTATGGGTGTAGCTAACAAGTTCAACCAGTTATTCAACTTCCCTATTGACGAACACAACTCTGCTGTATTCGCTTCTAAGGGTATCGAAGTTAGAAAGCAGATGTTCAAGGGTAAGAACGGTCATATTGCTATTGCTACAAACTATATGGATAGAGCTATCCGTTACATCGAAGCTATGGGTGGCGAATTCGATATGGATAGTGCATCTGTTAAGGATGGTAAGATTACTTCTATCTACCTCAAGGAAGAAATCGGCGGTTTCGCTATTCACCTTGTTCAGAAGTAATATACATAACAAATCATTTGGTGGACAGTTTTCTGTCCACCTTTTTTATTTATCAGAACAAATTAACATCGTGGCTTGTAAACAAGCCATCGGATTTATCTTTCCGATTCATTATAAAAAAAGACATCTGTTTTAAGATGCCTTTTCTACTTCTACTGATTTATTATTTCTTTTGCCATATCTTTGTACTGTTGTACCACTTCTGCTGGTTCAACTATTTTAACACCTGAACCCAATCCAAAGAGCCAACCGAAAAATTGCTTACTTACAGCTACCATAATATGTACTACAAAATGGTCATCATCTAATTTTCGCATAGACACATCAGTACCAAATCTATCTATAATAACATTTGCCATATTATTATCACAACAAAGTGTTACCTTTTTCATTTCTCCATTAAACATAGAAAAATGTTTTTCACTAAATTCCAATGAATTAAAATCTCTAAATCTCTCAATACCCTCTGGACTTCTATCTTTATTTGTAACAGATACTTTGTCCATTTTGTCAACTCTAAAAATTCTAGCCTCTGTTGGATTTTCTGGTGTAGAAGTCATACAGTAGTAAGCAGTATTGTCCCAACACAAATACCAAGGATTTACAACTCTTAGCTTACCCTCATTTGAATATTTTTTCTCTTTATCCGGTGTCCAACTATAATATCTAAATGAAACCTGTTTATTATTTTCTATTGCCTCCATAATTTTGTCAATAGCAATAAGAACCATTTCATTATCACTTTTAATCTTTTCTGTAAGTGCCTTATTTACCCTCATAGACTTAGCTTCATATTCACTTACAAGCCCCTTTAATTTTTCAATTAATTCTCTAGTTTTTTTCCTACTTATGAACCTAGAATACTGTACTGCATCTATAAGAGCCTTAACTTCGGCAGTTTCAAAATCTCTACCTAAAATTCTATATCCACTACGCCTTGAAGAATCTATATCTACGCCATATTTTCTAAGCATTTCTATGTCATTATAAATACTTTTTCTCTCTGCTGCAATCTCTTTTTCTGACAAAAGCTTGATTATTTCTTCCATTTTCAAATAATGTTCTTCGTCAGTTTTTTCCATAAGAATGTCTTTAAGATAAAGCAGTTTTAGCTTTTGTTTTTCTGATTTTGCCACTCTAACACCCCCATTTATACATACAATTTAATTATAGTTTACATATAAATATATTTCAACACGACTTAAATACATTTTAAAGCCAAATAAAGACAGATATATCCACAAAAGCCCATACAAAATACAACATTTTTATACTTCATTTACTTTTTTGCCTGAGCTAATGCCTTATCTACAGCTTGCAATATTATATCTTCTGAAACAGGATAGGCACTACTTCTTGGAAAATCTGTAGACTGATTTGCTACAACCTCCTTTGATACCTCTGCAATACAAGAGCTAAAAGATGGATAAAACACTTCTTGACTTTGATTTAAGTTACTTAAAGCCACATTTTCTATTTGATTTCTACTTACTGTTACCTCTACATTTATTGGACTTCCTTGTAAAATTATTTCAGCTGTATATGTACCTGGAGCATATGTAGCCTTTGATTCTCCTCCACCAAATAAATTGATTACCGCAAATATAATACCTGCCCCTACTAATACTCCAACTACTACCTTAATAATCTTTCCTAAACTAACTACCATAAATTTTGGTTGCATAAATTATCCTCCCTAAATTTCTAATGGTATATAATATTCTTACAATTTTTTAATTATGTATAAATTCAGTTAGTAAATATTCCAACAATATGCTATAATCTATTTATACTAAATTTTTAAACACAATTAGAATGAGGTGAATTAATTGGCATTACGATATATTTTAGGTGGAATAAATAGTGGTAAAACATTTACTTGTATAAATGAAATAATACAATCTGCAGACAATAAAGACAAAACTATCCTCTATATAGTACCTGAACAGTTTTCAATGCAATCTCAGAAAAATATATTATCTGGAATGAAAAACTGCGTATCTATGAATATTCGTGTATTCGGTTTTAAACATTTTGCCTACTACTTACTTTCAAAATGTGGTTCAATGAATAAAGTAGTATTAGATAATATAGATAAAGCCATTCTTTTAAAAAAAGCTGCCTATAGCTTAAAGAGAAATAGTAAAGAAAAATTTTACTATAATAAAGTTATGGAAAATCAAGGTTTTTTAAATAAACTAAGCACTTTAATAACAGAATTTTCCCAATATCAAATATCATCTGATGATTTATCAGATTTTACCCTTTCTATAGAGAGTGAAAAAGACAAATTTGACGGTCTTAATGATGATTTTGTTGGAAAAATAAAATCTATTTCTGCTTTATACAATGAGTATTCTAACTTACTAGAGGGCTTTGTTTCTGCTGATGGCATTTTAGATATATTATATGAAATACTTTCGTCTGATGAGTTACGACCAAAATCTTTGGAAAATGCCTCTGTATGGATAGATGCTTTCAATGGCTTTACTCCTCAAGAGTATAAAATCATTGAGGCACTATATAAATACACAAAAGATGTCAATATTACTTTTACTGTTGACAATCCTAAGACATATTATGAAAAAATTGACTTGTTAGAACCTTACTATGAAATAAAAAAATGTATTAATAGACTTACTGAAATGGCTGGCACAAAAAATGTTAAAATGTCAGTAGTTAGTCAAAACCAATGTACTAAAACACCTGAATTAGATTATTTAGGCAAAAACTTTCTTAATAGCTTTCCTGCACCTTACACAGAAGATGTGCACAACATTGAAATTGTAGAGGCTAATAACAAATATGATGAAATAGAGAATTTATGCTACTCTATCAGAGAGTTGGTTATGAATAAAGGCTATAAATATGGCGAAATAGGTATTATAACTTGTGATGATAGCTATAACATTCCTCTTTGCTACTGCTTAAAAAAATATGACATTCCTAACTTCCTTGATAGTAGAATTAATATTACTAATCATATTTTGCCAATATTTATACTTTCAGCCATTGAAATCATAAATACTAATTGGTCGCCAAAAGCTGTATTTGATTATTTAAAAACAGGTCTTGTAACTTATATAACTCCTGATAGTACAGCAACATTAGAAAACTATGTACTAGAGCATGGTATTGCCTATTCTTGGGAAAAGCCTTGGGAATACGGTTTCAAAAAGAAAACTGATGAATTTAAAAACCTTATAAATACTCACAGGGAAAATGTATACAATTCCCTCAAAATTTTATTAGATATAAATCCTAATAAAAAATATTCAATTAAAGAAATAAGTATAAAGATTTTTGAATTTTTAAAAGCTTCAAATATACAAAACAAGTTGAATACATCTGCTAGAAATAAAACTATAGAAAAACAAGAGTTAAATCATCAAGTTTGGAATACTGTAACAAATGTTTTTGAAAAAATGGTGGACAACTTAGGAGATGAAAAAGTAACTTTAAGAGAATTTTATGCCCTTTTAACAACTGGTCTTTCCACAGCTACAGCCGGTATGGTTCCTCCTACACAGGATAGCCTCGTAATTGGGGATATTGTACGAACTAGATTGCCAAAAATAAGAGCATTGTTTATTTTGGGTGCAAATGAGGGACTTTTACCAAAAACAAATAGTGATACAGCTCTTATAACTGATAAGGAACGAGAAAAAATCGCAAAAGTATCAGCTTATAAAATAGTAACTGCACCAAACATAATAAGTAAAATAAATCAGGAACTTTTAAACATTTATTTTGCTATTACAAAGCCTGATGAATACCTATATATAAGCTATAGTTTAAATTCTTTAAAATCTAAAGATGATTTCCTACCATCAGATGTAGTATTAAAGATAAAGAATATTTTTCCAAAAATTAAGACAACTAAAGCCTTGAATAATATTCAATCTGTTTATAACTTAAATGCAAAAAGACCAGCTTTTGAACATTTGATTAATACAATTTCAACTAACAATGAATTAAGTGACAATGAAAAAATGCTGTACAAATATTTTGCATCAAATAATCAGTCCTATTCAGATGAAATCAAAGCACTTTTTGATACTGTATCTGCTACTGATACTAACCGCCTTTCTGAGGAATCTATGAACAGACTACTTAGAGGCGATGATGATTTAATTAAAAAACTTAATTTAAGTGTTTCAAAATTAGAAACTTACTCAAACTGTCCTTTTAAATATTTCTTGAAGCATTTATTAGATATAAGAGAGAGAGCTATTTATTCTCTGAATAGTATGGATTATGGTAATATTTATCATTCTGTTACTGAAAAAATATTGAGGAATAATTATGATGAACTTGCTAAAGAATTGCCAGAAATATTGAAAGATTATTCTGATATTACAGATTATGAAAATTACAAAATAAACTACAAAAACACTTATGCACACTATAAAAACTTTGTTTCAAAATTTGTTGAAAAATATATTAACGAGTATACAAAACAAGAGCTTGACAAAGATAATTTTGCTACAAGCTTTACAGCTTTGGAGTCATTAAACAGAGTTAAAAAAGTCGCAACTGACTATATACTTGCAACAACAACCCAAATAGAAACAAGTCTGTTTAAGCCTTTTGATTTTGAAGTTAAATTTGGTGCAGACGGCACTTTTCCACCTATAGAAATACCTGTAAAAGACAATATAAGTATTAACTTTACAGGGCAGATAGATAGAGTTGATATATACGATGATGGCGATACATCATATGTAAAAATTGTTGATTATAAGAGTAAAAACCAGGAAAAGATAGAGCCTACGGATAGTCATAAACTTACATCAGATAAAATAGATAATATGATTTTAATGCAATTACCAACATATTTATCTGCTTTTGTTGATTTTTTAAACAAATATTTTGATGACAAATTAGAGCTAAACACACAGGATAAAGATACCGCTATAAGGTACAAAAAATTAAAGAGTAATCATCATAAGGCACAGCCAGCAGCTATGTTATACTCTGAAATTTTTAAGCCTATAAACTCTAAAAACTACAATAATAAAAATCTAGCAAATAAACGAGCCTACTACTACGGTGCCGAGGGAATGTTCCTTGAGTCTATGAAAGTTGCTTTAGACCTTAGAAATAAAGATACTGAAAAAAATAACTTTTACAATATAAAGTATATAAATCCAGAAATCCGTAACAATGATAATATTTATAGCATTTCTATCTCTGATGAAGATGAATTTAAAACAGTATTAGACTCTAATGCAAATAATCTAAAGAAATTAGGCGAAAATATTGTTAATGGACTTATTCCTATTTGTCCTTTTATGCAAAATAAAAACAGCACAAAAAATTCAGCTTGCACTTACTGTCCTTATTCTGATATATGTAAAAAGGACATTAAGGAAATTAATATCCGAGAATTTGTTAAAAAAAGCTGATTTATTAACTTGAAGATTTAAGTTCATTTTTTGATTAAAATATACTAAATTTGTTTACAATTATCCTTTGTCATATTTGTATAATTTACGGCTTATTTCCTCTATATAATTGACTTTTTTATGCCAATGGTGTAAAATAAAGAAGATATTTTTATGGAGGGTGACTAATGAATAATTCAGACGATAAAAATAAAGTAAATAATGCAAAATCAAAAAATATTTTTCCAATTTCATTAAATCTAAAGGGAATTGGTTTAGAAAAAACTGTGGTTGTACTTTCTATACTTTTATTAGTAATTGTTGCTATTGCCTCTGTTTTTCATTCAGTTATTGTTCCTATTACAAAAAATAACACTAAAATAAATGACCAACTTTATAATGCTTATGCTCATGTTGATGATTTTAAGAAAAATGTATACGGCGAAGACCAGACACCTAATATGGAAAATAGTGTTTTTCAGGATAAAAGCATTGTAGGTATTTCTTGTTGGGGCGATAGTTTTAACATCGCAGCTAACCAGCAGACACCATCTTTTGGTGCTTATATTGCTGCTGCTTGTCAGACTTATGTTTTTAATGTTGCAAGTAATAAGGATAATATTGAAATGGTTGCTGGTCGTCAGGGTGGTGTACCTATGATTGTAGGTCCTTGTGATATTCCAGCAAAAAAGGAAAGCGTTGAAATTACTCTTACAAATGAATATGGTACAGAGCTTACACCTGACTTTTCAAAGAACGGTGGTCTTAACCCTGTTACAATAAACGGTGTTGAAGGTGTTGTATCTTCTATAAATGGTAAATATTATTTCACTCGTTCACAAAGTGGATACGAAACTTTTGTATATCAGCCTACACCTATTCAGACAAGAGCTATGGGTATCAGAAATAATGATACTTCTATATTCTTTATAGGTAGTGTAGACAAGCTTGAAAGCAAAGACAGAATGATTGAGATATATCAAAAAATGGCGAAAGCACTTAATACTGATAAGTTCCTTGTTATAGGTCCTGTTAGTGGAGATACTGCAAAGGTTAACGAATACAATCAAGCCCTTGCTGCTGCTTTTGGCAATAAGTATCTTGACCTACATTCTTACATATGTAGCGACCAAATTTTGAAGGATAATAAATTTAAGCTTAACGAAGAAAATAAAAAAATGGCAGCTAATGGTCAAATACCAAAGGCGTTCTTGTTAGACCCTGAACACTTTAATCAGACAGCTAATGAAGCCATTGGCAAAAGAATTTCAAAGAAACTTTTAGAGCTTAAATATGTAAATAAAATACAGTAATATACGAGGTTTGCTATGAAAATACATTTAAAATATATTTATGTTGGTATACTTGCTATACTTGTCCTATGGTCAGGATTTAACATTTATAATGGCTATCACAAACTTAATGTTGAAAAGGCAGCTATAGCTAAACAGGCTGAGAATATGGATACTCTTGTTAGTCAGTCTATAAAGGCTTGCTACAAAGCTTATGATGATGTTCATGCTACACAAGAAGAAAAAGATAAATTAAAGATTTACGAAGAAAACATTTCAAAAGCACCTAATTCAAGAGTAAAAGCCGGAATTGCAATGTCTATGATTGATTACTCAATTATGCACATTACTTCAGCCACTCTTGAAACAATAACAGGCGATGATGACCAGTTTGTTGACCCTGCTCACAACTTTGCATTACAAGATTTAACAGATATTCAGACACAGCTTTTAGCCAGTCAGTCTACTGATACAGATGAAGATAGTGTTAATTCTTCTGAACAAGCTAGTTTTGCTGAAGAAACTACAAAATAATTATTATAATATAAAGGAGTATTGAAAAATGGTTAGAACAAGATTTGCCCCAAGCCCAACAGGCTATATGCACATTGGTAATTTAAGAACAGCACTTTACGAATTTTTAATCGCAAAATCTGCCGGTGGTAGCTTTATTTTAAGAATTGAAGATACTGACCAGGAAAGATTTGTTGAAGGTGCTACAGATATTATCTACAAAACATTAGAGATGTCTGGTATTACACACGATGAAGGTCCAGATGTAGGTGGAGAATACGGTCCTTACATTCAGAGTGAAAGAAAGAATGACTATATCAAATATGCTAAGGAATTAATTGAAAAGGGAGAGGCTTACTACTGCTTCTGTACTAAGGAAAGACTTGATTCCCTCAAGACTAATACTGGTCACGAAGATATTGTTCACTACGACAGACATTGTCTTAACCTTTCAAAGGAAGAAATCGAAGAAAACCTTAAAAACGGTGTACCTTATGTTATTAGACAGAAAATCAAGGAAGGTAAAACTACTTTCCACGATGAGGTATATGGCTCAATTACTGTTGATAACTCTGAAATGGAAGACCAGATTTTAATTAAGTCTGATGGATACCCTACTTATAACTTCGCTAATGTTATTGATGACCATGCAATGAACATTACTCATGTTGTAAGAGGTGCTGAGTACCTTTCTTCTACACCTAAGTACAACCTTTTATATGAAGCATTTGGTTGGGATATTCCTACTTATGTTCATCTTCCAGCAGTTATGAAGGACCAGCACCACAAACTCTCTAAGAGAAATGGTGACGCATCTTTCCAGGATTTAGTTGCAAAGGGTTACTTACCAAAGGCTATTGTAAATTACATTGCCCTCCTCGGTTGGTCACCATCTATCAATCAGGAAATCTTTACTATGGAAGAACTTATTGAAAACTTTAGTATTGAAGGCCTTTCAAAATCTCCTGCTATTTTCGATATTGTAAAGCTTACTTGGATGAATGGCGAATACATTAAGAAAATGGATTTTGATGAATTCTATGAATTAGCTGAACCTGAATTAAAGGCTGCTATTAAGACAGAAGGTATTGACCTTAAAAAGGTTGCTGGATACATTCAGACAAGAATTGGTACATTAAAGGAAATTGCTGAAAAGGTTGACTTTATTGATACACTTCCAGAATATGATACTGCTCTCTATGTTCACAAGAAAATGAAGACTACTGAAGAAATGTGTCTTGAAAATCTTAAAAAGGTTCTTCCTGTTCTCAAGGAATTAAAGGAATGGAACAATGACAGCATTTACAATGCTATGCTTACTCTTGTAAAGGAAATGGAAATCAAGAACGGTCAAATGTTCTGGCCTGTAAGAACTGCCCTTTCTGGCGAACCAACTTCTCCATGTGGTGCAAGTGAATTGGCTGAACTTCTTGGCAAGGAAGAAAGTATTGCAAGAATTGAAAAAGGTATTGACTTATTAAGTAAATAATTTATTTTTTTAGGAGGCTGGTTTTAGCCTCCTTTTTTATAATAAATATGAAAAATAAATAAATCCTACGCCTTGTTTACAAGCCACATTTAACAGGGTTAATTTCTGTATAAAAAAATCTGTAGCAAGCAATAAGCCTACTACAGATTTTTATTTATCAATATTTATTTATATTTTTCAATAGCCTTTTTAAAGCTAGGAAGTGATGCTTCTATCTTTTCTTTGTCTACACAGAAAGCTATTCTAAAATGCTCTGGACAGCCGAAATTTGAGCCTGGAACAAGCACAAGACCAAATTCCTTAGCATCAGCACAAAACTGCTTATCATCAGCAATAGGAGATTTAGGGAACATATAGAAAGTACCCTTTGGCTCAACTATTTCATATCCCATTTCAACAAGTGCATTATAGAGTAATTTTTCATTTTCTTCATATATAGCAAGGTCAGCTGTTTTACCTAAATTTCTTGCTACTACTTTCTGCATAAGACTTGGTGCGTTTACAAAGCCTAAAATTCTTGTAGCTACATTAAGACCACTCATAACATCTTCAAAGTCTGCAATTTCACTTGGCACAACAAGATAACCAATTCTTTCGCCAGGAAGTGAAAGGCTCTTTGAATAAGAATAACCAACAATGGTATTGTTATAATACTTTGTTACATAAGGCACTTCTGTATTATTAAAAGCTATTTCTCTGTATGGTTCATCACTAAATATGTAAATTTCTGTACCATATTCAGCCTGTTTCTTTTCAAGAATACTAGCAAGTTTCTTAATATCTTCTTCTGAATAAACTGCACCTGTAGGGTTATTAGGCGAATTTATGATAACAAATTTAGTCTTTGGAGAAATTTTTTCTTCTAATTCCTTAAAATTAATAGAAAAAGTTTCTGTATCAGGGCTTACTACTACCCTTACACCATTGGCATTTGAAATGTAGCTATTATATTCTCCAAAATAAGGTGCTATACAAATAATTTCATCGCCATCATCAACAAGAGTCTTAAATGTAACATTTATACCACCTGCTGCCCCTACTGTCATAACAATATTAGCCTTAGTAAAGTTTGTACCATAACTCTTGTTTGTAAATTCGGCTATAGCCTCTCTTACATCTTCATAACCTGAGTTGTTCATATATCCGTGAAGTTCCATTTCAGGCTCTGTATTTACAATATCTATGATACTTTCTTTTACACTCTTTGGAGGAACGATTGAAGGATTACCTAAAGAAAAGTCAAATACATTTTCTGCTCCTCTTTCAGCAATCATTTTTTTACCTTCTTCAAACATTGCTCTTATGGCTGAACCACCCTTAACAAGTGCTTTCATCTTTTTTGTTATCATTTCAAAACCTCCTGTTTCATTCTGTTTTATCTATAAACTATAATAATACTTTTGTAATATAATTGCAATATAAAGTTGCAAACAAAATACAGACAGCTTCGTATATTATTATGAATTGATTAACATTAAGGAGGAATTTATATGAAAAAAACTATAAAGAAATCAATCGCTTTAGGTATGGCTATTTCAATGCTTGGTTCAGTATCAGCTATTGCCGGCACAACAGCCTCAGTTGCCAAAAATATTACAGTAAATGGCGACAAAATTACAGCAACTGCAATTACTCAAGACGGTAAAACTTTACTTCCTGTTCGTGCCGTAGCAACAGCTTTAGGCTTAAATGTAGAATGGAATGCAGAACAGAAGTCTGTTGTTCTTGAAGATTTACCACTTTATGTAACTTTCCGTACAGGCGTTGACGGCTACACATTTGCCAAAACAGCTCCTATGCCTTTAGGACAAGCCCCTATTATCATTGACTCTGTTACTTATGTTCCTGTTGAACTTTTCAGCGATATTTTAGCTTATACTGTAGATGATACAGACAACGGTATTGTAATTTTCGATGAAACAGAAGAAAGCTCTACTGAAGAATCTACTGAAACTACTACAGTAACAGAAGATAGTACAGAAACTACTACTTCTGTTAAAAGTGACGAAACAGCTACTGAAGAAACTACAGAAGTTGATGCTAAGGCTACAGGTAAGGTAGTTGAAATTGGCGATAAGGAAATTCTTTTCAATGATGAAGTAATGGGCAAAGTTAGATTATGCCCTAACGATGATACTAAAATAACTGATAAAGACGGTAATGAAATTAAGATAACTGATATTAAGGTTGATAATGAAATTGAGGTTGAATATAGTGATGTTATGACAGATAGTCTTCCACCTCTCAACAACCCTATTTCAATTAAAGTTGTAAAGTAATCTGTAGCAAGCCATAGAATTTATTACTACTAAAAAAGCAGAGGAACAAAACCTCTGCTTTTTTCTATTTGCCTGAACTACCTAACTTGCCATCGCCTCTCTGTGATGGTATCTTCTGTAATTCTTCAAATGTTATTTCTTCAACTGAAAGCTCATTATGAACACAATGAACTATACCTTGGAAAAGTGCCTTTGTGTATGGGTATACGATATAAGCCTTTTCAATAAGCTCTTTTACATTTTCTGGAAGTGATGCAATATCCATTTTAGTAATAAGAATAGGCTTGTTATTTGTATTTGTAGTAGCTAAGAACCATTCGCCTCTATAGCTTGAATCAATAACACCGGCACTATACTTAATGCCCTTACTACCTGTAGAACCTCTTTCCTGTATCTGAATGTAGTAATTTTCTGGAACAGCACTTGCTATACCTGTAGGAACTAAAGCTGTAGTATGTGGTTCAATAATAAAGCTTTCTTCTTCAAAACAAGGGTAAATATCAAAACCTGCATTCCAACTATCTCTTGCTGGTATCTGTGCATTTTCCTTTACCTTTGCAAAAACAATCTTATCCATATATCCTCCTAATCCTCTAAAACAACGACTTTTCCACTATCTATGGTTTTCTTTACATCAATAACTCTCTGATTAGCAGAGCCTTTCCAATGAAGTTTAACATCTTTAACTTCCTTTTTGAAAGGTCCGTCAACTAATACATCAATATATTTTACAATTTCTAAATCCTTTATTTCTTCCCATAAATAGCCTGTGTAAAGCCATATATCCTTAGATGGAAATTCATCTTTTATTTTCTTTGCTAAACGAGTTATTTCATCTCTATTTTGAGTGTGTAGAGGGTCACCTCCACTAAAGGTAACCCCCTCTACATAATTCTTCTTTAAATCGTCTAAAAGTTCTTTTTCGGCATCTTCATCAAATTCAACACCATTATTTACATCCCAAGTAATAGGATTTTGACATTCGTCACATCTATGATTACAGCCACTAACCCAAAGCACAACTCTAAGCCCTTGACCATTTAACATATCGTCATGGGTTATATTATGATATTTCATTTTAATCCTCTATTTTTACATACTTTTTCTGTCGGCAATTTCAGCCATTTTGGCAGCATTAAGTCTTGTATCGCCACCAACTCTTGAATAACTTAAATAGCCATTCATTCTTTCTATTTTAGTCAAATTGTGGCTACCACATTTAGGACAAACATCCATATCTAATTCCTGATGTCCACAATCATCACAATATGCAAGACTTAAATTTACACCTTCGTAAAATCCTAAATCCATAGCCCTGTTAACAAGTGCCTTTATAGCATTCTTATTATAGCTAATAGGATACTTAACATATTGTATTTTTCCACCATTTAACAAATTCCAAAATCTCTTTTCCAAATCCTGTTTTTGTATTGGTGTAATATCTTCTGAAACATGGCAATGGAAACTGTTAGAAACATATGCTCTGTCAGATACATTTTCTATTATGCCATATTTCTTTCTAAACTGCTTAACCTGTAAACCACAAAGGCTTTCTGCTGGTGTACCATAAATAGCATAAGCAATATTATCTTCGTGCTTATATTCATTTACTTTGTTATTTATGTATTCCATAACTTCAAGAGCAAAAGCACCATCAGTTACAATACTCTTGTGGTTGTATAATTCCTGTAATTCATTTAAAGCTGTAATACCAAAAGATGCTGTACTACTTCTTAAAACAGGCTTAATTTTATCGTGTGGCTTTAAATTTCCACCATAGAAACCACCTTCGCAATAAGCAACAGGGTTTGTAGATGCTCTCATTTCACCTAAATAATCAAGTGTTCTCTTATGGAGATTTCTAATCATTTCAAGATAATAGTCGAGAACTTCGTAAAAATCTCTGCTTTCTGACCTAGATTTAGCTAAAATCATAGGTAAGTGTAAACTTATAGCACCAATATTAAATCTACCTACTACAACTGGCTTATCGTTTTCGTCAGCAGGTTCCATTCCACCTCTTTCGAACCAAAGAGAAAGAAAAGCTCTGCAACCCATTGGACTGATTACAACGCCATATTTCTTATAGGCCTCTGCCACATAGCTATCTCCTGTAAGGCTGAGCCAATCTGGATACATTGTCTTTGAAGAACAGTCAATAGCTGCATTGTACACATCTTCCAAAGGCTTTCCGTCGCCATGTAAATTCTCATCAAATAAAAATACAAGTTTAGGGAACAATACTGGTTTTTTATTACCATTTTTGCCCTGTCCACCTGAATGAACTTCAAGGGCAGTAATTGACGCCATTCTACCAAATCGTTCCTGTGAAAGACCAAAAGTAATTGTTATAAAAGGATAATCTCCCCTTGAAGAACCCACAGAATTAAGTTTATACTCTATTCCCTGGAAGCCCTGTTCAAAATCTCTCTTGATTTTTTTCATAGCTTTTTCTTCAATATATTTAAGGTCATCAAGAGAAAGTACATTTCCCTTCATATCCTCCATAATAGTCTTTATTTCATTATAATACTTAGCATAGCTTTTTTCTGCATAGGGAGCTAAAATCTTATCAATTTCTGGTACTGTAAATCCACCATACTGCTGACTTGCTGTAGATAAAACTACATCACCGATAACATCAAAGGCAACAGCAAGGGAATTTGGCTCATTGTACCAAAGATTACCCATCTCAAATCCACCTTTTAATACTTTTCCCATATCAAAAAGGCAGCAATTCATTGTATCACGCCTAGCAGACATATCGTGAATATATATATAACCGTCATTTATTGCCTGCTTCTCATCATTAGTCAAAAAGAATTTCTTGTAAAGTTCTTTGTTTAACTGATTATAAATAAGGCTTCGCTTTGTTGCTACAAGTGCTGAATCTGTATTAGAATTTTCTTTATCTCCAATATACATAATATTCTGAGCTTTTCTATAAACATCATCAAGCATTTTTACGAAATCAATTTTATAATTTCTGTAATCTCTATAACTCTTTGCAACCTCAGGCTTTATATCCTCTAAAGCACTTTCCACTAAATTGTGCATAGTCTGAATAGGAACATTTTTCAATCCACTTTCAAGTAAATGTGACTTAACCCATTCTACAATTCTATCATATTCCTCAGCCTTAAACTTATACATAACTCTAGCTGCTGACTTAGTAACAGCTGCTACAATCTTCTGTTCGTCAAAGGGTTCTAAAGTACCGTCCTTTTTTATAATACATATACCTAACATAGTATTCATAACCGCACCCCCTATTTTTTCGTACAGGCAATATTATAACCCCCTAATTATAGTGTGTCAACAACAAAAATTCGGTTTATTAGCTCTGCCTATGTCATAAAATTTATATAAAAATTTACCCGAAGTAACTGTAATCGGCTCTCCAAGTGGATTTCAAAATTTTATTATTTTCGTCAATTTTAACATAAATATACTTCTTTTTGTATATAATAAAATATTATTTCATTGATATTTTAGTTCAAAGACCTTATTTAACTGACTTTTTACAAGATTTTTACTATGGTAAAAATATATAGCAAATTTTCAGTAAAAAAAATTTACAAATTATTTGTAATTATCTGTAAATATACAATAATAGACGCTTGATTGCCAAACGCCTATTACCATATCTATATTATCTATTATCTACTTTCTCTGGATACATATCGTGATTAGCTAATCTATCCCAAGCAACCTGTTCCCACTTTGTACCCTTTCTACCATAGTTTGTATATGGGTCAATAGAAATACCTCCACGAGGAGTAAATTTACCCCATACTTCTATGTATTTAGGGTCCATAAGTTTAACTAAGTCCTTCATAATAATATTTATACAGTCCTCGTGGAAATCTCCATGATTTCTGAAGCTAAATAAATATAATTTTAAAGATTTACTTTCTACCATTTTTACATCTGGTACATAACTGATATATATTGTAGCAAAGTCTGGCTGTCCTGTAAGTGGGCAAAGACTTGTAAATTCAGGGCAATTAAACTTTACAAAGTAATCTGTATCCTGATGCTTATTTACAAAAGTTTCAAGCATTTCCGGAGCATAATCCATAGGATATTTTGTACCCTGATTACCTAAAAGCGTTACACCATTTAATTCTTCTTTATTTCTACCTGACATAAATCCTCCTATTTTAAAAGTGGGTCAACTGTTCCATTAGCCTCAAAAGCAGCCTGTCTGTCTATGCAAGTACCACACTTACCACAAGGCTTGTCATTACCTTCGTAACAACTCCAAGTAAGCTCATAAGGCACACCAATTTCAAGACCAGTTTTTACAACGCCTGCCTTATTCATATTAACAAAAGGAGCTTCAACAACAAGCTGTCTACCACTACCCTCATATATAGCCTTATTCATAGCATCATTAAATACCTGACTGCAATCTGGATAAGCATTACCGGCAGCATCATCACTATGAGCACCATATAAAATTTTACTGCAACCCTTTGAAAGTGCAATACTGGCAGCAGAAGAAATAAATAAACCATTTCTAAAAGGAACATATGTTGCTACAGGCTTTCCGTCTGTTTTCTTAATCTGTTCCGCATAGCTTTCGTGGGCAATTTCCTGATTAGAGTGTGAAAGAAGTGAACAATCACTATAGTCAAAAATTGAACTTAAATTTAACTTAATATGCTCTACGCCATAGTAATTTGCAACTGCATCAGATGCCTTTAATTCCTTATCGTGTTTCTGACCATAGAAAATAGATAAGGCAACTACATTTTCCTTGCCATATTCCTTTACAGCAAGACCAAGACAAGTGCTAGAATCAATACCACCACTAGAAAGAACTAAAACTTTCATTTTCTTACCCCCTAATTCTCATTTGTAAAGCTGTATCTGTTTCAAATTTACCTCTTAAAGTTGTTGTATAAGTCTTTGAAGAAATATTCTTAATACCTCTTGCTGTCATACAACTGTGGCAACCTTCAATCATAACAGCAACATCTTCTGAACCTGTAACAATAGCCATAATTTCTGCAATATCATTACCAAGTCTTTCCTGAAGCTGTAATCTCTTTGCTGCCATATCAGCAATTCTTGCAATCTTGCTTAAACCAATAACCTTACCCTTTGGAATATAAGCAACTGAAACCTTCATATCGTACATAAGTGCCATATGGTGTTCACAATAGCTAAAAACATTTATATCCTTTACAAGAACTACATCGCTAGAGCTTGAACGATAATCCTCTGAAAAAGTTTTGTCAAACATATGGGCAATTTCTTCATTTGTATAGTTCATACCCTCGAAAACTTCTTCGTACATCTGTGCAACTCTCTTTGGAGTATCAATAAGACCCTCTCTGTTTGGGTCATCTCCAAGAGCAACCAATATTCCTCTAATATGCTCCTCTATTGCCTTTTTATCAATCATATTTTACACTCCTTTTTTATCCGGTGACCATATATACTTGTGCAACTGTAACTGCATATTTACATCTGTCATATTGTTTTCAATCATAAAATCAACTATCTTTGGTAATTCTATTGTGCCAAAAACAGGACTTATATACAAGTGACATCTATTTTTTAAATTATATGTGTCAATTATATACTTTGTTTTTTCCAAATCCTCAATGCTACCACAAACAAATTTTATAGTATCATTTTCATCAAGATATTTATAATTATCTGTAAGCATAAACTTTTCCATTCCACTATAAGGAGTTTTATAGTCCAATGTTACAGAAGGACAATTTTCAATAGCCTTTACATTTTTAATATCTACTGAACCATTTGTTTCTATTTCTATTCTTATATCTTTATCCTTAGCTAAATATTCCAATAGCTCCTGAATACCTTTTTGCAAAAGAGGTTCTCCACCTGTGAGGGTTACATTTCTAACTCCTGTGGACTTAATATAATCATATATTTCTTCTTTTGTCATTTGTTCAGCCGGTGCATCTGCTGTATTTGCCCATTTTGTGTCACAATACACACAATTAAGGTTACAACCTCTGAATCTGATAAAAACTGCTAACTGCCCAGCAAATTTACTTTCGCCATTTATGCTGACAAACTTTTCAACTACATTATACATATTCTTTATACCTCGCTATATGTTGCACAGTTATTTGGTGTTTCATAAACTGTTGCACTTTTTACCTTATAGCCTTTTTTTACAAACTCATCATAAAAATATTTTGAAAAATTTTCAGCAGTAGGTCTAAAATCTACTTCTATTACCTTAAAATCTTCTTCCTTGAGTGCCTCAAGAGTTTTTGGTTTAAGTGTATTTTTTTCTATTATAAGACTGTGGTCAAAGAAGTCCACACTATCCTTTACCTGCTGTTTTAACAAACCAAAGTCAACTATCATACCTCTGAGTTGACCTTCTTTTTCAAGTTTGTTATCCATAATTTCCATTACTACACGCCATCTATGACCATGGATATTACTACATTTTCCCTCATATCCACTTAAAAAATGAGCCGAATCAAAACTATGCTCTGTCTTTAATGTATACATAATCCACCTCTATTTTATATACCCTCTGTCAAAACAATAAAAAAAGGACGCAAAGCGTCCCTAGAATATTAACTAAAAAATTAATTTAAGCCTAGTTTTATTTATAGACAGGAGGGTCGCGAACTGTCTTCTATTAAATTATCCTAACAATAATAACACAAGTTATGTTATAAATCAAGTTTATTCTTCTCTTAATTTAACAATTCTTGCTGCTCGTCTTCTATTGTCATCACTTTGCTGTGCATAATGTTTCTTTGTTGTATTTACATCACTATGTCCTAATACATCAGCAACCAAGTAAATGTCCCCTGTTTCTCTGTACAATGTTGTGCCATATGTACTTCTCAATTTATGTGGAGAAATCTTTTTAAGTGTTGTAACCTGTGATGCGTATTTTTTAACCAATTTTTCTACAGCTCTTACGCCTATCCTCTTTTTCTGCATTGATAAAAACAAGGCTTTTTCATATTCCGGAGCTGTTTCAATAGCCTTTCTCTGCACCAAATAATCCTTTAATGCAATTTCAACTTCTTCCCCAAAATAAACAATCATTTCCTTTGAGCCTTTTCTTAAAACTCTGACACCATTAACATCAAAGTCTACATCATCAATATCAAGACCTACACATTCTGAAACACGCAAACCTGTACCCAAAAGCAATGTAACTATAGCTAAATCCCTAATTTTAGTTTTTTCATAGTATTCCTTTTGCTTTGATGTCATTTTTGAACCATTTTCTATAACATCAAGCATTTCAGCTACTTCATTAGGCTCAAGTCTGACAATTTCCTTTTCGTGTCTTTTAGGAGTTATTGTTAATTCGGCTGGATTTGAAGATATTTTTTCTGTTCTATAAAAATACTTAAACAGCTTTCTGACTGCTGCCAATTTTCTTGCTTTACCATTTTCTCCATTTGAATACAACTGGCTATCCTCGTCTGAAACATAGTAAGCCAAATAATCCATAAACTGGTTTATATCAACAACCTTTATTTTTTGTAAATCATCTAAAGTCAAACTTTTAATATCTCTACCCAAAAATTCTTTATTTTCAGTAACCAAAAAATTGAAGAATACTCTTAAATCATAGGCATACCCCATTCTAGTTTTAGGTAAAGTATTTTGATTTAAGTCTAAGAAAAATTCATTACAAAATTCAGGTAATTCTCTTATTATTTCTCTTGTCTTTAAAACTGTTTTATTGTTTTCCTGTTCGTAAAAATTCATTCATTTCACCCCAGCCCTCTAATTCAGACCTTTTTATAGCACTAAACACAGTTTCCTCAAAGTAATCGAAATCCTTACCCATACTTTTCATAAAATTCTTTATTTCTTCTCGTTTTGTATTACCGTCTGCCTTACATTTATTTTTTACAATAGGCAAGCCCTGCTTTCTGGCAAAGCCAATAACATCTTTTTCTGGAACATATATTAAAGGTCTAATAGATGCTATTTTCTTTTTACTTAAAAAAGTATATGGACTAAAACAATGTATTCTGCCTTCATAAAATAAAGACATAAAGAATGTTTCAATTACATCATCTCTGTTATGCCCCAAAGCTATTTTATTACAACCTAATTCCTCAACTTTATTATTTAAAGCACCTTTTCGCATTTTTGAACATAAGGCACAAGGATTTTTTTCCTTTCTGGCATCGAATATAATTTCGCCAATCTGGGTATCTACTATACTATAGTGAACTCCTAATTCATCACAGAATTTTTGTATAGGAGAAAAATCCATACCTTCAAAACCAAGACTAACAGTAACGGCCTCTATTTCAAATTTTTTAGGATAAAATCTCTGCAAACCTTTTAAAGCCATAAGCAAAGTAAGACTATCCTTACCGCCTGAAATTCCTACAGCAATTCTATCTCCATCTTGTATCATATCATAATCTTGTACAGCTCTTCTAACATAACTAAGAAGTCTTTGCATTTTCATATTCTTATCCACCTCAATGAAATAATATTATACTATTTTTTCCTAAAAATCAACAAAAATCAATTGACTAATACTACAATTTTAATTACAATATAGTTCGAGGTGTTTATAATGAACCAAATTAAAATTAGACCTGCAACATTAAATGATGTTCCAGAAATAAACGATATTTTAAACAATGCTATTTTAAATACTACCTACAATTTAAAGGAACAGGCTCGCCCTATTAATGAGGCCGAAGATTGGTTTAAAACCCATACTGAAGAAGGCTATCCTATAATTGTAGCAGAAATAGATAATGCAGTTGCCGGCTGGGCATCTCTTTCACATTTTCGTGATTTTTCAGGCTATGATTCTACTGCTGAAGTTTCAGTATATGTTTCTAGTTCTCATCGTCACAAAGGCATAGGCTCTCTTTTGTTAGCAGAGTTAGAACGAGTTGCTGAATTCCATATGCTTATTGCTGTAATTACAGATAATAACACAGCAAGTCTTACTCTCCACAGTAGATGTGGTTTTGCTCCAATGTGCACAATTCACGAATTGGGCAAGAAAAATGGCGAATATCTTTCTATAACATTTATGACTAAAAAAATAAATAAATATTATTTAGATAAACAAAAAAATCCCACTTAAAAATGGGATTTTTTAGTTATTAAGCTGTTTCAACAGCCTTGTTATTCTTTTCTGTAAGCAACACCTTTAAAAGTATTGGAGTTATTAAAGTAGTAATAATAACTACTACTACAATAGCTGGGAACAATGTTTCTGAAAGAAGTCCACAGTCAGCACCCTTTTGGGCAACAATAAGTGCAACTTCGCCTCTGGAAATCATACCAATACCAATACCAAGTGCCTCTTTATTATTAAATTTACAAATCTTAGCACCTAATCCACAGCCAACAACCTTAGTCAATATAGCCACTATAGTCAATACAACTGTAAACCATATTATATCCCCTGTTAAGCTTTTCATATTAGTCTGCATACCTATACTAGCAAAGAATACAGGAGCAAAGAACAGATAATTAAGTACATTGAATTTTTTACCTATATATTCTCTTACAGAGAAAGCACAGAACATAAGACCTGCAAAATATGCACCTGTAATATCAGCTACACCAAATCCTTCTTCTGCAATAAAGCTCATAAAAAGACAAAACGCAAGAGCATAAATAGAAATTCTTCTTCTTCTCTTTACACTACCTATAAACCTATTCTTTAAGAAGAATACCACAGCACCTGTAAGAACAACAAAAATGAAGAACATAACTATTTTTACAAGAACAATAGTAGGATTTACTGATGTATCCTGCATACTTGTAATTGTAGTAAGTACAATAATACCTACAATATCGTCAATAATTGCTGCGCCCATTATTGTAGTACCCATTTTGCCTTTAAGCTTGCCCATTTCTCTAAGTGTTTCAACTGTTATACTTACAGATGTAGCAGTAAGTGTAACACCTACGAAAACAGCCTTTAAAAAACCTAAGCTATTATTTGCATATTCCTCCGGAAACATATACTTAAAGCATAGGAAACCACCTAACAATGGTAAAACTACGCCTAACACAGCTACAAGAAATGATGCTAAACCACTTTTTTTAAGCTCGTCCAAATCTGTATCAAGACCTGCCATAAACATAAGGAGAATAACACCTATTTCAGAAGCTTTTTGAATAAAGTCCGTATACTCTATAAAGTCAAGAAAAGACGGACCAAGTATGATACCCGAAATAAGGGCACCTACAACGGCTGGTAACTGAACTCGCCTAGAAATAAGCCCCAAAAATTTCGTAGACAAGAGTATTACTGCCAAGGAAAATAGATATAAATACTTATCTTCCACTTTTAAAACACCTCCTATTTAATTTAGTTTTTTAATCGGTACTTTCCGATTCATCATTCAGAACAAATTAACGACCTTAATTTGTGGCTTGACAAGCAAGCCATCGGATTTAGCTTTCCGATTCACTATTCAGAACAAATTAACAACCTTAATTTGTGGCTTGGCAAGCAAGCCATCGGATTTATCTTCCGATTCATCTATAAAAAATGCGTCTGATCTACAGAAGTAGATTAAACGCATAACTTCTATGTCTCTATTATTATTCTAGCAATATCTGCCATTTTCCTCCCTGTATCCATACTTTTTTTCTGCATATATCTATGAGCTTGAGATTCTGTCATTGAATAGACATCGATCAAAACACGCTTTGCCCTATCTATCATCTTGAGTTCATCGTCATTTTTAGAATTAATAGTAGGCATATATGAAGACTCTACTGTACTCAACATATCAAGAGAACACATTAAGTCATTTTTCTTTAATGGAACTGCTAATTTAAAAATTCTATCTCCACTATATCCAGCCAGTTGTTCACGATTACCTATAACAACAACACTAAAGCTATCAGATAAATCATAGATTGCCTCTTTAAGATAAGCTCCATTTTTGCCACAATCACAAATAATAACTCCGTCTTTATAATAGGAAACATTGTGTATAGTGTCAACTATATTGGTGGATACTGATGCAACTCTGTAACCTGATGAAATTACCATTTTAGCTATAGCTAAGGCCGTTTCTTTTTTGGAAAATGCTATAAAAACATTTACATCATTCATACAAATCACCCTTTATTTTTATAAGAAAAATAACCCCTTCAAAGTAATTTTCGTATCAAATACCTTGTTTTTTGCATTAAAATAATAATAAAAACACCATTTTTGTACCTTGACTAATCAAGGCATCGGATTTATCTTTCCGATTCATTAATTCAATATAAAAAACGAGCCCCACCATAACGGCAGGACTCGCTGATATTAAACAAATACTAACAACCAGTAAAAATACTAATTAGTAAATTGTCATATATTCATCTAATTCCCACTGAGATACAAACATTCTAAAGCTATCCCATTCCTGCATCTTAGAAGTATAGAATGCGTTGTAAGCGTGTTCACCAAGAACTTCCTTAACAAGGCCATCTTCTTCCATAGTCTTGAGAGCTTCATATAAGCTACCTGGAAGGTTCTTAACACCAAGAGCATCTCTTTCTTCCTGAGTAGACTTGAATAAGTTAACATCTACGCTATCTGGAGCAGGTAAGTTGTTCTTGATACCGTCCATACCAGCTGCTAAACAGCAAGCTAAGCAAAGGTAAGGATTAGTTGATGGGTCTGGACTTCTTAATTCAACTCTTGTACCAGCGCCTCTTGAAGCAGGGATTCTGATAATATCAGTTCTGTTAGATGCTGACCAAGCTATGTAACAAGGAGCTTCGTAACCAGGTACAAGTCT
The DNA here is from genome assembly GCA_000432155.1 of Eubacterium sp. CAG:274. Taxonomy (GTDB): domain Bacteria; phylum Bacillota; class Clostridia; order Lachnospirales; family CAG-274; genus CAG-274. The sequence goes on from FR888494.1 coordinate 113,700, forward strand.
CTTGTAAGAGTTTACAAGTGGGTTAGTAACAGCTGTAATACCAGCAACATGCTTTAATACACCAGCGATGAAGCTGTAAGCTTTGTCAGAAAGCTGTAATTCGCCAGCTGGGTCGAAGAATGCGTTCTTACCGTCTTTGAATAAAGACATGTTAGTGTGCATACCTGAACCGTTGATACCAAAGATTGGCTTTGGAATAAATGTAGCATGTAAACCATACTTCTTAGCAATAGTCTTAACTGCTAATCTGAAAGTAACTACATTATCAGCAGTAGTTAAAGCATCAGCATACTTGAAGTCGATTTCGTGCTGACCTTCAGCAACTTCGTGGTGAGAAGCTTCGATTTCAAAACCCATCTGTTCAAGAGTTAAACAAATATCTCTTCTTGCATCAGTACCCATATCTACTGGGTCAAGGTCAAAATAACCAGCTTCATCATTAGTCTTAGTTGTTGGTCTACCGTTTTCATCAGTCTGGAATAAGAAGAATTCACATTCGTTACCTACATTGAATTCGTAGCCTAACTTCTTAGCTTCTGCCATCTGCTTCTTTAAGATACCTCTTGGGTCACCATCAAATGGTTCGCCAGATGGAGTGTAAACATCACAAATAAATCTTGCAACCTTACCAGTCTGTGGTCTCCATGGGTAAATTACAAATGTATCAAGGTCTGGCTTTAAATACATATCAGATTCTTCGATTCTTGCAAAACCTTCGATTGAAGAACCATCAAACATCATACCGTCTGTTAAAACTTTTTCTAACTGAGAAGATGTAACTGCTACATTCTTAGGAATACCTAAAACATCAATGAACTGAAGACGAATAAATTCTACATCCTGTTCCTTACATATCTGAATAATTTGATCCTTAGTATACTTTGCCATACTCTAGTCTCCTTCCAATAATTGAAATAAAAATAATTTTAATTTTATATAGCAAAAGGACATCCAAACACAAATGCATACAATATGCCTGTATTTGAACGTCCTTGTTCTATAGCACATTATATTATTATTTTATTGTAATGTCAACACAAATTTTAGAATTTGTAATAATTTAGTAATTTTTCACAAAATACAGCAACAACAATAAAAATAATATGTAATTTTGCAATTTACAACAAACATTCTTGCATGATTATATTAACTTTTATAAAAAATCATTTAAAACTGAATAAAATCACGCAAAGATAATGCAAATTATATTATCTGTAAAGAATTTCGTGACGGCCTGGACCGTTACTTACCATAGAAATCTTTACACCAAGCTGTTTTTCAATAAACTCAACATAAGCCTTAGCTTCCTTAGGGAGTTCATCGTAGTTCTTAATGCCTCTAATGTCACACTTCCAACCTGGGAGAGTTTCATATACAGGCTTAGCCTTATAGAGCTTATCAGTAGTAAGGAAATCTGTATAAACCTTGCCTTCGTATTCGTAACCAGTACAAATATGGAGAGTATCCATGTAACTAAGTACATCAAGACAAGTCATACAAACTTCTGTAGCACCCTGAACTTCACAGCCGTAACGAGTAGCAACAGCATCAAAATAGCCTACGCGTCTAGGTCTACCAGTTGTTGCACCAAATTCGCCCTTATCTCCGCCTTTTCTTCTAAGTTCATCAGCTTCTTCGCCAAAGAGTTCACTAACAAATGGACCTTCGCCTACAGCTGAAGAATAAGCCTTAGTAATAGCAACAATATTATCAATAGCATATGGAGGTACGCCTGCACCTACACTTGCGTAACCAGCAAGAGTAGAAGAACTTGTAACATAAGGATAAATACCATGGTCTGTATCCTTTAATGCACCAAGCTGACCTTCAAAAAGAACATTCTTGCCTTCCTTAATAGCTTTTCTTAAAAATGCTGAAGTATCTGCAACTCTGTCCTTGATTGCATCTGCATACTGGCAAAGAGTTTCATAAACTTCCATATAATCAATTTCAGGCTTATTGTAGAGATACTTAAACTGAATATTAATTTTTTCATATAATCCCTGAAGCTTTTCTTTAAGCATTTCCTTATTGTAAAGCTCCCAAACCTGAATACCAACCTTAGAATACTTATCAGAATAGAAAGGAGCGATACCACTCTTTGTAGAGCCAAACTTCTTATCGCCAAGTCTTTCTTCTTCGTATGTATCCATAAGAACATGATGAGGCATTAAAACCTGTGCTCTTTCGCTAATGAGCAAGTTAAACTTAATACCTGCATCTTCAATAGTTTTCATTTCCTTCATTAATGAATCAACATTAAGTGCAACACCATTTGCAATAACATTTGTAATATGCTCATGGAAAACACCGCTAGGTAACTGATGAAGTGCAAAACGACCATGCTCATTTATAATAGTATGGCCAGCGTTTGCACCACCCTGAAATCTAACTACGATGTCTGACTGGTCAGCACACATATCGGTAATCTTACCCTTACCTTCGTCACCCCAGTTTGCACCAACAATAGCTCGTATCATTATTTTTTATCCTCCTTAAACGGATAATTCTGCATTATCAATTAATCCGTCTTTATTCGCCTCAATAACAGGCTTAACAACTTCATTTATATATTCCTCTGTCTGCTGTGGAGCACGACCAACATACTTCTTAGGGTCAAGTACCTTCTGTAAGTCTTCAAGGCTCATACCAAACATAGGTTCTTTAGCAATTCTTTCAATAAGGTCGTTCTTACCACCTTCGTTTTTAACAACAGCACCAGCTTCCATAGAAAGTTCTCTAATTCTTTCGTGAAGTTCCTGTCTGTCGCCACCAGCCTTAACAGCATCCATCATAATATTTTCTGTAGCCATAAATGGAAGTTCTTCCATAAGGTGCTTTTCAATAACCTTAGGATAAACTACAAGACCATTAGAAACATTGATGTAAATGTTAAGAATAGCATCTGTAGCAAGGAAAGCTTCTGGAATAGATAATCTCTTGTTTGCACTATCATCAAGAGTTCTTTCAAACCACTGGTTAGCAGCTGTGAAAGCAGGATTAAGTGTATCAACAATAATATATCTTGCAAGAGAAGCCATTCTTTCACTTCTCATAGGATTTCTCTTATATGCCATAGCAGATGAACCAATCTGATTTTTTTCAAATGGTTCTTCCATTTCTTTAAGGTGCTGTAAAAGACGCATATCATTAGAGAACTTAGTACAGCTCTGTGCAATACCACCTAATACATTGGCAAAAACTGAATCAAGTTTTCTAGTATAAGTCTGACCACTTACAGCAAAAACATCCTTAAAGCCCATCTTTTCAGCAATCATCTTATCAAGCTTCTTAACCTTGTCTGTATCGTTGTTAAAAAGTTCCATAAAACTAGCCTGAGTACCAGTTGTACCCTTTGAGCCTAAAAGCTTTGCACTAGAAAGAGCAAAATCAACAGCATCTAAATCCATCATTAAATCCTGAATCCAGAGAGTTGCTCTCTTACCTACTGTAGTAGTCTGAGCAGCCTGAAAATGTGTAAAACCAAGTGTAGGTAAATCCTTGTACTTGAGAGCAAATTCAGACAACTTTTCAATAACAGATAAAAGCTTAACTCTTACAAGCTTCATAGCTTCAACCATAAGTATAACATCTGTATTATCGCCTACATAACAGCTTGTTGCACCAAGATGAATGATACCCTTAGCCTTTGGACACTGCTGGCCATAAGCATAAACATGTGACATAACATCGTGACGAACGAGTTTTTCTCTTTCACGAGCTACTTCATAGTTAATTTCATCCTGATGAGCCTTTAATTCATCAATCTGTTCCTGTGTAATATCAAGTCCTAATTCCTTTTCTGTTTCAGCTAAAGCAATCCAAAGCTTTCTCCAAGTTTTGAACTTTTTATCTGGTGAGAAAATATACTTCATTTCCTCACTTGCATATCTGGAATTAAGGGGACTTTCATATGTGTTATTCATTTGTAAAATCCTCCTACTTTAATAAATGGTCTACTTCAACAGGGTAGTTACCTGTGAAACAGGCATCGCAGAAACCACAACTACTGTTTGGAGCAATGTTGTGAAGGTTCTCAAGGCTAAGATATTCAAGAGAATCTGCGTTAATAATCTTTCTAGTTTCTTCTGTAGTATGGTTATTAGCAATAAGTAAATCTCTATCAGGAATATCTGTACCAAAGAAACATGGCCACTTAAAAGCTGGGGCACTAATTCTTACATGAACTTCCTTTGCACCTGCATCTCTTAAAAGTTTAACAATTCTTCCACTTGTAGTACCACGAACGATACTATCATCAACCATAATTACTCTCTTGCCCTGAACAGCACTCTTTAAAACATTGAGCTTCATCTTTACAGCAACTTCTCTTGCACCCTGAGTAGGCTTGATGAATGTTCTGGCAATATACTTATTCTTAATAAAACCAGTATCAATAGGAATACCACTATATTCAGAATAGCCCTGAGCAGCAGAAAGACCAGAATCCGGAACACCAATAACTATGTCTGCATCTACTGGAGCCTGCATAGCCAAGAATGCACCAGCACGCTTTCTACACTCGTGAACTACTTCGTTTTCTATTGTACTATCAGGTCTAGCAAAGTAAATGTGTTCAAAAATACACATACTGCTAGGAACAGAATCACAAAGTTCTGTATCTTCTGTCATAAAGTAGCCGTCGCCACCATCTCTTACTGCTTCAATAGTAACGATTTCGCCTGGAGCAATATCTCTTACAAATTCTGCATCAATGGCATCAAAAGCACATGTTTCGCTTGCAAAAACAACAGCGTCATCTCTTTTACCCATCTGAAGTGGTCTAAATCCCCACTTATCTCTAGCTGCAATAAGTTTGTTAGGACTCATAACCAAGAGAGAATATGCACCCTTTAACTTTTTCATTGCATTTTTAACAGCACTTTCAATAGAACCAGATGTAATTCGCTCTCTTGCAATTAAATATGCAATGATTTCTGTATCAGCAGTAGTCTGGAAAATAGCACCACTATGCTCAAGTTCCTTACGGATTTCATCAACATTCGTAATGTTACCATTGTGGCTGATAGCAAGAGAACCCTTAATATATCTAAGAACTAATGGCTGAACATTTTCTCTTGCACTACCACCAGCTGTAGAATATCTTACATGACCTATTGCCATTCTACCACTTAATTTTCCAAGTATTTCTTCGTTAAAAACATCATTTACAAGTCCCACATCTTTGTAGTGGTAAATTTCTCTATCTCTATTGACTGCAATACCACAGCCCTCCTGACCTCTGTGCTGTAAAGCTACAAGGCCATAATATGTAGTGTTAGCTGGGTTACCCTTTGGGTCAAATATACCAAACACACCACATTCTTCGTGAAGCTTTGCCATTTTGTTACCTCCGATTATTTGTAGAACTCAGTTAATCTGCCCCATACTTCTCTGTAAACATCACCAAATTCGCCAAGGTCAAGTCTAAATCTATCCTTGTCTAATTTTTTGTTTGTTTCTGCATCCCAAAGTCTGCAAGTATCAGGACTGATTTCATCAGCAAGAACAATTTCGCCATCAGCAGTCTTACCAACTTCTATTTTAAAATCAATAAGCTTGATACCAATATTAAGGAAAATCTTCTTTAAACATTCATTTACCTTAAATGCCATATCGGAAATAACCTGTAATTCTTCCTTTGTTACAATACCTAAAGCAAGAGCCTGGTAATCATTGATTAATGGGTCACCAAGTTCATCATTCTTGTAGCTGTATTCAAGAGTTGGAGAAGCAAAAGCTGTACCTTCTTCAACGCCATATCTCTTTGAAAAAGAGCCTGCAGCAACATTACGAACAATTACTTCCAAAGGAATGATGTCAACTTTCTTAACCAAAGTTTCTCTTGGAGAAAGTTCCTCAACTAAATGAGTCTTAATACCATCCTTTTCAAGAAGCTTGAATATAAAGTTAGCCATCTGGTTATTAATAACGCCCTTGCCTTCAAAAGAACCTTTTTTAAGTCCGTTGAAAGCTGTAGCATCGTCTTTATATTCAAAAATACAAAGATTAGGGTCTTCTGTAGCGTAAACCTTCTTTGCCTTACCAACATAGAGTAAATCAAGCTTTTTCATTAATAATTACCTCACTTTATTAATATAAATAATGGTCCTTATTTATCATACCAAATTTTTGTTGAATAATCAAATTTTTTTTACATTAATAAAGACTAAAAATAAAGATTGATTTTTCCTATTTTATACAATATTGCCTATAGGGTGTAATTTTATTAAGCTTTATAGCTTTTATTTCTTTATTTGGATATTTATTTCTGTATTTTCATTATTTTCTGAGATTTCACATTTTGCATCTAATCCTGTGCTATTTACAGTTGCAACTGCGTCATTCAAAGCTGCTGTTAAATATCTCAATTCTTTCATTTTTCTTCTTCTGAAACTATTACCTGTCTCATTTTCTCCAGCAGCTAGTTTCTGTATTTCATAGTCCACAATTTCTTCAGTTCGTTTAGAACTAAGGTCCAAATTAATAACCTTTTTCAACACTTTTTCTTGTATTTTTTCATCTTCCAACTGAGATACAGCAAGAGCATTGTCCTTTGTTATTTTCATATCCACCATTAAGTTCTTCATTTCATTTGATAATGTTAATAACCTAGCTGTTTTTTCTATGTATTCAACAGGTTTGCCGGTAATGTGACTAATATCGCTGTAGGAATAGCCAAAACAGTCCCTCATAATTTTTATTCCCTCAGCCTCTTCCATATAGTTGAAATCTTCTCTTTGCATATTTTCAACCATATTTAACATTGCTGCTTCTCGTCCCTCAACATCAACAATAATTGCCGGCACAGCGTCAAAACCAGCTATACGACTTGCTTTTAACCTTCTCTCTCCTATTACAAGTTCATATATGTTTTTGTTCAATATTCTAACGCATATTGGTTGCAAAACCCCATATCTTTTAATAGAACTTGCTAACTCCTCCAAATCAGCCGAATTATAATATTTTCTGGGCTGATATGGATTAGGTAAGATTTTATTTACTGACAAATAAATTATTTCATTTGATGAGTAATAATCTCTGTTCATTTTTCTAACCCCCATTCATCTATAATTATATCATTTTAAGCCCATATTTCTAGAAAATTAATACTCTTTTTTTCGACTTAATAACTGTAACAAATTAAATAAAAACTGCATATAAATAAAGGTATAATATTGGAGGTATAATATATGGATACTTATCCTAACCAGTATATTCCCAAGCTTATATTAGATTATATGTCTGACGAATTGGCTGACAGCGATTTTTATAAAAAACTTGCCTCAACAGTAAAGGAAAAAGATGTAGAAGAAATTTTGCGTAATATAAGTATGGATGAAGAAAAACATTACAAAATGTTGAAAAAAATATATGAAAGTATTACTGGTCAGCCAGCAAATGTAACTGATTTTACTCCAGAGGAACTTTCTGACAACATATTTTTAAATTTAGACAAAAGAGTTATGGAAGAATTAAATGCTGTTGAAAATTATCGTTCTCTTATGTTTGCACTATCAGAACAATGGATTAGAGATTACTTAACTGAAATTTATACTGATGAACAAAACCACGCTGCAAAACTTAGTTTCTTGTACAGCAAATATTTGAAATAGTTTTAACATTCCAATATAAAAATATAAAAACAGACCCCAAAATTGGGGTCTGAAAAAAGTTATTATTTTTCATTTGGCATTGTGAATGTTGAATCAAATGCTTTCTGTAAAATGTAAGCTGCGTCTTTTGCTGTCAACTGACCATCATTATCAGTATCAAGTAATTCAAAAGCATTTGTAGCTACATCTTCAAGAGCAACTTTTGCACCAGTAAGAACTTTCTGTAATACTAAAGCTGCATCATTAGCCTCTACCTTTCCATTGTCATCAGCATCGCCCTTAACTGGCTTGCTTGGTTCTGGAGCAGGAGCTTCTGTTGTAGACTCTGTTGTGCTTTCAGTAGTAGTTTCTGTTGTACTCTCTGTTGTAGTTTCAGTAGTTGTTTCTGTTGTTGTAACAGTTGTACTTTCAGTTGTTGTAGCAGTTGTTGTTTCTGTGCTTGTTTCTGTTGTACTCTCTGTAGTTGTTTCTGTTGTTGTTTCACCATTGTCTGGAACACCTACAACAGGTTTAGAAACAACTAAGTTTCTGTCTGTATCCTTTGTAGCTGTAACATTGTAAACAGCATTTACAGACTTAGCAGAAATAGTGCCGTTTAATACTGTACCGTCTACTGTAAGCTGTACTGTCTGGTTATCTAAATCAATTATAAATTCATATTCATACTTGTGGTTAGCTACAATACCATTACTTGAAGAAATATACTTGCTTCCACCTGTACGAAGTGCTATATTTTTAGCCTTTTGACTATCTGATGCCAAATCAGCTATATCTACAACATTTCCATTTTCATCAAGACCTTTTATCTGAACAAATGCCCACTTACCAGATACCTTCATTGGTATTGCGTAGCCTCTTACAACAACCTTTCCAGAACTAATAGGTTCAAAAGAATTTGTCCAAGTTGCTGCACAATTTGATGAAGTATCATTTAAGAGATAGTCGTCACTTGCTTCCTGATAAATAACTTCTGCTTTGCCATTAGGAGTTGTACCTACAGGATTTACACCAGCCTCCTGTGTTAAATCAACTGTCACAATAGGGAAAGCTGTTGTTGTTTCAGTAGTAGTTTCTGTTGTTGTAGTAGTTGTTGTCTGTGTAGTAGTTTCTGTTGTTGTTTCAGTTGTAACAGAGCTAACATCAAAAGTTAAAGAACTGATATTTGATGTACCCTTACTTGTTACAGAATAAGTACCCTTTTCAAGTTCTACAGAACCTCCTGCAACAACTTCAACAGATGTACCGTTGCTTACATTTGTAATTGTAAGATTATCGCCAGTAAATGCTGGTATAAATTTAGTTTTTCCATCAACTGTAAAGCTAATAGCTGAATCGTCACTATTCTTTAATGTACCACTATTTTCAGCAATATCACTTAAAGCATAGTCAATATTTGCTACATTTGCTTCTTTTTCAATACAGTCGTTTGCACCTGTATTGGCTGTACCAATATTATAAGTACCTGAAGATACAACATTTGCTGTTGTTGTAGTTTCTGTTGTACTTTCTGATGTAGTTGTATCCTTTGAAGAATCGTGAACAGCAAACTTCAAACTTACAACCTTTGCTTCTTTGTAAACTTTTTTACCTGGGTCAAAAATACTAGACTGTATTACATATGTACCTGCCGGAAGAACTGCTGTGCCTGAAGTGTTGATATATTCCTTACCACCCTCTGAATAAAGGATAGGAACAGCTGTTGCCTGCATACCTTCCATTGTAACATCAGCAGTTTTATCTAATGTAAATACAAGGCCTAAATCTTTAATTGTAATACTATCTGGTGCAACTTTTGTAGGATTAATAACAATATTATCTACAGTCTGCTTACCAGTTGATGTAATTGTTGTCTTGTTATAAGCCTTTTCATAAGGAACTGTTACTGGAGCAGTTGGTAAATAATCACTATCAATAATAGAGGCATTTACTTCTTCAGCCTTAACAGGATTTTCTTTCATAGCACCGGCATAAGCCTTAACATCTGCCATAATTTCCTTAGAATCAGTTAAAAGTTTGTAGTTTCCGTTTGGAATGTAACTTAATGATGGGTTAGTATCAAAGTTAGCATATGTTGATGAACTAGATACTGTATCACTCTTGTTTGCTACTTCTGTCTGTTGTTGATTACCAGAACAGCTAATAAAGAAGTTGTTGTAACTCTTACAAACACCACCAGATTTTACCTGACAAGCATTCTTTACTCTGTTAAATACATTGTATTCAGCAAAAATAAAAGCATTAGCTCTTGGGTTAACAGCATAGTCTGTCTGACCCTCATAATAGTTGTTGTACATATGAACATCAGCCTGTCTTGCTAAAGGTCCTCTTGCCTGACAATCAATATAGTGGTTGTTAGCCATTGTAAGGTGGAACTGCATACTTGAATCAGAAGAACCTACAAGGTTTGTCTTGTGACAATTTCTGTAAGTACAGTATTCCATTGTATAGTATTCGCCACGCTTAAAATCACAAGAACCATCACCCTCTTTTTTATCACTTTCTGCTGGGTTGGCACAATAACCAGCCTCAAAAGAATTGTGATGAATCCAACATCTTCTAACAGGAGCAGTAATCTGTGAACCTGTCTGAATACCCTCCATACCTAAAGCATCTTCAGGATAATTCTGGAAGTTAAGGTTTCTTGCTTCAAAACCATAACCATACTGAGAATATGCACTAGAACACATATAGTGTAAACCCCAACCGTCTATTGTAGCATCATAACCGATACCCTCAATAGTGACATTTGAGGCATCTCTCATTCTAGCCATATGACCATTATCGCCCTCTGTACCACCATTATTTACACTATCATATTCTGTAAGACCTTCTGGACTTGTAACCTTGCCTATAAATCTAACATCAAGAGGTGTACCGTCCATTGACAATTTTCTTAAAATATAATTATTAGTATTATATGTACCCTTTGATGCACCCTGTGCACCTACTGAGTTAAGAATATTACCAATACCTGTTACAGTTGTACCATCTTTAGATGTAACTGAAACTGTATCCTTATTTTCGTCTGTTACATAAAGTACAATAGCATTTGACTTTAATGTACCATCATCATTATATGCACCAACACCATCTGTGTAATTAAAATGTGCAAATCCATCACGCCTAAAAGCGTCAGTTTTTACTGTCTTTTCAATTACATTACCGTCAGATGATGTAATTTTCAAGTTATAATCAGTATTTCCCTTTAAACCAGGAATATCAACTCTTGCTGTATTGCCATAAGCTCTGATAAGTTCAGAATCAACATTAGTATAGTCTGCTGAACCAGCTAACTTGTAGGCTACACTTGCCCCCTTTGGATTGCTGTCATTCCAAGTTGCATAGGCTGATTCAAACCAACCACCACAACTAATTGTATCGGCAGCAAAAACACTTGTTATCGTAAGTCCTGAAAAAACCATTACTGTAGCTAAAACGGCACTTACAGCTCTTGAAAATAGTTTCATTTGTCATTCCTCCTATAATTAATTTTCACATCTTCGATAAGTGTAACATTTCAAAAAGCCAAAATCTATGTACATTTTGTATAATATAAACAAAATAATTTAGGAAATATTAACAAAAACAAAAAATACAATGTATATTTTATTAACTTTTATTAACTTTTCTTAAACAAATGTATTTTCTAATGTAAAAATATGATGTAAAATGTGGATATAAATACAAAAGAGGGAGGTATGACTTTATGAAAAAATTTTTAAACGAGTTTAAGGATTTTGCTATGAAAGGCAATATGATTGACTTGGCAATAGGTGTTGTTATTGGTGGTGCTTTCAGTAAAATTGTAACTATGATTGTTGATTGTATTATTACTCCTCTAATTTCACTTGTAATCATTCTTCTTACTGGCAAAGCTGATACAAACCAACTTTTTGGTACTATTACAGTAGGTCCTTTTCCTATTGGTCAGCTTATAAGCTCTGTAATTGACTTTCTTATTACAGCCATTGTCCTTTTCATTATAGTAAAGGCAATAAACAAATTACAGTCTATAGGAAAAACAGAAGAACCTGAAAAGCCAGCAACTAAAATTTGCCCTTATTGCAAGTCTGAAATCAATATTGAAGCTACAAGATGTCCACATTGTACATCTGAAATAGAATAAAAAAACAGGTAATACAGCGAAAATGCTATATTACCTGTTTTCTATTTATTGTATGAAAAAGCGCCAACTATATCATTATCATAATAGAAATTTCCATTATAAAACCACCATTTATCTCATATTGTATACCTACCACTTTTAATAACTTTTTTATTTTCTTTCAAATATGTATATATATTACATAACACTACCTTATTTAAACAGTTTAGATTTGTCTTATTAGGCTTTTTATTATCAATAATCTTTTTTACATATCCGGCGTTTATATCTTTTTCAAAAATTATATTTATAGATAAATTATCGTTATCCTTTTTCACATCTTGCCCTGTTATTTTTTCAAATTTAAAATTTTCATTTACCAATTCATCAAAAGTAGGATTGCTTTTGCAAAATTCATATTCTCCATATTTTAACTTCAAATTGTTTTCATACATATAATTAGCAACTTCGGCTCTACACTCCGGAGATATTTCTTTAAACATATCATATTTTCCATCGCAAAATGCAAAATCTCTGTAGTCCACAATCTCATTATTTTCAATAGTAATTGGAATAAAATCTTTCGTTGTCCTAATCTGGCTTAATTCATAACAGGTTAATCCTAGTAAAATAAGCAATACTATTACTATTATTATCACAGCATACAGTAATACCTTTAAAATTTTCTTCATTTAACCCCTCCCTTAAAATATACCTCTTACCCTTGCATTTTTATTTTATCGTTAACAGTAAAATATGACAACGAAAAAAGGCATTTTCGAAAAACCGAAAATGCCTTTTACTATGCGGAATGTGGGACTTGAACCCACACGCCTTGCGACACAAGAACCTAAATCTTGCGTGTCTGCCAATTCCACCAATTCCGCACAACGGATTGATTTTATCATTTTTATTGATAATTGTCAAGGATTTTATTCTGAATTGTTTTTATTGCATTATTCTGATTATTTGATATAATAATTACATTAAAACTTACGAGGTGAATAAAAATGCAGAAATGGAAAGAAAATATACGCAGTATAGAACCATATATCCCAGGTGAACAGCCACAGTTCTCTGATATGATAAAGTTAAACACAAATGAATGTCCTTATCCACCATCTCCTATGGTAGAAAAAGTCCTCAAGGAATGTAATTATTCTAACCTTAGACTTTACCCTAGCTTTACTTTTAAGCCACTTAAAGAAGTTCTTTGCAAAACTTATAATATTGCCGAAAACGAAATCTTCTTTGGTAATGGTTCAGACGAAGTTCTTGCCCTTGCCTTTATGACTTTTTTCAATTCTAAAAAGCCAATATTATTTCCTGATATTACATATTCATTTTATGATGTATGGTGCAATTTATACCAAATTCCTTTTGAAAGAATACCTCTTAATGAAAAATTCGAATTTAATATTGAAGATTATAAAAGAGAAAATGGTGGTATTGTAATTACAAATCCTAATGCACCAACTGGTATTTATATGGAACTGGAGTCTGTTGAGGAAATAGTAAAAGCTAATCCAGACAGTATTGTAATTGTAGATGAAGCCTACATTGATTTTGGCGGTACATCAGCTATTGACCTTATACACAAGTACGAAAACTTAGTAGTAGTCCAGACTTATTCAAAATCAAGAGCTTTAGCTGGTATCAGAATGGGTTACGCAATGGCTAATTCTTATTTAATTGATGCTATGAAAGCAGTTAAGAACAGTTTTAACTCATATACTATAACAACTCTTTCACAGGATATTGCAACAGCCTCAGCAAAAGACAGTCAATATCTTAAAGAATGTACAGATAAGATTAAAAACTCAAGAAAATGGACTGTTGATGAATTAGACAAATTAGGTTTTGAAACATTACCTAGCTCTGCCAACTTTATTTTTACAACAAATAAGAACATAGATGCTAAGGACCTTTTTGAATATCTCAAGGAACATAGAATTTTTGTAAGATACTTTAACAAGCCAAGAATTAACCAGTACCTTAGAATTACAATAGGTACACAGGAACAAATGGAAGCTCTTGTTGAAGCCATTAAAGAATATAAATAGGAGAATTATATGAAAGATAAAAACGCCCTTTTACGCTACTTTACCGTTGATTTAGTTATATGGGCATTAGTTAAATTTAGTATTGGCCTTAGCCAAAGTGTTTGGGGACAAAGCCTCAACAGATATGTTTTATGTATGGTTATGGCAGGTACATTTTTAGTTCTTTATCTTGCTGCTTACGGCTTACTTATTACTGATGAAGTAAAGGCAAGCAAAATCAATCAACCAAGATTTAGAATGGCATCGTTGGCTGTATCATTTATGTTAGTTTCATTTGTGGAAAAATTGATTAATATGATTTAATAGAAAAAGTCGGTACAATTTCAATAATTGTACCGACTTTTATTAATTTTTTGTAGTTGTTTCGCTTTGCTGTTTTTCTTTTATTTCATTGGCATACTTGCCTAAAGTATTCTGCTGGAAGTAATATTGTAAATATCCGCCACAAATATCATCGTATATAGCAACATTACTATCAAGAGTCCAATTTCCTTTTTTATCCTTTACAAAATTGAAAACTGTATCAGACTCTTTTTTATCTGCGTGCTTTATTTCATCATCAATTATTCCACTAAATACCTTATCCATATCTTTTCCTGTGTTACCTGGTGTCATATATTCCACCATAAGACGGCTAGATATATTAGACATAATCTTTGCAAAATCAAGTGTTGTAATATGAGCCTTTACTGTAGCCTCGTTGCCATTTTCTGAACTTTCCACAATTTCACACTTTAAATTCTTAGCCATAGCCTTAAAAAGTTTAACATTGTTTTCTTCATCTGGCTTATACATTCCCTGAAAATATGGATATTGGTCACTTGTCAACTTGTACATAGCATCAAAATTTTGTGTTTGAAAATCCTGTACAAAGGACAATACATACTCTTCATATTTATTTTTAGGCTTTGAGCCACAGGCTGTCATTCCTATACACATTACTATACTTAAAAATAGTGTCAAAATTCTTTTCATAAAAAACCTCCAAAATATGTTACGACAATTATAACATATTTTTTTTATATTTTAAATCACAATTTTATTAATTTTTAATATTATACATTGAGAGGGACAAAAAGGAGGATTTAAAAATGGGAGTATTTGATTTTGAAACTAATTGTGTAGGTGGAAACAATCGTATTAAAGACGAATGTATTATTGCCTTCAAAGTATATGATTCCTGCCGTCAGCAGGATTGCCTTGACAGAGCTCAGGTTGGTCTTGCAAGAGCAGCAAAATGCGGAACTTTCTGTGGCACTAGCTACGATGCTGGAGAATTAATTGTACCTCCTCCATTGGCTACAGGCGTATTTATGAAAGATGTAAAGGTTAAGAAAGTTAATGTATTAAGCAAAACTGAAAGCCAGTTTAAGCGTGGTTTCTGGGATATTGAACTTGCTTATATTATTGAATACAAACTTGTATTTAAGGGCGCTGGTGGTACTGAAATTTGTAGAATTCCTGCACAAAGCACATTTATTAAGTCTGTTTCACTCTTTGGTTCAGAAGCAACTAACACTACAATCTCTACAGATTTAAGTGTTTTCGGTACAAATTCTTTTGACCTTGACGCTGACCCATTTGTATATGTTGAATCTAAGGCTGTTGGACTTAAAGCACAGCTTTTCTACAGCCGTTGCTGTCCAGAAGAACAGACTGATACAGCTGACGGTGTAAGAGTTCACATTGGACTTTTCACAATTATAAAACTTTACAGAATTGTTAATCTTTCTGTTAAGTCAAATGGTTTCTGTATACCTGAAGAATGTGAAGAAACTGGTTCTACTGAGCCTTGCGAATTTTTCAATGGCCTTGATTTCCCTCTTGATTTCTTTGCACCACCTCAGAAACCAGAATTTATGGCAGGCATAAGCAATAATATACCAAATACAGCTAACGAAAATGATGACAATAACCACAATCATCGTTGCCCTTGCTGTAAAAAATGCTAGACTATAAAAATTTTATTTTTTGATTATTGACAAAATACAATTAATAATATATAATACGAACTAATGTAATTTTCCCCTTTGGCTCTAGTAGCCAAGGGGTTTTTCAATATAAGGGGGGTTGGCTTTGACTAACTTATTAACAAAATTTTTCATCAAAAATTCTGACGATATAAACAATCCTATAGTCCGTAAAAATTATGGTACATTAGCTGGAGCTGTAGGTATATGTTGTAACTTGCTTTTGTTTACAATTAAAATACTAGCCGGTCTTTTAACTGGTGCAATTTCTATTGTGGCTGATGCTTTTAATAACCTTTCTGATGCCGGTTCTTCCATAGTAACTCTTATAGGTTTTAGAATGGCAGGAAAGCCAGCGGACCACGACCACCCATTTGGCCATGGCAGAATAGAGTATATTGCTGGTCTTATAGTTTCTGCCCTTATTTTATTAATGGGATTTGAGTTATTAAAAAGCTCCGTTGAAAAAATTTTAAACCCAACACCTCTTGAATCTTCAAATATTTCAATTTTAATATTGATTATTTCTGTTTGTATTAAACTTTGGATGGGATTTTTTAATAGAAAAATAGGTAAAAAACTTAATGCCTCTGCTATGATAGCTACTTCTGCTGATAGTTTTAACGATTGTGTTGCTACAACAGCTGTACTTATAGGTTTCTTAGTATTCAAATTTGCAAATATTAACTTAGATGGTTATATGGGTGTTGCTGTTGCCCTCTTTGTTATGTGGGCAGGTTATAATACAGCAAAAGATACTATTGAACCACTTCTTGGCCTTGCCCCTGACCCTGAATTTGTATTAAGCGTTAAGAACTGCGTTTTAGAAAGAAAAGAAATATTGGGTATACACGATATGCATGTTCACGATTATGGTCCTGGTAGAGTTTATGTATCAATGCACGCCGAAATTCCTAGTGATATGGATGTTTTAAAAGCTCACGATATTATAGATTCAGCTGAAGAAGAAGTTTCATCAAAGTTCAAGTGTGAAGTAAGTATTCATATGGACCCTATAGAGGTTAACAACCCTCTTGCCAATGAATTAAAGCTCAAGCTAATGGAAATTTTGAATACTATTGACCCTACACTTAGTTTTCACGATTTTAGAATTACTAACGGTCCAATGAGAAAAAATATTATTTTTGATTTACTTGTGCCTTTTGATTGTTACTATGATGATGTAACATTAAGAAAAATGATTAAAGAGAAGTTTTCAGAAATTGATAGCACTTATTTCTGTGTTATACACATTGATAAAGGTGTTAATTGACAATAAAATATTTTTGTTGTATAATAAGCGGGTTGAGTTTTCTCAATCCATTTATTTGTTTCTGTAGCTCAGCTGGATAGAGCGACCGCCTCCTAAGCGGTAGGTCGGGTGTTCGAATCACCTCAGGAACAGCATTTAGGATAGACTATTTTGTCTATCCTATTTGACACAAGTATATATTTTCACAATTTGTTCACATATACACATTTTATACTCTTTTATTTTAGTTATATTTAATTTTATACATTTACTTTTATAAATTATGCAAAAAACTTTATTATATTCAGAACAAATTAACTTTGTTAATTTGTGACTTAACAAGTTAAGTCATCGGATTTATCTTTCCGATTCACTATAAAAATCCCCTTACCTAATTGGTAAGGGGTAAATTTTACGCTTCTTCTACTTTTGCTTCTTCAATAGTTTTACATTGTTCAATAAGTTTATGAACATCTTCAATTTTATCAGTCTTTCTATTAGCTATAACATCAAAGCCACAATATTTAATAGCACCATCAACCTTACGCTCTAAAACAAGATATGTATGTTCTCTATGAGGATTTCTTGATACATACTTATTCTGAACATAATCACTTAATTCGCCATACTTATCTTTATTTTCTTCTTTAAGCAACTCAGTTGATGTAGTCATAAAAGCATCAACAATATCATTTTTTTCAATAATTCTCTTTAAATTACTAGAACTTACTTCTATGTTTTCTGGGAAACATCTTATCATACAAAATGCACCAACAGGTAAATCTGTACCAGCTAAATGACGAAGAAAAACTGAACATCTCAAACCCTGTTTTTCAAGTTCTTTTCTCTTTTCGTCAATAGAACTTTGAATATCTGCACCACTTGTAAAAATCTTAAAGCACATATAAAGTATAAAAGCAATTACAATAGCTATAACAAAATATCTGAGCATATAAACTACCTCCCTCAGAAAGCACCAAAGCTTTCTATTTTTTAGATTGTTAATATTATAACACTATTTTAAACAAATTTCAATAGTTTTTAAGATATTTTTTATTAATTCTTCACAAATAAAACTTTACAATTTTAAATTTTCCCCTAAATATAAATAAATTTCCACAATATATCGTATACTGTACAAAAAAAGATATTTTGAAAATATTCAAAATACCTTTTTTAATAGAATTATTTATTTATAATAAGTGCCATAAATACTAAATCTTCATTACCAGTATTTTCAAGACCATGACCATTGCCTTCAGCACAGAAAGTACAGTCGCCAGCCTTTACTGTATACTTTTCTCCATTATCACTGTATTCACCAGTACCAGAAAGAATGAAATAAGTTTCTGTATTACCATGATGTTCGTGATAGCCTAAAGAACTTCCTACTGGAATAGTAACCTTAGCATACATTTTACATTTACCGTCAAGTTCCTTTTCTCCAAGCAAATGCTCAATAGTCATAGGGCCTTTTCCGCCAGCATTATTTTCAACAGTTATAACTTTTCTTTCTCCATTAGATGTCATTATACAACACTCCCTTCTATGTACAGTTTAGCACAATTTTATAAAAAGTAAAGCCATTTATTTACAATATCAAATTAAATTACAACCTTAATTTGTCAATTAATTGTAAAAAGTGGCATAGAAAAATCTATGCCACTTCGTTTTTATATCTGCTTATTTACTGTTTTATATTCGTTATCAAATCTAAAGAATGGGCAACCTGCTGTATTTTCACGCATAAAATTTTCCATTTCATCTTCGTCTAAATCCACAAGACAAGTATAACACTCGTATTCTTCATCATAAACATAATTTAAACAGCTTTCGCAATTTCCCTGCTTACTCATCTTTTTTCTCTAAATCGTCAGGTAACTTATTGAAATAACCTTCAAGTCTAAAAATAGGCTGACCCATTTCAGAAAACTTCTTTTCATATTCTGTCATAACATTTCCTTCATAGTCACTATTATGTAAATCTAAAGAAATGTTGTGTAATCTCCAACCCTTATCTGCAATTTCATTAAGACTGAAATCAAATAATGGCTGGTTATCTGTCTTCATAAAGACTTCTCCACCCTTTTCACCGAAAAGAACTTCGTATAAATTAAGGAAATTTCTGTGAGTAAGTCTTCTCTTTGCCCACTTCTTACGCTGACGCCAAGGGTCGCAGAAGTTAATGTAAAGTCTTTCAACTTCGCCAGTTTCAAAAATTTCATTAATGTTGGCTACATTTTCAACCATAAATCTAATATTTTCGCCAACACCACTTTCACGACTTTTTTTAAGAGCAGCTGCCACAATCTGGTCTTCCTTTTCCATACCAATAAAATTGATATTTGGATAAAGTTTGCTCATTTCACTTAAAAAGCCACCTTTTCCACAACCTATTTCAACATATATAGGATTATCGTTGCCAAAAACTTCATTCCACTTCCCCTTATTTTCTGTTGGATTAGTGACAAGAGCCTTATTATTAGCCATTTCAGCTTCTGACCACGGTTTTCTTCTGTGACGCATAAATTTATCCTTTCTAACACTTTAATAAACAATAGCAGGACTCCCCTGCCTTTAATTCTCCACCATTCATAGGTTTACATTCTTTAAAGCCTTGTATTTGAGCCTCTAATTTATAAGATGGGTCATATTTACAAGGCACACCCATCCAGTAATTTTTATCATCTTTGCCCAAAAGCAAATGTTTATATTCTCTACAGCCTTTTATAACAAAGGGATTGTTGCAATATTTCCATAAATCCTTTACTGCACAAATTTCTCTAATATTAACTTTAACCCACTTTATGTTATCATCGCCAAAAGGCTTTACTTCATTACGAGAAAATATGTAGTCTGTATTTGCTGACACAGTAATTGCCTGTATTTCATCAATACTATCACTAAATTCATTTACCAGCTGAACTATTTTTTCTTTGTCCTCCTGATTAATTTCTTCAGTAACATTTTCAGTTATGCTATTTTGCACTTTTTCAACATCTGCACTAGGTTGTTGAATTTCTGTATCTTCAACCTTGTCTTCCACAACCTGACTTACAATTTCCTCTGGTTCTTCAACCTCTATAATTTCCGGCTTAATGGCCATAATAGTTTCTGGCTGTTTATGGCTTTCTGGCTTTGCCATAAGGCATTGTTGCCAGTTATATTCCTCTTTTACAAAACCAATAAGAGGTGCTTTATCTTTAACAAGAACAGCAAGGGCTCTGATGTCTGAAAGTACACCATCAGGTTTAAACTCCCACTTTACTTCGCCCCTGCCACTATTATTTACATATAAAGGTCTGTCCACTTCAACACTATCATCTTTACTTAAAACACAAACTCTGTAATCATTGTCACTCTTTAAACCTTGAGCTTGTAAAAGAAGTCTGCCTCTGCCATTTCTGATTTCAACAATAGCTCTACCAACGCAACCTCTAATATCCTTTACATAATCATTACAGCCCTGTTTTAATGTAATAAAAGTTCTTGAATACGCCATAACTTAGCCTCCTATTAAATAGTATTTCTATTCAATAGAGTATGAGATAATTTGGACAGATATTCCTTTTTACTTTATATATTTTTCAGCCTCGTCAGTAATTTTTCCATAATCCTCCAGGGTAAGACTTTCTCCTCTCACTCTTTCATCATAGCCAAGACCATTAAGCATTTTACCTATTTCATCTTTTGATAAAGTAAGTAACCCACTACTAAAAATACAGTTTACTAAAGTTTTTCTTCTCTGACTAAAAGCAGCCTTTATAAACTCAAACATAAACTTTTCATTATTTACCTGTACCTTTGGCTTGTCCATAACTGTCAATTTAATTACAGCTGAGTCAACATTAGGTCTAGGCATAAAGCAATTTTGTGGTACATTTGCCACAAGATAAGGTTCACAATAATACTGAACAGCAAGGGAAAGTGAACCATAATCCTTAGTAGATGGCTGTGCCTTCATTCTATAAGCTACTTCTTTTTGTATCATTACTGTAATGCTTTCAACAGGAATATGATTTTCAAGCACATTCATAATAATAGGAGTAGTAATATAGTATGGTAAATTAGCTACCATTTTTATTTTTTTATCTGGATATTTTTCAGCAATAGCATTTACATCTACCTTCAAAATATCCTCATTTATTATTTCAATATTATCAAAATCTGATAAAAGCTCACCTAAAATAGGCACAAGTGTAGTATCTATTTCTACAGCTACAACCTTATAAGCCTCTTTTGCAAGAGCCTGTGTAAGTGTACCTATACCAGGACCTACTTCTATAACTACATCGTCTTTTGAAATTTCAGCTGAAGACACAATTTTGCCCAGAACTCTCTCATCAACGAGAAAGTTCTGACCAAAATTCTTCTTAAAACTGAAACCATATTTTTCAACTATTTTTTTTGTTTTATAAGCTAAACTGGCTTCCATTATTTTAACATATCCTCAACAGTTGTCTTAGCAGTTGCAAGGGCTTCATCAATCTTAGATGCATCTTTACCACCAGCCTGAGCCATATTTGGACGGCCACCACCGCCACCACCACAAACAGTTGCAGCAGCTTTTACAATATTACCGGCCTTAGCACCCTTCTTAACAGCCTCATCACTACACATAACAACAAAATTAACCTTACCGTCTACATCAGATGCAAGAACGATAACACCTTCGCCACTCTTTTCCTTAATCTGGTCGCCCATATTTCTAAGAGCATTCATATCAATGCCACTTACCTTAGAAGAAACATACTTAAAGCCGTTTACATCTTCAGCCTTAGCAATAATTTCATCTACAAGACCACCAGAAAGCTTAGATTTAAGACTTTCTAATTCGCTTGAAAGCTGTTTATTTTCTTCAAGAACATGCTCAATCTTAGAAATAATATTCTTAGAGTTAGTACGCAATGTGCTAAAGATATTATTTAAAAGATAGTCAACATCTTCATAATAATTGAGAACGCCTGCACCTGTAAGAGCTTCAATTCTTCTTGTACCAGCAGCTACACCAGTTTCAGAAACAATCTTAAATGAGCCAATCTGAGAAGAATTTGAAATATGAGTACCACCACAGAATTCAACAGAGTAATCGCCAACACTTACAACTCTTACTACATCGCCATACTTTTCGCCAAAGAGTGCCATAGCACCAAGTTTTTTAGCTTCTTCCATAGGCATTTCTTCCATTTTTACTGGAATGCTTGCAAGAATTTTTTCATTTACAATGTGTTCAACTCTAGCTAAATCTTCTTTGCTAATAGCCTCAAAGTGAGTAAAGTCAAAACGCAATCTATCCTTTGAAACATATGAACCAGCCTGTTCAATATGAGAACCTAAAACTTCTCTTAAAGCAGCCTGTAAAATATGAGTTGCTGTATGGTTTCTAGCAATATCCATTCTAGTCTTTACATCAATATCAAGGTCAATAGTATCGCCAACCTTAATCTGACCATTTTCAACAACACCTGTATGGATAAACTTATTGCCACCAAACTTAACACAGTCATTAATCTTAATATCGCAGTTATCGTTGTGCATTGTACCACAATCGCCAACCTGACCACCCATTTCAGCATAGAATGGAGTCTTGTCAACAACGATAGAAACCTTATCGCCTTCGCTTGCAGTATCTACAACAGCGTCATTACTTACAATAGCAAGAACCTTTGCACCAGCATAGCTATAGTTTGTATAACCAACAAATTCAGTAGACATAGCAGGGTCAAGCTGGTTGAATACAGTTTCATCAGCACCCATATAAGTGTCTGTTGCTCTTGCATTTCTAGCTCTTTCTTTCTGCTTCTGCATTTCAGCCTTGAAGGCTTCCATATCCATTGTCATACCCTGTTCTTCAAGAATTTCTTCCATTAATTCAACTGGGAAACCGTAAGTATCATAGAGCTTGAATGAGTCTGCACCACCAAGAATATCTTCGCCATCCTGAGCCTTGATTTCTTCAATCTTCTGCTTTAAAAGTGAAAGACCTGTATCAATAGTTGCAGCAAATCTACTTTCTTCATTATTTAAGATATTGAAGATATGGTCCTTCTTATCCACAAGTTCAGGATAAGCCTTACCAGAATTTTCAATAACAACCTTACATACTTCTGTCATAAAGTTACCTTCAATACCAAGAAGTCTACCATGTCTAGCAGCTCTTCTTAAAAGTCTTCTTAATACATAACCTCTACCTTCATTAGATGGAAGTACACCATCAGCTGTCATAAATGCAACTGAACGAATATGGTCAGTAATAACTCTTATAGAAATATCAGTTTTTTCATTTGCACCATATTCAACGCCAGCAAGAGCACATACCTTATCTCTGATAGCCTTTACTGTATCTACATCAAAAATAGAGTTTACACCCTGCATAACAGTTGCAATTCTTTCAAGACCCATACCAGTATCAATGTTAGGGTGGTCAAGATTAGAATAAGAACCGTCTTCTTCCTTACAGAACTGAGTAAATACAAGGTTCCAGATTTCCATATATCTGTCACAGTCACAACCTACTGTACAACCAGGCTGACCACAACCATATTCTTCGCCCTTATCATAGTAGATTTCAGAACATGGACCACATGGACCTACACCATGTTCCCAGAAGTTATCTTCCTTACCCATTCTGAAAATTCTTTCTGGAGCAAGACCAATTTCCTTGTTCCAAATATCGAACGCTTCATCATCATCCTGATATACAGAAACATAAAGTCTATCTTCAGGAAGTTTTACTACCTGTGTAAAGAATTCCCATGCCCAGTTAATAGCTTCTCTCTTAAAATAATCGCCAAAAGAGAAGTTACCAAGCATTTCGAAAAATGTACCATGGCGTGCAGTCTTACCTACATTTTCAATATCGCCTGTTCTAATACACTTCTGGCAAGTTGTTACTCTCTTTCTTGGTGGAACCTGCTGACCTGTAAAGAAAGGCTTTAAAGGTGCCATACCAGAATTAATAAGTAAAAGACTCTTGTCATTGTGAGGTACTAATGACGCACTTGCCATTCTCAAATGACCTTTACTTTCAAAAAATGAAAGATATGCTTCTCTGATTTCATTTACTCCCATGAATTGCATTTGTAAATCCTCCAAAAAATTAAAATGAAAATTAAAAATAAAGAATAAAAAAAGCCCCTTTCTGAATAACAGAACAGGGGCGTTAATAAACACGGTACCACCCTGATTACGACAAAACTGCCGTATCTCAAGTAACTTTTAACGCAAGTCAAACGGTGCAGTATTAATGCACACAGCATATATGGGTAGCTTCGATTTATTTTACGGAAATACTTGCACCAACCGTATTCTCTCTTTACCGATATTAAAATCTACTTATCCCGCTGTTAAACCAAAGTTAATTATATAAAATACGCCGACTTTTGTCAACATTATTTTATTATTTTGCCACAAAATAAGCAACTTCATTTGCAATTTTTGCCATTTCGTGTTCTTTTAAGTTGCTATTGTTTGTAACTGCGTAAGTATAAGTCTTGTCTGTCCAAGTAGCCTTTGGATAATTAATCTTATCGCCCTCAAGAGTAGCAAGACAACCATTTACAGTATACTTTGCAAGTGTTGAATATTTCTTATAATCACCGGAAATATCATCTGTACCCTTTGCTATACGAACAGAGAAATTCTTACTGCCATTTGTGTAATCAAGCTGTAAAATCAAGCCTGATACAACATAAACATGCTCAAGAGTATAGCCCTCAATATCTACAGTATTTAAGTTGATTTTAAGTTCTGCGGCAGCCTGTGCAGCAGTATCATATTCTACCATAGGATTTACAGAGTTTTTGCCACCAACATATACTTTAGTTGTAGACTCTGTTGTTGCCTCTTTATTAATAGAAAATGTAGTTGTTTCATTTACAATTTTCTTATCACTATCTACTTTAGCGTCAGCATTAGCCTGCTTTTTTCCACCGTTATCAATTTTGTTAATTTCTCCACCTCTAAGTGAAAGTGAGTTATCCACAACTGTAGTTTCTTCTGTAACATCTTCAGCGGTCTTTGGAGAAATTACAACTGTATTATTCTTAATAACAATGTCGTACTGCTGAGAATTAAGCATTCTGAAAAGTTCAAGAGGAACATATGTTGAACCATCTTTTATTACTGGTGCTGTAGCAAGTGAAACTGGCGTACCAGCCTTTAAATCCTTATTCTTAGTAATAACATAACTATTTACGCCAGTATT
Source organism: Eubacterium sp. CAG:274 (assembly GCA_000432155.1). GTDB lineage: Bacteria > Bacillota > Clostridia > Lachnospirales > CAG-274 > CAG-274. Next base: position 138,912 of record FR888494.1, read on the forward strand.
AAAATCAACCTTAACATCATTGTTTGAAATTTCAACAGCCTTTAATTCAGAATTCCATTGAACAGCATAACCAAGAGCTTCAGCAATACCTCTTAAAGGCACCATTGTATTACCCATATATTCATAAGTTGAACCGTTCATAACAATGCTATTGCTTTCTTCTCCAACAGCTATAGCACGATGTGCAGAAGTAGTAGTTTCTGTTGTTGCCTCAGTCGTTGTAGCTTCTCTATTAATTTTTGTAATTGAACCAGTTTCAGTTTTAATTGTTGTACTTGTTTCCTGACTTGCCTTTACGCTATCAATGCCATTTTGTATCTTACCTTTACCATAAGTAAGGCTTGACAATACTAACATTGCACCTAAAGTAATGGCTAAAAATCTTTTCATAGTTTTACCTCCATATGGAATAATACTTTTTCTTTTATGTTTGTAACTTATTTATTGCTTGCTGCTGCCTCTTTCTGACTTTTTTCAAGGTTTTTATAAGCAGTTGAAAGCATAAGCTTAATTCTATTAAGCTGGTTTACTTCACTAGCACCTGGGTCATAGTCAATAGCAACAATATTACTGTTTTTATTTCTTCTCTTTAATTCCTTAATAACACCCTTACCTGTAACATGGTTAGGAAGACAAGCAAAAGGCTGAGCACAAATATTGTTTGTAACTCCGGAATGTATAAGCTCTACAAGTTCGCCTGTTAAGAACCAACCCTCGCCTGTTTGGTTGCCAAGACTTACTATATCTTCTGCCATAGCACCAAGTTCCTTAATATCTGTTGGTGGGTCAAATCTCTTACTGGCTTTAAGGGCATCACCCATTACTCGTCTATAACCCTCTATAAACTTAATCGCCCAATTTGTAAGAACTGTTATAGAATGTTTTGCACCAAGATATTCTTCTTTATACTTGTTGTTGTAAAGACTGTATGTAAAGAAGTTGATAAGGTCTGGAACAACAGCCTCAGCACCCTCTTTTTCAAGAAGTGTTACTACATCGTTATTGGCAGTTGGGTGGAACTTAACAAGAATTTCCCCTACTACACCAACCTTTGGCTTAACTATTGTTTCATCTAAAGGAAGTTCATCAAAATCCTTTACTATTCCTCTGACAATCTTATTAAATTCATTCTTCTTTGGAGAACGAACAGCCTTTTTACAAACTTCATTCCACTTGTGATAAAGAGCATTAGCAGAACCCTTTACCTTTTCATAAGGTCTTGTCTTATAAAGGACTCTCATAAATAAATCGCCATAAAGTACAGACTGGAGAAGTGCCATAGCAAATTTATAAGTAATCTTAAATCCAGGGTTCTTTTCAAGTCCACTAGCACTTACAGATACTACTGGAATATGTTCAAGACCGGCATTTTTCAATGCACGCCTTATAAAACCAATGTAGTTAGTAGCACGACAGCCACCACCTGTCTGACTTATTAACACAGATACCTTGTCTAAGTCATAATTTCCAGACTGTAAAGCTCTTAAAATCTGACCTACAACAATAAGTGCTGGATAACAAGCATCGTTATTTACATATTTAAGACCAATATCAATACAATCCTTATCTATTGCCGGCATAACCTCTACATTGTAACCACTAGCTCTGAAAGCCTCTTGAGCAATATCAAAATGTATAGGTGACATCTGTGGCATAAGGAGAGTATGAGTTTTCTTCATTTCCTTTGTAAATACAACTCTACTTTCCTTTTCAACAAGTTTCTTAGGCTTAAATTTCTTATTTCTTCTTTCTTCAAGAGCAGCAAAAAGTGAACGAATTCTTATTCTTGCAGCACCTAAGTTGCTTACTTCATCAATTTTAAGAACTGTATAAATCTTACCATAAGCATCAAGTATATCGTGTACTTCATCAGTTGTTACCGCATCAAGACCACAACCAAAGCTATTAAGCTGTATAAGTTCAATATCTTCCTGTTCACGAACAAAACTTGCTGCTGCGTAAAGTCTTGAATGGTATGCCCATTGGTCACGAACATTTAAAGGTCTTTCAACATTTCCAAGATGTGCAACACTATCTTCTGTAAGAACAGCAACACCGTAACCAGTAATAAGTTCAGGTAAACCATGGTTGATTTCAGGGTCAATATGGTAAGGACGACCAGCTACAACAATACCAGTCATATTATTTTCTTTAATATACTTTACTGTTTCCTCGCCCTTTTTACGCATATCTTCTCTAAATCTCTGTTCTTCTCTCCAAGCAGCCTTTGCAGCCTCTTTAACCTCATTCTTTGGAATATCTCCAAAAATTTCAGCCATTCTGTCTGCAAATATTTCTTCTGAGCTAAGAGCTATAAACGGATTTCTAAAATCTATGTTGTAATCTCTGATTTCTTCAACATTATTTTTAATATTTTCTGGATAACTTGTTACAATAGGACAGTTATAATGGTTATCTGCACCACTTATTTCCTTATGTTCATAAGCTACACAAGGGTAGAATATAAACTTAACGCCGTCATTTATAAGTGACATAATATGTCCATGTACTATTTTAGCTGGGTAACAAGCTGACTCACTAGGTATAGACTCTATACCCATTTCGTAAACCTTTCTGCTACTCTTTGGACTAAGTTTTACACTATATCCCAATTTTGTAAAGAAAGTGAACCAAAGTGGGAAATCCTCATACATATTGAGAACTCTAGGAATACCTACTACACCTCGTTTAGCCTCATTTTCTGGAATAGGCTCATAATCAAAAAGTCTGTCATATTTATACTGGAAAAGATTAGGTACGCAACTGTCTGATTTTTCCTTACCTAAACCTCTTTCACATCTATTACCAGAAATAAAGCGTCTACCACCACTAAACTTGTTTATTGTAAGCAAGCAGTTATTACTACAACCCTTACAACGAGTAAGTGATGACTGTATTTCAAGATTTTCCAAATCTTCTGCATTAAGAATTGTAGACTCTTCCCCTGCTACATACTTGTCACGAGAAATAACAGCTGCACCAAAAGCACCCATTATACCACTTATATCCGGGCGAATAGCTTCTCTAGTTGAAATCTTTTCAAAAGCTCTTAAAACAGCCTCATTGTAGAATGTACCACCCTGAACAACAATATGTTTACCTAAATCAGTTGGGTCAGTAACCTTAATAACCTTTTGAAGTGCATTTTTAATAACACTATATGCAAGACCTGCTGAAATATCGGCAACTTCTGCACCCTCTTTTTGAGCCTGTTTTACTCTTGAGTTCATAAATACTGTACAACGAGAACCTAAGTCAATAGGACCTTTTGCAAATAATGCTACCTTTGCAAAATCCTGTACGCTAAGTTTAAGACTCTTTGCGAAAGTTTCTATAAATGAACCACAACCTGCTGAACAAGCCTCATTTAAAAGAACAGAATCAATAACACCGTTCTTTATTCTGATACACTTCATATCCTGACCACCAATATCAAGAATGAAATCTACATCAGGTTCAAAGAAAGCTGCTGCCTTATAATGAGCAACTGTTTCAATTTCGCCTAAATCGACCATAAGAGCCTCTTTTATAAGAGCCTCACCGTATCCTGTAACACAAGATTTCTTTATTGTTACACCCTCTGGTAAAATGCTATAAATATGCTTTAAAGCTGTCATTACCATTTTAAGAGGACTACCCTCATTACCTGCATAGAAAGAATAGAGAAGTTCTCCCTTGTCACTAATAAGAGCTAATTTTGATGTAGTAGAACCTGCATCAATACCTAAGAAAACATCGCCCTTATATGATTCAAGGTCGCCTTTTATAACCTTTGCTTTATCGTGTCTTTCCTTAAATTTGTTATAGTCCTGTTCATCTTTAAACAATGGGTCAAGTCTGTTTATTTCCATTGTAATGTGCTTGCCATTTGTAAGTTCCTTAATCATTTCATCAGCAGAGAAAATTTTATCATCTTTTGATGAAAGAGCAGAACCCATAGCAGCAAAAAGGTGGGAATCTTCAACTTCAACAACAGCATCTCCCTCAAGACCAAGTACATCAATAAATCTGGCCTTTAATTCAGTAAGGAAGTGTAATGGACCACCGAGGAAAGCTACATTACCCCTTATTGGCTTACCACAGGCAAGTCCACTAATAGTCTGATTAACTATAGCCTGAAAAATAGATACTGCCAAATCAGACTTTGCCGCACCTTCGTTGATAAGTGGCTGAATATCACTTTTAGCAAATACACCACATCTGGCAGCTATTGGATAAATGGCACTATATGTCTTTGCGTATTCATTAAGACCCTCTGCATCAGTTTGTAAAAGAGATGCCATCTGGTCAATGAAAGAACCAGTACCACCAGCACAGACACCGTTCATTCTCTGTTCTATGCTACCACCGTCAAAATAAATAATCTTAGCATCTTCGCCACCTATTTCAATAGCAACATCAGTACGAGGTGCTACATGATTAATAGCTGTACTTACAGCTACAACTTCCTGTATAAATTCCATACCAATCCAATTAGAAATAGAAAGACCACCACTACCAGTAATTACACAAGAAAACTTAAATTCGCCTAACTGTTCTCTAGCATCTTTTACAAGACCAAGTAAAGTTTCCTGTATATTTGATAAATGTCTTCTGTAATCCTTAAAACAAATATTGTTATTTTCATCCATTACTACAAACTTAATTGTAGTAGAACCTATATCAATACCAGCTTTATAAAAACTCATATATATTCCCCTGTTCTAATTCTTACACAGTACAAAAGCCCTTGTATAAGGCTTTTATGTAAACTGTTATATTCCAACTTGATGCTTTATATTTTATGTGTATCTTCTTATTATAAAGCACTTTTATTCCAATGTATTATACAACAAAAAAATCTTTATTTCAACAGAAATTCAACCTTAAATTTATACTAAAAAATCTATGAAAACTATACTTAAAAGGTATAACAAAACAAAAAGGAGGACTACACACAGTCCCCCTTCTCACTAATATACATTTTACAACAATCAGACCAATAGTATATTGCCCTGTTTTACCAATTAAATCTTCTTATCTGTCTTGATAAATCATACATACTATTGTAAGCATTGTTTACATCAGAAATACTCTTGCACATTGAAAAGCTATCTACTATTGCGTCCATTCTATCCTTAAAATCGTCAGCCTGTGCCTTATACATAGCTTTTGATGTAGTGTCACTTGTTCTATTTGCATATTCGTCAATAGCCTTTGCTGCATCAGCAAATCTTAAATAAAATTCAGTAGCTACATCAATATAACTTCTTTCTTCATTACTATTTGCCATACTAAGCCATTGGTTTGATGCAAGCACAATAGCATCTCTCTGCATAAGGCTTAAAGTATCTGCATTACCTACATGATACTGCTTTTGTGCTTTCTGTAAATCTGCAATAACCTGTTTTCTTAAACTATATCTAACGCCAGCAAAACCAGCATATTCATCAACAGTAGCTGTTGTACTACCAGTTGTTGTTTCTTCAGTTGTCACTTCTGTAGTAGCTTCAGTTGTTGTTTCTGTAGTAGTTTCTATTGCCTTTGTTGTAGGTTCTTTCAAATCAAGGTTTTCTGAAGTACCTGCAACAATATAATTCTTGTCAGTATATACAGTTACTTTCTTGCCATTTAATTCTATAACAGCAGACTTATTTTCTTCATTCCAGCTTGTTTGAGCAGAAACTGCATCGCCTAAAGCTCTCAAAGGCAAATACATTGTTCCATCAATAATCGTCTGTGGTGTATCTGGCGAAATTGTTTTACCATTTACAACAAATGTATCAGCATTTTTCTGTATGCTTATAGAATAGTTTTCATTAAAAATCTGTGCTGTTTCTGTATCTGAATTCCAATAAACCTTAAAGCCAAGGTTTTCAAAAACACCTCTTAATGGTACAAGCACACTACCATTTCTAATAACACCACTTGCACCAAAACTTGAAGTGGCTGTTACAATGCAAAGAACTGTAGTAGCAAGTACACTCAACAATTTCTTTTTCATAATTTAGTCCCTCCGTAATTCCACATCTTTCCTCTGATATAATTATACCATAATATGTATACTTATTTTTTTAAATTTTTATTACACCACCTAAAAAATTGCACAAAAAAGTATGCACACTATTAGTTAGTGTGCACGATAGTATCGAAAAAAATTAATTTAAGAAAACAATTTGCAATTTTTAACAAATATATTTATGTGTTTTTTCAGATTATCAAAGGAAAGTCAGAACATTTTGCTTTGCAAAATGTAGCTTGTAAACAAGCTATCGGATTATTCTTTCCGATTCATTGTTGTTAAGAAAACCTTGGTTTTCTTAAATCAATTCCGCAAGTGTGAACCGAAAGATAAATCGGTCACACGGAGTGTGGCTTTCAACGAAGTTGAAAGTTCTGACCAGAGCTTTGCCCGAGTGAGGACAGGGACTGTTTTGTGTTCTTGCGTAGCAAGGACGCGAAATACACGGCTGGTCCCTACCTTAGACTAACTGCAAGAAATGCAAGTATTTCTTGCAAGTCGCAAAATAATTATCTGTTATAAATCTTTACAAGGTACTTCATACCCTTTGCCATATTGTCTGTCAACATATCTTCAGTAAATCTGAATTGCCAATTATCTTCTGCTTTACCTGGTGTATTCATTCTTGCATCAGAACCTAAATTCATAACATCTTGTATAGGAATTACTGCATATTTTGCAACTGAACCCACAGCCATTCTTATTAAATCCCAAGCTATATCCTCTCCGGATACATTGAGAAGTCTTCTGACATAATCTGTAGCTTTTTTATCTGCTTTACTGTACCAACCTTTAGTTGTGTCGTTATCATGAGTACCTGTATACACAACACAATTAGTGGTTTCGTAGTTAAAAGGCAAGTAGGCATTAGCTTCATCTGAATCAAAGGCAAACTGCAATATTTTCATTCCCGGAAAACCCAATTCATCTCTTAAATCAAGAACTTCATCAGTTAAATCCCCTAAATCTTCAGCAATAATATTCAACTTGCCCAGTTTATTTTCCATTACATTGAATATTTCTTCCTTAGGGCCTTTTTTCCACTTTCCATTTACTGCTGTTTTTTCGCCAAAAGGTATTTCCCAATAACTTTCAAAGCCTCTGAAATGGTCAATTCTAACTATGTCACAAAGTTTAAAGGCATTTTCAATTCTCTTTGTCCACCAATCATAACCTGTTTTGCTGTGTTCTTTCCAATCATAGAGAGGATTACCCCAAAGCTGACCATCTGCACTAAAATAATCAGGCGGAACACCAGCTACAACCTTTGGAAAACCTTTTGAATCAAGGGAGAATAAATTTCTATTGCTCCATACATCTGCACTATCTTCTGCAACAAATATAGGTATATCCCCTATTATTTCAATTTCTTTTTCGTTGGCATATTCCTTTAATTCCTGCCATTGTGTAAAAAATTCAAACTGTAAAAACTTGTAAAAATCTATTTCTAATTTTAACATTTTTTTATATTTTTCAACAGCCTTTGGCTTTCTATCTCTTATATCCTCTGGGAATGAATTCCAAGCACCACCATAAAAACAATCCTTTATGGCATTAAGCTCCACTTTCTTTTCATTAGCACTATAGTAAGCCTTGTATTCAGCACTTTCATATGTATTTTTTCTCTGTTCTATGAAATAATTTTTTAAAGACATAAAAAGGCTGTAGTCCTCTAACCAAAAAGCATTTTTGTCACAAAAATCCAAATATTCTTTATTCTCCTTAAACTTTTTAAATGCCGTTCTGAATAGTGACATTTTATAATTTATTACTTTTCCATACTCAACATTTTTTTCATCAAATTCCGGAACTATTTCAATATCATTTTTACTTAAATATCCTTTTTTAACAAAAATATCTGGACTAATAATATAAATATTTCCGGCAAAAGCTGAAAAACTTTGATATGGAGAATCTCCAAAACTTGTTTGTCCTAAAGGCAATATCTGCCACAATTTTTGACCTGATTTTTCCAAAAAATCCACAAATTCATAAGCACCTTTTCCTAAATCTCCAACACCATATTTTGACGGAAAACTTGTAGGATGTGCCAATATACCTGATTTCCTCATATAAAACACCTCTTTTTGAAAAAATTTCCACACTAAATTTAAGTCTATTTGCAAACAATACAGTTGTAGTAAATATTAATAAACTGTAAGGAGGAATAATTTTGGTTAAAAAAATCTATCCCGCAGCCTTAATCGCTCTTACCCTGTGTCTTGTAGGCTGTGGAAATTCTACTTCTAATGATAATAATAACACAACAACTACAGACAACGCAAGTACAACAGAAATGACTTCACAGTCTAACTCTGAGTATACATCAAATGACGGAGTTGCAAATGATATTGGTAATGCTGCTGGTGATGTAGTAAATGGTGCTGGTAATGCTGTTGAGGATATTGGTAACGGCGTTGGCAGAGCTGTTGAAGGTGTTGGCGATGCTGTAGGCAATATGGCAAATGATATGACTGGTAATGGCACTACCAATAACAATAGTACTACTAACGGCAACACTACAACTACTCCATAACAAATGGGCGTATATTCGCCCTTACATATTTATTCCAGTCCTCCGTACCTTGAAAAAAACTCACTTTTATGTTATTATTAATCTATATATTTTATAGGAGGATTTTATGAAAAAAATTATCATTTTAGCACTAATGCTAATATTAACAGGCTGTGGCTCTGCCCCTGTTAAAACTTCTAATAAGCCACAAATTTATACCAGCTTTTATGCTATTTCTGACTTTGTGGAAAAAATCGGTGGAGATAAGGTAGATGTACACAATCTTGTCCCATCTGGTACCGAACCTCACGATTGGGAACCATCTTCAAAGGATATGTTAAATCTCAATTCTGCTGATGTTCTTTTCTACAATGGTTTAGGTATGGAAAGTTGGATTGACAAAGTAAAGGGTGCTGTAAACGGCGAAAAGCCAAAATATGTTGAGCTTTCTGCTCCTTTTGAGCATACAAAAAATGACCCTCACATTTGGCTTGACCCAAAAAATGTAATTACAATGTCACAGGAAATTTGTGATACACTTTCTGACCTTGACCCTTCAAATGAAGAATACTACAAGGAAAATCTTGCAACATTTACAGCACAACTTAATAAACTTGACAATGATTTTAAGACACAGCTTTCAAATGTTTCAAGCAAAAAAATTGTAGTTTCTCACGAGGCATACAGCTATCTTTGCTCTGCTTATGGTCTTGAACAGACTTCCATTGACGGCATTTCGGCCGATAGCGAACCTTCGCCAGCAAAAATGAAAGAAATTGCAGACTATATAAAGACAAACAAAGTAAAATACATTTTCTTTGAAGAACTTGTTTCTCCAAAGATTGCACAGTCCCTTGCTGATGAAACAGGTGTTCAGTTATTGGCTTTAAATCCTTTTGAGGGTCTTGACCAAGAAGATATTGACAATGGAGCTGATTACATTTCCGTTATGGAAGAAAACCTTAAAAATCTTGTAACAGCATTAAAATAGTAACCGAGGTGTTATAATTGAAAAATAAAGTTTTGGAAGTAAAGGATTTATCCTTTAGCTATCCCGACAAAAGCATACTCCACAGATTAAGTTTTGATGTAGACGCTGGAGATTTTATGTGCATCGTCGGTACAAACGGTACCGGAAAGAGTACATTACTAAAACTAATATTAAACCAACTCTCTCCCCTAGAGGGGGAAATTAAATTACTTGGCACTAATTCTGAAAAATATAAGGATTTCGCCTCTATAGCCTATGTTTCACAAAAGGCTACAAACATAAACAGGGATTTCCCTGCTACTGTAGAAGAAGTTGTTTCTTTAGGTCTTTACTCTAAAAAAGGACTTTTTAAACGCAACACAAAGGAAGATAAAAAACTTATAGACTCAGCATTAGAAAGAGTTGGTATGCTTGACTATAAGCATCGTCAGATAGGTTATTTATCTGGTGGTCAGCAACAGAGAGTATTTATTGCAAAAGCCCTCATTTCCAACCCTAGAATTATTTTCCTAGACGAGCCAACAACTGGCATAGACATAAGAGCCGTTGACTCTATATGCTGTCTTTTAGGCGATTTAAACAAAAATAGCGGAATAACAATAGTTATGGTAACTCACGATATTTCCTCAATTATTTATCATTCCAACAAAATTTTAGTCCTTTCAGAAGACGGAAGTGGCGAAGTAATGACAAGTGAGGAATTTAATTCACAATCAATGCTTGCCCATGTGCATCATCATTTATAGGAGGCAATTATGTTCGATATATTTCAAATGGCTTTTATGCAAAGAGCTTTAGTTATAGCAATTTTCATTTCCATTGTTACCCCTTTGATTGGTAACACAATTGTATTGAAAAGACTTTCCTCCATTGGCGATGCCCTTTCCCATGCTGGTCTTGCCGGTGTAGCTATTGGTTTATGTTTTAGTTGGAGTCCTGTAGTTTCAGCTATTGTATTTTCAGTAATTTCAGCACTTATTATTGAATACATAAGGCGAGGTTTTACAAACTATTCAGAAATGGCAACAGCTATTGTACTTAGTTTTGGTGTTGGTGTAGCTGCCGTATTTTCCGGCTTTATAAAAAATGCTGCATCATTTAATAGTTTCCTTTTCGGTTCTATTGTGGCAGTATCTACATTTGAACTTGTAGTAGTTGTTGTACTTAGTATAGCAGTAATTATTATACTTGTTTTACTCTATAGAGAGCTTTTTTATATAGCCTTTGACGAAGAAAGTGCTGCCCTTTCTGGTGTGCCAGTAAAGAGTATAAACCTTATATTCACAATTCTTACTTCCATAGTTGTTTCTATTGCTGCAAGAACTGTAGGTGCTTTGGTTATTTCATCATTAATGGTTATTCCTGTAGCTTGTTCTATGCTTATTTCTAAAAGCTATAAACAAAATGTTATTTTTTCAGTTATATTTGCATTTATATTTACTATAGCCGGCTTACTTATTACAGCTGTATATGACCTTAAACCAGGTGGAACTATTGTTTTAATTGGTATCGCCTTTTTAATTGTACTTTTACTTTTAAGAAAGAGGAAGTGATATTCTATGAGTGAGAAAAGTAGAACAGAAGAATTTCTCGACTTATACAGAAAACTTGAACACATAGGTAGAGAAATATACTTTCCAAACTCTAACAACGCTCCCATAATAGGCAGACTTCAAGCACTCCCTGTTTTAAAAGAATTCAAGGAAGAAATTGATTATTGCCGAGTTGTTAGAAATTTTCTTGTACATAACCCAAAAGTAAATGGTGCTTATCCTATTGCACCATCAGAAGAAATGCTTGATGTACTTCGCAAATGTGTAGATAGAATAAGCAATCCTATATTAGCTATGAAATTTGCTGTTAGGCGTGAAAATTTATATTCAGCAACTTTGGATTGTAAAATTTCAGAAGTTGCGGAGTATATGGATACCCATGGTTTTACCCATGTTCCAGTTTTTGAAAAAGAAAAACTTGTAGGTGTATTTAGCGATAACTCTATATACGCCTATGTATGTGCCCACAAGGAATTAAACATAAATGTTCATTCTACTTTAAGAGTTTTGGAGGAATATCTTGCTCTTGATATGCACACAAATGAATATTTTGCTTTTGTTGAAAAAAACGCAACACTTTATGAAGTTTCAAAACTTTTTACTATAGATGTTCGCTCAATGAAAAACTTAGCTGTAGTTTTCTTTACTGAAAACGGAAAAATAAATGAAAAAATATTAGGTATGATGACACCTTATTCAATATTGAGAGATGCTCCTGAATACTTATAATTTAAAGCCACTATTTACGGTGGCTTTTTTTATTTTACCTCCACATATTACAAATAATATTTTTCTACAAAAAGGTTATAATATTACAAAAGAAATGAGGTTTAGAAATGAAAAAAGAAGAATTTAAGCCATATATTTCAGATGAACACATTCAAACCGAATTTACACCTACATCAATAATAATAGGTATATTACTTTCCGTAGTTTTTGGTGCTGCAAATGCCTATTTAGGTTTAAGAGTTGGTTTAACAATTTCTGCCTCTATTCCTGCTGCCGTTATTTCTATGGGTGTTCTTCGTATAATACTTAGAAAAAACTCAATATTGGAAAGTAATATGGTTCAAACTATAGGCTCTGCAGGGGAATCCCTTGCTGCCGGTTCAATATTTACTATGCCGGTACTTTTTCTATGGTCAAAGGAGGGTTTAACAGAAGTTCCAAGCCTTTTAACAATATCATTATTGGCATTCTTTGGTGGAATATTGGGCATACTTTTTATGGTACCTCTTAGAAATGCTCTCATTGTAAAAGAACACTACACTTTACCCTATCCAGAGGGTACAGCCTGTGCCGAAGTATTGTTAGCCGGAGAAAGTAATAATTCTGGTGCAAATACTGTATTTGCCGGCATTGGTATTTCAGCACTTATTAAATTCATTGTTGACGGTTTAAAAATAATACCAAGTACAATAACAGCTACTATACATTCTCTAAAAACTGAATTTTCAGTACAGGTTTATCCTGCTCTTACAGCTGTAGGTTATATTTGTGGTTTTAATATTGCCGCCTATATGTTTGCCGGTGGTCTATTGGGTTGGTTTGTGTTAATTCCTGCCATTGTATTTTTCGGTGGAAATAGTATAATAACTCCACAAGATGTTGCAATTTCACAATTATCAGCTAGTGAAATATGGAGCAGTTATATCAGATATATAGGTGCTGGTGCTGTAGCCTGTGGTGGTATAATAAGTCTGATTAAGTCACTCCCCTTAATAATATCCACATTTTCTTCCACATTAAGAGGATTAAAAGAGAAAAATTCTGTTACTAACAAAAGGACTAATATCAATTTAGATATTCGTATTGTAGGTATTTTAATTGCATTGGTAATACTTGCTATATGGCTTATTCCAGTAATTCCAGTAGGTCTGTTAGGTGCAATATTAATTGCAATTTTCGGTTTCTTTTTTGCCACAGTTTCTTCAAGAATGGTTGGACTTGTAGGCAGTAGCAACAATCCCGTTTCAGGTATGACTATTGCAACACTTTTAGTTACCGCCTTTATAATTAAATCTATTTCCG
>FR888495.1:0-899 GCA_000432155.1 Eubacterium sp. CAG:274
TCTGTAAATATTTTAAGACCCTCTAAATCGTTGTCGGTGTTATTGGTTAAAGATTCAGCTACTTCAAGGGCTAAATCCGTATATGGTGAGAAATTTTTCATGGTATTTTTCCTCCATTTATGTTCAATGTGCTATATTTTTATTTTTAGAAAAAAAGTGGAAAATATACATTGACTTTTTGGGTAATGTAATGTATAATATTAGACGCATTGTTTTGTTGGACCTGGTCGTGCCACGGTCTTAAACCCCTCTAGTGCAAGATAATGCAGGTCAATGAAATTTTATAGAATAATATTAGTTAGTTATTTTTAGGAGGAAACGATTGTGGCAAATATTAAGTCTGCAAAGAAGAGAATTTTAGTTATTAACAAGAAAACTTTAAGAAATAAAATGGTTAAGTCTGCTGTAAAGACTGCTATCAAGAAGGTTGCTGTAGCTGCTCAGGCTGGCGACAAGGCTGCTGCTGTAGCTGCTCTTAGCGCTGCTACTAAGGCTATTGATATGGCTGCTACTAAGGGTGTATTCCACAAGAATACTGCTTCAAGAAAGAAGTCAAGACTTGCTAAGCTTGTAAACAAGATTGCTTAATTTTATTTTAAATATTTTTTGAATATAAACCCCTTGACAATTTTGTCTTGGTGTTATATAATTCAGACAGTACAAAGGCGTTGAAGCTATAGGCTTCGACGCCTCGTTTTGTTCTATTGACTTTTTTGCAGTTTATACCCCTTAATTAACTGAAAAAGTTTTATAAATAAAGACTCCTTCCTCTGTGCTTTTATTTATGTGTTGTGTTACGCATTTAGTGCTTATGTGTTCGAACAAAACGGTTTCAACGCCTTTAGTATTACGAAAGAAAAACGGGTTTGGTGGGCTCGTTTTTCTTTTTTTATTGAACC
>FR888495.1:964-1042 GCA_000432155.1 Eubacterium sp. CAG:274
CAAAAGCCACAAATTAACATGAAGTTGAAAGTTCTGATAGTGAATCGGAAAGATAAATCGGACACACGAAGTGTGGCT
>FR888496.1 GCA_000432155.1 Eubacterium sp. CAG:274
AGATCGGCGTACTCCAACGGCGCATTGTAGATCAGCCAGTCCAACTCTGACCGCTGATACATATTGTCGGCAACCTCGTTCTCCACGGCAATGGTGTCAATGGCAATCATACTGCCGTCGTTGAATTTCAGTTCCACACAAGCGGTATCCATGTTGAACTCACAAGAAATCAAATACGTCATATCCGCCCTCCTTAAATCATGCCGAAGTGCGTCAATGCCTCCTTGATTGCTTTTTCTTTATCTGGCGGGCATTGCGGCTGTTTAGCGTCCTCAGACTTCGGCTTATTGTAGTTCTCACGCTCAATGATACCGCACTTCTGTTTTACCTGTGCGATATACAAGCTGCTGACTTTCAAGCCGCTGTGCTCCAACACATAATCTTTGATTTCTTGGTAGGTGGCTTTCTTTTCCGCATCGGTCAAATCCAGCTCGTCCATATCCAAGTTAATCTCGATATGTTGCTTCGCATTAAGTTTGGACAATAAACATATAGTCTCCACGTGGTAAGTCCTAGGGAACATATCTACACTACAGATTTTTCTTACCTTATAGCCACCTTCCTCAAAGAGGAGCAAATCTTTAGCGAGGGAACTAGCTTTACAGCTAACATAAACAAGAGTTTCTGCATCAAACTTTATTATTTTTTCAATAGCTTTTGGATTAATGCCTTCTCTTGGTGGGTCAAGAATTATTGTATCAGGTTTATCCTCCAACTGGTCAACCATATTAAGAACATCGCCAGCAATAAATTCACAATTTTTAATACCATTAAGTTCAGTATTTATTTTTGCAGCTTCTACAGCTTCTTCTACAATTTCAATACCAATAACTTTTTTAGCATTTTCGCTTAACAACTGTGTTATAGTACCAGTACCACAGTACAAGTCAAAAATAACCTTATCATTACTTGTGCCAGCAAATTCCTTTACAGTAGAGTAGAGAACTTCTGCTCCAGATGAATTTGTCTGGAAGAATGAAAATGTTGAAATTTTGAAATTAAGACCAAGGCTTTTATCCATAATAAAGTCCTGACCATAAAGTATATTCATCTCGTCAGCCTTTACAACATCAGCAACACCGTCATTTACAATGTGGCTTATGCCAACGATTTTACCCTCTAATTCTAAGGCAAGAAGATTATCAACTAATGGTTTTAAATCTGTTTTTAATTCAGATGTAGTTACCAAATTAATAATCATTTCCCCAGTAAAATGTCCTCGTCTTATAAGTAAGTGTCTTAAAGAACCGGTATGTCTCATTCTGTGATAGAACTGTTCATCTGTACCTCTGAAGTATTCCAAAACAGCAGAAAGGGCTTTGCAAATATCTTCGTTTACAATATTACAGCAATCAGCAGTAACAACTTCGTAATTACTTTCTCTCTTTCTCATACCCAAACAGAGATTACCGTCTAAGCCGTCATCACCAAAACTAAATTCCATTTTATTTCTATAGGATGTAATAGAAGGGCTTGGTTTAATGCCACAGTATTCATAATTTGTTAAGCCTGCGTTGTCAAGCAATTTTAAAACAACATTTTTTTTAAATTCTAATTCCTGCTCATATGAAATATTCTGATAAGTACAACCACCACAAAGTCCAAAATTTTTACAAGCTGGTTCAATTTCGTATTCAGCTTTTTTCTCAATACTTCTAAGTCTGCCTTCAAAATTCTTTCTTTTTTTCTTTACATCAGCTATTACTGTTTGACCAGGAATAGTGTTTTTTACTGTTACTTTTTTGTTTTCTTCTCCAAAATAACCTACACCTTTATTTGGAAATTCTAAATCTACAATATCAATTTTTGTGTCAAAAAGTGTTTTTGCCATTGTTTTCTCCTATATATACCGAAAAATCTAAAAATACAATGGAAGTATTATAACATAATTTACTTATGTACTCAATGGGTATAGGTATTTTTAAGAGTATTTTAAAAGGTATTGATAAAAAGTTTATAAATTGGTATAATTATAGCAATAAAGTAATTTGGAGGTAAAAAATGCTGACAAAGGATTGCAATTTTAGAGATATTTATCATAAAGTTTGTTTTATAGAATGTGCAGACCAAATACAGAATTTAAAAAAGGTATTTAATGTAAGTAAAAAGGATAATGGTGTTCTTGCTTACGGATATATTGACCACGAAGATGGATTTACTTTTGAAGTTTTGACAACTGGAAAACTTGAAAACGGTGTGCTTTCAAGAGGTTTAGGTAACGATGAAGTGTCAATGAAATTTAGAAAATCTAGTGTAAATGATAGAGAAATTCGCATTTACGAAGATAGAAGTCTTTTTAAAGAATACAATGAAAAGTTTAAGACTATTGATACATTTTTTGCTGATACAGAAGATGTTGACAAGACTAGAGGCATAAGAGAAATTGATAGTTGCAGACACGAAGATTTTCCAGATGATGTTATAATATATCTAGTTAAAGACGGATTAAATCCTGAGACTGTTTGGGTTAGATGTGAAAAAGCTGAAAAGCAAGGGGTTAAAGCTAAGTTAATTAGCGAACCAAAGCAGGATTTTGGAGTTCATACAAACGATTTTGTTGTATTCCGTCCAGCAAAAAATGAAAATGGTATTTTGTGCATAGCGAAATTATAAAATTTAATAATCTATAAGAAAGGGCATAGTTTGTGTCCTTTTTTTGTACATAGTAAATTGAATTAATAAAGCTAAATTTTTCTAAAAAAGGAGGAAGAAAGATGAAAAAAATTTTTGGGATAATGTTGTTTACTGCTATGTTATGGTTGTTTAGTTGTCAGTTGTTTGCAGCAACTATTACAGCAGAGGATTTAAGAGGTGATGATAATTTTATAAATAAAATATTGTCACTTCAAAAAGAAGATAATACAGTAGTAGACAATGCTATTTATGTTGCAACAGACGGAAGTAATAGTAATAAAGGTACTATTGATAGTCCATATGAAACAGTTTATTATGCTATTTCAAAGGCGAAAGCTGGACAAACTATATATGTTAGAGGTGGTACATACAACCAAAATATTGTTATTACAAAATCCGGTACAGAGGGTAACTATATTACAATAAGAAACTATCCAAATGAAAAGCCAGTATTTGACCACACAAACTATGCAACAGACGGTGGTGCAATAATAGAACTTTCAAAAGTAAACTATATACATATACAGGGACTTAAACTCTGTAACAAGGATTTAAAATCCAATAGTGGATATGGTATTCTTATGCGTCAGGGTAACCACATTATTATTAAAGATGTAGAAATCAGTAACATTAATGTGCCAGACCCTACATCATCAAAGGTTGGTGCTAATGCAATAATACTTTATGGAAATAATGCCTCTGTACCTATAAGTAATGTTCTTATAGATAATTGTTATGTTCACGATTGTCAGACAGGTTGGAATGAGGCCGTAACAGTTAATGGTAATAGTGAATATGTAAATGTTATAAACAGCAGAATTGAAAATATAGGGAATATTGGTCTTGATTTTGCCGGTCATTTTAATGCTTGTAAAGATAGTTCTCTTGACCAAGCTAGATACTGTGTGGCTGTAGGGAATGTAGTCAGCAAATGTGTAAGTCCTAATGCTACAAGTTATGGTCTTTATAATGACGGTGGCAGAGATAATACTTTTGATAGAAATGTTGTTTACGAATGTTCTGGTGGTATTGAAATTGGTTCAGAAGAGGGTGCTAAATATTCAAACTATCCAGTAAAAAATGTAGTTGTTAAAAATAACTTAATATACAATAATACACAGGCTGGACTTTCTGTAGGTGGTTATGATAACGATGCTACAGGTATTGTTTATAATACCAAAATCTATAACAATACACTTGTTAATAATGGAAACTCTGATGGTGGTAAGGAATTGGGTATAAATAAAACAAGTGGAACAGACATTAGAAACAACATTTTCTACAAGGATAATGATTTAGAACTTGTCAGAGTAAGATTTACAGAAGATTTAGCTAGAGATTTAACATTTAAAAATAACTGTTATTACTCAACTCGTACAGCAGGTAATTTCAAGGTTATAAGATATGGAGAAACATTTAGAGGTTTTGATAATTGGAAAACAGCATCAGGAGAAACTGGTATATATGAAAATCCAAACTTTGGAGAAGAATATAGCCTTTTGAAAAATTCTCCTTGTATAGATGCTGGCGATTCAACTGCTGATAGTGGCAAATACGATATTTTAAGTAATGAAAGAAATATTAACAATATTGATATAGGCTGTTATGAATATAATGGTTCAGAAGTTACTACAACGACAACTGTTGAAACATCAAGTGAAACAACAACAACCACTACTACAAAAGTAACAGAAACATCAAGTGAAAGCACTACTTCAACTACAACAGTAAGTGAAAGTTCAAGTGAAACTACAACAGAGAATACTGGTGGAAGTGTTTTAGAGTGGGATTTTACAGATAGTAACTGGACTGATAAAACAGCCACAAAAACAGTATATACAGTAAATGGCCTTACAGTACGACATAATGGTACAGCAAGTGGTATAAATGGTTTTAAGTTTGATAAAAATACGAAGTCAAATAAATTAGATTATTTCTATATTCGCTTAGATGCAAAGGCAAAGGATAAGTTGACAGTATATGTAAACTATAATAGTTCTAAAGCTGGAAATACTGTAGCATTGACTCTTGCAAAGGTTAATGATGATAATACATTTACAACAATAGATACCAAATCAGTAGAGGCATTAAAAACAGGAGATTATAAAATAACATTTAATGTTGCTGATGACGGAAATTATATTATATATACAGATAGTACAAGCTCAGGAACAGCATTTTATAACAAAGTAGTCATTAATAGAGCATCTGTTATTGGAGATATAAATGGCGATGGGGTTCTGAATGAAGATGTAGCTATAATATTAAAACATTGTTCAGGAGTTCAACCTATTACTGACAGTACAATTTTAACTAAAGCTGATGTAAACAATGATAGTAAAGTGGATTTGATTGATGCTATTACATTGTTAAATAGTATTAAGTAAAAAATTTTAAAAGGGAAAGTTAAAGATTAAAATTTGACTTTCTCTTTTTTTACGGTATTATTACTATTTTCTAATGATTTCTTAATTTCCGTAAGTTATTATATATATGAACTTAAAGAGAAAGGAAGAAAAAATATGAGTATAAATAAAAATAAAATTTGTTTAAATTATTTAATAGGTGTTTTAATTTGTGGTTTTGTAATTTATGCCAATTATATTTACAAAATGGAAAATGGTACAGTATATACAACAATAGTAAGTTTTGCTTTATTAATAAGTGTTACAACATTATCTATATTTAATAAAAACAATAGACTTTTTGTTAATATGATTTCAACTTTAGTTTCAACATTTTGTTTAGGAAACTTAGTAAGAAATGTAGCTATTGGAGGCATATTTGTCTACGCAATAGATTTATACTTGATTTTAGGTTTAGTCCTTATGGTAGATACAGCTATAATATATGTCAATAAAAGATGAAAAAATGCGTACTTAGTTTTAAGTATGCAATTTTTTTGTCAAAATTTGTTGTATAGTACGGAATATAGGACTTATATAGAAGTATAATAAAATAAAGAGAGGAGGAATATATGTGAAAAACAGGAAATTAACTTCAGAGAATTTGGCAGAGTTTTTAAATTTTATGAAAGAGGTAGAAATAGAGTATTCTACAGCTTTAAGTATGATGAAAAAATGCGAAAATTTAGAATGTGACCTATTGCATCAGTTAGAAATTGAAAAATTAAGTGTTTCGGAGAAAAATAAGTTGGCAACCAAATTAAGGGATTGCTTACGGGACAGAAGATATTATAAAAATATCGTTGAAGAAGACGCACCTCTAGCAAATATAATAGGAGATGTAGATATTAAAAAAACTGTACATAGGCTTGAGCAAGTTTTAGGACAAATAAGAAAAGCAGAGTCATATCACGAAAATAGAAAATATTATCCTAGAATAATGAAATATGAAGAATATAAAAATATTTGAAAAAATATAAAAGTGTCTAAAAGAGCTGTAAAAATTATGGTTTTAGGCACTTTTTTTGGCGTTTTAACAGATAAATAATCATAATATTTTGATAAATGATAGGCTTATTGATAAAAATTAATCAAAAAGGTTGTTGACAGCTAACTTAGGTTAGGGTATACTAACTAAGTAAATGAAATGAATTTATCAATAAGATATAGAAAGAAGATGAGGAAATGATGCCGTTATCAATGGTCGGAACCGGAGAAGAAAGCGTAATAAAGAAAGTCGGAGGCAACGAAGATACCAAAAGATTTTTAGAGAACTTGGGTTTCGTTGTTGGTGGAACTGTAAGTGTGGTTTCTGAAATTGAAGGAAATCTTATTGTAAATGTAAAAGATTCAAGAGTTGCTATAGGCAAAGATATGGCAAACAGAATTATGGTTTAAGAAAAGAGGTAAAGGCAAGATGGAAAATCTTAGACAGGTTGCTTGTGGGCAAACAGTTAAGGTAAAGAAAATTTCAGGTGAAGGTCCTGTAAGAAAGCGTATTATGGATATGGGTATTACAAAGGGCGTTGAAATCTTTGTAAGAAAAGTTGCACCTTTAGGTGACCCAATTGAAGTAACTGTTAGAGGTTATGAGCTTTCTTTAAGAAAAGTCGATGCTGAAATGATTGAAGTAGAGTAATTTTTTTTAGTCATTAGTTAGCTTACACTAATGTAGGTAGGGCAGGCTAATTCAATAAAAATCAAAGAAAAGGAGTATTACGATGATTAAAATTGCTTTGGCAGGTAATCCAAACTGTGGTAAAACTACATTGTTTAATGGACTTACAGGCTCAAACCAGTTCGTAGGTAACTGGCCTGGTGTAACTGTAGAAAAGAAAGAGGGTAAGTTGAAAGGTCATAAAGATGTAACTATTATGGACCTTCCAGGTATTTATTCACTTTCACCTTACACACTTGAAGAAGTTGTTGCAAGAAACTATCTTATCAATGAAAGACCTGATGCAATTATCAATATTGTTGATGGTACTAACATTGAAAGAAACTTATATTTATCAACTCAGATTATGGAACTTGGTATTCCAGTAATCATGGCTGTAAATATGATGGATGTTGTTGAAAAGAATGGCGACAAGATTCATTTTGACAAACTTAGCAAAATGCTTGGTTGTCCAGTAGTTGAAATTTCAGCTTTAAAGAACAAGGGTGTTAAGGAAATGGCTGAAAAGGCTGTTGAACTTGCTAAGAATAAATCAGCAGCAACTCATGTTCATGAATTTGCAACAGATGTTGAAAATGTAATCAAGAATGTTGAGGCTAAATTAGGTAATGATGTTGTAGCAGAACAGAGAAGATTCTTTGCTATTAAACTTCTCGAAAAGGACGACAAGATTGCACAGCAGTTAAAGAGTGTTCCTAATGTTTCAGAAGATATTAAGGTTCTTGAAGATAAGTTTGATGATGATACAGAAAGTATTATTACAAACGAAAGATATACATATATTTCTTCAATTATTGGGGATTGTTGTACAAAGGCAAACAAGAAGAAACTTACAACATCAGACAAGATTGATAGAGTTGTTACAAACAGAATTTTAGCTCTTCCAATTTTTGCTGTTATTATGTTCCTTGTTTACTATATTTCAGTAACTACAGTTGGTACATGGGCTACTGACTGGGCTAATGATGGTGTATTTGGTGATGGTTGGCACTTATTCGGTATTGGTGCTTCTGCTTATGAAGATGCTAGTGGCGAATATGGCAAGGCTGACCAGATTATTGAAGCTATCCAGAATGGCGAAACTTCAGTAGATATTACTGATGACGAAGGTAATGTTGAAGAAACTGTAAACATTACTCCTGATGTTCAGAGTGAAGCTCAGGCAACAGTTGATGCTGGCGAACCAGACCCAGCTGACTATGGTGTTTGGGTTCCAGGTGTTCCAGTTATTATTGGTAACGCTCTTGACGCAGTAGGTTGTGCTGATTGGTTAAATGGTCTTATCCTTGATGGTATCGTAGCCGGTGTTGGTGCAGTTCTTGGTTTCGTTCCTCAGATGCTTGTACTCTTCATCTTCCTTGCTTTCCTTGAAGCTTGTGGTTACATGGCAAGAGTAGCATTCATCATGGATAGAATTTTCAGAAAGTTTGGTCTTTCTGGTAAGTCATTTATTCCAATGCTTATTGGTAGTGGTTGTGGTGTTCCAGGTATTATGGCATCAAGAACTATTGAAAATGACAGAGATAGAAAAATGACAATTATGACAACTACATTTATTCCTTGTGGTGCAAAGCTTCCAGTCATCGCTATGATTGCAGGTGCATTCTTCGGTAATAGTGGTTGGGTTGCAACAAGTTCTTACTTCGTAGGTATTGCAGCTATTATTTGTTCAGGTATTATTTTAAAGAAAACTCAGTTATTTGCTGGCGACCCAGCTCCATTCGTTATGGAACTTCCAGCATATCATATGCCAACAGTTACTAACATTTTAAGAAGTATGTGGGAAAGAGCTTGGTCTTTCATCAAGAAGGCTGGTACAATTATCCTCTTATCTACAATCGTTCTTTGGTTCTTAATGAGTTTCGGTTGGGAAAACGGAAGCTTTGGTATGGTAGAAGAATTAAATTCTAGTATTCTTGCTAAGATTGGTTCTGCTATTGCTTGGATATTTACTCCACTTGGTTGGACAAAGGCTGGCGAAGGTTGGAAGATGGCAGTTGCGGCTGTTTCTGGTCTTATCGCTAAGGAAAATGTAGTAGCAACATTTGGTGTACTTTTCGGTTTCGCAGAAGTTGCAGAAGATGGTTCTGAAATCTGGGGTAACTTAGCTCAGGTTATGACTCCAATTGCAGCATATGGTTTCCTTGTATTCAATCTTCTTTGTGCTCCTTGTTTCGCAGCTATGGGTGCTATTAAGAGAGAAATGAACAATACAAAGTGGTTCTTAGTTGCCATTGGTTACCAGTGTGCTCTTGCTTATGTTGTTGCTCTTTGCATTTACCAGATTGGTACATTTGCTACAACAGGCGTATTCGGAATTGGTACAGTAGTAGCATTCTTATTTGTAATCGCATTTATTTACTTACTTTTCAGACCATATAAGAAAAGTAAAACATTAAAAGTTGATATGAAAAAGGTTGCCGGCGAAAGATAAGCAATCTGTGTGAGTAGGGGACTGCCGGTGCAGTCCCCTATGTTTTTAAGGAGGTGTTCCCATGGGAACAGTTGTTGTTGGATTAATACTTTTGGTTATAATTTGCCTTATCGTTCATAGTATGATAAAGGCTAAGAAAAATGGCAAGTCAATTCAATGTGGTGGAGATTGTACACATTGTGGAGGTCATTGCAACAGATAAGGAGGACGCAGATGTCTGAGAATATAAACAATGTAAATTACGATACTGAATGTTCTGAAGATTATCGTGTTTCAAATATGAAAAAGGATATTATTGTTCAGAGATTGAAGGACCGTGGTTGCAGAATTACGAAGCAAAGACTAATGCTTTTGGATATTATTCTTGAGGAAGACTGTTCTTGCTGTAAAGAGATTTATTATAAGGCATCCAAGAAAAATAAAAATATTGGTTTTGCCACGGTTTACAGACTTATAAATATGCTTGAGGAAATAGGGGCAATTAGTCGTAAGAATTTTTATAAAGTATCTTGTGGAGAAGAAAGTAATATTTGTACTATAGAATTTGAAGATAATTCAGTTATTGAGCTTTCTGATAATAATTGGAAAACTATTATACAAAAAGGACTTAGTGC
Organism: Eubacterium sp. CAG:274; assembly: GCA_000432155.1. Classification (GTDB taxonomy): domain Bacteria; phylum Bacillota; class Clostridia; order Lachnospirales; family CAG-274; genus CAG-274. The sequence goes on from FR888496.1 coordinate 9,766, forward strand.
TTGCGGATATTGCAAGGATAAAGCTATACGCTGTGTGAGAGCAAATACTTGCAGATGTGGCGAATAAAACTTATTGAGAAAATTTTTCAATAAGAGAAGTTAGCCGAGCCTTTTTTTGTAAAGTATTGTATAATCATGATGAAAGATGTGTAAAAGGTGTTTACACAAAATATAAGTATAAATAAATAGGAGGTCTAGTTATGTTAGATTGTTTAAAATGTCTTAAAAAAATTGATTTCAAAAAAACAGGTATTTTTGCTGCAGGTGTTTTATTCGGTACAGCAGGCGTAAAGATTCTCGCTAGTAAGGATGCTAGAAAGCTTTACACTAATTGTACAGCTGCTGCACTTAGAGCAAAGAGCACAGTAATGAAGACTGTTACAAGTATTCAGGAAAATGCTGAAGATATTTACGCAGAAGCTCAGCAGATTAATGAAGACAGAGTTGCAGATTCTTTCATTGATGATGATTTCGAAGATGTAGAAGATTTAGTTGCTGCAACTGATGATGAACAGGAAGAAGTTACAGAGTAAGGCGTAGTGTATATTTGTTAAGCATATTAAGCACCCTGTTTATACGGGTGCTTTTTGCTATAGAGATGAGGAATTCTTATGAAATTTGAAATTAAGCATGAAATTAAAGGTCGTATGCGTGTTCGTATGCACCAAAAAAGAATGACTTGTAGAGAGGCAGATATACTTCTTTTTTATCTCAGTTCTCAAAGACATATTACAGGTGTTAAGGTAAGAGAAATTAATTGTGATGCTACAATTAATTACGTTGGTAGCAGACAGGAAGTTATAAATGCTCTACAAAAGTTTAAATATGAAACTGCTGGAGTTCCTGAGAATTTTCTTGAAAACTCAGGCAGAGAATTAAATGAACATTATAAGGAACAGCTTATAAATAAGGTTGTTATCAGAGGACTTAATCTTCTTTTTGTTCCTAAGCCTATTCAGGCAATAATTGCACTTTGGAAATCAGCAAAGTATATTTGCAAGGGTGCAAAGATATTGTTAAAGGGTAAAATACAGGTTGAAGTATTAGACGCAACTGCTATAGGTGTATCAGTATTGAGAAATGATACATCGACAGCAAGCTCTATAATGTTCTTGTTAAGCATAGGCGAACTTCTTGAAGAATGGACACATAAAAAGTCTGTTGATGATTTAGCAAGAAGTATGTCATTAAATGTAAGCAAGGTTTGGAAAAAAGTTGAAAATACTGAACAGCTTGTATCTTGCGATGATATTAAGCTTAATGATGAAGTTGTAGTTCATGTTGGTAATGTAATACCTTTTGATGGCGAAGTTATTGACGGCGAAGCTATGGTAAATCAGGCATCATTGACAGGCGAGTCTGTACCAGTAAGAAAGCATAAGGAAAGTTATGTATATGCAGGTGCTGTAGTTGAAGAAGGCGAATTAACTGTAAAGGTTAAGGCTATTGGTGGTTCAAGTAAGTTTGAAAAGATAGTTACAATGATTGAAGAATCAGAAAAACTTAAATCTTCATTAGAAAGTAAGGCTGAAAGAATAGCTGATAAGTTGGTTCCTTATACTTTACTTGGTACAGGAGCTGTATACCTCTTTACAAGAAATGTTACAAGAGCTTTATCTGTTCTTATGGTTGATTTTTCTTGTGCATTAAAATTGGCTATGCCTATTTCTGTACTTTCTGCTATAAGAGAGGCTGGTTTGTACAATATTACTGTAAAGGGTGGTAAATATCTTGAGGCTGTTGCAGAGGCTGATACAATAGTATTTGATAAAACAGGTACATTGACAAAGGCTAAGCCAACAGTTGTAGATGTAATACCATTTAATGACTTTAGTGCAAATGAACTTTTAAGAATAGCAGCTTGTCTTGAGGAACATTTCCCTCATTCTATGGCTAAGGCAGTTGTAGATAAGGCTAAGGAATTAAGACTTACTCACGAGGAAATGCACTCTAAGGTAGACTATATTGTTGCCCATGGTATTTCTACTAAGATAAATGATAAGAAAGTTATTATCGGTAGTCATCACTTCGTATTCGAAGATGAAAAGTGTACTATACCAGAGGATAAAAAAGATATATTTGCAAATCTTAAACCAGAATATTCACATCTTTATATGGCCATTGAAAATGAACTTGCAGCAGTTATTTGTATAGAAGACCCTGTAAGAGAAGAAGCTAAGGGTGTTGTAAATGCTCTTAAAAAGTCTGGAATTTCTAAGGTTGTTATGATGACTGGGGATAGTGAAAGAACTGCAAAGGCTATAGCTGAAAAAGTTGGCGTAGATGAATACTATTCAGAAGTTCTTCCGGAAGATAAAGCAAAGTTTGTTGAAATGGAAAAGGCAAAGGGTAGAAAGGTAATAATGATAGGCGATGGTATTAACGATTCTCCTGCACTTTCTGCTGCTAATGCTGGTATAGCCATAAGTGACGGTGCTGAAATAGCAAGAGAAATTGCTGATATTACAATCGGCGCTGATGATTTATATGAAATAGTTACATTAAAGGCTATCAGTAATAGTCTTATGAAACGAATTAATAAAAACTACAAAACTATTGTAGCATTTAATTCAGCCCTTATTTTCCTTGGTGTTGCTGGTATAATTCAGCCTACAACATCAGCTATGCTCCACAATACTTCTACTTTGGCAATAAGCCTTAGAAGTATGCAAAACTTAATTAAATAATTATTTTAATTTTTAAAGAGGTACTTTATTAAGTACCTCTTTTTTTGTAATTATGATATAATAAGTGAAAAGAGGTGAAAATATGACATTACAACAATTAAAGTATGTTATTACAGTTGCTGAAAAAGGAACTGTAAGTGAGGCGGCAAAGACACTTTTTATTTCTCAACCTAGCCTTACAAATGCTATAAAAGAACTTGAAAATGAGTTGCAAATTGAAATATTTATTCGTACAAATAAAGGTGTTATAGTGTCTAATGAGGGTGAAGAATTTTTAGGCTATGCTAGACAAATTATAGAGCAAACTCAGTTATTAGAAGATAAATATATTAATCATAAAAATCATAAACAAAAATTTAGTGTTTCTAGCCAGCATTATTCTTTTGTTGTAAATGCTTTTGTAGATGTAGTAAAGAAGTACGGTTATAGTAATTATGATTTCACATTAAGAGAAACCCAGACTAATGAAATTATAAGTGATGTAAGCTCTTTAAAAAGTGAAGTAGGGGTATTATACCTTTCAAGTGAAAATAAAAGTGTAATAAATAAACTTTTCAAGGAAAATAATTTGAATTTTGAAGAAATTATGGAGGCTGAACCTCATGTCTTTATTAGTTATAAGCACCCTTTGGCGGAAAAGAAATCTGTTAATTTAGAAGATTTATCGCCTTATCCATATTTATCTTTTGAACAGGGACAATATAACTCTTTCTATTTTTATGAAGAAATATTAGGAAGTATGGAAAGAGAAAAGTCTATAAAAGTTAGAGATAGAGCAACACTATTTAATTTGGTAGTTGGCTTAAATGGCTATACAATAAGCTCTGGTATTATAGATAAGGAATTAAATGGGGAGCAAATTATAGCACGAAAATTAAATGTAAAAGAAAATATGAAAATAGGTATTGTAACTCATAAAAATGTCAGTTTAAGCAAGTTGGCAAGGGAATATATAGAGTCTATTAAGAAATATATGGTATAAAAAATAAGGCTAGAGGATTAAGAAACCTCTAGTCTTATTTTTACAAAGAAAAAAGCCTTGAAATCTGCTAAAAGCAAATCTCAAGACCTTAAAGTTAGTAGCGAGAGGGGGATTCGAACCCTCGACACCGCGGGTATGAACCGCGTGCTCTAGCCAACTGAGCTATCTCGCCATGGATGGGAACAACAGGGCTCGAACCTGTGACCCCCTGCTTGTAAGGCAGATGCTCTCCCAGCTGAGCTATGCTCCCATGACATAAAAGATTTAAAAGATAACTGGAATATTCTTTTAATCTGTTGTCTTCGTTGTGTTCAACCCTGAAGACAAGAATTATTATAACAGCAAGTGGGCATAATGTCAAGCATTTTTTTTAATTTTTTTAAAGTTTTTTTTGAGACTGATTTTTCCAGTATTTAAGAGGGTTTGAGAGATGTTTAAAATTTGTCTATAAAAATATTCTCAAAAATTTTTTGAAATTTTTGAGAAAAATATTAGATTTATAGCTAAGAAAATGCCGTATAAAACAATAACATTGAAATAAACGGATTACTATGTTACACTAAAAATATAGAGAGGGATGATAATGGGTGATAAGAACTGGTGATTTAAAGATATCAGTATTTGAATTTATTGTAATGATAATAGTTTTGTACAATCAGATAATGTATATTCCACAAAGTTCGAAATATAAGAGTGTTGTTGTAGAACTTTCAGCATCTCTTTCATTTATGATTTTTTGTAATGGAGTTTTGTCTTGTATTAACGGGACTGAATTTTTTGGAAGTTATTACATTAATTATGTCTTTACTGTAATATATTTTATATTAAATGGACTTGTACCACTATTATGGTTTAAGTATATGTATATTTTCTATGATACTTCTCCTAAAAAATCTAATTCTTATATTACTACAATTCCTTATTTACTATATTTACTATTAATTTTTATAAATTGTTTTACTGATTTATTTTTTTACATAGATAGCAATAACCGATACCAAAGGGGAGATGGTTTTTGGTTAATTGTGGTTTTAAGTGTAATATACATAATAGCTTCTGTAGTAGTTATTGTTTTAGCTATAACAAGAAATAGAGGTTTTAGAAGTGAGGGCAAACATATACTTTCAGGAATGTTATTGGTAGCATTAGGTATTATATTGCAACTTTATTTTTGGGAAGACAGCTTTGTACTTTTAACTTTTTTATTGTTTATGCTTATTGTATTTTTGCGTTTTCAAAATCTGGAAATGCTTGTAGACCCTTTAACAGGTCTGGGAAACAGAAGAAGAATGCAGTTATATATAGATAAACTTAGTAGAAAGAGAAAAGGCGAATTTTCAGCAATAGTATTTGATATAGACGATTTTAAGGATATAAATGATTTATATGGTCATATTTATGGAGATAGAATTTTAGTCATTATTTCAAAAATATTAGAAAAATCTGCGGGAAATAAAAAAATTACCTGTATCAGATATGGTGGAGATGAATTTATTGTTATAACACCAAAAGAGGAAGTAGATGGGTTTATAGCTAAATTTAAGGAATTGTTAAATGAATTTAATAGTAAAAAGGTGTTTCCAAGGAAAGTAGATATAAGTATTGGTGTTTCAGAATTTACTGTTAATAGTGAAATAAATATGGAATATATAATAAATACGGCTGATAAACTTATGTATGAAAAGAAAAAATTAAAGAAAAGAAATTTGAAAAATTAACTGTTATGTAAACCTACCATTAAAAGTTAGACTTTTAGCCTACTTGTTTATGGTAGGTTTTTTATTATAATTTTAATGTAAAAAAATACATATTATAAGGAAGAAATATTTTAATGAGAAAAAAATTTTGAAAAATTTAAAAATAGGACTTGACAAAATGGAATAATAATACTATAATCCTATATATCAAGTAGGAAATATATGAAAAGAGGCGTATAAATGAAAAATAGATTTTTTAAAGCTTCCGGAATAACTGATAGATGTTGTAATTAATATTTAGAATGTTTGGATATTGATTTAATATAAATATAAATGAGATTTAATATAAATAAGAAAGAAAAGAGGAAATTATTATGAGTAAAATTTACAAGAGTACAGCAGATTTAATTGGTAACACACCTTTATTTGAATTAACTAACATTGAAAAGGAATTAGGACTTGAAGCTAAGATTGTTGCTAAACTTGAATACTTCAATCCAGCAGGTAGTGTAAAGGATAGAATTGCAAAGGAAATTATTGAACAGGCTGAAAAGGCTGGCAAGATTAAGCCAGGTGCTGTTCTTATTGAACCAACTTCTGGTAATACTGGTATCGGTATTGCATCTATTGCTGCATCTAAGGGTTACAGAGCTATTTTAACAATGCCTGAAACAATGAGTGTTGAAAGAAGAAATATTTTAAAGGCTTACGGTGCTGAAATCGTACTTACAGATGGTGCTAAGGGTATGAAGGGTGCTATTGCAAAGGCTGAAGAACTTGCAAAGGAAATTGAAAACAGCTTTATTCCTAGCCAGTTTGATAACCCAGCTAACCCAGAAGCTCACTTTAAGACTACTGGTCCTGAAATTTGGAACGATACAGACGGTAATGTAGATTACTTCATCGCTGGTGTAGGTACAGGTGGTACTCTTTCTGGTACAGGCGAATACTTAAAGCAGCAGAACAAGAATATTAAGGTTGTTGCTGTTGAACCTGCAACTTCTCCAGTTATTAGCAAGGGTGTTGCTGGTCCACATAAGATTCAGGGTATTGGTGCTGGTTTCATTCCAAAGAACCTTCACGATGTTTATGATGAGGTTATCCCTGTTGAGAATGAAGATGCTTTCGAATATGGTAAGCTTATTTCAAGAAAAGAAGGTATTTTAGTAGGTATTTCTGCTGGTGCTGCTTTAAGAGCTGCTGTTGAAATTGCTAAGCGTCCAGAAAGCAAGGGTAAGACTATTGTAGTTATTTTCCCTGATAGTGGTGACAGATATTACTCAACTCCTTTATTTACTGAATAATATAAATTTATAAAAAACTCATAATGTGCGATATGAAAAAGTCCTGCATACGATTTGTATGTAGGGCTTTTTTGTGTTATATAAGATAAAATGCTGTAAATTGTGCAAAAATGCAATTGTATTGAGAAAAAATATTTCTTATTGATAAAAATACACAAATATATTATAATAATCGAGAGGGAAATATAATATTGTGTATATAGAGGGGAAGTGTATTAATGGAAAAAGGTTTTGATTTTAGTAAAATTGATGAAATAGTCGCTAATCACGAAAATTCAGCAGTTAATATTATTGCTATTTTGCAGGATATACAAGAGTATTATCATTATTTACCAAGAGAAATATTTGAATACATAGCAAAGAAATTGGATACAAAGTCATCTACAATTTATAGTGTTGCTACATTTTATGAAAATTTTTCTCTTGAACCAAAGGGAAAGTATGTTATAAAGGTTTGTGACGGTACAGCCTGTCATGTTAGAAAGTCAGTACCTATATTGGAAAGATTGAGAAGTGAACTTAATTTAACTGATAAAAAGGTAACAACAGATGATATGCTTTTTACTGTGGAAACAGTAAGCTGTTTAGGTGCTTGTGGACTAGCTCCGGCAATGACAGTAAATGACAAGGTTAATCCATCTATGACACCAGATAAGGCCAGTGCCTTAATTAAAGAGTTAAGGGAGGCTGAGAATGATGTTAAGTAACAGAACGGATTTAAGAAAAATTAGAGAAATATATAGTAAGGCTTTAAAATCTCAGAAAAGAAAAATACTTGTCTGTTGTGGTACAGGCTGTCTTGCTGGTGGCTCAATGGATATTCACCACAGATTAAAGGAATTAATAGAAGAAAAGGGATTGAAGTGTACTGTAGAATTGGAAAAAGACCCGCATGGAGATAGTATAGGTTTAAAAAAGAGTGGCTGTCATGGCTTTTGTGAAATGGGTCCTCTTGTCAGAATTGAACCAGAGGGAATTTTGTATACAAAAGTGAAATTGTCTGATTGCGAAGAAATAGTTGAAAAAACTATTATGGAAAATGAAATAGTAGAAAGGCTTGTTTACAAAGTAGAGGGCAAACCTTATGTAAAACAGGAGGATATACCTTTCTATGCCAAGCAAACAAGAGTAGTTTTGGAACATTGTGGTCACATTGATGCTACATCAATAGAGGAATATTTGGGAATAGGTGGATATAGTGGACTTGAAAAAGCACTTTTTGAAATAACTCCTGAAGATATTATAGATACTATTACAGAATCATCACTTCGAGGCAGAGGTGGTGGAGGTTTCCCAACAGGCAAAAAGTGGGCACAGGTTAAAAATAACGATGCTGATGAAAAATACATAGTCTGTAACGGCGATGAAGGCGACCCTGGTGCTTTTATGGATAGAAGTATTATGGAGGGCGACCCTCACAGAATGATTGAGGGTATGATAATTGCTGGTATAGCTACAGGTTCAGAACATGGATATATTTATGTAAGAGCAGAATATCCTATGGCTGTAAATAGATTGGAAAATGCTATAAAACAGGCGAAGGAATATGGTCTTATAGGCGAAAATATATTAGGTAGTGGATTTAATTTTGATTTCCATATAAACAAGGGTGCTGGTGCTTTTGTTTGTGGAGAGGGTTCAGCACTTACTGCTTCTATTGAGGGTAAGAGAGGTATGCCAAGAGTTAAACCTCCAAGAACGGTTGAACAGGGGTTATTTGGCAAGCCAACTGTACTTAACAATGTAGAAACTTTTGCTAATGTACCTAATATTATAAATAAAGGTGCTCAATGGTATAAGGGTGTAGGTTCAGAAAAAAGTCCTGGTACAAAGGCTTTTGCTTTAACAGGTAATATTGAAAATACTGGACTTATTGAAGTGCCTATGGGTGCTACTTTGAGAGAAATAATATTTGATATTGGTGGAGGTATGAAGAATGGAAAAGAGTTTAAGGCTGTTCAGATAGGCGGACCGTCAGGTGGTTGCCTTATAACTGACAATTTGGATTTACCACTTGACTTTGACTCTCTTAAAAAAGTAGGAGCTATGATTGGTTCAGGTGGTCTTGTAGTTATGGACGAGGATACCTGTATGGTTGAAGTTGCTCGTTTCTTTATGCACTTTACTCAAAATGAATCTTGTGGCAAGTGTGTGCCTTGCCGAGAAGGTACTAAGCGTATGCTTGAAATTTTGGAAAGAATAGTAAATGGCAATGGCAGAGATGGAGATATTGAACTTTTGCTAGAATTGGCAGATACAATATCAAGTACAGCCCTTTGTGGTCTTGGTAAATCAGCTGCTATGCCAGTTGTAAGTACAATAAAGAACTTTAGAAGTGAGTATGAGGCACATATATATGACAAAAAATGTCCATCTGGAAATTGCAAGAAGTTAATTACATATCAGATTGACCCAGAATTATGTAGAGGTTGCTCAAAGTGTGCCAGAAACTGTCCTGTTAGTGCCATAACCGGAGAAATTAAAAAGCCGTTCACTATTGATACAAACAAGTGTATTAAATGTGGAGCTTGTAAAGAATCTTGTAACTTTGGTGCTGTAAAGGAGGTGTAGAATATGTCAAATGAAAATTATATGCTTATTGACAATATTCCTGTTGCCATTGAGGGCGAAAAAAATATGCTGGAGCTTATAAGAAAAGCTGGTATTGATTTACCTACATTTTGCTATAATTCAGAGCTTTCTATTTATGGTGCTTGTAGAATGTGTATGGTAGAAAATAAATGGGGTGGTATGGAGGCTGCCTGTTCTACACCTCCAAAGGCTGGTGCTGAAATTTTTACTAATACACCTAAACTTAGAAAATATAGAAAAATGATACTTGAACTTTTGCTTTCTAATCATTGCCGAGATTGTACCATTTGTGCTAAAAATGGAAATTGTAGATTACAGGAGCTTGCTTTAAGATTTGGAATAACAAAAGTTAGATTTGAAAATACAGCAGCAGAACCAGATATTGATGATTCATCACTTTGTATTGTAAGAGATAGAAGTAAATGTATTCTCTGTGGTGACTGTGTACGAATGTGTAATGAAGTTCAGAATGTTGGTGCTATTAATTTTACAAATAGAGGTTCTAAAATGGTGGTATCTACTGTTTTTGATGAACCTTTGGGCAAAAGTAGCTGTGTAGGCTGTGGTCAATGTGCAGCAGTATGTCCAACAGGTGCTTTGGTTGTAAAAAATGATACTTCAAACCTTTGGAAACAGTTTGGAAAAGATAATGTAAAGGTTGTAGCACAAATTGCTCCGGCAGTAAGAGTTGCAGTTGCAAAGGCTTTTGGTCTTAGTGACGGCGATGTAATGGGCAAAATTGTTGCAGCTATGCACAGAATAGGCTTTGAAGAAGTTTTTGATACTGTAACAGGTGCAGACTTGACAGTTTTAGAGGAAGCTAACGAATTTTTAGAAAGACTTTCCAATGGCGAAAATCTTCCGTTGTTTACATCTTGTTGCCCAGGTTGGGTGCAATATTGTGAAAAAAATTATCCTGAACTGTTGCCTAATGTATCTACTTGTCGTTCTCCAATGGAAATGTTTGGCTCAGTAATAAAGGAACAGTATAAAACAAGTAGTAGAAAAATTGTTAGTGTAGCTATTATGCCTTGTACAGCCAAAAAGTTTGAGGCAGCTAGACCAGAATTTAAGTGGAACGAAAATCAACAGGTTATAGATTATGTTATAACTACACAAGAGTTGATACAGATGATAAAAGAGGCAGGTATTGTATTTTCAGAAATAGAGCCAGAGTCTATAGATATGCCTTTTGGTTCAATTTCTGGTGCAGGTGTTATATTTGGTGTAACAGGTGGCGTAACAGAGGCTGTTATAAGACGAGTTTCATCAGATAAATCTCTTTCAGCTTTGAGAACTCTTGCCTTTAATGGTGTAAGAGGATTAGAGGGTACAAAGGAAATTACAATAGAATACTGTGGCAAGCCTTTGAGAATAGGCGTTGTTAGCGGTCTTAAAAATGCCGATAAACTTATCAGAAGTATTAAAAATGGTGAACATTTTGATTTAGTGGAAGTTATGGCTTGTCCTAATGGTTGTATAAATGGTGCAGGTCAGCCGTTTACAGATAGAAATGGTATTAAAAATAGAAGCGATGCCTTGTATGAAGCAGATAGAATGTGTACTAATAAGAGAAGTGAAGAAAATCCTCTTATGATGTCACTTTATAATGGCTTGTTAAAGGGAAAGGTACACAAATTACTTCATGTTGATTATGTAAAGGAGGAAAATGTATGATAAAAATTTCAGTTTGTATAGGAAGTTCATGTCATTTAAAAGGCTCTTATAATGTCATAAATGGATTTCAGCATGTTATAGAAAAAAATAATGTCAGCGATAAAGTTGAAATAGCTGGAACTTTCTGTACTGGTCATTGTGGAAATGATGTTTCTGTACTGGTAGATAATGAATATTACAGCGTTTCTCCAGAAAATATAGAAGAATTTTTTAATAAAGAAATTGTTCCTAAGTTATAAAAATAAAGGCTGTTGCACTTGTTGTGTAACAGCCAATTTTTATGTGATTTAATTTGTTTTGAAATTACTAAAAAGATAGTTAGGCAATTCAACAGTAACAACACAGCCATTATCTGTGTTTTCAAAGTCAATTTTACCTTTGTGTTCGTGGACTATATTTTTACATATCAGTATACCTAAGCCACTGCCATTTTCTTTAGTAGTGACAAAAGGTGTACCTAAATTGTTTAGAACAACGGGAGATATGCCACCTCCATTGTCTTCTATTGTTATGGTTGTTTTGCCTATATCTGGTGTAACAGTTGTTTTTATAATACCTTTATTTTTAATAGCCTCTATTGCATTTTTATAAATATTGAAGAAAAGAATATTGATTTTGTTATAATCTCCATATAGCTTAACATCATCAGGAGAGTCTAAAACAAACTTAATTTTTTTGTCATAAGGAGTAAGGTTGTATTCTTCAATAATATCTGATAATAACTCATCTATAAAAATCATTTCAATATTTTCTTTCTTTGTATTTTCTGCCATTATAGTATAGTCGTTAATTATATGATTAAGCTTTTCAAGCTCTTTTTCGATGACTGTAAAATTATTTTCAAGAGCTTTTGGGCAAAAATCCTTTATGTATTGTACATTCATTTTAATAAGACTAACTGGGTTTTTAACTTCGTGAGCCAATACTGCTGCAATTTGTTCTTTTCCGTTCATATTATCCTCCGTCTTTCTATGGTAAAAGTAATTTGTGTCCTACTACGATATTATTGTCTTCAATTTTGTTTAATTCCCTTATTTCATTTACTTTTGATGTGTTTCCGTAAACACTTTTACTGATTTTAATAAGAGTATCTCCCTCTTTTACTACATATTCAGAATGTCTTTGAGTTTCTGGCTCAGGAGCTTTTGTTGGGGCTTGTGTAGTCTGAACTGTAGTTGGAACAGTTGTGTTTTCTACAGTTGTTTTTTGTGCTTTAACAGCTTGTACAGTTGTTTGTTGTGTTTGAGATGCAAACACACTTTGAGTACCGTCAAGGGTTTCTTGAAGTTGTGCTATTTGTTGTTCCATAGCACTTATTCTTTCGTCACTTTGTATAAGTCCTGCTCCCATAACAAAGCAAACCAAAAGCATTATAAAACTAACGCCACCTAGTAAATTAAGTAATCCTTTTTCTTGTGAAAGAATATTGTGTTTTGCGTGAAGTGTTCTTTTTCCTGAAGTGATTTTTCTGAGTAATGCTTCTGAATCTTTCTTTAATTCCGGAAGTACGCTATCCTTGTTAACTACAGGCTTTAACTTGTTTTCAAGCATATATTCGTGCATACCTTCATTTTTTTCATAGTATACAATATAGCCTTTTAATATATTAAAAACATGTCCGTCAACATCCCATTTATAAAAACTGCTTATGTTTTCTGTAGGGTCTGTAACATAAAGTAGTTGCAAACCTCTTGTAAGATTGTTCCTCTGAAATTGACAAAGCTTGTCGCTTATGTAGTCCTCAAAGCCAGGCTGAATATATGCCCAGCCAACTACTCCTAAGTCCTTAAAATATAACTCTATTTGTTTTTCTACATATTGCCAGCTTTTTTCTGTCAATTCCGGCATACCATTTCTCATTATTGTGTATTTACCTTGTAAAACACCACTTACAAAAATAACAGTTTCGTTATCTACAGTCATTGTTTTGCCTATTAAAACAGCAATTTTTTCTTTTGAAGGCTCAGAGGCAGCATATTGTTCTATGTAAGTGCAAGCATAATCTTCCATGTAAATTCTGCTGCCGTCGGAAATGCTACCTACTTGTTTCACATTTGTAGGCAGTTGGAAATTATTTTCCTCATTGGTCATAACTGACACCCTCTCTTAATATATTTATATTTTTGTAGTTGAAAGCATACCACAGTCGACAAAAATAAAATGTCAAACAATGGAGGGCTAATTAAAAAATAAATAGCAAATAATCCCAAAAAATTTATATAGAACTTTTACTAATTTTTACAAGTCATATTTTTACAGTAGTAAGCCATAATTATTGTAAAGGAGGTATTTTATGCCCTTATTATGTAAAAGAGAATATTTGTATGTAAATAGTAACGAACCTGAAAAAAGATTTTTGGAAAAACTGTCAAATATGATTTTGGAAACTTTTGATGGAGAGAAAACAGTAGTGTTTCTATGTATAGGAACTGACAGGGCAACAGGAGATGCCTTAGGTCCTTTGGTTGGGTCTTATTTGCTTAAAAATGGTTTAGAGAATGTTTATGGTACAGTAGACGAACCGGTACACGCAGAAAATTTAAGATATTATATAGAATTTATAAATAAGAAATATGAGAACAGTTTTATAATTGCAGTTGATGCAAGTCTGGGAAAAAGTGAGCAAATAGGAGGCATAAACATATGGAAAGGACCTTTGCACCCTGGAAGTGGGGTGGCAAAGGTTTTAGGTAGTGTAGGGGATATATCTATAACAGGTGTAGTAAATAAAATGACAATTAACCCTATGTTTCAATTACAGAATACAAGGCTCTCTTTGGTTATAAATATGGCAGAAGTAATAGGAAAAGCTATATGTAGAACAGTAATTTATTAAGTATTTTTTAAATATAGGCTTTTGCCTTGACAATTTTAATTAATATAAGGATAATATACAGTAAATAATACTGTGAATAGGTATATTTAATAGATAGGGAGAGTTTTTATGAAAAAGAAATTATTACTTGGACTTGCTTTAGGTGCAATGGTTATGACGACAGCTTGTGGTCAGGCAAAGGTTTCAAATAAGGATTCGGCTGACACTTCTGTTGAAGAAACATCAGATGAAACAAGTGAAACTAAACAGGCAACAGAAAAACAGACTAATGATGAAGTTACAGAACTTCCTCAGCTTGAAGGTGTAAAGAAAGGGGATACAATAGCTACAATTCATACTAATTATGGCGATATTAAAGTATGGTTCTTCCCTAAATACGCACCAAAGGCAGTAGAAAACTTTACTACTCATGCTAAAGAGGGTTATTACAACGGACTTATTTTCCATAGAGTAATAAATAACTTTATGATTCAAGGTGGCGACCCAACAGGTACAGGTGCAGGTGGCGAAAGTATTTGGGGTAAGGAGTTTGAAAACGAAGTTAACCTCAATTTAAGAAGTTTTAGAGGTGCTTTATGTATGGCAAATGCAGGCCCTGACACAAATGGTAGCCAGTTCTACATTGTTCAAAATCCTGATATTGGCGATGAAATGAAGTCACAGCTTGAAGAATTAAGCAAGAGTGATGAGGCATTTAGCGAAAGTAATGGTACAAAGATTTCATTTAGTAAGGCTTTCCCAAGTAAGGTAGTTAAGGAATACGAAGAAAATGGTGGTTATCCATCACTTGATATGAACTATACTGTTTTTGGTCAGGTATATGAGGGTATGGATGTTGTAGATAAGATTGCAGCAGTTGATACAGACCAGAGCGATAAGCCAAAGACAGATGTTAAGATTGAATCTATAGAAGTAGGAACTTACTAAAATGAATTTGATTTCAGTAGAAAATTTATCAAAAGCATATGGCGAAAAAATAATATTCGATAATTTGACTTTTGGTATTGACGATACAGATAAAATTGGTGTCATTGGTGTAAATGGTACTGGTAAATCCACTCTTTTGAAGATTATAGCAGGAGAGGAGGAGGCAGATAGTGGTAATGTAATTACTATGAATGGTCTTAGAGTAGGCTATTTGCCTCAATCTCCTGTGTTCAAAAAAGGCGAAGTCGTAATGGACTATATGATTCGTATTTGTAAAATTACAAATGCTGACGAAGAAAGTAAGGCAAAGACTGTACTTACTAAAATAGGCATTAACGATTTTTATGCTGATGTGGATACTCTTTCAGGTGGACAGAAAAAGAGAGTTGCTATTGGTGCAGCTATGATTTCTCCTGTAGACTTGCTTATATTAGATGAACCTACAAACCACATTGATAGTGAAACTATTGCGTGGATGGAAAATAATTTAAAGTCTACAACAAAGGCTCTTTTAATGGTAACTCACGATAGATACTTCCTTGACAGAGTTGTAAATAAAACCTTTGAACTTGATAAAGGCAAAATATATGTTTATCAGGGAAACTATGGAGAATTTTTGGAGCAAAAGGCTCAGAGAGAAGAACTTGCACAGGCAGGAGAGAGAAAGCGTCAGAATTTTCTCCGTACAGAACTTGAATGGGTAAAGCGTGGAGCAAAGGCTAGAACTACAAAACAAAAGGCTAGATTACAGAGATTTGAAACTATATCTCAAATTAAAGCTCCGGACCAGAAACAAAATGTTGAAATTGCTGGCCTTTCTTCTCGTCTTGGTAGAAAAACTATTGAGATTAATAATATTTCTAAGTCCTTTGGCGATAAGAAACTTATTAATGACTTTAGCTATATTATACTTAAAAATGATAGAATTGGTATAGTTGGACAAAATGGTACAGGAAAAACTACTCTCCTTAAAATGATAACAGGAAAGCTACAACCTGATAGTGGTACTATTGAGGTAGGCGATACTGTTAAAATCGGTGTATTTTCTCAAGGTACAGAGCATATGGACGATAATATGCGAGTTATAGATTATGTAAAAGAGGTAGGAGAATACATATCAACTACTGACGGCAAGTTGTCTGCCACAAAACTTTTGGAAAGATTTTTATTTAATGGAGATATGCAATATTCTCCTATAGGTAAACTTTCCGGTGGCGAAAAGAGAAGACTTTACTTGTTGAGAGTCCTTATGTCAGCACCGAATATATTGTTCCTAGATGAACCTACAAATGATTTGGATATTGAAACCCTTGCTATATTAGAGGATTATCTTGACGGTTTTGCTGGTGCTGTTGTTATTGTTTCTCATGATAGATATTTCCTTGACAGATGTGTTGATAGAATATTTGCCTTTGACGGAAGTGGAAATATAAAGCAGTACGAGGGTGGCTATAGTGATTATAAGGCTACTTTAGAAGAAAGTAAAAAAGCTGTAGCATCTGAAAGTAAGGCTAAGGAAAGCAAAACTTGGAATAAGGGCGAAAGAAAGTTAAAAATGTCTTTCAATGAAAAGAGAGAATTTGAAACTATAGATGACGATATTGCTAAACTGGAACAGGCTATTGTTGATACAGAGGAGCAAATGGAGAAATCGGCTAGTCAGTATTCTAAGTTACAAGAACTTTCTCAGCAAAAAGAAGATTTAGAAAATCAGCTTTCTGAAAAGATGGATAGATGGATGTATCTTAATGAATTAGCTGAAAAAATAGAAAATCAAGAATAAAAAATTAGCTGTTTACATTTTTCAGTAAACAGCTAATTTTTTTGATGTTAGTGAGAATATATTAACTAATTAAATTAATACCAAATTAAGCAACTTTTTTTATAAGTTTCTGAAGTTCTGGACCAATAATAGCTACTATAATTATTTTTCCAAAGTCGAAAATAAGGAAAGGTAAAACACCGATGGCTAAGGCTTCCATAAATGTTCTACCCATACCAAAGGCAAGCCAAGCTGTACCAAATATATATGTAATAGCTAAACCGACAATCATACCAATAATGTTAGGTATTCTCTTGTAATTGAATTTTTCGATTATTAAGCCACTAATAACTGATGTAAAAATAAAGCCTACCAAATATCCACCTGTAGGGCTCACTAATTTTGAAATACCACCAGTAAATCCTGCAAATACAGGAAGACCTACAAAGCCTAAAAGTAAATATATGATGTAACTTACAGTTGCTTTTTTCCAACCTATAGCGTAAATTGTAATGTAAATCAGAAAATTAGTTACAGAAACAGGAACTTCTCCTATCGGTATTGAAAATGGAGCAAGTATACAGAATATTGCAGCAAATAAAGCTGTAAATACCATATCTTTTGTAGAAAAGTTTTTCATAAGTTAACAACTCCTAAAATTAAATTGATTTAAGGAGAGTATAGTACAAATTTTATAAATTGTCAACCCAAATATTTTCAGATGGTTAACATTATTTTTTAACAAACAAAAAACCCGTAGGGGCAACTACGGGCTTTTGCTAACAAAAGGGTGTTAGCGATGGATTGCGGGCAAACAATCCAAGAGTGTAATAAATATAAAAATAGGAATAAAATGAAGGAATATAAAAAAACTTCCTATTTTTTTACGATTAATGTGATTGGGGGCACATAATCAATTAATTTAAGGGTAAATTGTTTTATTATTTATTACAGTTATTATTATATGGTATAATTCTTAAAATGAAATGTAGAAAAAGCTTAAAAAAATATTACGATTATAAAAAATAGAATGTTTTTTACATAATTTTTGAAAAAATATAGCCTAAACATTGTAAACTTGCAAATAATTATTTTTTAGGTTATAATTGTTCTAACTATGAAATGTGTAATAATCTATGGAGGAAAAAAATGATTGTAAATAATGTAAACCTTGCAGCAGTAGGTGTTAAATTTAGTCAGTATCCTACAGATAATAAACCAGAGGTAGCATTTGCAGGAAAGTCAAATGTAGGTAAGAGTTCTCTTATAAATTCAATGATTTATAGAAAGGCTCTTGCTAGAACAAGTCAAAACCCAGGTAAAACCCGTACTATTAATTTCTATAATGTAGAGGATTTACTTTACTTTGTTGACCTTCCGGGTTATGGATACGCAAAGGCTTCTCATTCAGAAATTGAAAAATGGGGTAAAATAATAGAAGATTATCTTACAAAGAGAGAATCTTTAAAGGCTATTATTATGCTTGTAGACATAAGACATGAGCCAGGAGCTAATGATTTAATGATGTATGATTGGCTCAAGCATTATAATCACAAGATTATTATTGTTGCTACTAAGTCTGATAAATTAAAGCGTAGTCAGTTACAGAAACATGTAGCTATGCTTAAAAAAGGTTTTAATCTTCAAAAAGAGGATATTATACTTCCATTTAGTAGCGAAACAAAATCTGGTAGAGATGAATTATGGAAAATTATTGAAGGTATTTGTGAAATAGAAAAAGAAGAAAAGTAATTTTGTGGGTGCAACAATAGCACCCACTTTTTCTATTTATTAAACAGTAAAAGAACCAATAATATTAAAAGTATATTATTGTCCGGTGTTTCTTTGCTGTTTATACTAACACCACAGTCTTTGTCAATTTCATATATGCCGTCATTGTGTATAGCTGAATCCTTTATTGTCTGTGTTGAAACTTCTCTATCACAAGATTGTGGCACAATATTTTGATTATATCCATCGCAAATACGATTGAAAGTTCTTACTGTGTTTATTATATTTATCATATTATCAATATTGCCTTTGTCATTAGTAAATGGTTTACAGGCTTTAAGTAATGTTATTTCTTTTGTAGGTTCTGATGCACAGTTTTGTGAGCAACAACGAATATCTTGTTCTATTGGTGTAAGATATTTGTGTTTGAAGTGTTTTTCTATTAAACAGAGGGCTTCATTCAAATCCTCTTTTATATTATTGGAATTAGAAAGTCTACTAAAAATATTATAGATATTGCTATTTTCTGACATAAATAACCTCCCGATTTAATAAATTTTCAATATCTAAAAGACCCCAACCTTGTCTATTTGGGGAACATTCCAAGTTGTGGCAACTTTGTTTAAGCATAAACTTAATATCATCAGGTTTTAAGTTGGGTACTTTTTCTAATAAAAGGGCAATAGCACCACTTACAATAGGTGTTGACATAGATGTACCACTAAGGCTTTTATAGTAGTTGTTGTTTTTGTTATCCTCACAAAGACAGGATATTATATTTGTTCCAGGGGCAACTACATCTGGCTTTATTACACATTCTTTAGTAGGACCTCTACCAGAATAACTTTTTCCTATATCGTTTTCAGGTACATTAATATCATCTACTGAACCTACAGTAATTATTTTTTTACTAATGCCGGGAGAAGATATTGTACCTTTTTGAGGACCATTGTTTCCAGCAGCAGCAACTACAACTATGCCCATATCCCATAATATTTCAGCAGCTCTAACAAGAGGGTCTTTTGTATTTGTAATTCCGGCACCAATAGACATATTTAAAATTCGAATATTATATTTTTTGTAGTTGTCAGCTACCCATTGTATGCCAGTTAATACATCGGAGGCTGTTCCTTTGCCTTCAAAATCTAATGCTTTTATCATTACAATATTGCTTTCAGGAGCTATTCCTCTATATTTGCCATTACTATTTGCACCACTTCCAGAACAGATACCAGCAACATGAGTACCATGGCCACAATCATCATATACATAATTTTTATGATTAACAACATCATAGAAACATTTTATTCTTGAATCAAAATCATTGTTTTTACATATACCTGTATCTATAAAAGCGATAGATATTCCTTTGCCTGTGTATTTTGTGTTTATGCACTTTACTTTATCTCTAACAATATTCATTTGGGTATCTATGGTTTTGTTAGGGTAAAGGGCATTAATAGATTTTATTTTTTTTAACTTTGAAATATTTTTATTACTGACTTCAATAACATAGCTGTTAATTAGTGGCAGACTGTACTTTATATTGCATAATTCAGTAGGCAACATATGCTTGTCGCATTCTGCTATAAATTCCAATACTGACACTCCTTAAATTATATTTATATTTTATGCAGTAATTCCCTGTATGTTATTGTAACTGTGCTTGCTTTTTTTAACTTTAGGTTATATAATTCAAAGTAAGTTTTATATAGAAAAGGAAGTGTAGTTTTTGAAATCTATATCTGAAATAAAGGAAATATTTAATAATGCTGATATAAAGAGTATTCCAAATTTAATTGAAGAATTTTCTTCTGATGAAAGAAAAGGTGTTCAAAATATTATAGCATCTGGTAAGAAGAATTATGATAAATATATTGCAGAGTTAGAAAGATTAGAAGTTATTTCAGCTTTTGAAAAAAAGTATGCTTCTCAAGGTATAGAATATATTGGTGGTATAGACGAAGTAGGCAGAGGACCTTTGGCTGGACCAGTAGTTACAGCTTGTGTAATTTTGCCTGTAGGTTGTAAAATATTAGGTGTCAATGATAGTAAAAAACTCTCTGCCAAAAAGAGAGATGAACTTTTTGATATTATAATGGAAAAGGCTGTTTCTGTTGGCATTGGTATGGAAGATAACAACACTATTGATGATATAAATATATTACAGGCTACATACAAGGCTATGCAACAGGCTATTAACAATATGCCAATAAAGCCACAGCAGCTTTTAGTAGATGCAGTTACTATACCTAATATTGATATACCTCAAGAGCCTATTATAAAAGGCGATGCAAAGAGTATTTCAATAGGTGCAGCAAGTATTGTGGCAAAGGTTACGAGAGATAGAATGATGGCAGAATATGCTAAAACTTATCCTATGTATGATTTTGACTCTAATATGGGTTATGGCTCAAAAACTCATATTGAGGCAATTAAAAAATATGGTCTTTGCCCAATTCATAGAAAGAGTTTTACAGGTAATTTTGTATGAAAAGTCAAGCAAAAGGAAAACTAGGAGAGTGTATTGCAAGAATATATCTTAGATTACATTTGTATAAGATTTTAGAAAAGAATTTTAGAACAAATACTGGAGAAATTGACATAATAGCAAAGAAAGGCGAAACTATAGTTTTTGTTGAAGTTAAGTTCAGAACTAATACTGAAAAGGGTTTGCCTAGGGAGGCTGTTAATTATAGAAAACAGAAGCATATACAAAATACAGCTCTCTGTTATTTAAAGTACAAAAATTGTATGGAAAGTGATATAAGATTTGATGTTATAGAAATATTGAATTTTAAGATTACTCATATTAAAAATGCTTTTTAGGAGAAATAATATGAAAACAGTTAAAAAAGATAAATTAGAATATTTGGTTTTTGAAAATATGCCAGAAATAAAACATTGTTTTTCTACCAGATATGGTGGAGTATCTGAAGGCGTTTTTTCTTCAATGAATTTAGCGTGGAGAGAAGATAAAAAAGAAAATGTATTGAAAAACTACGATATTATATGTAATGCCATTGGAGTAAAGGCTGAAAATACAGTATGGACAAGACAGGTTCATACTGACAATATTTTGAGAGTAACTGCTGATGATAGGGGAAAAGGTCTTTTCAAGGAAAGACAGGAAGATGGCTATGATGCTATTATGACAAATGAAAAAGATGTAGTTTTAGTAGGTTTTTCAGCAGACTGTGTTTTAATTTATTTTTATGATAAGGTTAAAAATGCTATTGCAATTGCCCATAGTGGTTGGAGAGGCACTGTATTAGGTATTGGCGGAAAAGTAGTCAATAGAATGAAAGAAGAATTTGGCTCAAATCCACAAGATATAGTTTGTGGTATTGCTCCGGCTATTGGTGTTGACCATTTTCAGGTTGATATACCTGTAGTAACAGCTTTCAGACAGGCTTATGACTGGGCTGACAAGTTTATTTATCCCGATAAAAATATGGCTGAAAGATGGTTTATTGATTTACACAGTATAAACGAAGAAATACTTGTAAATGCCGGAATTAAAAGAGAAAATATTGAAAATAGCAGAATTTGTACACAATGTGACCCAGATAGATTTTTCTCTCACAGGGTTATGGGAGCTAAAAGAGGTACTTTGGCAGGATTTATGAGTTTGTAGGTCTACTATAGGCAAAAATATATAGTATAAGTGTATATATTTATTGTAAATAAGTCATATATCACACTTTATTTATTTTTTATTGTGTGTTATAATACTATAGACTGATGATGTTTAATGGGGGATTTTGCCCAGTTGTATAAACTCAAGGTAAAATTCCCTTTTATAGATTTTTGATACGGAGGATTAAATTTATGGCAAAACCTATAGTTGCTATTGTTGGCCGTCCTAATGTAGGTAAGTCGACATTATTTAACAGAATTGCCGGCGAAAGAATTTCTATTGTAGAAGATACGCCAGGTGTAACTAGAGATAGAATTTATGCAGATGCAGAGTGGTTAGACCATCATTTTACACTTATTGATACAGGTGGTCTTGAACCTGATAGCGATGATATGATGCTCAAGCATATGTATTCACAGGCTGAAATTGCTATTAGTTCAGCTGATGTTATACTTTTTGTTGTTGATGTAAGAACAGGTATGACAGATATGGATATGCAGGTTGCAAACATTTTAAGAAAAGCAGATAAGCCAGTTGTACTTGCTGTAAATAAGGTTGATGACTTAGCTAAGTACGGTATGCAGGTTTATGAATTCTATTCATTAGGGCTTGGCGACCCATTTGGTGTATCTGGTGGACAGATGATTGGCTTAGGCGACCTTCTTGATGAGGTAGTAAAGCATTTCCCAGCAGATAAAGATGACTCAGCAGAAGATGATGCAATAAAGGTTGCAATTATTGGTAAGCCTAATGTAGGTAAGTCTTCACTTGTAAACAGAATTTTAGGCGAAAACAGAGTTATTGTAAGTGATGTAGCTGGTACTACAAGAGATGCTATTGACTCAGAATACGAACTCAATGGTCAGAAGTATGTATTTATTGATACAGCTGGTATGAGAAGAAAGGCAAAGATTAAGGAGAGTATTGAAAAGTATTCTATTATTCGTGCTGTAGCTGCTGTTGAAAGAGCAGATGTTTGTATTCTTATGATTAATGCTGTTGAAGGTATTACAGAACAGGATACAAAGGTTGCGGGTATTGCTCACGAGGCTGGTAAGGCTGTTATTATTGCAGTAAATAAGTGGGATTTAATTGAAAAAGATAACCACACAATGAATAAGTTCTTAAAGGATATTGATACAGAATTTAAGTATCTTTCATATGCTCCAAGAATTTTCATTTCAGCAGCAACTGGTCAGAGAGTAACAAAACTTTTTGAATTAATTACAATGGTAAGCGAAAACAATTCAAGAAGAATTGCGACAGGTATGCTTAATGATGTTCTTATTGAGGCTATGGCTATGAATCAGCCACCAGCTGAAAAGGGTAAACAGCTTAGAATTTACTATATGACGCAGGTTTCTGTAAAGCCACCTACATTCGTTTTATTTGTAAACGATACAGAGCTTTTACACTTCTCTTATAAGAGATATTTAGAAAATCAGCTTAGAGATGCTTTTGGCTTTGTAGGTACTCCAATACACTTTATTGCCAGAAACAGAAAGGAATAAGTTATGTTTAGATTATTTTGCCTCATTATAGGCTATGGACTGGGTTGTTTGCAGTCAGCGTATTTTGTCGGCAAGTTCTTCGGACATATTGATATTAGAGAATATGGTAGTGGAAATGCTGGCTTTACAAATACTTCCAGAGTATTAGGCAGAAAACTCGGTGCTATTGTTTTTATTTTTGATTTATTTAAGGTTATTTTAGCTTATTACATTTGTACAATGCTTTTTAAAGGTAGTGGTACATTTGTTGATGGCTCAAGCCATTTGCCAGGAATTTATGCTGGCGTAGGTGCTGTACTTGGTCACAATTTCCCTTTCTACCTTAATTTTAAAGGTGGTAAGGGTATTGCCTGTACACTTGGTCTTATGCTTTGCATAGATTGGAAAATTGCTCTTATTACATATGCAGTAGGTATTGTTGTTGTTTTAGCAACAAAGTATATCTCAGCTTCATCACTTTCTATGGCTTTGGTATATCCTATTGTTATGGTTATAATGCGTAATATTGAGAGTATTAAGCCAGAAGAAATTATATTAATGTTTGTTCTTTGCGTATTAGCTTACTACAAGCATAAAGCTAATATACAGAGATTAATGAATGGTACTGAAAGTAAAGTAGGTACAAGAAGCAAAGAAAGGGCGGTTAAATAAATGAAAACTGTTGCAGTTATCGGCTCTGGTAGTTGGGGTACAGCTCTTGCAGTTCAGCTTAAAAGAGCAGGAAATAATGTTATTTTATGGTCTTTCAAAGAAGAAGAAGCACAGGCTATTCTTTTAAATGGAGAAAACAAAGAATTTCTCCCAGGTGTAAAAATTGATAAGGAAATAAATGTAACTTATAAAGACGAAGATGTTGCGTGGGCAGATATGCTTGTATTTGCTACACCATCTAAATTTGTAAGAAATATGGCAAAGAGATTTGCTCCTTATGTAAGAAAAGATGAAATAATTGTTAATGTTGCTAAGGGTCTTGAAGAAAGCACTCTTATGCGTCTTTCAGAAGTAATAAAGGAAGAAATTCCACAATGTAAAATAGGCTGTTTATCTGGTCCAAGTCACGCTGAAGAAGTTGGCCTTGGTATGGCAACAACTCTTGTTGCTGCTGGCGAAGATATGGCTGTTGCTGAAGAAATTCAGGATACTTTTATTACACCTATGTTCAGAGTTTACACTAATGATGATTTAATTGGTGTTGAACTTGGTGGTGCACTTAAAAACCTTGTTGCTTTAGCAGCTGGTATTTCTGACGGTGTAGGCTATGGCGATAACACAAAGGCTGCACTTATTACAAGAGGTATTGTTGAAATAGCTCGTCTTGGTGTTGCTATGGGTGCTAAAAAGGAAACTTTTGGTGGACTTTCAGGTATAGGCGACTTAATTGTTACTTGTACAAGTATGCACAGCCGTAATAGGCGTGCCGGTATTCTTTTGGGACAGGGTAAGTCTTTAGAAGAAACATTAGAAGAAATTCATATGGTAGTTGAGGGTGTTGTAAATGCTAAGGCTGCTTATGAATTATCAGAAAAATATAATGTAAGTATGCCTATTACTAAGCAGATAAACGAAGTCCTTTATAATAAAAAAGATGTTAAACAGGCTGTATACGACCTTATGACTAGAGGTAAGACAAAAGAAACTGAAAAGGATATGTATAAGCTTTAGGAGGCATTTATGTATCAAGAGTTTAATGGACCTTGGATAGGGGATAATGAAAATGGAACTTATAAAAATCCTATTTTGCTTTCAGATTATTCAGACCCTGATGTAATCCGAGTTGGCAAGGATTTTTATATGGTTGCCAGTTCATTTACTTATTTTCCAGGACTTCCGGTTTTACATTCAAAGGATTTAATAAATTGGAAAATAATTAGTTATGCAGTAGATAAATTGCCTTTTGATGACTATGATGTTCCACAACATGGTAAAGGCGTTTGGGCACCTAGTATTAGATACCACAATGGTATGTTTTATGTCTATTTTGCAACACCTGATGAGGGTATATTTGTTAGTACAACAGATGACCCTTATGGTAAATGGAATTTAAAACTTGTGAAAAAATCTTGTGGTTGGATTGATACTTGTCCGTTTTGGGATGATGATGGGCAGGCTTATTTAATAAGAGGTGTGGCAAAAAGTCGCATAGGCTATAAAAGTAAGCTCTTTCTCCATAAAATGTCTGCTGACGGTATGGGGCTTTTAGACGATGGAGTTTTAGTATTTGACGGTAGAATAAATAATCCAACCATAGAAGGTCCTAAAATGTATAAAAGAAATGGATATTATTATATTTTTGCTCCTGCTGGGGGTGTTCAGACTGGCTGGCAAATGGAAGCAAGAAGTAAGAATATTTATGGACCTTATGAGCATAAGGTTGTACTTCATCAAGGAAATTCAGTTATAAATGGACCTCATCAAGGTGGTTGGGTTGATACTGAAAGTGGAGAAGATTGGTTTATACATTTTCAAGACTTAAATATGTATGGTCGAGTTACACATTTGCAACCAGCAAAATGGGTTAATGATTGGCTTGAAATAGGTGTTGATAACAATAAAGACAATATTGGCGAGCCAGTTTTGGAATACAAAAAGCCTGAATTAGACAAAAGCGAAAAACTATATCCATTAGACTCTGATAATTTTACAGGCAATAAATTAGGTTTACAATGGCAGTTTCAAGCCCATTTTACAAAAGAATTTTATGATTTGACAGGCAATAGTATTAAGTTGTTTGCAATAGGAAATAAGGGAAAGAATATTTCATCAGCTCCTAATGTAATGTGTCAGCTTATAAATAGACCTAATTTTACTGTAACTACGAATGTAAAAGCCGTTCTTGAAAATGGCGATAGCTGTGGACTTATAGTTACAGGTGGTAGTTACTATGGCTTGAAAATTACAAAAATAAATGGTAAACTAATTGCTCAACAAGTTAGTTATGAGCTTACCCGTTCTGAAGATAAAGAGGAAATTGTTGGAGGCTCTATGCCACTAGAAACTGACCAATTGTATTTACGACTTAAAGTTAGTTATCCTAATTGTATTGAAAGCTACATCAGTACTGATAATAAGAATTATGTAAAAATTGGGAATACTGTTGAGTATGAAGTTTCAAGAAAAAGTTGGGTTGGTGGCAAAATAGGAATTTATTGCACATCAGGAAATAGTGAAACACATAAATCGTATGCAAAATATGATTATATAAATGTGGAGTGATTTTTATAAGATACTATAAAGACTTAATTGTTGAAGATAACATTGATATTATCAAAGCTAAGAAGTTGTTTAGCAAGGGTATATCTTTGTTTAATGTGTATGCCATATGTGTTAGTCCAAAAACAAATGGTTTAATGGAAATAATGTCTATAGAAAATTTACTTAAAGAAGTGAATTCTTATGGGAATTATGGTATAATTGCATTAGTGAAAGGTAGAAATAAAGCTAGAAAAAAATCTGTAAGGCTTATTGAAAATTGGCTTGTTACACATTCGGATTTAACTGGATTTAAAAGCCATTACAATCAGAATAGCTTTTAAAGTAGGTGATAAAATTGCTATTTTTAAATATACTTCTTCTCATATTGAAGATAATAGGAATAATTATATTAGCTGTTTTATTACTTATTATTGGATTGTTGTCTATTGTGTTTTTTGTGCCTATACATTATGAGAGTCAATATGAATATTACGAAAAATTAAATGGTTTTTGTACTGTGAATTGGCTTTTTAAAACTTTTTCTTTTAACTTAAAAACTGTAGATGGCGAAACTGATTATGATATAAAAATTCCGTCTTGGATTGACAAATTATTGTCTGATGATAATGAAGAAGAAAAATCAGACAATGAGGTTGTTTACAAAATTGAAAATAATCAGGATGAATATTTTGATGATGATATTACAGTAGAAAAGTTAAGAGATGAAGCAGAAGAAAAAATAGAAAAAACTGTGGACAATGTGATTTCTGAAGTTAAGGAAGAAATTAAGGAAGATACAGAAAAAGAAATAGCTGAAAATTTAGAAGATACCGAGGAAAATTCTGAAAAAAGTGTTTTATGCGAAAATATTATAAGGGTTATTAGAAAAAAAGTTGTAAATCTTATTTGTAAGTTAAAAGGAATTTTAAATTTTACAAAAGATAAAAAGGCTTTTATAAAAGAAAAAATTGAATTTTTTGAAGATTTAAAGGCTAAATATGACTTAAAAGGTATTTTTGATGTAACAATTTTGCTATTTAAGAAAATTTTTAAAGGTTTGGGGTTGAAATTATTCCAAATCTGTGGAATAATTGGATTAGATAATCCTTGTTCAACAGGACAAGCTATTGGTTTGATTTCTGTGGTACAAACTTTTGTGCCATTTGATATTGATATTCAAGGCGATTTTGAAAATAATGTCTTGGAGGGAAGCTTTTATATTAAGGGAAAAGTTAGAATTAGTAGTATAGTTTTTCCGGTAATATGGTATCTTCTTAAAAAACCAGTCAGAACTGTTGTTATTGATTATGTGAAAGGGGATAGAAAATGAGTGAGGTAAGCAGTAATCTTGAAGTTTTGTTTAACAAAATGGAGAATTTTGTGTCAACCAAAACTGTAATAGGAGACCCCATTACCATAGGTAAAGTCATTTTAGTACCTCTGATAGATGTATCATTTGGTGTTGGAGCTGGTGCAAAGCAGAATAAAGCTAACAAAGTTGGTTCTGATACAAAAAATGGTTCAGCAGCAGGTTTAGGTGCAAAAATGTCGCCATCTGCTATTTTAGTGATAAATGATGGAACAGTACAGATGGTAAATGTCAATGACCAGAATAGTGTCAATAAACTTATTGATATGATTCCTAGCATTGCTAGTAAAATAAAATCTTTTGGTGGCTCTGACGATGAAGAAACAGAAGAAACAGAAGATTCTGTAGAAATTATCGAATAGAGGTGGTTTGTTGTCTGACTTTTTTAAGGAACAACTTGTGAAGAAAGAATTTTCACAAAAGGACAGAACCAAAAGAATTTATATTATAGGTATTGCCATAGCAGTTGCAGTTTTCGTTTGGCAGATTTGTAGCGATAGTGCAACGGCAGCAAAAACGGATACAATGTTTGTAGCGTTTATGATGCTTGGCATTATACTTATTGGAATTATAGCCTATGTAGCATTTGTTAAAATAAGGTACTTAAATCAAGAGTTTGAGTATGCTTATACAAATGGTAGTCTTGACATAGATGTTATTATGAATAAGAGCAAGAGAAAAACTGTGTTTCAGGGTAATGCAACAGAGTTTGAAGTGTTTGCTCATATTGATGATAAGGAACATTTGGCTATGTATGAAAACTTGCCTATAGTTGATTTTTCAAGTGGCAAGAAGAAAGAAAATACTTATGTTTTTGTAGCAAATTACAAGAACAAAAAGAAAAGGTTTGTTATAGAACCTTGTGAAGAAATCTTAAAGGCTGTATATGTGGATTTATCCCCAAGAAGAGCTTATATAAAGAAGTAAAATTTTTAATGGAGGACAATTTAATGCACGAAATGATTGTGATTTTGGACTTCGGTGGTCAGTATAATCAGCTGATTGCTCGTAGAGTTCGTGAATGTAATGTGTATTGTGAAGTTAAATCTTACAAGACACCACTTGAGGAAATCAAGGCTATGAATCCAAAGGGTATTATCTTTACTGGCGGACCAAATAGCGTTTATCTTGAAGACTCTCCAAGTATTGGTAAGGAAATTTTTGAATTAGGTATTCCTGTTCTCGGTATCTGTTATGGTTGCCAGCTTATGTCACATGTTTTAGGTGGTAAAGTTGAATCAGCTACTACAAGTGAATATGGTAAGACAGAAACTTTCTTCAATACAGATAGTCTTTTATTCAAGGGCTTAAAGGAAGAAAGTATTACATGGATGAGCCATACTGACCTTATTACAGGTATGCCAGAAGGCTTTACATCTATTGCACATACAAGTGAATGTCCAGTTGCAGCAATGGAAAATAAGGATGCTAAACTCTATGGTATGCAGTATCATCCAGAAGTTATGCATACAGAAAATGGTACAGCTATGCTTAGAAATTTCCTTTATGAAGTTTGTGAGTGTAGAGGCGATTGGAGTATGAGTAACTACGCACAGACTGCTATTCAGAGTGTAAGAGAAAAAGTTGGCGATGGCAAAGTTCTTCTTGCATTAAGTGGTGGTGTTGATAGTTCTGTACTTGCAGCACTTTTATCAAAGGCTGTTGGTAATCAGCTTACTTGTATTTTCGTTGACCATGGTCTTATGAGAAAGAACGAAGGCGATGAAGTAGAGCAGGCTTTTGCTGATTGGGATGTAAACTTTGTAAGAGTAAATGCGGGCGAAAGATTTTTAAATAAGCTTGCTGGTGTTTCTGACCCAGAAACAAAGAGAAAGATTATTGGCGAAGAGTTTATTAGAGTATTCGAAGACGAAGCTAAGAAGATTGGTAAGGTAGACTTCCTTGCTCAGGGTACAATTTACCCAGATGTAATTGAATCTGGTACAGGTGATGCAGCAGTTATCAAGAGTCATCATAATGTAGGTGGTCTTCCTGACTATGTTGACTTTAAGGATATTATTGAACCTTTAAGACTTTTATTTAAGGACGAAGTAAGACAGTTAGGTGTTGAACTTGGTCTTGCAGATTACCTTGTATGGCGTCAGCCATTCCCAGGTCCTGGTCTTGCAATCAGAATTATTGGAGATATTACTCCAGAAAAGATTGCTATTTTACAGGATGCAGATGCAATCTTTAGAGAAGAAATTGCATTAGCTGGTATGGATAGACAGATTAACCAGTACTTCGCAGTATTAACTTCTATGCGTAGTGTAGGTGTTATGGGCGACGGCAGAACATATGATTATACACTTGCTTTAAGAGGTGTAACAACTACTGACTTTATGACAGCAGACTTTGCAAGAATTCCTTATGAAGTTCTTGAAAAGATTAGTAGCAGAATCGTAAACGAAGTGGCATCTATCAATAGAATAGTGTATGATATTACTACTAAGCCACCAAGCACTATCGAGTGGGAATAAGAAAAAAGAGCCTTGTATACAGCATAAATACTGGGGTTTCACTTTTTAGTGATACGAATTTGATACGATTTCATATAAAAATTTAGTAAACAATCAGGACCACCCGCTAAGCAGGTGGTCTTGATTATTTTATAATGGATAATATATAGTTAATAATATTCCTATTTCTTAATATAAAAAATGGAAAATGTACAAACAATTAGAAATTGTCTATTTATTTCTTATGGTTAACAGAAGTGTTATTATTAAGGCTTTAAGTTAAGGAGAGCTAGTATGAAAAAATATAATATTATGGATTTATTTTCAGGTGCAGGGGGGCTAAGTTATGGCTTTTCATCTCTATGTCAATTCAACATTTTGGCAGCAAATGAAATTGAAAAAGATATTTCGATTGCATATAAATTAAATCATCCAAATGTAGAAATGTTAAATTGTGATATAAGTGATTTAACTGAAGAAATATTAGAAAAAACGCTAAATGGACAAAGGGTTGATATTGTCGTTGGAGGACCTCCATGTCAGTCATATTCAACTCTTGGCAAAAGACAAATGGATGAAAGAGCTAATTTGTTTATACAATATAAAAGAATTCTCAACATTTTACAACCTAAAGCCTTTGTTTTTGAAAATGTTGTTGGTATGCTTAGTATGAATAAAGGGAAACTTTTTGAGCAAATAAAAACTGAGTTTAAAGAGATTGGTTATATATTACAATGTAAAGTATTAGATGCAGCTGATTTTGGTGTACCACAACATAGAGAACGAGTAATTCTAGTAGGTTTTAAAGGCAATAACAATTTTGTTTATCCATCTGAAACTCATGGTATTGGGCTGAAGCCGTATGTAACATTAAAAGATGCTATTGGGGATTTGCCTGTGCTAAGAAGTGGCGAAGAAAGCAACATTTATGCTACGGACGCTACGAATGAATTTTTGAAATTTGTCAGAAAAAATTCAAGTGTCTGTGTTGAAGGACACAAAGCACCTAAGAATGGTGAGAACCTTATCAAAATAATGCAAACATTAAAGGACGGTCAATCTAAGAATGATTTACCTGAGGATATTCGTCCAAAAAGTGGATATGGTAATACCTATGCCAAGCTATGGTGGGATAAGCCGTCCACAACAATAACAAGAAATTTTGCATGCCCATCGTCTTCAAGATGTATTCATCCAAGAGATTCGAGAGCAATGTCTATTCGTGAAGGAGCAAGATTGCAGAGTTTTCCTGATGATTATAAATTTTATGGCTCTGATGGTATGAAAAGGTTAGAAATAGGAAATGCTGTTCCACCATTGCTTTCAATAGCAATAGCTAAACAAATGTTAGAAGCATTACAAAAGAATGAGGCTACAGAATAGCACTGTAGCCTCAAAATTAGCAAATTATATTTTTATAATTTGTGGGTTCATCTGTAATAGCCCATTTGAAAGATTCAGGTGGTATAGAAAAAACAACTTTACTTTCGAATTCCTTTCGATGTACCCAATTGATATTATCATCTGATAGAAATGAAATATCAATAATAGCAGCAGTTCCATTGTATAAATCGAAGTGAACAATATATGAATATATACCATCGGATAAAAGAACTCTTTTTGCTTCCTCGACTTTATGGCGTTTTATATCGTTTTTTCCTGCAAATCCCGATTGAATTTCAAGTCTAATGGTTTTATTTTCTAATTTAATTTCTAAATCAGCAGTGGCTGATTTAGAGAAAGTTTTTATATCGGTTAATTTATCATTGCCTATGGTTTTTATTGAACCTTCTGGAATATCAAACATAATGGACAAGGCTTTTGAAAAGAATTCACATACAGCGTATCCCCTTATCCAGTTATAATATACATTTTCAGGAGGTCTTCCATTATTATTTAATCGTGGTATTATGTTGTTCTCTCTAAGAATTTTATAGGCATTATCAATTTTTAAATTGAACGCTGTGAGATTTGCATATCTTATGCTTTCATGAACAACAGTATTTAATTCTTGAAAAATATCCTTAATTCGAGAATTATACAATTCAATTTTATTCCAATTGACATCTATGATATCCTTTCCTTTAAAATGGTCTTTTAATTTTTCTGCATTTTTATAACCAAGTTTAACTCTAAATTCTCTATTAATAGGCATTATCTAACCTCCTGTTAAGTATGTCATATATTTTATTATAGTTATGATGAAATTGTAATTGCCCTTGATGCCATTGAACGAATCCGAATGGTAACTGGATTGTTGTGCCACCAAATGAAGAACCATAATAAGTTTCATTTTGTGAGACTTTTTGAACGGCACAACAGATGTCTTCTATAAAGAATATATCATCTGTAATATTTTCACCAAGAAGATTTATATACCATACAAAGTCTGACCACTCTTTTCTATCACACACAGCACCCATGGAAAATGAAAGTTTAGTGAGTTCATAAGCATTATCAGTAAACCATTGTAATAATACATTATAGAGATGCCTATTATATGCCTTTAATGTAGTGGCATTTAAGCTCTTATGTCGCAATTGCAAGTTATAATTTTTAGTAATAGTTTGATCGCCATATTTCTTAATTATGTCAATGGCAT
This sequence comes from Eubacterium sp. CAG:274, assembly GCA_000432155.1. Classification (GTDB taxonomy): domain Bacteria; phylum Bacillota; class Clostridia; order Lachnospirales; family CAG-274; genus CAG-274. The sequence continues at coordinate 42,734 of FR888496.1, forward strand.
CATCAGCAGCTGCCCAAAATAGGTTAATTGCTCTACGCACATCATCAGGAATTTGAGTGTTGAATTGTTTTTCAAAAGTATCAATAAATAGTCCTGCCTTTACAAAATACACTTGTCCACCAAGACTTTTTTTAATGGAAATATTTATTACCTCATTTGTGTCAAGATAGATTTTTAAGTCAGTTTTAGATTTTGTTTTTCGTCCGTTGACGCTTGGCACATTTGTTTCGTGCAATCCACCAATTGTTGTGTGTAAAATATGTGCATAAGGTTTATCTATTCTTTTTAATAAAGAAGTTGCGAATTCCTCATCAGTATCTAAGCGTATCTTTACTAAGTCTTCATTCTTATGTCCTGATAACTTTGCATGTTTCCATCCTGTGGCTCTATCTCTGTGTTCCATAATTATTCCTCCATGAATAATTTATAAGTTTCTATCTCAAGTGCATCTGCAATGCGCTGAATATTTTCAAGTGATATGCTGCGACGGTAACATTCTATTGCACTTATATAAGTACGGTGCATACCACATTTTTCAGCAAATGCTTCTTGAGATATTCCCATAGCTGTACGATATTTTTTTAGATTATCACCAAATACTTTAATAATGTCCATAATTAAAATCCTCCATCAATATGTATTATAATATTGTTGAATACAAAAAGTCTACATACAATAAGTATTAAAAGAAATACGAATATAGTAAAAAAGGAAATTGCTAAAAATAATCCGTAAAAACTTAATTGTAATATATTTTACAGTAACGGCAATACACAATAAGCAAAATAGGTTGTGTTGTTATAAAATCATAATATTTTATAATTATAAATGTTTGGAAATCTGGAATTAGAGCGTCTAAAAATTATCCAAAGGATGAATCACATTATAAATAAAAAGAACTTTTTTCTTATAGACGGATATTTAAATAACATCGTTTACTAATACAATAAATAGTTAAGAGTACATATTTTTAAGTTAATAATTATAGGTGTATTAAGTTATTCAGTTTTAATATTTTTTGTCGGGAATGGATAAATCAGATTGCTCACAGAGTAAATTCCAATCCTGAGAAATTAGAACTTTATTCTGATGATTTAATTTTTATAAAGAGCCAAATTCAGAAAATAAAAATGGATAACGAAGAATTGATAAATAAAGTTTTTAAAAGTTTTAAAATAAAATAGGAGGGGTAGTTATGGCTGTAACTAAAATCATACCGATAAAAGCAACTGTTCAAAAAGCAGTTGATTATATTTGCAATCCTGATAAGACAGACGATGAATTATATATAGATTGTTCAAACTGTTCACCATTTTGTGCAAAGTTAGAATTTGACTTCTATCGTTATAGATATAATAACAGTGTGAAAGAATACAATCAAGGAGTTAAGGCATATCATCAAGTACAATCATTTAAGCCCGGTGAAGTTACTCCAGAGCTTGCACATAAAATTGGTAAAGAGTTTGCAAAAAGAGAATTTGGTGAAAAGTTTGCATACATAGTAACAACGCATATTGATAAAGAACACATTCACAATCACATTATAAGTTGTGCCTATTCTACAGACGGAAGTAATAAATATCACGACGGAGGGTTAAAAGATATTTATCGTAGAAGAAATTTAAGTGATGAAATTTGTAAAGAGAATGGTTTGTCGGTTATAGAATATAATCGTAAAAATTGGCAGACTTATAAAGAATGGCAAACCAATAGAAACGGTACAAGTTGGAAACAGGAATTAAAAGATATTATTGATAAAAATATTGCCATTGCAAAATCTTATGATGAGTTTGTTTTGAAAATGAGGCAAGAAAATATTTTTGTGAATGATAGTAAAAAATATATAACATTCCAAAAGGAAGGGAAAAGAGCTGTTCGAGGAAAAACTTTAGGAGATAACTATTCAGAAAATAAGATTATAGAAAGAATAGGGAGCGAAAATAAAATTAAGTCCATTAAGGAAAATGTTGAAAGTAAACCTATTGATAAAATTATTGATACCAATGAAAATAAGTTTCAAGAGAGTATAGGACTTAATAGATGGGCAAACAAAAAGAATATGGAAACAGCTGACCAATTATTTAATCTTCTAAGAAGTGAAGGCTTTACTTCTGTTGAAAATTTAAGAAATTATATAATTAGTCAGGAAATGCAAACAGATGATTTAAAAGAAATTGTGGAATTTCATAAATTAGAAATTAAAAGATGTCAGGAAACGATTAGATATATAAAAGATTATCAAGATTTTAAAAAATATACTTATGGATTAGCACAAGCCAAAGATAAAGAAGCATTTAGAAGTAAATATGAAAATCAGTTAAATAAATTTTTTACAGCTGAAAAATTTTTAGCTAAAAATGACATTGAAGAATTTGATGACACTAAAATTATTGAATTAAATCAAGAAATGGGAGCAAATGCCATATCATTATCAGAAATAGAAAAAGAGATAAGAAAAAATACAGGTAAAAATTTTACAAATTTAAAAGACTTGTTAAACCAACTGGATACATATTTAGGTAATAGTAAAAAGGAAAAGACACACGATAAATTTGATATGGAAAGATAGATTTAAATTAAGTTAATTTTAAATCTATCTTATCTTATAATGTGAATTTAATATTGATGATAAAAAATATAAATAAATGATAATAAAGCGTTGGAATTGTGTAGAATTTGTAAAAAAACAGAGGAAACATTCGAATTTAAGGAAAAACAAGTGAGTTAGTATATGCTTTAGTATACAATAGGGCAGGATATGAATATAAGGTAGCAAATATAACATTATTTGTTATTTAGAAAGCTATGTAACATATGAAATGGTGATTTTTATTCGATGTTATTTTTGTCAACTATAAAATTCAAATAGGACAATTCATTGAAAAAATGAGAAAAGAAATTATATTAAGAGGTCTTTCGGAATATAAGACATTTTCAAAAAGATGTGAAAATGAAGAAATAAAACTTTTAATTGAAAAGTTAAGTTTAGAAATTTAACTCTTTAAATGAAAAGCAAATAGAGGTGATAGATTTGGAAAAATGATGATACTGACATTTGAATCTGGTGATGAAATACTGAATCATATAATATCTTATGTCAGCATGGAGAAAAAGAAATTTCAATCGTTCGTAAGTGCGAAGAAAAATTTGATTTTTGGGGGTGAAAATATATTTAACAAATTGATTGTTAAAAAAGCAACTGAAAGAAATTATTTTAATATTTATAGAATCTGAGATTTTATTGTTGTTGGCTCAAAATGCTGGAATAGTATTCAACAAAAAAATTATATGATAATGTCTGGAAAAAACATATTTTGAAAATTATAACATTGTCATAAACCATATTTGCAACAAAAGGGAGAAGCTAGAGGATAATCCAAGTAAGCCGATCTACATACAAACGGTTTGGAAAGTTGGCTTTCGTTTTAATCAAGCATTGAAAATGAGTAAAACGCGGTAAAAAACTTTGTTGATTTTTACCGCATTTTTGAGTATAATAAAATTAGAGGTGTAATTACTTTTAAAATGGTGATCGTTATGTTAAATATATTACCAGTATCTGATTTAAAAAATTACAATGAAGTATTTAAAGAATTATCAGGTGGGAGAGCCTGTATTCCTCACTGAAAATGGTATGTACAGATTTGTGGTGATTGATATAGAAGATTACGAGTTCGATAAAGCAGAAAAGAGGCTTTTAGAGATTTTGCAAGAAGCAGAAGCGAATGTGAAAAATGTAAAAGGCTAGTTGTTATTGGAAAAATTGAAGATTATACATTTGTGAGGACTTTGTCTAAGCGTGTGAGTTTTATACGGCCTATAAATATACGATGTGGCAATATTTATGTATGCTATATAAGGTTGGTAAGTAAGCAGTAGAGATTTATTGGGAAGGAAAAAGAGGTATCAAGATATTACGAGGATATTTGTGTGGATTTTTTGATATGGAAATACAAGGACTAATTTTTATTTATTATAGAATGTAATAAACATCAGAGAAAGAGAGGGATATTCAAATGAATTCAACTGTTGAAGGTGTATTGTGTAGTATAGTAGCATCGATTATTTGTGATATTGGAAAGTATGGATTAGGCCAATTGAAATATAAGAAAGTAAATTTTGAAAAAGAACATGTAGAAAAAATTATTTTTGAAAAAATAGATAAAAAGTATGAAGTATTGTGCAGTTCAGGTATACTTTCAGATTTTTTAAAAAGTCCGTTGATTATTGATACTATAAATAATTATATTACTTATGTTATTACTGGAAAATTAGAAGTAAAATTATCCAATAACGGCATAAATAAAAAAGGAAAAAATAAATGTTTGGGAGAGTTAGAAATTATTGATTTTTTGTCAGATAATCTCCAGAAAAGATATATAGACGCAAATGTACTTACGATACCTGAAAAACAGTTGATAGAATCTTTTTTTGCGAAAATGTTCTCATTAAGCAGTAATTATATTTTAGAACAATTAGGTCATGAAGAAGTTGCAATGATATACTTTGTTAATAACAAAATGAATTTATTAGGAAATGGGGTTATATCAAAGTTAGATGAAATTGAGTCTATTTTGAGACAAAGTATTCAATCTGAGGTGGTTTATACTGATGATAAGTATTTAGATGATAAAGAATATTATATTAAAATTTTGAAAGATAATCATAGAATGGCACATATATATTTATTGGATAAATTTGATATTAATGAATTCTATGTTCCACCATTTCTTACACAGAGGGAAGAAAAGGTACATAGGCTAGAATTTGGATATATACGAAATAGTCAAATATATAAAATCAATATGCAAGAAAAAATATATAATGAAATTGATTTTGATGATTGGAAGTATATTTTTGAAAGAAGTAACATAGTATATGTTACGGGGGGAGCCGGTTATGGAAAATCTTTATTTATGAAGAAATTGATTGGGGAATATGAAAAGTTAAATATAGTTGATGCTGATGAATATATGGTTATTTATGGTGAATTGAAAAATTTCTTTATAAATAATACAAGTAATCCCATGTCGGTTGTTGATTTTTTACAGAATAGTATGAAAAGAGAGACTCTTATTGAAGATTCTAGGATATCTAAAGAATTAATAAATTATTATTTAAAGAGGGGGAGATGTATTATATTACTTGATGCACTGGATGAAGTAGATAAAGAGAAAAGGCAAGAATTGCATAGTCATGTGATTCATTACTTTAAAAATCAAAATCCTAATAATAGAGTGTGTATTACATCGAGAGCAAGAGGTTTTTTACCAGAAAAGAATATTGAAGTATTTGAAATAGAACCATTGGATAGGGGTCAAATACAGACATATGTTGATAATATTATTAAATTAGGTAAATTCGATAAAAGTGATAGAGAATCTTTTTTACAGCAAACACAGATATTGGTTAATAAAGGATTTTTAAACATCTTTTTAGTATTATCTCTTTTGATAAATATATATAAGGCAGAGAGAGAATTACCAGAAAATAAGTTAGAATTATATCAAAAGTGTTTTGAATATATCTCCAATAAGCGAGAGAAAGAAAAATCACAAGAAAAATACGATTGGACTCTTATTTCAACATTGATGAAAGATAATACATTTATGGAATTAGCAAATCTTTGCTTGCCTAATAATAGTGATGTAAGTAAGGATATAATAAAAGAACGATTAACTAAAATTTATAAGACAAAATATGTTTCAGAAAATCAAACGGAGTTTGCAATTGATCAGTTTTTATTATTTTGTTCTGATCGAACTGAACTTTTTGTCCCAGCATCTGGTGAGGATTGCTTTAAATTTTTTCATCGCTCATTTTTTGAATATTTTTATTCACAATATATTTTTACAAGGATGTCGAGTGTTGAAGAAATATATGATGCCTGGAGAACATTTGATGTGGATTCGGAAATTTTTGAATTAACACTGGCTATGTTTAAACAGAAAAATGAGAGCAAATATCAAGAAATTGTTGAGTTCCTTTTGAAAAAATTAAAAGAGACATTTAGTGATAAAATTGAGAGAATTAATGTAATGAATATGCTGGTTTTATGTATGCAGGTAATAGATGATGAATTATATAAAAAGCAATTTGTTAATTTTATTGCTGATAACATAGAGTTCTGTAATAAAAATATTCAAAAAATTCATAACCAAGAAATTATTATTAATGTTATAAATTCGAATAGTGATTATAAGGATATGGTTATTGATAGATATGAAGATATTGCAATATATGAGAGTGTGATTGCTTTATTGAAGATATATCCTGAGGCAGAACAATTTCTTAAACAAGATTACAAACATAGGGATTATAACAAACAAGTTAATGTATTTAAATTTAGATTTGAGAGTTGTTATAACTATAATTTTTATTCACAAATATATTTTTCGAATATTGATATAAATAAAGTTTTTGAGAACCTTTCAAGTTCAGATCTAATTACATTAGGAAAGAATGCGGGAGCAACAACTAAAGAAATTAATAAAATACGGGCCAAATACAAAAAGTATTTAGCCTTAAAACCAGAAATTAAAGAAAATGTAGATAAATTGCTGTTGCAGAGATGACAGAAAAATGTTTGAATAATAAAAAAGTGAAGTGCTTTCTGTCAAGTAGACAATGTAAAAAACAAAAATATTTAGTTTAAATGAATTCCGACCTGTTGTGTAACAAGGTCAGAATTTTTTGTAAACAGGAAACCTCGCGCTATTCGTGGGGTTCAAAAAGCTTATAGCGGTGAGCAAAAAAGAACATCCAATGATATAATTAAGATGGTCCGACAACCAATTAATTAATCAAAGGAGGAGATTCAAATGAATCATAATAATACTTTATCACATACAACGTGGAATTGCAAATATCATATTGTATTTGCACCAAAATATCGTAGACAAATAATATATGGAAAAATAAAAGTAGATATTGGTCAGATATTAAGAAAATTGTGTGGATATAAGGGAGTAGAGATAATAGAAGCAAATGCTTGTGCTGGCCATATACATATGGTTGTGAGTATACCACCAAAGATAAGTGTATCGCAGTTTAGGGGATATTTAAAGGGAAAAACTTCACTAATGATATTTGATAGACATGTAAATTTAAAATATAAATAGGGAAATAGACAATTCTGATGCAAAGAATATTACGTAGATATAGTTGGATATAGTGAAAAGGCAATAAGAGAATATGTGAGAAATCAATTACAAGAGGATATAGCAAGCACCAAATAAGTTTAAAAGAATATATAGACCCGTTTACGGGTGAGCAGGCAAATAAAGGCAAAAAATAAAAAGCTGCTTTAGTAGCAGCCGGAAATAATTCAGCGGTTGGTGGACTATTCAGATAGCCTTGAGGCTATGCAAGTAACATAGCCTTATAGGCTAAGAGTAAACCACGTCTTTTAGGCGTGGTTTTGTTGTAATAACGATAAAAAAATCCACCTGCTATGCAGGTGTGAGTCAAAAGATTTAGCTCAAAGTTGTATATAAAAACCTCCTATGCTAAAATGATAGTGATTCGACTTACATACCATAAAAGAATAGGAGGAATATAGATGAATAAATCATTAAATAATAGTCTAGCACATACAAAGTGGGAATGCAAGTACCATATAGTGTTCGCACCAAAGTATCGTAGACAGTTTACGAGCAAGCTTGAAAATATAAACAAGTAGAAAGACTGCTTTAGCAGAAGTTTGATGAATAGGTGTGTAAGTCGTTTTTTTCAAAATGCTTACAAGCGTTTACTGGTAATAATTCCTTATAGAGGGGTAGAGCAAGTCATCCACTAAGCGGGTGGTCTTGACAACAATAAAAAATGTAGTAAAAATATAGTTAAATAACAAATAATTAATTTAAAATTTAGTCAATATTTACAGTTTTTTATACATTAAAAGTAATCTTAGTAAAAATTAAAAAATAAAATGTAAACCTCTTTTTATAAAAAGGTAACGAATGTTTTATCAATTTAGTTAAAAATATATGTCAAATGTTAACAAAATATTATGAAGTGTGTAAAAAATTATTGACACACAGTTTAAAAGATGTTATATAAAAGATATGAATTATTATCATATATGTGGCAAAAGGTCTATAATTTTGTTAATTTTTATAATATTTAAAGGGGAATTACTAGAAAATATACTATCATATTGAAGCTCCAGAAATTTTTTTATACTTATTTGTTAAAAAAATAACAATTTAATATAAATATATTAATTATTTAAACATAATAAATATATTTTTTTTGAAGGAGGTTTTGCTTTTATTATAATATTATTTGATGAAATTTAGGGTATTACAACTAAAAGAGGAGGGTTTTTATGAGGAGAATTATTAGTTTTACGCTGGGGTTTTTACTTATTTTGAATACAATGTTATTTTTTACATATGGGGAGAATATAGATTCTGCAGAAAAATATCGTAATGAAAAATACGATGATTATTTAAAAAATATAGAGAACAATGAAAAATATGATGAAAAAATTGCACCTATGGAGTATTCGTATAATGAAAAGTATATTTCAAATACAGCACAGAATAGTGTTGCAAGGGCTTCTTTAAACTTGCCTAAAAAATTTGATACGCTCACTGAATATAATATACAAATGGAATATGAAAATCAGGGGACAGGAGCTAATACAGCAGAAATAGGTTGGAGTTTTGCATCAAATGATGTTTTAGAAATATTCTTAAAGAAAAGTAAAATAAGAGATAAAGAAAGATACTCTGAATATGATATGCTAGCGTCAACTAGCTTTGGGTCTGTACCACAACAATACGCAATACGTAATAATGTGCGTTCAGATGGTGATTTTTCTATCGCATCTGCTTATTGGATGAGAGGAGAATTAAATGGACCTCAATTTGGTTCTCAGTTTGATTGTTATAATATTAATGAATCAAGTCAAGAAAAATTACAGAAGGATGAAACTGATAATATACATGTTACAGATACAGTTACATTAAGTCCTTTAAATACTAGTGCAACATCTGAAGATATTCAAGATAGAATATTATCTATAAAGAAAATGGTGAGAGATAATGGTGCTGTTTTTGCTAAATATATTCACTTTGATAAGGCTTTTAATGCAGATGGAACAGCTTACAATAATCCTGACCAGTACGCAATTCAAGGAAGTGTTGAAATAACTAACGGTATTGCTATTGTAGGATGGGATGATAATTATGGTGCTAGTAATTTTGGAGAATGTAAACCAAATTCAAATGGAGCATTTATAGTTGTTATAAATAGAGACGTTGAACTGTATAATGGTGAAAAAACTGTAAGAATGGGAAAATATTATTTATCTTATGATATGGTTAAATATTTTACTGAATGTTCTTCTATAAAAAGAGTTGTACAAGGTGACCGTTCCAGATTTTATTATGAATATGATAAAAAAGACCACAAAGGAATAGGCTATGGTACGGGAACAACAAATATGTATGCTAATAAATATAACAATATATCTGGAGAAACACAGAAAATAAAGTCTATTACATCTTATTGTGAAGTTCCAGGCTCATATTTCAATGTATATGTAAGTACAGATGGAAATGTTAAAAATCTAAAAAAAGTAAACGTAAATGGAAGTTCAACTAATGGATATTGTGTAGCCAATATGGGTTATTTTTCTGTTAATTTGTCTGATAGCATCAATGTGGATAATGGAGAGTTTATAGTAGCGATAGAGGTTAAATCACCATATACAAACTCAAAATCTATCCCACAGGAAAAGAATTCTGTTAGTGATGCTGCAATTTCTGGCAGATGTTTAATTTCGGACAGTGCCAAATCTATGATAGCAGGGACATATAAAGACTGTGGAAGTAGCAACAATATTGTAAAAGTATATACAGATAGTGTAAATAGGGTTTGGACTTTTGATGCTACAGAATTTAGTGATTTACACAATAAGAAAGTAGAAGAAACAAAACAGATTAACGGACTTACATTAAACAAAAATTTAGCCTTTTTTAATTCTATAAAACTGTTTAAAGGGGTAAAACTTACCAATTACATAATTATGACTGGAGTAGGAAACCCTGAATCAAATTCTATAGGATTTAATGTAAACGGGCCTAGTAAAATTTATGTTTTAGGAAAATCAAATAATGAGGATGTAACAAGAAGATTAGCTGTTTATTCTCAAAATAACAAGACAAAAATTGGAGAAATTTCTTTATCTAAAGCAAATGGATATTGTTACAAGTATGAAGGTAGTGCTGATAAATTATTTTTGTACACAATAGATGATTCAGTGCGAATATATAGAGTTGCTGTTGAAGACTATGATAAGAATAAATATGGAGCATACGAAGATGAAGATGACGATAGTATCCAATATTATGATTTTTCATGGATAGATAGTGATACAATGTTAAAATCTGATACACAGTATAAAGGATTGTCTATGTTTGCAAGTGCTTATTATCCAATATCTCTTGTTGCAAATGAAAGCACTTCAAATAATGGATATAGAACATATTATGGTTTAAATTTAGCTGGAGCAGGTACAGATACTGCTGGAACTATTGCCTTTGATGTGCGAAAACAGAGTGATATATACATTACAGCTAGGTCATCTAGTAATGGGTCAAGGTTTATGTACTTAACAAATAGATATTGTTGTGATTTGGATACAGATATTGAAGGAGAAGGCATAACAATTACAGGAGATATAAATACCTATAAGATTCAATATAACGGTGATGGTGGAAAGATATTCTTAAGGTCTAAGGCAGAAGGTATAAGAATTATGAAAATAGCTGTTGTGCCACGTCTGGATTGGGCTGCAAAAGAAGATGCTCTTAATGTTGATAGTACGGACGAATTAAAAATTGGAGAGGCACTACCTACTAAAGATATAAATGGTTATACATTTAGTGGACAAGCGTGGATTACACAATCTACATCAAGTGATTATACAAAGGCTGTCAAGCTTAGAACAAGATATTACCAAAATGCAGGTAAAATTACATTTGAAATAGGAGATAGTAGAGGAACAAATGACAGAAATCCTAATAGAATAATTAGGGTTAAAGCTAAAGCTGATAAAGATGGTGCTACGTTAATTCTCGGAAATAAATATGGTTATATTTTTGGTTCAGCGCCTCTTTCAACAGAATTAAAAGAATATGCTTTTAATTATTCAGGAGATTATGAAACTTTAGATTTGTTTACATATTCAGTAAATGATGTAATGACAGAAGTATATAGTATTTCGAAAACAGATATAAACTATAGTACAGATGATTATGAATTGACTATTGTAAAAGATGCAAATGGTTATGGAAGATGTCTTTTGTCAGTAGAAAATGTTCCTAATTTAAATGTATACAGATTTAAGCTGTATTATGACAAAGACCAGTTGACCTTTGATTCTTTCGTAAAAGATGATGTATTAAATAATGAGGGTTATATAGCAGACAAATTAAGTGTTTCAAATAATACATCAGAAGCTTATTTATGGATAACAGTAGATGGAGATGTTCAGAAATACAATTGGTCAGGGGTACTTGGTGAAATAAAGTTTAAGTTTAAGGACGGAGTAAGTCGTTCGAAAGTGAAACTTTCAGCACAAAAAGTGGCTTAAGAGGTATTAAAAATATGAGGGGTGAATTTTATATGAAAGGCTTTATAAAAAGAATTGCATTTATATTAGTATTAATAATGTCGTTTGAAAATGTCTTTGCAGATATTTCTATAGATGAAAGTCCATCTGTAGAGGAAGCAGTTGTTGAAAATATAACAGATGCTGAACATTCAGAGGAGGAAGTAGAGTCAACTTCTGAAGAAATAGAAATACCGGACGAAGTAGTGTCAGCAGGTAGTGTAATAGTAAATTTATTGGATTTAATAAAGAGTTTTAGAGCAGATACTGTACCAGATGCTGTAGTGTCTGCATCAGCAGTTGATTATGACGTAAAAGAAGATGAATTACCAAAGTCAGTAAAAGGCTTATTAAGTGAAAAATACAATAAAATATCAAATATAGAAAAAAGCCTTTTAAATGATTATTTGTATGTAAGAGATGACACAATGACAGTGTGTGCTGATAATGGATTGAATATTGAAAAATCTGTTCCTTTTGCTCTTATTATGCAGATAATGAATATAGACTTTGACGCAGCAAGGTCTATGGTTATATTCAATCAAAGCGAAACAAAGGCAGTAAATGAGGCTTTAGCTTTTTCGGAATTATATTCAAGTTATGGAGCTTTTAAAGAAAATTCATTAAAGGATATGTTCACAGAATATGCCCTTGTTGGATATACAGCTGAAGAAGTTTTCAATGCCTATAGAATTTCACTTCTTGTTGAAAGGGATTTAGGTGAAGTAATTTATGATAAGAATGAAATTAAGTTCAAAAGGTCAAAAGAGGATTCTATTTACTTTGAAATTGCAGAAAAATATTCTGTAAAATCTGATGTTATAGCTGAATATGTAAATAAAGGCGGAAACATTGAAGAAATAGAAAACCAAATTGAAGAAATAACAGAAATGCTTAAAGATGCTGATAATTCTGTTGTAACATTGGCAGATAGTTATGATTACAATTTTGATGTAGGATATGATGCATCATTTAAAGAAGGTCCTTTAGGCTATGTAAATGGTATAAATGATAGCATAGACCCTAGCACAGGTGTACTTTCATATTCTGAAAATATTTGTAGCTTGCCAGGTGAAAATGGATTAGATTTAAACCTTTCACTTACTTATTCTTCAAGTTCTCCAAATACAGCAAAGGATGTAGATGAGGCTTTTAATATAGCTAGTAATTGGCAATTTAATGTGCCGTATTTAACTAATAAGTATGGAAGACGACTTGATAATAAAAATAGTAACGGAGTTAAATATATTACTCTTGAAAGTGGTGCTACTTATGAGGTAATAAATACAAAGTTTGGATATATTTTTAAAAATTGTACGGACAGCAATTTTAGATATGGATTTGAAGTTTTGCAGGTAGACGAAAATAAATCCGGTGGACATGATTCAAAATATTTATTAAAATATAATAATGGTACTACAAAATATTTTGACGAAAATGGTCGATGGATAAAAACTAAAAATAGATTTGGTAATACTATTACTGTTACAAGAAATAGTAATACAGAAGTTGTAATTACAGATACTTTAGATAGAAATGTTGTAATTCGTACTGGGGATTATAGGGAGTGGCAAACTATAACAACTCCAGATGGAAAAGTAATTACTCTTAATTATAGTATTGTACAAAATGGTTCATATAAAAAACGTGTGCTTGAATCAAAAAATGATGCTATAGGGAATAGTACCAATTTTACTTATACTGTAAGCATAAACGATTTTTGTAAGAATGCTCTTCTTACAAAGATAGTTTTTCCTACCGGACTTGAAAATTACTATGAATATCAATGGATAAATGAGCTTGAGGAATTTTATGATTACGAAACTGACCGTATAAATCAAAAATGTGCTGAAAAAAATGGAAAAGAAGTATTGACTGCACGTATAGGAAATTCCTATATGAAAAATGATGGAGAGAAATGTAAATCAAAACAGTATTCGTATAATGGAAATTATATGGAAGCAAGGGGATATTTTGGAGCTTTTTGTTTGAGTGGTTCAAATAATTGTGAGCTATATTACGAACCGTTGTTCGATAGGGATAAGAATAATAACAGTATTGTTAGTTCAAATAACAAGAATAATTGGTTTTGTTCTTGGGATATAAACGCTTATATTACTTTAATTACAGAAGATTACAATTATACAACAACAATCACAGATGAAAAAGGTGTAATACAAAGGTATACATTTAATCAGCTTGGACAAAATACTAATATATGGATAAATGATGGAGATGGTGAATCAAAGGAAACTACTATCGAGTATTTATATGATAATGCACCGACAAACCTCCCTACAAAAATAACATATAGGGAATATAGCGGTACAAAGGGTTATGACAGATATACAGAAGAAATCAGTTATACGGATAACTTTGATGTAAGAGAAGATAAGATTGGAAGATTGTCTGATGAGTTTTCTGATGTATATTATGAATATGATTATGATTTGAATGATACTGGCTATGGTATTCCTTTGGTAACTACTACAAAAATGGATAAAAATACAGATATAGTTCAAGAAAGTTTACTTGGATTAAGTGATAGAGCAATAAGGCAAACAGTTGTCAGGAGAGGAGAAAAAGAGGAGAGTCGTATTACTTATCAGTATAATACAGATGATGGAAGAATCACTAGTAGTAAGAGAATGGCTAATAACTCAGAATATATACAAGCCCAGTATACATATGGTGGAAATTATTCTAAGCCTACAGAAGTAAATATGGTTTCCACTTTAGGAGGAAGTAGTAGTTCATATACTACATCATATACATATGACGGAGCCGAAAATATAATTTCTGTAAAAGATGCTAATAATAACTTGACAGAGTATCAATATAATGATATATATGATATTGTAGGAGTAGTAAATAGAGGTGAGAATGAACAAAGTTCAGTAAGTATTAGTTATAATTATAAAGATAATCAAATAATTGCTACTGACGGAAATGGCAAAAAGGTATTTTATGATTTTGACCCTGTGGGCAATAAGAAGTCTGTAGTTTCTCTTGCTGATGGAATAACATCAAAAAATAATATTGTTTTAGAAGAATATTCATATGATACAAGTTTAAGACCTATAGTAGCCATAACTGGTAAGGCAAAGACAGTATATAAGTATGATAATTTTGATAGAGTGCTTTCAACAGTAGTGTATGATAAAGATGATAGTCAGCAATTACTTTTAAGTGAACATACATATTATGAAGTTGGTGGGTATGGTACTATAGAAGATAAGAATATTAGCATAGATAGATCTGTAGAATCAAGAACTCGTACACAATATGATGCTTTAGGAAGAAAAATGTATACAAAAGTATATAATGGTTCTTATAAAGATACTACAAGCTATAGTTATGATATGCTTAATAACCTTATATCAGAATATGGGTTATATTATAAGAAATATGAATATGATTCCAATGGAAATGTTTTAAAAACTACTATGGCGAAGGGTAGCGGTGAAGTTAATAGTAAGGACGCAATAATTAATACAGCAACCTACGATATGCTTGGTAATAAGATGTCTGAAACAGACGGTAATGGTAACACTGCTACATATACATATACAGGCTTAAATTGGCTTAAAAGTGTTGAAAATCCTATTGACGACAATATGACAGGTGAAGTTATATATTCATATGATAGGGTTGGTAATAAGATAGGAGAAAGTATAAAAAACAATACAAATTCCTATAGAACTACTAATTATGAGTATGATTATAAAAATAGACTTTCACAGGTTTATAATTCAGCTGAAAGGACTAGATATACTTATGACAAGGCAGATAATATACTTTCTGTAACAAGAGGTTTAGGTAATAATACACAGGTGACAAGCTATAAATATGACAACAGAAACCAATTAATAAAGTATACAGATGCAATGGGTCAGCCAGAAACTTATGTTTATGATAACTATGGCAATATGGTGTCAAAAACAGATAGAAATGGCGATATAATGAAGTATACCTACGATGCATTAGGTAATTGCTTAAGTGAAGAAGGTAAAGATGTAAATAATACTTTTACATATAACCTTTTAGGAAATGTGAAAACTGCATCAAATGGAAATGTTCAGCAGAGCTTTACTTATAATGACATGGGTTTGCTTAAAAAAGAGAATACTGTTATAGACGGAACAACATTCTTAGCTGAAAATTTCTATAAAGAGTTTGGTGTGCTTTCAGCAGAAACCTATGAAAAGAATGGTAAAAGATATTCAGCAGTTGAATATACTACGGATATTTATGGTAGACAGATTTCAGCTGAATATGAAGAAGGTATTAATGTTGTCTTAAATGCAGAGTATACATACGACAAAAATAGCAATATTACTGAAATAAAAGATAACAATATGACTAGAAAATATGAATATAACAAAGCTAATCTTATTACTGGAGTAACAAACACCAATAACAAGAATGTTAAAACAAGCTATAGATATTCATATTATCCAGACGGAAATATAGCTCATTATGTAAATCATTATAATGCAACAATGGATTATACATATGATAGTGCAAATAGAGTTGTTAAAGAGGTCTATGACGAAAATGCAAATATGCCATTTACAATAGGTTACACATATGATGAATTTGGTAATCTTACTAAAAAGGATTATAGAGATGCAGATAATCCGTCATACATTACGACATATAGCTATGATAAGAATAACCGATTGATAAAGGAAAATCAGGTTGTAAGTAA
>FR888497.1:0-19366 GCA_000432155.1 Eubacterium sp. CAG:274
GATAAGTCAACGAAAGTTTTTGGAACAAAAACTTGAGTTTGTATAATTATAATTTCGTTAAATATATATAATTGCCAAAAAATTGGCAGTACATTTTTCATTGTGAAGATGGCAATAAACAGAATATAGCTAAAAATTCTGTTGTTTATGAGGAGTAAACAATTATGATTGATGGTATGGTTTTATCATTTCCTTGTATAAAAGTTAATAATGATTTGGATATACTGGAGTCTAATCATGCCTTTAAAACATGGGTTGGAGAAGAAAAGGAGATTAAAAATGTCCTTGAATTATCTAACGATTATGATGTTTTAAAGCATAACCAACGCTTGTTGATTAATGATAAGTTTTACGATGTATATACAAATGCTGTAAATAATTGCTTTTACTTGGAATTTATAGAAAATCCGTATATTAATGTAAAAGGACAGGTTGACAGTAATATTCTTGTTGGTTTTGTCTTAATAGATAATTATGCTGAAGTTGAGGAAAATGTTGAGGAAACTCGTTTACCTCATCTTATGGCTATTATTGAAAGAAAAATAAATGATTATTTCAATAATATGGGAGGTATAGTACGAAAATTTGAAAAGGATAAGTATATTTTTGTGCTTAATAAAGACCTTCTTCCAGAATTGAAAGAAACTAAATTCCCTATTGTGGAACAGATTAGTAAAATTGAAATTGGTAATATACCAGTTACATTAAGTATAGGTATAGGTATAAATGGAACATCAATAAATGAAGATATGGAATTTGCCAGAGGTGCTTTGGATTTAGCATTAGGCAGAGGTGGTAATCAGACTGTTATAAAAGAAGCTGATGATAAATACCAGTATTTTGGTGGCGATGGAAACGAAGTAATTAAAAATTCCAGAGTTAGAGCTAGAGTAAAGGCCTATGGGCTCATTGAACTTATTTTATCAGCATCTGATGTTATTGTTATGGGTCATAAAAATCCGGATTTGGATTCATTAGGGGCAGCAGCCGGTATTTATTCAATAGTAAGATTTTATGACAAAAAATGTAATATCGTTCTTCAAAAAGTTACATCAAGTATTAAGGCACTTTACGATAGATTGGTGTCAGATGAAAAGTATGATGGTGTATTTATAACACCAGAACAAGCATTAGCTAAAGTAAAAAGAAGAACTTTGGTTATTGTAGTAGATACTCATAGGGTTATGCTTTGTGAATGTCCTGAATTATTGGATAAAACATCAAGAATAGTTGTGTTTGACCATCATAGAAAAACATCAGGAGCTATTGAAAACTATTCCTTAACATATCACGAGGCATATGCGTCATCTACCAGCGAAATGGTAACAGAAATGCTTATGTATATTAAGGGTGTAAGGTTGTCAAGGGCTGAAATAGAGGGACTTCTTGCAGGTATAACTGTTGATACAAAGAATTTTGCTTTTAAAACAGGTATAAAGACCTTTGAAGCAGCAGCATTTTTGAAGAAAAATGGAGCAGACACTATTTCTGTCAGAAGATTGTTCAAGAGTTCTTTTGATGCTTATATGGCAAAAACAGAAATTGTCCGTACGGCAGAAATTATATTTGATAATATGGCTATATCAGAACTTGATAGAGAAGTTGAAAATCCAAGTGTTCTTATTGCACAGGCAGCAGATGAACTTTTAAGCATTGACGGCATAGAAGTAAGTTATGTGTTGTGCAAAGTCGGAAATAGAATATGTATTAGTGCCAGAAGTTTAGGTAAGGTAAATGTACAGAAACTTATGGAAAAGCTGGGTGGTGGAGGACATCAGGCAGGTGCTGCCGCACAGCTTGAAAATGTATCTATGGAAGATGCAAGAGAATTACTTGAAAATAAAATAGAAGAATATATAGAGGAGACAAATTAATATGAAAGTTATTTTATTAGCAGATGTAAAAGGCGTAGGTAAAAAAGACCAGACTATAAATGCAAGTGAAGGTTATGTAAAGAATTTCCTTTTCCCAAGAAAGTTAGCTGTTGAGGCTAATTCAGGAAATTTAAAGAAGCTTGATAACCAGAAAAAAGCTGAAGATTTACAGCGTCAGGAAGAATTAGATGCAGCAAAGGCTTTAGGCGAAAAGATTGCAGAACAGAAAGTAGTTATCAAAGTAAAGACTGGCGACAATGGTAAGTTATTTGGTGCAGTTACAAACAAGGAAATTGCAGTAGCATTAAAGGAACAGACAGGTCTTGCTGTAGACAAAAAGAAGATTTCTTTAAATGACCCAATTAAGGCTATTGGCGAGAAAGAAGTAACTGTAAAACTTCATCCAAAGGTAAGTGTAAAGTTAAAGGTAGAAATAGAACAGCAGTAATTTAATTTTTAGGTGGTTTAGTATGGCAGAGAATACTGAAAATAAATATCTTAATAAAGTGCCTCCACATGATAATGACGCAGAACAGGCTGTACTGGCATGTATGCTTTTCGATAATGAGGGTGCTAGAATTGCTATAGAGGGTTTAGATTCTCAGGATTTTTATAGTCCAGCACATCAGCTTATTTTCAGTGCAATTTCTGATTTGTATAATGGGGCAATGCCTGTAGATATAATTACAACCAAAAATAAACTCATAGAAATGGGTGTTTTGGAAAAGGTTGGTGGACCAGAGTATATTATAAAATTGGCGACTCTTGCCTCAACAAGTGCAAATACCAAAGAATATGCTAATATCGTAAAAGAAAAAAGTGGCTACCGAGCTATAATAAATATTGCAAATAAGATTTCTGATGATAGTTTTAGATCTACTGAGGGCGTTGATTCTATTTTAGCTGAAGCCGAAAATAGCATTATGAATGTTGCTCAAAATAGGCGTTCAGAAAACTTTAGACCTATTGAGGAGATTGTCGCTGAGGCTATTGATAAAATAGAAAAAGTAAATCAAGCCGATAATCCTATTACAGGTATTGAAACTGGTTTTACTGATTTTGATAGAAAGACAGCAGGCTTACAGCCATCAGATTTAATTCTGATTGCAGCCAGACCTTCAATGGGTAAAACTGCTTTTGCTTTAAATATTGCTCAGTATGCAGCAGTAGAAAAGGGTGTGCCAACAGCTATATTTAGTTTGGAAATGTCGGCTGGTCAGCTTATGAACCGTTTGCTTTCTGTTCAAAGTAGAATTGAGGCGGGTAAGTTTAGAAGTGCCGGTCTTACATCAGATGAATATGAAAGACTTGCCTATGCAGCTGGTAAAATAGCGGATTCTCCACTTTTTATTGATGATACTTCAGGTATTACGCCTACAGAATTAAAAGCTAGATGTGAAAAATTGAAGAATGATAAAACAAAGGGCTTGGGTCTTATTGTTATTGATTATCTTCAGTTAATGAACGGCGGCACAGGTAGAAAAACTGATTCTGTACAGCAAGAAGTTGCTTATATTTCAAAAAGTTTGAAGGGTATTGCAAGAGATTTGAATGTGCCAGTTATAGCACTTTCACAGTTAAGTAGAGCTGTAGAATCCCGTTCAGATAAAAGACCTATGCTTTCAGACTTGAGAGAATCTGGTGCAATAGAACAGGATGCCGATGTAGTATGTTTCTTGTATAGAGAACAATACTATAAGCCTGATACTATTGATAAGAAAAATCAAGCAGAAGTAATTATTGCTAAACAGAGAAACGGCCCTTTGGGAACAGTTAATTTGGCTTGGCTTGGACAATATACTAAGTTTGAAAATCTGGAAATAAATGAATATGATATAGATGTATCAGATTTAGATGATATTGAAAATCAGTAATAAAAGAATTTAAAAATGGTGTGGTCAAAATAAATGACTACACCTTTTTTAGTGAATCGGAAAGATAAATCCGATAGCTTGTTTACAAGCTACATTTTGCAAAGCAAAATGTTCTGACTATAATAAACAAAAAAGCAACCAGAAACTTAATAAGGCTTCTGGTTGCTTTTGTTATTCATAATACATTAAATTAAGTATTTATACTATAAATTCTAAAAATAAGATAATTATAAATAAAGACAAAATTGTAAAATAGATAATTAGGTAGTTGATTTTTTAAAACACGAATTTTTATTTACACGATTAAAAATTCTTAAAGTATAAAATCATTATCTTAGTAATATGAAATATATATTATAAAATCGATAAAGTATATAAACGACCATACTTTATATTAATTCTATATTTTTAAAGAGAAGAGGGCAAGAGAACTTGTCCTCTCTCATTTCACAATCAAACTAAAATCTAATCAAAGATTACTTGCATTCTTCAGCGAGTTTCTTGTAACCTTCGTATCTTCTCTTAGCATCAGCAGCACACTTGTCGAATAACTCTTCAGCGATGTCTGGGAATGCTCTCTTTAATGAAGAGTAACGAACTTCAGCAGAGATGAATTCCTTGAAGTCTGTCTTAGCTTCCTTAGAATCTAATGTGAACTTCTCGTCTGTTGGGTTATATCTGTATAACTGCCAGTAACCACAATCTACAGCCTTCTGAGCTTCAGTATGGAAGTTACCTCTGAAACCATGGTTGATACATGGAGAGTAAGCCATAATTAATGAAGGACCATTGTAAGCTTCAGCTTCCTTAAGAGCCTTAATTAACTGTGCCTTATCAGCACCCATACAAACCTGAGCAACGTATACATAACCGTAGCTCTTAGCAATCATACCGAGGTCCTTCTTACGAACTCTCTTACCTGCAGCAGCGAACTTAGCGATTGCAGCAGCTGGAGTAGCCTTAGAAGCCTGACCACCAGTGTTAGAGTAAACTTCTGTATCGAATACGAAAACGTTTACATCGTTGTCAGATGCTAATACGTGGTCAACACCACCGAAACCGATATCGTAAGACCAACCGTCACCACCGAAGATCCACTGGCTCTTCTTAACTAACATATCCTTGTGGTCTACAACATACTGACAATGTTCGCAACCAGCACCCTGAACAGCAGCTAATAATGCAGCAGAAGTTGCCTTAGAAGCTTCACCGTCGTTGTAAGTATCTAACCAAGCCTTTGCAGCTGCAGCAGCTTCAGCGTGGTCTGATTCAGCGATTGCTTCAACATGACCCTTTAAGATTTCTCTCTGGTGCTGAACACCCTTGAACATACCTAAACCAAATTCAGCGTTATCTTCGAAGAGTGAGTTACACCAAGCTGGACCATGACCTTCAGAGTTAGTAGTGTAAGGAGTTGTAGGAGCAGAACCACCCCAGATTGAAGAACAACCTGTTGCGTTTGCAATGTACATTCTATCACCGAATAACTGAGTAATAAGTCTAGCGTAAGCAGTTTCAGCACAACCACCACAAGAACCTGAGAATTCAAGTAAAGGCTGTTCGAACTGAGAACCCTTAACTGTGAACTTATCTTCTGGGTTAGTCTTAGCTGGAAGAGCAATAGTGTAATCCCAAGCTTCAGCCTGCTTAGCAGCTTCATCATCGAATGCAATCATCTTGATTGGTGCATTTTCCTTAGCAGCCATTGGACAAGATGCTACACAGTTACCACAACCAGTACAGTCCATAACAGAAACCTGCATTACATACTTGTAACCAGCTTCCTTACCCTTACCGTTAGCCATCTTAACTGTTGCAGGAGCGTTGTTAGCTTCTTCTTCAGTTAATAAGAATGGTCTAATACAAGCGTGTGGACATACAAATGCACACTGGTTACACTGAAGACAAGTTGTAGGTTCCCAAGTAGGAACGTTAATAGCAATACCACGCTTTTCGTAAGCAGCAGTACCGTTTTCGAAAGTACCATCTTCGATGTTCTTGAATGCAGAAACAGGAAGAGTATCACCCTTCTGAGCGTTCATAACGTCAACGATGTTCTTAACGAATTCTGGTCTGTTAGAATCTACAACAGCAGCTTCGTCCTGAGCATCCTTCCAAGATGCAGGGATTTCAACCTTGTGGAAGCCAGTAGAACCAGCATCAACAGCGTTGTAGTTCATGTTTACAATCTTTTCACCCTTCTTGCCATAAGACTTAACGATGAATTCCTTCATGTACTTAATAGCATCATCCTTAGGAATGATTTCTGTAATCATGAAGAATGCTGACTGAAGAACCATGTTGAACTTGCTACCTAAACCAAGCTCCTTACCAATCTTAACAGCGTTGATTGTGTAGAAGTTAATGTTCTTGTTAGCTAAATCTCTCTTAACATTAGCTGGAAGATGCTTATCTAATTCTTCATCAGACCAAACTGTGTTAAGTAAGAAGCTACCGCCATCCTTTAAGTTAGATGTCATATCATACTTTTTAAGGTATGCCTGCTGATGACAAGCAACGAAGTCAGCTGTGTTAATAAGATATGGTGAACGGATAGGGCTCTTACCAAATCTTAAATGAGAATTTGTGATACCACCAGACTTCTTAGAGTCATAAGCGAAGTAAGCCTGAGCGTACATATCTGTATGGTCACCGATAATCTTGATAGAGTTCTTGTTAGCACCAACAGTACCATCAGAACCAAGACCCCAGAATAAGCAGCTTGTTGTGCCTTCAGGAGTAACGTCGATTGTAGGACCCTTTTCAAGAGAAAGACCAGTAACATCATCATTAATAGCAATTGTGAAGTGGTCCTTAGGAGTATCCTTTTCAAGGTTAGCATATACACCTAAGATATCAGCTGGAGTAGTATCCTTTGAACCAAGACCAAATCTACCACCAACGATAACAGGCTTTCTGTCTGAACCGTAGAATGCAGAACATACATCAAGGTATAAAGGTTCACCAAGAGAACCAGGTTCCTTAGTTCTATCAAGAACAGCAATCTTCTTTACAGAAGTTGGGATTGCTTCTAAGAACTTTTCAGTTGCGAATGGTCTGTAAAGGTGAACATTTAATAAACCAACCTTCTTGCCCTGAGCAACAAGATAGTCAATAGTTTCAGCGATACATTCGCAAATAGAACCCATAGCTACGATGATTTCTTCAGCATCTGGAGCACCGTAGTAGTTGAACAACTTATAATCTCTGCCAGTAAGCTTGCTGATTTCGCCCATGTATTCTTCAACGATACCAGGAACAGCATTGTAATATGGGTTACAAGCTTCACGAGCCTGGAAGAAGATATCTGGGTTCTGAGCAGTACCTCTAGTTACAGGATGTTCTGGATTAAGAGCGTGAGCCTTAAATTCCTTAACTGCATCCATATCAACGAGCTTAGCTAAATCTGCATAGTCAAGAACTTCGATTTTCTGAATTTCGTGAGAAGTACGGAAACCATCGAAGAAGTGAAGGAAAGGAACCTTACCTTTGATAGTTGAAAGGTGTGCAACAGCACCTAAGTCCATAACTTCCTGTACAGAAGATGATGCTAACATAGCGAAACCTGTCTGACGACATGCCATAACATCGGAATGGTCACCGAAGATGTTAAGAGCGTGGCTAGCTACACAACGAGCACTAACATGCATAACGCATGGAAGAAGCTCACCAGCAATCTTGTACATATTAGGAATCATAAGAAGTAAACCCTGTGATGCAGTATATGTAGTTGTTAATGCACCAGTAGCTAAAGAACCGTGAACAGTACCAGCTGCACCGGCTTCAGACTGCATTTCTACAACATCAACTGTCTGACCAAAGATGTTCTTCTTACCTCTAGCTGCCCATTCATCTACATGTTCAGCCATTGGAGAGGATGGAGTAATAGGGTAAATACCTGCAACTTCAGTAAAGGCATAAGATACTTCAGCAGCAGCCTGATTACCATCCATAGTTTTCATAACTTTTGACATTTCATAATCCTCCTTGTCAAATGCATTAGAGTCAGAGGGTGTTGCCCCTCTACAGATAAATTGCTATAAGCAAAATATTCTATGGTTATATTATAACAACATTTCTCTCATTAGTAAACATAAATTTTTCTTTTTTTTAAATTTTTTAAAAAATTAATCAAAAAGGTGCAATTTTTCGGTATAAAGAATAAAATATATGATTTTTTGTAGGTTTTATTGGAAAAAATAAATCATAGTAACCACTTAGGAAATATAGTGATTATAGACTTTTTATAAATAATGGTTGAAAAATGATGGTATTTAATAATGCTTTAAGTATTTTTATGAAATACATAGTTACCATAAAAATAAATCAGTAATTTTATGATATTAAAAATTAAAAATTAGGTAAACATATAATTGTTAAACTATAAAATGTTATAAAAATATATAAAATACTTCTTTGAAAAATAGAGACTATGTGATATACTATGACTTGTTTACTTTATTGTAGAGGAGGTTGAGATGTGACAGATGAATATAAGGGGTTAAATGAAAATAAAGTCATATCTTTATTAAATAAGTTTTATTCTGCTTTTCTTGGAATATATAAAAATGAAAATTTTACAAATAAAAAAATTTATATTAGGTGTTGTGATAGTCTTTTTAAAAAATGGTATTATTCAGCCGTTGTAGCCAATACTACAATTACACCTGCCCAGATAGTAGAGTTTTTAAACCCAGATAGTGTGTCTTATAAAATAAAAAATCTTGACTATAAGGATGAGAGTAATTTAAGTTATAAAAAGATAAATTATTCAATAGATAGTCATCCTGTAACATATGATTTTAAAAATATATTAAGTTTAGGTAAAAATAGTATTCAATTTGATGATATAGGTAGACTTGTTAATATAAGTAAAATTGAATTAAATGAATTACTTTCAAGTAGTGAGGATAATTATATATATTATTTACTGGAATTAGCTATGGAAATGAAATTGGTTACAACTATACCATCTATAGGAGTTGTTACATTTCAAACTACAAATAGTGCCGATGATATATTAAAATTAGATAATAGAAAATTATTTGATTTAATGTTAGATGGAGCATATGAATTAACTAAAAATAAGATTATAACCAATAAAACAGGGCATAAAAAACATATTAAAGAATGGATAACAGAGTTTACGGAAGTAGATAATGTTATGAGGTCTTTAATGGAATTAGAAAATGGTAAAAATTATACTGATGACGAGTTTAGTATGTTTTTACTGGAAATGGGTATTTTGTTTGATAAATATTTTCTTACACCATATGGTTATTATTTCAAACTTATAAATCCTTACTACGGTATGCCTTTTGATATTATAAATGAATTTATGTTTATAGACTCCTTAGCAGAGGATTACGGCGAAATATATTTGGAAGATTACGAGGATATTATGTATTCGCCTTGTACAAGTTATTCCTTATCAAAATTAGGTATAGAGTATTATGAAAAACAATCTTTAGAGAAAATACAGCTAGATGATTTAGATATTGAAGATGTTTTTGATATTATTCTTAATAACAAGGTAGAAAAGTACCATAGATTAAGGAATAAAACTGTAGAGAAAAATGAAACTATAGCACTAAGTATGTACGACAATGATAATCCTTCTGAAAGTTTATTAGATAAATTTAATAAAAATATGTCCCTTGCAAAATTAAGTCATATTATTTGCCATAAATATAAACTTATGGGGGATTCATACGACTACAGCTTTTATACATTACCTAAGACTGTTTTTTCAGAATATAGATGCGATTTTGAAAATGTAAATTACAATACAGTTAATGTAACGCTAAAAGATATTTTTAGTCGCTTTAATAAACTTTATTTGGAATTTGGTAATAATAAGGTTTTTGTTATCAATAAAGTGTAAAATTTAATAGGTAATTTATTAGAAATCTTTGCATATAATGTATTGAGGAGGTTGTACATTTATGCGAAGATTTTTATTTTTATTATTAATTGTTTTGTTGTGTGGATGCTCGGAGGCTGATAACAGCTCTAATACAGCTACGGTAGGCAAATATGGAGAAAGTATGCCTATAACAAGAGCTGAGGTGTGTAAAATGATAGCTTTGTCTAAGTATAGTCCAGAGGAAATTGACCTATTGGAAAGAAAGATAGTATTTAAAGATACTGATATGAATAAATGGTATGATAAATACATAAATAGTGCATTTACAGGGGGTTATATAAGTGGTGTTGATGAAGAACACTTTGACCCGGAGGGATATTTGTCATTAAGACAAGCCCAGTTCCTTATTAACAAAATAACAAATTCAGAAAAATTAAAACTAAAATATAACGAAGAAGATAAGGATAAACCTATTTCTTATTCAATGTGGGTAGAGGCTTTTGAAAAATCGGCTAAAATAGCAAATTTAAAAGTTGCAAATCAAAGTGTGGTAGTTTATGCAACAAAAGAGCAATGCTCAAAATTAGGAGATAACTTTATACTTACCGATAAGGGATTATTAAAGACAGACGGAATAGATTTTTCTGCTTATTATGATTGTCAGATTAATGTTATAACAAGAGAAAAAGAGATTGCTGCTATTAAATCTATTGAAAATGATTGTCCGGTTATTGATAACTTAACTGTTGTAAAGGCCAATTCAAAGGGAATAGATGTTCAATTAAACGGAGCTACCAGATTTTTCAAAATTGAAAATAGTACATATAAAGAAGGGGACAAAGTTAAAATTTCATTTTTGAAAAATGGAGCTTATGAAATTAAGTATATGTAATTTATAAAGGCACTTTTACATATTAATTATGTAAGAGGTGATTATATTGCGTAGAATTAATATAGGTATTTTAGGTGGGGATTACAGGTATAAAATATTAAAAAATCTTTTTGAAGCAGACGGACTTGATGTAAAAACTTTTGGAAATATACATATTGAAAATAATAGTAGTTCATTAGATGAAATGTTAGACAATACAGACCTGTTAATAGGGCCAATACCTTATACTAAGGATAAAAAGTACATAAATCTGTTTTGTGAAGATAAAATATCAATTTCGGAACTTTTATTAAAAATGAAAAGTAAAAAAATAACTTGCTTTGTCGCAGGAGTAATTGATGAGGAATTTAAAAATAAAGTTAAAAGTTGTGAAATTAATGTATATGATTTTTTTGAAATAGAAACCGTTGCCGTAAAAAATGCAGTACCGACAGCCGAAGGTGCAATTATGACGGCTATGGAAGAAAGTGAAAAAACACTTTTCGGAAGTAATAATTTAATTCTGGGTTATGGACGATGTGGTAAGATACTTGCTCACACATTAAAGGGGCTAGGTGCTAATGTAAGTGTTTCTTACAGGAAACAGTTGGATTTAGCCTATATATCAGCCTATAATTATAATCCGGTTAAATTTGACGATGTAGAAAAAGTAATTGGTAAATATGATTTTATATTTAATACAATACCGGCCCTTGTGTTGAATAAAAAGGTTTTAAATTGTGTTTCTAAAAATGCTACTATAATTGATATAGCTCAAGCTCCGGGAGGAGTAGATTACAACTATGCAAGGAGTATTGGACTAAGAGCTTTGTACTGCCCAGGGTTACCGGGGAGGATTGCACCTGTTACAGCAGCAGAAATTTTGAAAGAGGCTGTTGAAACAATCGTTGCAGAAATAGATATGCCATATCACAAAAATAGATAAAACCTCATAATATACAGGGGAGGTGATATGGTGGAATTGAAAGGAATTAATTTAGGATTGTGTATGTGCGGTTCTTTTTGCACTTATAAAAAATCCTTTGAGGCTATTGAGCGATTAAAGAAAATAGGTGTTAATATATATCCTGTAATGAGCAAAATTTCCTATACTACTGATACAAGATTTGGAAAGGCTCTTGAATTTAGAAAAAGACTTGAAGATATGACAGGAAACAAAATTATTGACTCCGTTTTTTCTGCTGAACCTATTGGACCACAAAATTTTTTGGATATTATGCTTGTTGCACCTTGCACAGGTAACACAATGGCAAAATTAAATAATGGTATCACAGATGGCCCAGTCACAATGGCATGTAAGGCACATTTAAGAAATAATAAACCTCTTGTACTTTGCCTTGCTACTAATGATGCCCTTGGCATAAATTTAAAAAATATAGGTGGATTAATGGTAAGAAAAAATATTTTCTTTGTACCTTTTGGACAGGATAATCCATCTAAAAAACCTCTGTCTATGATTTCTGACTTTGAAAAGATAGAGGATACTTTGAAAAAAGCTTTAGAATATGAACAAATACAACCTATACTGATTTAAGAATAGAAAAGGCTGTTGCAACGAAAACAACAGCCTAGAGTTTTAATTATATTACATAATTTTTTAAGCTACCAATTTTTTCTATACGACATTCTATTACATCGCCTTTTTTAAGAAATTTAGGGGGTTGAAATCCCATACCTACGCCGGCAGGCGTGCCCATAGAAATTATAGTGCCAGCTTTTAATGTAGTACCTTGAGATAGTTCGCTTATAACATGAGGAATATTGAAAATAAGTAAACCTGTATTGCTATTTTGTCTAAGTTCTCCATTTATGTAAGATTGTATAGTAAGTACAGGGGGTCTATCAAATTCATCTTCTGTTATAATATCAGGTCCCATAGGACAAAAACCGTCAAGACTTTTACCAAAATACCATTGTTTATGTCTGGTTTGAAGATTTCTTGCACTAACATCGTTTAAAATTGTGTAGCCAAAAACATAGTCAAAAGCATTTTCTTCTGAAACATTTTTAGCTTTTTTTCCTATTATCACAGCTAATTCACATTCGTAATCCAAACTGTCTACTAATTCAGGATATGATGGAATATTACCTTCTGTAGCCACACATTCATTAGCTCTCTTTGAAAAATATACTGCGAAAGGTCTATCCCCACCAAAAGCTTCTTTTTTGTAACGAGCTGATTCTTCAGCATGAGCCATATAGTTGATGCCTAGACAAATTATGTCTTGTTTAGGGTTAGGAATTGGGGCAAGAGTTTCGGTTTCCTCTACATTAATTTTATCAGAAACTAAATCTAATAATTCCTGTGTTGATTTATTAGAATCTATTAATTCATTCATAGAATTGAAAGGTAAGGTATAAACAAAATTGTCTTTTACTATACCAACTTTTACATTATTGTTGTGTTTAAAAGTTCTTAATCTCATTTTTTCACACTCCTTTCCTTGATTATATCACATTGGTAAACAAAGTTAAATAAAAAAGTTTATACGAACAAATGTTTGACAAAGGTTAAAATATATTGTATAATGTCGATAAATCGAAGATATGTTCGAAAAAAGGAGGAGAGATATGAAAGAATATAAAAATTCCGCTAACAGAATTATGGTAGCATTATTGTCTGTAGTTGGCTTTGCTATTGCCTATGGAATATGCTGGCTTGTAAATGCTGAATTTAAACATATGTTTGCTATTACTATGCCTTTTGTTGTTGTAGCAGAAATTTCTTGGATTTTATTTGGCATAAATTCAGACTTAGAAGAAAAACGAAGAAAAGAAAGGGCTATAGCCAGACAAAAAAGAAAGAGTTTAGATTATGGAAATAATGTAATATATGGCTTTGCGGAAAAGGAAAGAGATAAATATTTTTTGTTCAAGGTTTCTTAATATAGGTAGAAAATGGTTTTTAGTTGACAAATCGGTTGTTCTGAATTAAAATCAATATGTAAATACTGATTTAGAGAAAGGAAACAGAAAAATGAAAATTGCTTTAATCAATGAAAACAGTCAGGCAGCAAAGAATGAATTAATCTTCAATACTTTAAAGAGCGTAGTTGAACCTATGGGTCACGAAGTATTTAACTATGGTATGTACTCTGCTGATGACGAAGCACAGCTTACATATGTTCAGAATGGTATTCTTGCAGCTATTTTATTAAACTCTGGTGCAGCTGATTTTGTTATTACAGGCTGTGGTACAGGCGAAGGTGCAATGCTTGCTTGTAATGCTTTCCCAGGTGTTTTATGTGGTCATGTTGTTGACCCATCTGATGGTTATATGTTTGCTCAGATTAATGATGGTAACTGTGCAGCTTTCCCATTTGCTAAGGGTTTTGGCTGGGGTGCTGAATTAAACCTTAAATATACTTTCGAACAGCTTTTCTGTGGCGAAAGTGGTCAGGGTTACCCAAGAGAAAGAGTAGTACCAGAACAGAGAAATAAGAAAATTCTTGACGAAGTTAAGAAGGTTACTCATACTGATTTAATTACTATTCTTAACAACCTTGATAAGGACCTTGTTAAGGGTGCTATTAGTGGTGAAAAGTTCCAGGAATACTTCTTCGCTAATTGCAAAGATGAAAAAATTGCTGAATGTGTTAAGGCTCTTTTAGCTTAATCAATAATATTTGGTAGTAAAAATGCTCTCGTTTTATAAGCGAGAGCATTTTTTGTGTCATATTTATTTTACATAGGTAAAAGTAACATAGCTACTTTAAAGAATACGAAAACTGAGAAAGTATCTACAATAGTTGTAATAAGTGGAGATGCCATAATAGCAGGGTCCAATTTGAGTTTTTGTGCAACCATTGGGAGTATACAACCAATTAATTCAGATAAAATAACAATAAGCATAAGTGTAAAACCTATTGTAAATGATAAAAGTACAGTAGAAAAAGTGAACTGATTTCTGTACATAATATAAATTCTTATACCATTTACTATTGCAAGGGCAACACCAACAACTAAAGCAATTCTAAATTCTTTAAACATTACTTTGAAAATATCCTTGAACTTAATTTCTTCAAGAGCAAGACCACGAATTACAAGGGTTGAACTCTGAGAACCACAGTTACCACCAGTATCCATAAGCATTGGTATAAATGAAACTAAAATAGGTATAGCAGTAAATGCGTTTTCGTACTTTGTTATTATTGTGCCTGTAAGAGTTGCAGAAAGCATAAGGAATAAAAGCCATAATATTCTGTGCTTTGCATGACTAAATACAGATGTTTTAAAATAACTGTCTTCAGTAGGTGTCATGGCAGCCATAATTGCGAAATCTTCTTCAGTTTCGTCTTCCATAACATCCATAGCATCATCAACGGTAATTATACCAATTAATCTGTCTTCGTTATCTACAACAGGAATAGCAAGTAAGTCGTATTTTGAGAATTTCTTAACCACATCTTCTTTATCGTCAAGAGTATTTACGGCTATAATGTTGGAATCCATAATATCTGAAATTTTACAAGAATAGTCGTTTAAAAGTAAATCCTTAACAGAAACTGTACCTAAAAGTTTTCTATCCTTTTCAATAACATAACAAGTGTAAATTGTTTCCTTATCTACACCTGTTTTTCTGATTATACTAAAGGCTTCTTCAACTGTTTGCTGTGGGCGGAAGTTGACATACTCAGTTGTCATAATACTTCCGGCACAATCCTTAGGATACTTTAAAATATCATTTATAGTATTTCTAGTTTCTCTATCTGTATTTTTAAGTATTCTTTTAACAACACTTGCAGGCATTTCTTCGATTAAGTCTACAGCATCGTCAATGAAAAGGTCTTCCATAATTGCTTCAATTTCTTTATCAGAAAAACCTTTGATAATAAGTTCCTGTTCGTCACTATCAAGGTGAGCAAAAGTGTCTGCTGCTAACTCTTTAGGTAAAAGTCTAAAAAGCAAAATGACATCGGTTCTAGGTACTTCCTCAAATATGTTTGAAATATCAGCAGGGTTTTGTTCTGCTAAGAGTTCTTTTAAATCTTTTAAATTTCTGTCATTTAAAAGTTCTACGGCCTTTTTTGTTAATTCTAATTCTTCAGTATTCAAGGTCAATCACCTCTTCTTATTTTTTTAATTTCTTCCTCACTTGTAGTGATGTAAGCAGTTTTGTTTGTTTCATATATTACAAAACCTGGTTTAGAACCATTAGGCTTTTTAACATTTTTCTTTTCGGTGTAATCCACAGGCACTTTTGAGGAGTTTTTAGCTTTGCTATAAAAAGCTGATAACATAGCTCCTTCATTAAGAGTAGTGTCTGGTATTGTCTGACCATTTGCAACAATAATTACATGAGAACCTGGAATGTTTTTAGTGTGCATCCAAATATCTCTAGGTCGTGCAAATTTTAAAGTTAATTCATCATTCTGGATATTGTTTTTACCAACATAAATATCAAAACCGTCTTGAGAAATAAAATGCAAAGGAACAGAATGTTTCTTGCTCTTATCCTTTTGATTTTTAACTTTCTTTACATAGCCTTCTTCTCGAAGTTCGCGTCTTATTTCTTTTACATCTTGTTCATCAGTACAGTTGTTTACAGATGTAAGAACGCTTTCAAGATAGGCAAGCTCTTCATCATTTGATTTTATTTGGTCTTTAAGAGCCTCAAAAGTTCTTTTAGCTTTGTTATAGGCTTTGTAATATTTTTGAGCGTTTTCAGAAGGTGTTTTGTTGCTGTCTAATTCTATAGCTACTAATTCTTGATTTTCAGAATAATAGTTAGGCAATTCAACAGTTGTCATACCTTTTTTTATTGAATAGATATTTGCAGTTAAAAGCTCGCCTTTAAGTCTTAATTCATCTCTGTTTTTAATACTTCTAAGGGTTTGCATTTGAATATCTTTTTTTCTTATGCAACGCTCAATGTTCTGAGTGATGAGTTTTCTTAAATCCTGAGTTTTTTGTCCTATTCTGTAAGCAAAATCTCTGTTAGCGTAAAAACTTTCAATTAGTTCGGATATTGAAGTATATTTCTTTATTTCTAATCCATTAAACTGTGTCATTTCAATAGGACTGAAATCTATAGTCTTACCTTTTTCGTTGGTAATACTTTCAGGGTAAAATCTATTTGCTTTTATATCCTCAACTAATTCAGAAAATTTATTGAAAACTATTTCTTTCTGAATATCAGTTAAAGCCTCCACAGGTGTTGAACCGTTTACATTTGCTCTGTAACAAATTTCAGATGCAGCAATAGGGCTAATACCTGTATAATTTTTATATATAACAGATTGTATTTCAAAAGATGGGTTGTTTTCTAAAACTTCATTGAAATTGTTATTGTCTAATTCGAGAGTGTTAATTTTGCCTTGAGAAGGCGGTAATGTATATTCTCTACCTGGCAAAACTTCTCTAACAGAGCTGGTATCATGACCTATATGCTTTATACAGTCTAATATAGTATTATTTTCATCTGTAAGAATAATATTACTATGTCTACCCATTATCTCTAAGACAAGTTTTTTTACAGAATAATCGCCAAGTTCATTAAGTGATTCTACATAGATATTTAATATTCTATCAAAATCAGGCTGTTCAATTTTAATTATTTTACCACTTTGTAAATGTTTACGCATTACCATACAAAATAATGGTGGTGTCATTGGATTGCTGGGATTTGTTTGCGTAAAATGAAACTTCGGATTTGATGCATTGGAGGTCAACAACAATTTGTAAGCTTGACCCATACTTCTTATTCCTAATATAATTTCGTCTTTCTCAGGTTGATAAATTTTATCAATTCTTCCCCCGAGTATTTTATCTTCAATTTCGGCTTTAATAGCTGAAACAGTAATACCGTCAAATGCCATTGTGATTCCTCCTAAACGGTAATATTATACCGAATTTTTAATTTGTTTTCAATACTTGTTTAAAATTATTCTGTACTTTTACTGATTTTTTACCTACCTATAGTAAAAATTTTACTTATTTATAAAAAAACTCTTTAAATTAATTTAAAGTTATAGTATAATAAATTGATATTTAGTAAAACGAAAGAGGTAGTTTTATGAAAAGTATGACAGGCTATGGCAGAGGCGAGTGTACAATGTATGAACGAAAGTTCACAGTTGAAATAAAGGCCGTAAACCATAGATATAATGATATTACAGTTAAATTACCAAGAGCAATAATGGGCTTTGAAGACGAGATAAAGAAAGCTATTTCTAAGAAAGTCTTTAGAGGTAAGCTAGATGTCTTTGTTAATTTCGAGTCTTTTTCCCAAGAAGATATTAACATAAGTGTAAATGAACCTTTGGCAAAATCTTATACAGAAACATTGAGAAAACTTAAATCTGACTTGCACCTTGATGGAGATGTTACTATTGAGATAGTTTCTAAATTCCCAGATGTAATTACAGTAGATAAAAGTATTTCTAATGAAAATACTGAAAATGAAATCAGAGAATGTCTTATGAAGGCTGTTGAAGATGCTACAGACGCCTTTGTTGCTATGAGAGAAGTTGAGGGCGAAACTCTTAAAAAGAACATTATTGAAAAGGTTGCTTTTGTAAACGATGCTTTGCAGAAAATAGAGGAAAGAGCTCCATGGGTATCTAAGGACTACAGAGCAAGGCTTGAAGCTAAACTGGCTGATTTAGACGAAATTCAAGTTGATGAAAGCCGACTTCTTACAGAAGTTCTGTTGTTTGCTGATAAGGCTTGTATTGACGAAGAAATTACAAGATTACATTCCCATATTTCACAAATGTATAGTATTGTAGAGGAAAATGTCCCTGTAGGTAGAAAATTGGATTTTCTTGTTCAAGAAATGAATAGAGAAACTAATACTATTGGTTCTAAGTCTAACGATATAGAAATAACTAACCATGTTGTTGACATTAAAAGTGAAATTGAAAAAATTCGTGAACAAATTCAGAATATAGAGTAGGTGATTATTGTGAAACTTATTAATATAGGTTTCGGTAATACTGTGCCAACAAACAGGATTATTGCTGTTGTTAGTCCAGAATCTGCACCTATTAAAAGACTTATTCAAGATAGAAAAGAGGCTGGTCTAGCTATTGACGGTACTTTAGGTCGAAGAACCCGTTCTGTTATTGTTCTTGATAGCAATCATATAGTGCTTTCAGCTTTACAGCCAGATACGATTTCAGCTAGAATAAATGGTAAAGACTTAAAATTAGATACAGAGGATAGATTAGGAGAGGAAAGTTTATGAAAAAAGGACTTCTTATAGTTGTTTCTGGACCATCTGGTGCAGGAAAAGGTACTGTAATGGGTAAACTTTTAGAAACAGGTAAATATGCTTTGTCTATTTCTGCTACAACTAGAAAACCTAGAGAGGGAGAAGTTGACGGTAAGTCATACTTCTTTAAGACAAAGGAAGAATTTGAACAGCTTATTGCTGATAAAAGATTGTTAGAATATGCCTGTTTTTGTGATAATTACTATGGTACACCTCTTGACTATGTTCAAGAACAGATGAACAATGGTAAAAATGTTATTCTTGAAATAGAAGTACAAGGGGCGATGGAAGTAAAGAAGATGTTGCCTGATACAGTAATGATTTTTATGCTTCCACCAAGTTTTGAAGAATTACACAATCGTTTAGTTAACAGAGGTACTGAAACTATTGATGTAATCGAAAAAAGAATGTCAAGAGCTAAAGAAGAAGTTGGCTTAATAGAAAATTATGACTATGTAGTTGTAAATGAAGATATTGAGGATACAGCTTCAGCTATTGATAAAATAGTGGAAAGTGAAAAAAGTAAAGTAAAACATAACTTAAATACAGTAAATAAAATTTTAAAAGGAGAGTAATAAAAATGTTAAAACCATCATATGCACAACTTATGGATGTATTAAATAAGGGCTCTAAGGAGAATGTTAC